>JBFWUS010000027.1:0-64722 GCA_050247155.1 Rhizobiaceae bacterium
ACGAGGTTGTGACGCAGACGCACAAGGCCAAATATTCCGATGTGAAGCTCGATCACATGCTGGCCGACGCCGGCGGCATGCAGCTGGTGCGCTGGCCGAAGCAGTTCGACGTCATCGTCACAGACAACCTGTTTGGCGACATGCTGTCGGACGTCGCGGCCATGCTGACCGGTTCGCTCGGCATGCTGCCGTCGGCCTCGCTCGGCGCGCCGGATGCGAAGACCGGCAAGCGCAAGGCGCTTTACGAACCGGTGCACGGTTCGGCGCCGGACATCGCGGGCAAGGGCATTGCCAATCCGATCGCGATGATCGCCTCTTTCGCCATGTGCCTGCGCTATTCGTTCAGCATGGTAGCCGAGGCCGACCGGCTCGAGGCGGCCATCGCCGCCGTGCTTGACGACGGCTATCGCACCAAGGACATCATGTCCGAAGGCAAGAACGAGGTCGGCACCACAACCATGGGCGACAAGGTGCTGGAGAAATTCCTGGCGATCGCCGCCTGAGCGGCCGTGGAACAAATCTGATCCCCCTTCGGCGCTCAGACAAAGCCGAGAAATCGACCAGCGATCAAAACGCAGGGCCAAAGGATCAAAGAGGCGAGCACCGGCAGTCGGGCGATGCCGGACAATTCTGCGCCCCAGGCCCGGTGTCGGTCCAGGTTTAAGAAGACGAGGAAGTTGAGGCCGGCCAGGATGATCAGCCCCATCTTGGCCCAGTAGAGTGGGGTGGCCGCATAGTCGGATGCCCTGACGGCGAACATGATCGCGCCGGTCATCGCGGCGACGACAAAGCCGCCCAGCGCCAAGCGGCGCATCAGTTCGACCAACCGTTGTTCTGGCAAGTCGCCGAACCGGCCGAGCAGACGCAAATCCATCAAAACGACGCTTGTGAGCAACGCGCCGATCGAGGCGATATGCATGGCATTGATCAGCGGATATGCGAAGAACGAAGTCTTGACGGCCTTGACGAGGCCAAGTTGCTCCAAGCCGGCTAACCAGGCGTCCACGCGGGAAGGTCAGTTCGAAGCCGGCGCGCGGCTCGGATAGACGTCATAAGTCTTGCCGCCGACGATGACGCGAACCGCCTTCATCCGCTTTTCGTTTTCATCCTGCGAACGGTTGCCGATGGCGGTCACTTCGTCACCCGGTTTGGCGACATCCTCGGTGAAACCGGCGCTCATGGTCGGGCCAGGTGGGGCGAGTTCGACGCGCCATTTTTCGCCCTCGACATCGACATCCAGCGTCGCATGCGGATTGCCGACATAGACGGCCAGGATCTTGCCCTTGAGTTCGAAGAATCCATCCTTCGTCCATGACCATCCGTGATGGGCAAAGGCCGGCCACGAGAGCGACAATATGGCAAGAAGGGCGAGAGAGCGAATGAGCCTGTGCATGCGAATACTCCTTTACCCCTCTGCGGCAGCCTAGGCGGACGGGCTATCAGGTCAAATCACAAGAGGCGGAGGGCTAATCCTTCGTCTTCTTGAGTTTGGCGTTGGGCGGCATGTCCTTCGGTTCATCGGAAATCGACAGGCGCGCCTCCAGCCGCCGCATCAGGAAGAGCACGGCCAGCGCCAAGCCGGTGCCGAGCACCGCCACCTCCCAGAATCCCAGCCCGGCGCACAGGCCGATCGCCCCCGCCAGCCACATGCCGGCACCCGTCGTCAGGCCATGCACCTCGCCGCGCGCGAAGAGGATCGTGCCTGCCGCCAGGAAGGCGATACCCGCAGTGACGGCTTCTACCGCTCGGATCGGATCGAAGCGCGCCGTCTCCTTCTGGAACATCTCGGCATGGGTGATTTCGATGGTCAGAACGGCGATCATCGCGGTCGCCAGGCAGATCAGGATGTGGGTGCGCAAGCCGGCCGGCCGGTTCTGCGCTTCGCGTTCGAAACCTATGGCGGCGCCCAGCAATGCCGCGAGGATTAGGCGGAAGGTGATGACTGGAAACGAGACATAGGTCGGGTGCCCAAATTCCTCGACGAGCGCTTCCATCGCGAACCTTTCCGTTTGACGTATCCCGGCGGCCTGCCAACGCAGCGAGGGACAAACGGTTCCAGAAGGTTCGCCGGCTCAGTGCTGCGGCGCGGTGGTCTGATTGAAGCGCATGCGTCGTTCGAGCCGGCGCAGGGCCAGCGAGAGGCCGACGGTCAGGATCAAATAGATATAGGCCACCATCGAATACGTCTCGAGGTAGCGGAAGGAGCTAGCCGAATAAATTTTGCCAAGCTGGGTGATGTCGGCGACGCCAAGCACGGACACCAGTGACGAATCCTTGACCATCGCGACGAAGTCGTTGGCGAGAGGCGGCAGGATGATGCGAATCGCCTGCGGAAACACGATCAGCCGGAAACGCTGGTAGCGCGACATGCCGAGCGCTTTCGCGGCTTCCACCTGGCCGGCCTCGACCGACTGGATGCCGGCACGGAAGACCTCCGCGATGAAGGCCGAATAGCCGATCGTCAGCGCGATGATAGCCCGCCATAGAAGCGAAAAGTCACGCACCGTTGCGGCATCGAAAAGCCCCGCCTGCTGCAGCGGCGTAGTGATCCAGTTCCAGCCCGCGACCGCCGCCGGCGCACCGACAAAGGCGATCCAGAACAGCAGCACCAGCATCGGCACGCCACGGATGATCTCGATGTAGAAGCGCGATACCTCGCGCATCCAGCGCGACTCCGACAGCGCCATCAGCGCAAATACCAGCCCCACTGCGCAGGCGAGGAAGAAGGCGACGACCGTCACGAACAGCGTGATCCAGAGACCCTGGATCACTGTCGAAAACACCTTGCCGTAGATGTCGTTCACATAGGTGTAGATCGCCACCGCGATTGCGATCGCGATGGCGGCGGCGAGCCAAAAGGGGAACTCTGGTTTGCCGGTCCGGGCCGGCGCGGCTGGCATGATGGATTATTGGCCCATCTTGTAGTCGAGGAACCACTTCTTGTTCAGCGCGTCGATGCTGCCGTCGGCTTTCATCGCCGCGATCGCCTGATTGATGGGTGCTGCGAGGTCGGATCCCTTGGGGAAGATAAAGCCGAAATCCTCGGTGCCGAGCGGCCCGCCAACCAGCTTCAGCTTGCCGCCTGAGGCATCGACATAGCCCTTGCCGGCGGTGCCGTCGGTCAACACCACATCGACGTCGCCGGCGGAGAGCGCCGCGACTGTCGCGCCAAACGTCTCGAACAGTTTGATGCGTGGGTTCTGCTCGTTGCCGTCGAGCACACTGTAGACCGCCGTATAAAAAGGCGTGGTTCCTGGCTGCGCGCCGATCAGGCCTTCCTTAAAATCGCCAAAGGTCTTGGCATCGGTGAAACGGCTTTCATCGCCGCGCACCAGCATGAACTGTTCGGAGCGCATATAGGGGTCGGAGAAATCGACCTTCTGCTTGCGCTCGTCGTTGATGGTGATGCCGGTCATGCCCATGTCGTACTGCTTGTCGGCAACGGCCTGGATCATCGCGTCCCAGGAGGTGTTCTGGTATTCGACCGTGGCGTTGAGGCGCTTTGCCATCTCGTTGACGGCGTCATATTCCCAGCCGATCGCCTTGCCGTCCTTCGGATCGACGAATTGCAGCGGGGGGTAGGCATTTTCGGTCACCACTACGATCTTGCGACCCTTCAGATCGGGGAGGCTCTGCGCATTGGCCGCCGCCGGAAGGGCCAAAGCGGCAAGAAAGCCGAGAAACATTCGCTTGGTGATCGACATGGTATGGGCTCCGGGCGTGGTCGGCCGGCATTGCCGGCGAATTCGAAAGCAAGCCGCAACCATATCGCGCCCAATCAGGCTTGCAAGCGGTCGCCGGTTGGACCACAGCCTTCTATGCTACCGATTTCGAAGCAACAGCTTCGGCCTGGTTCAGCCGGTCGAGGATGCTTCGCAGAGCGATCAGATCGTCCGTCTCTATCGGTAGCTGGCAGCGCATGGCATGCGGCACGTCCGCGGCGCGTTTGTGCAGCGCCTGGCCCGCAGGCGTCGGTGCAATCAGCACGCGCCGCTCATCGGCAGGATCACGACGGCGGGTGACATAACCCGCCGCTTCGAGCCGCTTAATCAGCGGCGTCAGGGTTGCCGAATCGAGCCGCAGTGCCTCGCCCAGTTCGCCGACGGTACGTGGGCACTTTTCCCACAGCACCAGCATGGCGAGATATTGCGGATAGGTAAGGTTGAGCGGCTCCAGCAGCGGGCGGTAAAGCCGCGTCAGCATGGCGCTGGCCGAGTAGAGCGCAAAGCAGATGTGCTGGTCGAGCCGAAGCGGGCCTGTGCGATGACCCACCTCCATCTCTGATCGCACTGCTTCGCTCATCACGCGGCCTTTACGGTCAGCGCTACGTCGACATTGCCGCGCAGCGCGTTCGAGTATGGGCAGACTTTGTGCGCCGTCGCGGCCAATGCCTCGGCGGTCGCCTGGTCCACGCCTTTCGTCTCGACCAGCAACGCTGCGGTCAACTGGAAACCACCCTGGCCGTTCGGCTGCAAGCCAACCGTTGCGGTGATCGCCGCATCCTGAAGCGGCGCCTTCTGCTTGCCGGCAACCAGCTGCAAGGCGCTGCCGAAACAAGCCGAATAGCCGGCTGCGAAAAGCTGTTCGGGGTTGGCGCCGCCGCCCTGACCGCCAAGCTCCTTCGGACGGGCCAGATCGATCTTCAGGACGCCGTCCCTGGTTTCGACATGGCCTTCACGGCCGCCTTTGGCAGTGGCTTCAGCGGAATACAGGGTCGACATCACATAGCTCCTAATTAATTTGTGTGCGATCTAATCGCAGACGATTTAATTTATGTCAAGCGCCTTGGCGTGAAATTTTGGCTCTCCTTGCGTTCGCCACGAAGCTTTGACCAAATGATCCTCCAGGCAAGAAGAGGGGCGATTTCGTGCGCGGGCTTGTGGGTGCGCTTAATCTCGTCGCTGTCGTCCTGGCTGGGGTCGGCGGGCCGCCTGCGCATGCGCAGCGGCTGGAATCCGGACCCGGCCCCACGATCGTCGCCCAGCCGAGCGAGGCAGAACTCAAGGCCTCCATCGACGCTGCCTATGAGGCTTTGCGGGTTGGTCCGTTCGATGAAGCCTATGCCAAGTTGCGGCAGGCGCTGCTTGCTGCCGCCCGGACCGACCACCAAGCTTTCACGATCACCAGCTACACCAACGCGGCAGTTACGCTCTACGAAAATGGCCTCCATGACGAAGCCGACGACATCTTCGCGGAGGGTGAGCAGACGCGCGCTATGCGCGCGGACGTAAAGGAGCGGGCGGACTTCTATCTCGCTTACGCGCAGTTTCGCGCGGCTGTTCCCAAGGAGGGAACGCATTTCGTGCCTCTGTTCAGCGCCGCGACCGATCTCTACAGCCGCTATTACGGCAAGGAATCGCCCGAACTGATGCACGCGAACGATCTGCTCGGCCAGGCGCTAGCCGAAAGCGGTCAGGTCGGCACGGCCATTAATCTGTCTCAAGGTAACTATGATCTGGCGCTGAAGGCGCTCGGCGCGGATGCTCCCCTGACATGGCGGCTGGCCAACAATCTGGCCGAAACCCTGCGTTTGATCGGTGCGCCGTCAAAGGCTCTAACCTACGATAAGATCGTGCTGGAAAAGCGCCTTGCCCATTTCGGCAAGGGCCATCTCGCCACACTGACCAGCGCCAACAATGCCGGTCTGGATTGCCTCCAACTGGGCGACTATGCGCAGGCGCTGCACTACTTCGCGTTAAACCGCGAGATGGCGTTGGCAATGCCGCATGATCCGATCTTGCTGACCCAGGCGGACCTGTGGATCCTCTACACCAAGCTTCTGGCGGGACGAGAAAAATTCGACGATCGGAACGTAGCGGCCATCGAAAAGATCGTCGACGATCAGGCTTTTCCGCAGCTTTTGCGGTTCAGGATAGTCAATCTGCTGGCCGATCATTTCGATGGCGCCGGTGACCATGGCAAGGCGAACAGCTATCTGGAACGCGCGTATGATATCGCGCGCGAAGGTCGCTATCCGAACAACAGCCTAACCTTTGCGGCGCGGCTCGCCCTGGCCAACGCCAAGAGCCGAACCGACCCTGCCGGCGCCGCCGCCGACTTTGCAAAGTTCGATCAAGATCTGACGCCGTGGATATCGATGCAGGTCGGATTTGCAGGCAGCCGCGACGTCACGGAAGCTACACGCGCCATGGCCGACGACCTGCTCTATGATTACGGTCGGCTCGCCGAAATCGAACCACACGCCGTAGCGTCCTTTGCCGACGCCGTTCGTCGGTGGCCTTCGCTGGAGGATGGCAAACGCGACGGGCTGCGCAAGCTGGCGCGTCTTGTCGACCCCGACGACACGGTCATGCACGACCTCATCAGCGAGGCGATGCGCCTTTCCTTCACCTACCGCGAGATTTTCGGCGTCGATCAGAGCGAGCAATCCGCCGGTTGGCCGATGATCGAACGCCTTCGCGCCATCGATGAGGCGATCAATCGCCGCGCGAACGAGACATACCACATTACGCAACAGGCCATGGACGCGCCGCTGCCAACCCCGCCCCAATTGCTGCAGGCCGACCAGGCGCTGGTCCAATATTTCATCACGCGAAAATGGCGTCCCGACCGGCAAAGCGCCGAGCCGTTCGAGGATGTGCGGCTCTACGGTTTCGTCTGGCGCAAGGACAAACCGCCACAACTCACCTATCTCGGCGACCCACGCGAAATCGTTTCGCAAAACCAGACGCGGCAACTGGCTTCGCTGCGCTCGACACGGTCCGCGCAGGATCGCGGCGCCGTTCCGATCGCGATACGCCAGACCTTCACAGGGTTGGACGAGAAGCTGATCGCTCCGTTGCAATCTGATCTTGCCGGCGCGACCACCCTGTTCGTGGTTCCCGATGGCCAGTTGTTCGCCGTTCCGTTTTCGCTGCTTCAGGACGGTCAGACACGGCTGCTGGAACAGCGCTATACGGTGCGCATGCTGACGCGTCCGGAATCGCTTTACGGCGTGACAGCCGAACAGACCCTGGCCAAGGATGGCAAGGTTCTGCTGGCCGGCGGCCTCGACTATGCCAACGCATCGGAGAAGGGCGCCGAACCACTGCCTGGAACGCTGAAGGAAGTTCGGGAGATCGCGGACATTCTAAGATCGCGGCGTTTCGAGCCGACGATCTTGACGGGCAAGCTAGCGGCAGAGCCTGTCGTGCGCCAGGCGATGGAACAGGCTCGTATCGCCCATCTTGCCACGCACGGCGCTTACGCCAGCCCCAAGACGGGCGGCGCACAGGGCGTCGATGCGCTGTGGCAGAGCGACGTCATTCTGTCGCGCTCCGGCGACAAGCGCTCGATGCAACGCGACGACGGTGACGGCCGCCTCTACGCCTTCGAACTGATGCTGTGGAGCCTCTCCAAGCTTGAGTTGCTCGTGCTGTCCGCCTGTGAAACCGGGCGCGGCGAAGAGACATTCGTGGGCGGCCTGCGCGGCCTGCCCACGGCGATCGGGATCGCCGGTGCGAAACGTTCCCTGCTTACGCTCTGGCCGGTCGACGACACCGGCACCGAGCAATTCATGGTGCAGTTCTACAAGCATCTTGTCGGCGGCAAGACCTATCCGGAGGCCTTGCGTCAGACCAAGCTCGACGCGATCGGCGGCAAACTTGCGGCCGCCAAGGATCCGCGCGTTTGGGCGGCATTCGTGATGTTCGAGAATTGAATGCGTCTTTCGTGAAAGCCGGCGGCACCAAACGAAAAGGGCGCCCGAGGGACGCCCTTTTGTACTTTCCGATCCGGTCCCGCTTATTCGGCGGCAGCGGCCGCCTCGGCAGCCTGCTTCTCCGCGGCGGCCTTTTCAGCAGCTTCCTGAGCGGCCTTCTCGGCCGCCAGCGCCTGCGCGGCAGCCACCTTGTCGGCCTCGATCTTCGCCTTCTCGGCATTCAGCGCGTCACGCTCGGCGTCGTTCAGCTTGCGGGCGCGCACGCCGGTGTTCTCCGAAATACGGGCCGATTTGCCGCGACGATCGCGCAGATAGTAGAGCTTGGCGCGGCGAACCTTACCGCGGCGCACGATCTCGACCGCCTCGACGAGCGGCGAATAGACCGGGAACACGCGCTCCACGCCCTCGCCATAGGAAATCTTGCGGACGGTGAAATTCTCATTGATGCCGGCGCCGGCGCGGGCGATGCACACGCCCTCGTAGGCCTGCACGCGGGTACGGCTACCTTCGGTTACGCGCACCTGCACGCGAACCGTGTCGCCCGGCTGGAATTCGGGAAGCTTGCGCTTGGCTTCGATCTTGGCGGCCTGTTCGGCCTCGAGCTGACGGATAATATCCATCTCAAAAATCCACTTCTTGTTCTTCCGACAGCCAGAGCGCCCGTCTCGCTTCGCAGTTCCCACCCTTCAAGGGTTTCGGCCGCTCGGCTATGTCTAACCCGAAGGTTCGACAGGGGCGATTTCACCGTCATCTCTTGACGGGAACCGGACTTTTTTGCCGGTTTCGGCGGGGCACATACACGCTTGTCAGGCGTTTGTCACCTCTGGACCAGCGATTTTTCGTACCCGCAACCTACCTATGGTGTCGCAGCCGAGGATCACGCCGTGAACCCAACAGTCAAGACAGTTCGAACGCCCGTGCTGGACATCGCATACGAAGAACACGGCCCGGTTGCGGGTCCAGCAATCATACTGTTGCACGGTTTTCCCTATTCTCCGCGCGGCTATGACGGGGTCGCGCCGCCACTGGCGGCCAAAGGTTTTCGCGTGCTGGCGCCCTTTCTGCGCGGTTATGGCCCGACGCGATTCCTGTCCGAGGCGACCATGCGTTCGGGCCAGCAGGCGGCGCTGGCGCAGGATCTGCTCGACTTCATGGATGGTCTCGGCATTACGAAGGCTGCGCTCGCCGGCTACGATTGGGGTGGGCGCGCCGCCTGTATCGTCGCGGCGTTGTGTCCGGAGCGGGTGACGGCGCTGGTCACCGGCGACGGCTACAACATCCAGAACATACCGGCGTCCGCCGCGCCGGCGTCTGCCGAGACCGAGCACCGCTTCTGGTATCAGTATTATTTCCATTCGCCGCGCGGCGAGCGCGGCCTGCGGGAAAATCGGGACGGCATCTGCCGGCTGCTCTGGAAACTGTGGTCACCGACCTGGACCTTCACCGACGCTGCGTTTGCCGAAAGCGCTGCCGCCTTCGATAATCCGGATTTCGTCGATGTCGTGATCCATTCCTATCGCCATCGCTTCGGCTATGTGTCCGGCGATCCCGCCTATCAGGCGATGGAAGACCGACTTGCAAAGCAGCCGGCGATTTCGGTTCCGACCATCGCGCTGTTTGGCGCGGACGATGGCGTTGCGGCCGTTCCGCGCCCGGATGCCGCGTCGATTGCCGTCCATTTCACTGGCAACTTCGAGGCCCGAACATTGCCGGGGGTGGGCCACAACATCCCGCAGGAAGCGCCTAAAGAGACGATTCGTGCGCTCCTGGACTTGCTGGAAAGCCGTTGATGCGACTTGGCAAACCAGGAAACGACGCCTAGACGCTGTTCTACCCCTCCAACGCCGCTTTCCAATCGAGACTGCCCTTGAGCCTGCTGACCATCCTTGTGCTGTTCGTTTCCGGCGTTCTGACCGGCATGATCAATGCCGTCGCGGGCGGCGGCACGTTCCTGTCATTCGGCACACTGACCTTTGCCGGCATACCGCCGGTGGTCGCCAATGCCACTTCGTCGATCACGCAGTTCCCCGGTTATGTCACTTCGACGCTCGCCTACTGGGACGATTTCAAGACGTTCTGGCGCGGCGCGCTGGCGCTGGCCGTCGCATCCGTGCTCGGCTCGCTGGCCGGCGCGTGGATCCTGCTCCAGCTCGACAATCCGTCTTTCCGTGCGCTCGTGCCTTGGCTGCTGATCGCAGCGACCGCGCTGTTCGCGGCCGGGCCATGGCTGAAGCCGAAACCCAAGCCGGGGCAGGATGCGGCTGTCGGCGGCGTGTTCGGCTGGCTGCTGCAACTCGTGACCTCGATCTATGGCGGCTTTTTCGGCGCCGGCATGGGGGTGATGATGCTGGCGACGCTCGGCCTGTCCCAGAATGGCGACTATCACCGGCTGAACGCGCTCAAAAACATGCTGGCGACGGTGATCGCAGCGGTGGCCATTGTCGTGTTCGTGGCCGGCGGCGTGGTCGCGTGGCCGCAAGCCTTCGTTATGATCCCCGGCGTGGCGCTCGGCGGCTGGTCGGGCGTTTGGGTGGCCAAGCGCGTGCCGCAAAGCGCCATGCGCGCGGTCGTCATAGCGGTCGGCCTGTTCCTGGCGGTGTATTATTTTGTGACGGGGTGATGGTGCGTCCTTCGAGGCTCGCCCATTCGATATCGAGGTGAATTCTGCGACGTCGTGCGGGCTCGCACCTCAGGATGAGGACCAACGCGCGTGAACGCCAATCGCAGACGACTCCGCTCCACCTCGGGATTGATCCCTCGCAACATGGCAGTTGACTGAGCAGCGTCATTCACGGGTTGCGTGCCGCCGCGTCGGGCCTCATCCTGAGGTGCGAGCCTGCACCACGTCGAAGAATTGAGTTCGATATCGAATGGTGAGCCTCGAAGGAGGCACGATCAGGACTACTTCGAAAGCAAATCCGGCCGCCGTTCTTCAGTGAGCCTTTCGGCCTGCTCGCGCCGCCATTTTTCGATCCTGGCGTGATTGCCCGAGGTCAGCACATCCGGGATCGTTCGCCCTTCGAACTCCTGCGGACGCGTGTAATGCGGGTGTTCCAGCAGCCCGTCCTCGAAACTTTCATGCGTACCGGACTCGTCGTTGCCCATAACGCCCGGCAATAGCCGCACGACCGCGTCGAGCAGCACCAGCGCAGCCGGCTCGCCGCCGGAGAGAATGTAGTCGCCGATCGATACCTCCTCGAGGTTTCGCGCCTCAATGACCCGCTGGTCGACGCCTTCGAACCGCCCGCAGAGGATCACCACGCCGGGACCAGCGGCCAGTTCGCGCACGCGCGCCTGGGTGAGGGGGTTTCCGCGCGGACTCATCAAGAGGCGAGGGCGCGGATCGTCAGCGGGCGAGGCGGCGTCGATCGCCTTGGCCAGAATGTCGGCGCGCATCACCATGCCGGCGCCGCCACCGGCCGGCGTGTCATCGACCGTGCGATGGCGGTCTGTGGCGAAATCGCGGATCTGCAAGGCTTCGAGCGACCACGCGCCGGACTGCATCGCCTTGCCGGCCAACGACAATCCCAGCGCGCCCGGAAACATCTCCGGATAGAGCGTCAGCACCGTGGCGCGGAAAGCGATCACCGGTTGCCTCCGGCATCCCTGGGACCACGCGGGCGTGACTTCGGGCTGAACTTTCCCGATTGCCCGGGTGAGCCGTCATCCGGCTCGCCATCGCCATCTTCGTCATCCACCAGACCGGCGGCAATCGTATCAATACGAATGAATCGTCCCGCGATATCGACATCCGGCACGGCGGCATGGGTAAATGGAATAAGCACCTCTTTACCGTCGGCCAGCTTCAGCTCCAGAATATCGCCGCCGCCATAGTTCTGGACGGCCTTCACTTTGCCGATCGTCGCGCCAGTCTCATCGCGCACGGCCAGGCCGACCAGGTCTTCGTGGAAAAACTCGCCTTCCTCTTCCGCCGGCAGGGTCGACCGATCAGCGTAAAGCTCGACGCCATTCAACGCCTCCGCCTGATTGCGGTCGTTGATGCCTTTGACGCGTACAACCACCACCGTGTTGGCCGGACGAATGTCGATGATCTCGAAAGACCGGCCATCCTTGGCATGTAGCGGTCCGTAGTCGGCCAGCGCCAGCGGGTCGCCTGTGAATGTCTTCACGCGGACTTCGCCCCTGATGCCATGCGCCGCACCGATGATCCCGAGCAGAACCGGATTTTTCAGTTTCATCGAAGTCCATTCTCCGGCAACGCTTACCGGGCGCTAACCGGCTTGAGTCAGTAATGGCTGACTTATGCCAATTGGGTCGCCGCTGCCAATGCAGGAATTCCTTATCTCCGCCAAGCCGGACCTTCAGGGCGCGCGGGAAAGCTGGCTGAAGTCGCTCGCCGGCGAGCGGCGGCTATCGGCCGAGACGGTCGAAAGCTACGAGCGCGATACGCGCCAGTTCCTGCAATTCCTGACCGGTCACTGCGGCGGCCCGCCCGGCATTGCCGATATCCGACAGCTTCGTACGGCCGATCTGCGCGGGTTCCTGGCGTCGCGGCGCAATGACGGCGCTGGGCCGCGCACGCTCGCGCGAGGCTTGGCGGGTATCCGCTCGCTGCTGCGCTTTCTCGAAAAGCGAGGCTTAGTCAATGCGGCCGGCGCGACGGCGCTTCGCGCGCCAAAACAGCCGAAATCGCTGCCGAAGCCGCTGACCGTTGTCGATGCGCGCCGGGTCGTGGCGACGGACGAGCAGCTTGCGGAAGAGCCGTGGATCGCCACGCGCAATGCCGCGATCCTGACATTGCTCTACGGGCTGGGCCTTCGCATCTCCGAGGCTTTGACCCTCAAAGGCAGCGACCTCCAGCTGGGCGAAGCAATCCTGCGTGTCACCGGCAAGGGCAACAAGACGCGATTGGTGCCAGTGTTGCCGCTCGCCACGCAGGCCGTGGCCGAATATCGGAAGCTTTGCCCCTATCATCTTTCCGCCGATGCTCCGCTTTTTCGGGGCGTCAAGGGCGGTCAGCTCAATCCGGCCATCGTGCAGCGCGAGATGGCGAAGCTGCGCTCCGCGCTCAACCTGCCGGAGACAGCCACGCCGCACGCTCTGCGGCATTCTTTCGCGACCCATCTGCTCGGGCGGGGTGGCGATTTGCGCACCATCCAGGAGCTGCTCGGCCATGCCAGCCTCTCGACCACGCAGATCTACACCGGCGTCGATACGGCGCGCCTGCTCGATATCTATGAGTCGGCGCATCCGCGCGCGTGATCCCATTTGCCTTCGAATTTGCCTTGCAGATTAACGGTTTCACCGCATTTCGCTGCTAGCAACGGCGCATGAAACAAGTGATCGCCCTTGCCGACCGCATCGTCGAACCGGCGCTAAAACTGCTGGCGGCGCTTAATCTTCTGTTTTTCTTGAGTTTCCTGTTCGTGCTTGCGCTGGCGACAAGCCAGGCGCGCGCCGACACGCCAACTTGCACGGGCAAAGATCTTCTTGCCGAATTGCAACAGAGCGACCCGGCCCAAGTGAAAAAGCTCGAAGCCAAGGCGAATGAAACACTGAACGGCAAAGGCACGCTGTGGAAAATCGAAAAGGAAGGGCTTGAGCCCTCCTGGCTATTCGGCACGATCCATATGACCGATCCGCGCGTTACCAGCCTGACGCCGACCGCACAGACCGCTTACGACGGCGCCAAGACCGTCGTCATCGAGACCACTGATATTCTCGACCAGGCGAAGACCATGGGCCAACTGGCCCAGGAGCCGGAACTGATGATGTTCACGGACGGCTCTACCTTGATGTCCAAGCTCAGCAAGGAAGATGCTGCGGCGCTGGAGGCCGGCCTCAACGCCAGAGGCATTCCGCTGTCGTCGGTCGCAAAGATGAAACCCTGGATGCTGATTGCGATGGTGGCGCTGCCGGCCTGCGAGATGGCGCGCAAGACCGCCGGCGTCGAAATTCTGGATCAGAAGCTGGCGACCGGGGCCAAGGCTGCCGGCAAGGAACTGCTTGGCCTGGAAACGGCAAGCGAACAATTGCGGGCAATGGCGTCACTGCCGCTCGAGTTCCATACGCGCGGCCTCATCGATACGCTGAAGCTCGGCGACAAGGCCGATGATGTCGTCGAGACCATGATCGAACTCTATGAGCGCGAAGATGTCGGCATGTTCTGGCCGTTGTTCGAAGCGACGCTGGGCGACGCGGCGGGTTTGGGCGAAGGCTATGCCGAGTTCGAACAGGTTATGGTGGTGAAACGCAACACGGTGATGGCCGATCGCTCCCAACCCATCCTCGCCAAGGGCGGCGCGTTCATCGCGGTTGGCGCTCTTCATCTGCCAGGGCCTGACGGTGTGATCGAACAGTTGCGCCGCAAGGGTTTTACTGTCACCCGCGCCGACTGATTTGCTGTTGTCCAAACTTCTGTTGATAGTATTGCGGAACACGCCGCTGGCTGATTGATTTTCAGCTAGTGTTTCGAGATTGCGCCATCGATTCGAGAGGAAAAGCTATGGCCGACAGCAGGGAAGACCGCATCCGCGCCCGCGCGCACCAGATCTGGCTCGGCGAGGGCCAGCCCAGCGGCCATGAGCAGCGCCATTGGGAGCAAGCGGCGGCCGAAGTTGACGCCGAGGATGCAAAGGCCAAGAAGCCGGCTGCCAAAAAGGCTCCCGCCGCGAAGAAGCCCGTGGCCGCCAAGGCCGATGCGAAAAAGACCAGCGGCGCCGCGCCAGCGATCGCCAAGACCTCCAAGGATGCGAAGAAGCCGGCCAAGAAGCCTTGAGAGCCTGCCTTCAGCCACTCGGGATGACATCACGCAAAGCGTGATTTGGTCATAGGCCGCAGCTCTGTTAGCCTTTTTCGTGTCATTAATGACCCGCAAGGGAGAGGCTTCATGAAAGTTGTTCTCGCAGTCGCCGCGTTGGGTCTGTCGGTCGTTGGCGCCAATGCTTGCGACTACATGAAATCGGCCAAGGTCGACACGACGATCGTGGCAAGCGTGACGCCCGCTGAAGCAGCCCCGATGTCAACGGCAGAGGACGCGTTGCCGCCGTTGGTCGAGGAAAAGCCGGTGACGGAACAGACCACGCAATAGTTCTGCGTTTCTGATATCCGGTAGTTTCGCGTTTCTGGCATTAGTCGAGACCCGCTCGACCCGGCAGGGCGGCGGGTTCGTTTGTTTGGCGCTATGAGCGCTTGCAACCAAATGATGGCGGGCGCGTTCTCTCTTCGGTCTATATCCATTCTACCGAAGGAGGCCGCCATGGCTGAACCTGCACGTCGCCTGGATCCCGTGGATCCGAAGGTGAACCCCGCCAATGCAATCCCCAGCTCCGCCGGCGCCATTCCCCCGGAACGTGATCCGCGCTTTCAATCCGCCAATCAGGACGCCCGCGTCGACAATAGGCCTATTGTCGAAAAGCGCGGCGCTGGAAGTGGCGTGATCATTGCCGGCATCGTGGTGGTGCTTGCGGTTATTGCGTATTTCATGTTCGCGCCGGGCGCTGAAGCCCCCGCTCCAGGCGACCCTGCGACAACGTCTGAGCCGGCGGCGCCACCGGCAGCGCCCGCGCCCGATGCAACGGCCCCGGCAGCCCCGGTCACTCCGCCGGCTTCCGAGCCGAATGCAATCGCGCCAGCAGAACCTGCGACGCCGCCGGCGACCGAGGCGCCTGCTCCAGCAGCCCCTGCTCAGCCGGCTCCAGCCGCGCCGCAGAACTGATTGTTGACGCTCGAGATTCAAGGCCGGCGCTGCAATGCGCCGGCCTCCTCATGTCTCCGAAACGCCCAGCGCCGCCTCGATAAAGGCCGATTTGCCGCCGGTGTAGCGACGCCAATCGCCTTCAGCAGTTGTGATCAGCCCGCGCTTCAGACGTTCGTAATTCTGCGAAAGGATCGCATCCGATCGAAGCCGGTCCCGAAAGCGAACCCAACGCAGCATCGTCGAATTGCCAGGGCCGCAGATATAGAGACGAGCGCCGTAGCTCCCATGACCACGCGTGAAGGTCCACATCCCATCTCCATAGGGATCGCCGTGGAATTCGAATGATTGCTTGGCCTGAATGTCGGTCAGGACCGAGTCTAAAAAACTCGTCGATACGAGTTCGGCGATCAGATCGATCTTGGGCTTTGCGGCCAGGCCGGGCACGGCCGTGCTGCCGACATGATGCACGTGCCTGACACGAACTCCCAGCAATTGCGTAACCTCGCTACGCAGCGCCTCAAAGAGAGCGGGCCAGCAAGGATCGTATGGAACGAGAACAATCGGATTCGGCATCCCCGGCTTTCAGGCGTCAACCGTAATAGCTTCGCGCCGGCGTACCATCGGCATTTTCGCCGCGTTCCATGGCGCGGTAGAAATCGGCAAGCAGCTTACCTTTTTCCGGCTTGAACCGCCGCCCGGGCTCGCCGATCGAGCTGATGCGGTCGACGCGAAAGGTGCGGAAATCCTGCCGCATCTCGCACCAGGCGACCAGCGTCCACACCCGGCCCCAGAACCAGAGGCCAAGCGGTCGCACGTCGCGCGCCGAGCCGTTACCGCTCTCGTCACGATAATCGAGTGTCAGCACTTCGCGGTCCTCGACAGCGCGCTCTATGCGATCAATGGCGATGCGGTCGGCATCGCTGACTACCCATTTGGGGGAATGGATCTCGGTCTTTTCGATGCGGGCCTTTTCGGCGTCCGGCAGCACCGCGCCGATCTTCACCAGTGCCTCTTCAGCCGCGCGAGCCATCGCCGCGCCGCCAAAAGCGCGCACCATCCGGGCGCCGGCAACCAGCGCCACGATTTCATCACGTGTAAACATCAGGGGCGGCAGGTCGAAACCCTCCCTCATCATGTAGCCGACACCGGCCTCGCCATCGATCGGCACGCCGCTCGATTGCAGATCAGCGATATCGCGGTAGATCGTCCGCTCCGACACTTCGAGCCATTGGCCAAGCTTCTGCGCGGTGACCAGTCGGCCGCCGCGGAAATGCTGGACGATCTGAAACAGCCTGTCTGCCCGGCGCATCTATTTGAGCCCTTCAGCACGGCGCTGGCCGATCACGAAATCCCGGCCGAAACTAAGCCTCCCCGTGGTCGGCGTATCGGCGTTCAGCACGCGCCAGAACGGCGTAATGTCATCGACGGGCGCACCACGCTCCAGCGCTTCGTGCGCGGCTTCAGCGACGGTGCGCAGATGATAACCGGTGTAGACCGGGCAACTGACTTCCGCGCCATGCTCCAGCGCCATCGCTGTGCGTAGCGCCCGCACATCCATCTCGACGCCCTTCGGGATCGAGCGAATGAAATCGTCGACCTGGCGCGCGGTGGGCACCAGCATCGGCTGACCCTCGACGACATCGCTCATCGTGCGCGGCGTTGGCTTGACCACCGCCTTGCCCTGATCGAGCTTGTCGCTCCAGCTTTTCATCTTTGCATTCTACCTCAAATGGATAGCCAGCACAGTGCCACAGCGCTCCTGACATCATTGTGTCAGGAGGCTTCAGCATACTCCTGTGCGAACAACTTACGCATGGCGTCGGTCTTGCCAGTCTGCTCCGGATAGAGCGCTGCCATGAATTCGATGGCGAATGTGCCCGGCGCAGAGCCGGGAGCCGACACGATGCGCTTGTCTGTGACGGCGTTTGCAACGTCGACATAATTGCCGGCTCCAGCATACCCAGGCGCCGCATCGGCCACGAAATCGCGGCTGTTGCTGGTGTGGCCGGCGTGCTCGAACAGGCCGGCTTTTGCCAAGGCAAGCGTTGCACCGCAAATGCCGCCGACAACGCCGCCTCTTTTCATGAGGTCTGTCAGGAGCGCTGACACATCCGGCGCATCACAACTGGCCCAAACGTCGGAGCCGATGACGGCAACGCCGTCGAGGTCGGCATTCTCGTTCGGATTGGCGCTGCGCAACGGATTGAGCTGAAAACCGCTCATCGACCGTACCGGCTCGCCATCAGGCGTTATGGCCACCGCCCGGGCGCCGAACCATTCGACCGCCGAAGCCGACAGGAGGCCGAATTCCCAGTCGGCGAACCGGTCGACGAACACGACGCCAATCGTCTTGGGAGGATTGGATTCATTGGGTTTTTCAATGCTCGTCATGTCGTCGACCTTTGCTCGCTCTACACCCTAGAAGTCGGCTCGCGCACGTTGTTCGGCGAAGCGATCCGGCCAGCCAATGTCCTTCTGGATGTATTCCGGCAGAGCGCCAAGGGCCTGTTCGGTACGGACCTGCTGGCGCAATCGGCGCACCCGTGCGATCGTCCTGCGTAGGGCGAACGGGAAAAGATTGTTCTCTCGTGACATGGCAATTCTCCTGGAATTCAACGAGCAGAGTATCGCACACCCCTCCTGACAGCTTTCTGTCAGGAGCTGGCCGGCATTCGTTCATGAAATGTCCCAGGCGTTATAGGCCTTTGATTTCATTGGAACTGGCTACAAACGTCGCGCGAAAAATAAAGATGTTTGGCCGACACCAGGCGGGCGGCCAAATCTCAAACGAACGTGACTTCCCCTTGAAGAGCCGTTCTGCCATGGGTGAGGCAACAAGACGCCCCGCGGCTAGAATTGTGGGGCCAGACGAGAATCGGGACAAACTCATGCCTTCAAGGTCAATCCGTCTCGCAGCGGCGCTTGCCGTTCTGCTCGGCGGGACAGCCTTTGCCGGTGACGGAAAACATCCGCGTGGCGTGGTCGAACTTTTCACCAGCCAGGGCTGCAATTCGTGCCCGAAGGCGGACAAGCTCTTCACCGAAATGGCGCAGCGCGACGACATTGTGGCGTTGTCTTATCATGTGACCTACTGGGACTATCTCGGTTGGCGTGACACGCTGGCCAGCAAGGAAAACACCGACCGGCAATATGGCTATATGCGCTCGCTCGGCGCGGGCTCGGTCTACACGCCGCAAGTGGTGGTCAATGGCCAGATCCACGTCAACGGCGCCAATCGGGCAGCGATCGACGAGTCGCTCCAGGAATCGCCGAAAGGCGAGTTGCCTGTCGGCATCACGGTGAGCAAGGCCGGAGACAGCGTCGTCATCGAGGCCGAGGGATCGCCGACCCAAGCGTCGGACAAGGCGCATCTGGTACTGGTTTATTACGAGCCGCCGAAGGAGATCAGCATCGCGCGCGGCGAGAATAACGGCCGCAAGATGACCTACTGGAACGCTGTCACCGAAATGCAGACGGCCGGCATGTGGACCGGCAAGAAGCAACGCTACGAGTTGCCGGCCAGCGAAATCGCCCGCAATAAGGAAGGCTGCGCGGTGCTGCTGCAATCCGTCGCCAAGGATGGCGGACCTGGTCCGATCCTCGGTGCAGCCGTCATTCGCAAGCCCGAAAATTGATTGGAAGAGTACAGAACAATAAAAAAGCCGGCGTCGGAAACCGGCACCGGCTGCAAGAACTCTCTGAGACCTCAAACAAAGCGAGGTTGGTTCGATCCGGCCAGAGCCCGTGGGCGGGGGGCTTGGGGTTTACGGGCAAATGCCGGACCGAACCGTCTCAGGCAACGAGCGGATCGTGGTTGGACATTGGGGCGCGAAAGCGGGTAAAAAGTGTCAAAAAAGTGTCCACACCATCACGTATCATTACGAAATGTTTCGTGAAGTGATGAGAGTTTTGCCGGCAATTTAGCAAGTGCTTGAAACGAGTTTTCTTTTTCCGCCGCTTGCATTTCGACAGCGAACAGGCGACCTTCCCCTCAGCGAAATCGCGAAGGTGATTTGCATGATGGATCGCGGGACTGCCGGGGAGGGTGGGGACGAATCCGCAATATTGATTCCCTTGCATGAGGTTCGACAAAGCCGGTTCCCGCTGGTCACTTCTTTCGAGCGGCGAGAACTCGATCTCATATTGCGTCTTTATGGCCGAATGGTCGCAGCTAATGAATGGCGCGACTACGCCATTGATCATCTGTCGGACCGGGCGATCTTTTCCGTCTACCGGCGCGCCAGCGAGACGCCGCTGTTCCAGATCGTCAAGAACCCTGCCCTGGCGCGCAAGCAGGGCGCATTCTCGGTTATGGCGGCCGGCGGCGCTGTCCTGAAACGTGGCCACGAACTGGCGCGTGTACTGACGGTCTTTGACAAGAAGCTGAGGCTGGTCGAGGCCTAAGCCCGATGCTCTAGAAGGGCGAAGTTACCCGTTCCGACCTCTTGCCGCCAGCGTCCTGAGCCGCAACGCGTTGAGGCGGATAAAGCCTTCGGCGTCCTTCTGGTCGTAGGCGCCACGGTCGTCCTCGAACGTTACAAGGTCGTTACGATACAGCGATTTCGGCGAGCGACGGCCGGTGACGATAACATTGCCCTTGTAGAGTTTCAGGCGCACTTCGCCCTCGACATCTTCCTGGCTCTTGTCGATCAGCGCCTGCAGCATTTCACGCTCGGGCGAGAACCAGAAGCCATTGTAGATGAGCTCCGCATAGCGCGGCATCAGCTCATCCTTGAGGTGGCCAGCGCCACGATCCAACGTGATCGACTCGATCGCGCGGTGCGCGGCGATCAGGATCGTGCCGCCGGGCGTTTCATAGACGCCGCGCGACTTCATGCCGACGAACCGGTTTTCAACGAGATCGATGCGGCCGATGCCGTTGTCGCGGCCGAGATCGTTCAGCGCAGCGAGCATCGTGGCAGGCGACAGCGCCTTGCCGTTCAGTGCGACAGCGTCGCCGTTCTTGAACTCCAGCGTAATCTCGGTGACGGCGTTCGGGGCGTCCATCGGCGAGATGGTGCGCTGGTGGACATATTCCGGGGCCTCGTCCCAAGGGTCTTCCAGAACCTTGCCCTCCGACGACGAGTGCAAAAGATTGGCGTCGACCGAAAACGGCGCTTCGCCGCGCTTGTCCTTGGCGATCGGGATCTGATGCTGTTCGGCGAACTCGAGCAGGTCGGTGCGCGACTTGAAGGACCAGTCGCGCCAAGGCGCGATCACCTTGATGTTTGGGTTCAGCGCAAAGGCGGAGAGTTCGAAGCGGACCTGATCGTTGCCCTTGCCGGTTGCGCCATGGGCGACGGCATCGGCCCCGGTTTCCTCCGCGATCTCGACAAGGTGCTTGGAGATCAGCGGGCGGGCGATTGAGGTTCCGAGCAGATAGGTGCCTTCATAGAGCGCGTTGGCGCGGAACATCGGGAAGACGAAGTCCTTCACGAACTCCTCGCGCACGTCGACGATGCGGACGTCTTTCACGCCCATCATCTCGGCCTTCTTGCGCGCCGGCTCGAGATCGCTGTCGCCCTGGCCGAGATCGGCGGTGAAAGTGACCACCTCCGCACCGAATTCGGTCTGTAGCCATTTCAGGATGATAGAAGTGTCCAGCCCGCCCGAATAGGCGAGCACCACCTTCTTGACGTTCGAATGCTTGGCCATGCCGGTCCTCTTGGGAAATCTGTCGGCGGTCTCTTAGCAGGAAACGCGCAGGCGGCAAGGCGCTCGACCGCTCGTGATCTGGTCCAGTAACTCGTCCTATCCCGCTTGGCGAGGAGGCGTTATAGGGTCGCGACCGGAAGGAGCCGCCGTTTGTCCTACGTCCCCGATCTGCCGATCCTCATCCAGTTCGCCATCGCGACTGTCATCATCGCGATCACGCCAGGGCCGGACATGACGCTTTTTGTCGGTCGCGCCTTGTCGGAGGGTCGCGCCGCCGGCTTTGCGTGCATGACAGGCGCGCTGTTCGGCTGTCTCATTCATACGCTGTTGGTGGTCGTCGGGCTTTCGGCCCTGATCGTCGCGTCGCCGGAAGCCTTTCTGGCGCTGAAGATTTTCGGCGCGGGCTATCTGGTCTGGCTCGCCTATCGGGCACTGCGCCACGGCTCGGCCTTTTCGCCGGATGCGACTCCACGCCAGCCAAAGCCCTTGTGGAAGAACTGGCTGACGGGTCTCGGCGTCAATTTGCTGAACCCGAAGATCATCCTGTTCTTCATGACCTTTCTGCCGCAATTCGTGTCGACGAGCGACCCGCATGCGCCCGGCAAATTGTTGTTCCTCGGCCTGTTTTTCGTTGTGCTGTCCTACCCGATCACCGCGCCGATGGTGATTGCAGCCGACAAATTCGCTGGCCTTTTGAAGAAGAGCCCCCGCGTCACCCGCATCGTCGACTATCTATTCGCCGGCGTCTTTTCGGCCTTTGCCCTGAAAATACTCACGGCGCAGGCGAAGTAGGCCGCCGCAACGCCCAGCCGCCTGAGGTGCGGCCGGTCACCAGCCAATAGGCGAGGCCGCCGAACATGCCCGAACCGGCCAGCACGGCAAGGAAGACGGGGTCGTAGATGGACTGGTCCGGCGGGAGAACTTCAAGTTCCGAGCCGGCTGCGAGGAAATCATCTGGCGCGGAGCCCTGGAACAGCATCGCCAGCATGAACCCGATCAGGCCGCCGGCCAGCGCGTAATACAGCCAGCCGCGGGCGGAGAGCGCTTCGCCCAGCCCGATCGCGATCATCGATGGTACGAATGCCATATAGGCGATGATCAGCGCCATGAACGGGATCGACCAGAACATGATCGAAGCGACGACCGGTCCCGACATTTCCTGTTGCAGGCCGACGCGCGGCAGTGTCAACACATGCAGTGCGATACTGGCGACGAGGGCCGCCAGCGCATAACCGGCGACGATCAGCGCGAAGCGGCCGAGATAGATCAGGAAGCGGTTCATGGCTGCTCCGATATTTGGAGCAGCCATATCGCATGTCGCGCCGCTATGCCATGAGAGGCGCGGCCAAGGTCAGGTCAGGACGCCGGCTCTGAGAGATGGCGATAGGCAAACCACCAATAGGCCACCCCGCCGGCAATGCCGGCGCGCACGCTGGCAAGTACGACTTCGCTATCCGATCCGGTCAACGAGTCGCCGGTCGCAAGCCCCACCAGCAGCCACGCCGCCAGCGCATTGGCGCCGCCGGCAGCCGCAAATGGCAGCCATCCGGCCAAACCATATCGGCGCGCCAGCCAAGCCGTCGCGGCAAAACCCGGCAGGCCGGCGACAGCGATATACATGCCGCCGAAGATGAGCCAGAGCATAAACTCGCCCTGTCCGGCGAAGGTCATGATGAGCGCCGCACAGATGGCGGAGGTCACCACCGCGCAGACATAGCCGCCCGCTATCATAAGCAGGTTCGGTTGATTGAGTGGTTGGGTCATGGGAATCTTCCTTGCCGTCGTTGGGTCGTGGGCAGGAAAAGCTTCGGGCATGGCGGGACAGCGCCGGGCATTTGCAGGCGTTGCGCAGAGGCGGAGGATTATTGTCGGCGCGGCGTCGGAATTTGACGCCGGACTGCTGGACAATCCGAAACGGTTCCGAAGGTCCAATGCAGCGACGGCCAATTGCCGGGGCCAGTTTACTTTTTCTCGCAGAAAAGCTGTACCGCTTCCGGGCTGGCGTTGGCGGAAAGAAAGTAGCTGTCCCCTGAGATCACACCTTCCGGCTTGCCAGCCGCTGCAGCGCGTCGACGATCAGGTCGCAGAATTTGGCATGGTCCAGCTTCATCGCCACTGTGTGGCGGAAGTCGGTCTGTTCGCTCGCCGTGCCGCCGAAATGGTGCATGCCGCCCATCTTCTCGAAATTGCACACCGTCATGCCCTTGGTCCACCGTCCGGCGGTCTCGACGCGGATGTCGGCCTTCTCGGTGGTGAAGACGCTCGGGTCGATCATGGCCGCGACGCAGCATGCGTCATGGACGGCGGGATAGGGGATCTGCAACAGCCCGCCATGCGTCGTATGAATAAACTCCCAGATGTCGAGGATGAATTTAGCGATCGGACCGCCGACGGCGCGCACGCGGTCCTGCAGGTCCGGCGTGGCCAATGCCTGGTGAGTCAAGTCGAGCCCTACCATGGTCACGTCCCAGTCGGCGCGGAACACCACGTCCGCAGCCTCCGCGTCGGCATAGATGTTGAACTCAGCCCCAGGCGTGATGTTGCCGCGCGTATAGGCGCCGCCCATGCCGACGACCCGCTTCACGCGGCTGACGATGCGCGGCTCCTTGCGGATGGCCATCCCGATATTGGTCCAGGGGCCGACCGGCACCAGCGTCACCGTCTTGGGCTCGTGGGCCATGACCGTGTCGATGATGAAATCGATCGCGTGGCGCTTGTCCAGCTCGAACGAAGCAGGCGGCAGTTCCGGCCCGTCCAGCCCGGTCTCGCCGTGGATCTCGATGGCCAGCACCTGCTCGCTGATCATCGGCGCGGGCGATCCTTTGGTGACCGGAACCTTGATGCCGTAGGCGGTGCAGACGGAGAGCGCGTTGCGCGTCGTGTTCTCGACATTGTGGTTGCCCGACACGGTGGTGATGCCGAGCAGGTCGATCTTGGGGTTTCCCGCCGCAAGCAGAATGGCGATAGCGTCGTCGTGCCCCGGATCGCAGTCCAGAATGATCTTTTCCATGATGTCGCCCTTGCTGTCGGTCGAGCTATACAGACGGGCACGTCTGGCGCCGTCAAGGTTGCGGCTCTATCGTCCCCGCTCGGCCACGAACCGCGCCGCCGCTTTCAACACATCCGCCGCGTCGCCATACGGCTCCAGCAGTTCCTCGGCCTGCCTGACCAGGCCGCGAAGCTGTTTGCGCGCCCAGGCCTCCCCATGCAGCGCCACCAGTGTCGCCTTGCCGGCAGCGACATCCTTGCCGGTCGCCTTGCCCATTGCCGCGCTGTTTGATGTGACGTCCAGCAGGTCGTCGGCAAGCTGGAAGGCGAGGCCGATCGCAGAGCCGAATTCAGCCAACCGCTCGCGATCGAGCCGGGAGCTATCGGCGACGATAGCGCCGGCCTCACAAGCGTAGCGGATCAGCGCGCCGGTCTTCATCGCTTGCAAACGAATGATGCCGGCTTCGTCCGGCGTCGCCGTTTCCGCCTGCAAGTCGAGCATCTGACCGCCGACCATGCCGCCGAGACCGGCTGCGCGTGCAAGACCGAGCACGAGATCGAGGCGTTGGGGAGCGGAGAGATATGGATCGGGCGGCGAGCCTGGCCGTCTGGTTGTGGTCTTACCCCCACCCCTGACCCCTCCCCACAAGGGGGAGGGGGATTCCGAAACGTTGCCGCCAAGTCCCCCTCCCCCTTGTGGGGAGGGGTCAGGGGTGGGGGTAAGTTTTGTCGGGGTCTCGCGCACATCTCCCGCCAGCACGTCGAAGGCCAGCGTCAGCAGAGCGTCGCCGGCCAGGATTGCCGTTGCTTCGTCAAAGGCTCTGTGAACCGTCGGCTGGCCGCGTCTGAGATCGTCGTCGTCCATGGCCGGCAGGTCGTCATGCACCAGCGAATAGGAATGCACGCACTCCAGCGCCGCCGCCACATGAATAGGGGCACTGGTCTCGCAGCCCAGCATGCGGGCGCTTTCAATGACGAGGAAAGGCCGTAGCCGCTTGCCGCCATTGAGCAGCCCGTGGCGCATGGCGGCCAGCAGGCGCTCGGGCCGATCGATCTCGCCGGTCTTCGGGTGTTTGTCGAGCAGCGTATCGAGAAACGACTCAACCTGGCCGGCGCGGATTTCCAGCAGGGACTCGAATGGCACGGTGCTCTGATCGCTCATGCCGCCAAGCGTTTACGGCTTCGGCGCGGATGGTCAAGCTTTGGCCTTCTCGACGTTGCACAAAGCGGCTCCCACCGTTATGCGAGTCTCAAGGAGCAGGGATTGCTGGGGTTGACCGAGCCAGTTGTTGAGCCGGATCTCATAAAATCGGAACCGGACAGGGCCGAGATGGCAAGAGTGCGCAAGGTTTTGATACCTGGCCGCCGTGGCGGCTGGCTTTGGCGCATCTTCAAGGTGCTTGTCATCATCGGCCTGATCCCGATTGGACTGACGCTGCTCTATCTGCCGTCCTTCGTGCATCCGGTCTCGACACTGATGCTCGGCGACCTGATCACCTTCAAGGGCTACGACCGCCGCTGGGTGCCCCTGGAAGACATCGCGCCGGTGCTGCAGCACTCCGTCATCATGTCCGAGGATGGCCAGTTCTGTAACCATCGCGGGGTCGATCTTGGTGAATTGAAGCTGGTGGTGGAAGACGCCTGGGCTGGCGAGGGCGTGCGCGGCGCTTCGACCATCCCCATGCAGACGGTGAAAAACCTCTATCTTTTCAACATCGATTCGATCGTCCGCAAGGTCGTCGAGTTCCCGCTGGCAATCTACTACGACCTTGTGACGCCCAAGCAGCGCATCCTCGAAACCTATCTCAATATCGCCGAATGGGGTCCCGGCATCTATGGTATCGAGGCGGCCGCGCAGCACCATTTCGGCGTCTCGGCCAAGAACCTGTCGCGGCGGCAGGCAGCGCTTCTGACCGTCACGCTTCCCAATCCGATCGCCCGCAACCCGGCCAAGCCGGGGCCGGGTCTGCGCCGCCTTGCTCGTGTCATCGAGCGTCGGGCTGCCATGGCCGGCCCGCACATAAGGTGTCTTCGGCCAGGTTGAGTGTCGCCGCTGCGGCAAAAAGATCATCCGGGGTGCTGGTCAAAGCCGCTTCGCGCGTGTATAGGCACGCCACTTTTCGAAGATTTCGGCCCGGTTGGTCCTTGAGAAAGGGCTGGCGGGGCTTTGCTGATTGAGCGGAGCAGTTTCATGGCAGTACCTAAAAAGAAGACGTCGCCCGCCAAGCGCGGCATGCGCCGTTCGGCCGACGCACTCAAGGCCCCGTCCTATGTCGAGGACAAGAGCTCGGGCGAAATGCGTCGTCCGCACCACATCGATTTGAAGACCGGCATGTATCGCGGCCGTCAGGTGTTGACGCCGAAGGAAGGCTGAGGTCAATCGAACTTCAGTCGAGTCGTTTCGAGGCCGGCGCAAGCCGGCCTTTTTCATGCCTGGAGTTCCCGCCTGATGGCGAAAGCACGCCGAAACCCCATTGCCGACATGCGCTTTGCCGATCCGGCGCCGCTGCCGCCGCCTGACGATCAAGGCTATGTCGAGTTCCAGGGAGCCCGGATCTGGTGCGGCGCCTACGGCGATGGCCCGCCAGTCATCCTGCTACATGGCGCGCTCGGCAATGGCGACGATTGGAGCAACCAGGTGCCGGCGCTCGTCGATGCCGGGCACAGCGTTCTTTTGATCGACAGCCGGGGCCGCGGGCGCAGCAGCCCGGGCAACCTGCCGCTGTCCTATGAGTTGATGGCCGCCGAGGTGCTGACCGTCATGAACACTCTGGACATCGAGCGTGCCGCGATTGCCGGCTGGAGCGACGGCGCGATCATCAGCTTGATCCTTGCGCTTCACTATCCGGACCGTGTCGATCGCGTATTTGCCTATGCCGGAAACATGGACATGACCGGCGCGCGGTCAGAGCCGTTGAAAACACTCGCCATGGACCAGTCCTTCGGCCTTGCGATGGATGATTACGCGCGCCTTTCGCAGACGCCCGACCAGTTCAGGACGATGGTTTCCGCCATGGAAAGCCTGATGCACTCGCAGCCGAACTACCGGGCTGAGGACTTGGCGCGCATTTCCAGGCCGGTGGCGATCGTGCAGGGCGAATTCGACGAATTCATCAAGCCTGAGCACGCGGCGTATCTCGCCAGGGCCATTCCCGATGCGCGGTTGATCACGCTGCCCGGCGTCAGCCATTTCGCGCCGTGGCAGGATCCCGACACGTTCAATGCCGAATTGATCGGCTTTCTCCAGGATTGAGCGCCAGACAATAGGCTTGACCTCGACCGTCGGGGTCGCTCTACAGAGGCTTCGACCGGAGGCAACCCATGATCAGCGCCATCCCACTGCTCGTCATCCCCTTCATCCTGTTCAATCTCGGTCTGGCAACCGCACCCGCCGAAGGCGGCAGCTACTGGCAGCGCGAACTCTTTGCGGTGCCGATGATGTCGGGCGGTGTCTGGACGATGACCATGGCCGACGCGCTGGTCGTCGTCGCGCTGGTGCTGCTGTTCGTCGAGATCATGAAGTCGACGCGGACGTCCAATCGTTCGATCGTTGATCACGTCTTGTCGCTGTTTGTTTTCGTCGCTTTCCTGGTCGAGTTTCTGCTCGTTCAGGGCGCGGCGACCTCGCTCTTCTTCATGCTCATGCTGATTGCGCTGGTCGATGTGCTGGCCGGCTTTTCGGTAACGATCCGCTCGTCCGGTCGCGACGTGAACTTCTGACTACGCTTCGGCGGTCAGACCGGCCGCCTCAATTCCTGCTACGGCGCAGAGTTCGTCGTTGTCCGACGTATCGCCGGAGATGCCGACCGCGCCGATGATCTCGCCGTCGCGGCGCACCAGCACTCCGCCGGCCACCGGCACGATACGGCCGCCTGATACGGCGGACAGGCCGGTGAAGAAATGCGGTCGTTCGACAGCGGAAGCGCCGAGCTTGCGTGAGCTCGTTCCAACGGCCAGTGCACCATAGGCCTTGCCGGACGCCACCTCGTAGCGGATGAAGGTTGCACCATCCTGCCGCTGGAAGGCGAGCGTATGCCCGCCCGCGTCGAGAACAGCCACGCCGAGCGGTTTCAGCTTCAGGTCCGCGCCTTTGGCGAAAGCTGTGGTGATGATGGTATTGGCTTCAGCGAGCGTCAGGCCGTGCATTGTTCCTCCCGATCGAGTTTGTCTCAAACGGGGTGCAAGTGTCGATGCGATCCAGCCGATCGACAATCGGGGAAATCAGTGAAGGTCTATCGCTGTCTTTGCCGGCAATGAGGCCTCTTCCCAATTGGTCGGCCGCACGATCATGCGCTGTACTTTTGGCGGCCCGTCGCCGCCGTGCAGGGAGCGCAGCGTCTCGCCGACGACCGCGTCCTCATGCGTCGCGCGCTGGTTGTGCCGCACATACTCTACCCAGGTCGGGGCGTGATACGTTTCGCGCCAGAGATCGGGGTTTTCCAGGTCGCGCATTAGTTCCCACTGCCCAGCGCCGTCGCGCAGACGGATGCGGCGGCGGCGGTCCATCGCCTGCATGAAGGCCTTCAGATTCTCTTCCCTGATGACCCATTCGATGACGATGAAGATCGGGCCGCTCGAGGGGCGCAGGTCGAGCGCGAGGTTCGGCTGCTGCCAGCGGTTGAGTGGATCGAGGTTGAGCGATTTCAGCGCCGGCATCGGAAAGCGGAGGCCGACCAGCGCGCCGAACACCAGAAAGCCGGCGGCAACAAGCAGGGCGCGTTCCAGGCCGTAAGTCTCGGCGGCAAGGCCCCACAGCCAGGCGCCCAGCGCCATGCCGCCGAAGGTTGCCGTCTGGTAGAGCGCCAACGCGCGACCGACGACCCAGCGGGGCGTCGAAAGCTGCACCGTCACATTGAACAGTGACAGCGCCATCACCCAACTCGCGCCACCGACAAGCAGGCCCGCGCCAGTGACAGTCAGTTGGCCACCGAGCGCACAAGCGGTGGCGCAGATGGCGAAGCCAATGAAGGCCAGGCGCACGATCCACTCGGTTGACAGGATTTGACGCGCGCGGCCGCTGCCGAACGCGCCGCCGATTGCGCCGATGCCGAAACAGCCAAGCAGGATGCCGTAGGTCAGGGCATCGCCCTGGAGAAGATCGCGCGCCACCAGTGGAAGCAGCGCCAGGATCACCACCGCCGTTCCGCCAAACACGAAGGCGCGGAACAGTACCGTCTCGATGTGCGGTGACATCGCGACGTAACGCAGGCCCGCGGTCATGGCGCGCCCCATCGTCTCACGCGGCAGGCTGCTCTTGGGCAGGTCAGGTTTCCAGCGGAAGATGACCAGGATCAGCGCGATGTAGCTGAAGGCATTGACGGCAAACGCCGCCGCCGCGCCGAAGGCTGCGACGATTGCGCCGCCGATTGCCGGACCGACACTGCGTGTCAGGTTGAAATTGATGCTGTTGAGCGCCACGGCGGCCGGCAAATGATCGCGGGGAACCATGTCGCCGACCGAGGCTTGCCAGGACGGGTTGTTCAGCGCCGTGCCGCAGCCGATCAGGAAGGTGAAGGCCAGCAGCAGCCAGGGTGTGATGAGACCGAGATAGGCAAAAACGGTCAGCGTGATCGAAACGACGAGCATGAAAAGCTGTGCGATGATGATCACCCGCCGGCGGTCGAAACTGTCCGCGATCGCGCCTGAGGCCAGTGAGAACAGCATGATCGGTAGGGTGATTGACGCCTGTACCAGCGCCACCATGTCGTCGGATGTGGTGATCGAGGTCATCAGCCAGGCTGAGCCGACTGACTGGATCAGGCCGCCAAAGTTTGACGCCAGGCTGGCCAGCCACACTGCACGGAACGTGTGATGCCTCAGTGGGGCCAGCGACGACGTGGGTGGGAGGGATCGATCATCCATGGGCAGGACAATAGGCAGAATCGAGCATAACCTGTTCATAAATCTTGGCGTTCGCCGGACAAGCTGCCTGTGGCGACTTCTGGTCGAACCAGTCCAGCGGAGCGCTCACATTTTCCAACAGCCCGATTTGCAGCGTTATGGTGCATCGCAAAAATGCCATGCTGCGATGCAATATTCACATCCATGCCGCCGCTGCTGGGCGGCTCTCTTTTCGGGAGGTATGATCTGCAGACGGAGACCATGACCATGGCGGCAAATGATATCAAGCCAATCAACCTGGCCCTGCAGGGCGGCGGGTCGCACGGCGCGTTTACGTGGGGCGTGCTGGACCGGCTGCTGGAGGACGGGCGGCTGAAGTTCGCCGCCGTTTCCGGTACCAGCGCCGGCGCGATGAACGCGGTTGCGCTGGCCGACGGCTGGGCGCGCGGCGGGACGGACGGCGCGCGCGAACGGCTGCATGCCTTTTGGCGCGGCGTTGCGGTCAAAGGCCGCTTCAGCCCGGTTCAGCGCATGCCGTGGGACGTGTTCTGGGGAAACTGGTCGGTGGAAAACACGCCGGGCTTCGTCTGGTTCGACCTGATGAGCCGCGCCTTCTCGCCCTATGCCGCCAATCCGTTCGACATCAATCCGCTGCGCGACGTGGTCGAGAACGAGATCAATTTCGACAATCTGAAATCCTCGAATGCGACCAAGGTTTTTGTCTCCGCGACCAATGTCGAGACCGGCCAGTTGCGCGTCTTCAGCGACGGGGAGATCAGCGCGGATGCCGTCATGGCGTCGGCCTGCCTGCCGCAGATTTTCCGCGCTGTCGAAATCGAGGGCGTGCCCTATTGGGACGGCGGCTATGGCGGAAATCCGGCGATTTCGCCCTTCTTTCGCGCCAACGACGTGGCAGATGTGCTGCTGATCCAGATCAACCCTGTGATCCGCGAAGGCACGCCGAAAACGGCCAACGAAATCCAGAACAGGGTCGACGAGATCACCTTCAATTCGGCGCTGCTGCGCGAGCTGATCATCATCGAGCGGGTGAACGCCATGATTGCGGCCGGGCAGCGTCCGCCTGACGATGTGCGCGGTCTGCTGATGCACCGCATCGACGCGGACGAGGCGTTCAAGGATCTGTCGGCGTCGTCCAAGTTGAATGCCGAATGGGCCTTTCTTGAATATCTGCGCGATCTAGGCCGACAGGCCGCCGGCGACTGGCTTGAAGAGAATTTCGAAAAGGTCGGCAACGAAGCCACGCTGAAGCTTGGCGACGGACCCGGCGTGCCGGTGGCCGCGCTGCGCAGCCATGGGCTTGGGCGGCGGGTTCGCGAATTTCTGGCCAGCCGCGTCCAACCGGAGGCGGTGAAAAGGCCTCGGCGCTGAGCTTACGGCTTCAGCGCCAGTTCGATCACCCGCACAAGCTGCCGTGCGGCGACGCGCTGTGCCTCCGCACCCTGGACCCGGTGCTTCATGCCCTCCAGACCGTCCATCAGCAGCTCGGCTAAGCCGTCAGCCGAGAGACCGCGCGCGGTGAGGTTGACGCCGAGCTTCGCGGCCTCGGCCTCGATGGCCTTGCTGAATTGGCTGGCGCTGCGCGTATGCCAGCCCTCCACGACATCGGCTGCGAGACTATTCTTGAGATCCAGCAGTTCCGCTCCGTGTGGTGAATCTGTGATCTGGCACATCATCTCAATCATGATCTGATCGACGACGACGTTGAGCTTTTCGCCGAGGCTGCCGTCTCCAGTCAGCACGCGGTCAACGGCCTGGGACGACATTTCGAACATCCGCTCGCCGATGGCGCGGTAGATGTCGGCCTTGTTCTTGAACAACAGATAGAGCGCCGGGCGCGACATCTCGGCGGTCTTGGCAATGTCGTCCATCGTCACGCGCTGATAGCCGTAAGACAAGAAGACCCGCATCGCGCCGTCAAGCACGCGATTGCGCTTTGCGTCATCGAGGTTGGCGGGTGCGTGATCCAATAAGGCAGGCCTATTCTCTTTGCGTTTTCCCAGTCTTGACAAAAAGACAGAATTTGTCAATGTGTAAATGCCGACCCTGGAGAGGCAAGGCTTTAGCGACGCTGGACGAGAACAAGGGTATCCCCATGCGCCTGACCGTGAACGGCAAAGCCATCGATATCGAAGCCGATCCTGAAATGCCGCTGTTGTGGGCATTGCGCGATCTGGCCGGGGTGATGGGGCCTAAGTTCGGCTGCGGCATCGCGGCCTGCGGCGCCTGCACGGTTCACATTGACGGCGTGCCGGTGCGCTCCTGTTCCATGCCAGTTGGCGAAGTGACAGGCGAGGTGTTGACCATCGACGGGCTTGCCAAGGACGGCAAGCTGCACCCGGTGCAGCAGGCCTGGCTTGAAGAGCAGGTGGCGCAATGCGGTTACTGCCAGGCCGGGCAGATCATGAGCGCGGTGGCGCTGCTCGATGAGGTCGATGACCCGACCGACCAGCAGATCGACGAGGCGATGGGCGGCAACCTCTGCCGCTGCGGCACCTATCCGCGTATCCGCTCGGCCATAAAAAAGGCGGCGGTTCTCAAGACGGCGGGGATCTGACCATGGCAAACTGGAAGAAGATCGCCCGGCGCACCTTCCTGATTGGCGCGGCAACCATCGCGGGCGGCGTCGCCGTCGGCTACTGGTATGTGAGCCGCCCTTACGCCAATCCGCTGGAAGACGACCTTGCCGAAGGCGAGGCGACGTTCAATCCCTTCGTCAAGATCGGGTCCGACAACACCATCACCGTCATCGCGCCGCGGGCCGAAATGGGGCAGGGCATCTCGACGACGCTTGCCGCCTTCGTGGCGGAAGAACTCGATGTGACATTGGACAAGGTCAAGGTCGAGCATGGCCCGGCCTCCAACGCCTATTATAACGCGGCCATGCTGTCGGAATCCGCGCCGTTCAATTTCTGGGACGACAGCGCCATCGCCGAGACGGTGCGGGGCGCGATTGGCGTGGTCGGCAAGGTGCTGGGCATGCAGGGCACCGGTGGATCGGCTTCCACCCGCGACGGTTTCGACAAGATGCGTCAGGCGGGCGCTGCCACACGCGTGCTTCTGGTGCAGGCCGCCGCGGCGAAGCTCGGCGTTCCCGCGGGCGACCTCACCACGGACAACGGCACGATCGTCCACAAGGCGTCCGGCCGCAGCGTAACCTATGGCGAGGTGGCGCTCGATGCCGGCAAGCTGTCGCCGCCCGGCGAGGTGACACTCAAGGAGAAGTCCGAGTGGAAGCTGCTGGGCAAGTCGCAACCGCGCGTCGACATGTTGGACAAGGTCACCGGCGCGCCGATCTTCGGCATAGATGTGCGCCTGCCCGACATGCTGTACGGTACGGTGCGTATCAGCCCCGTCTTCCACGGCAAAGCCGTGACGGTTGATCTCTCAAAGGCGGAGAAGATGCCGGGCGTGGTCAAGATCGTGCCAGTGAGCACAGTCTATGGCAGCGGTTTCGGTGTCATCGCGGAAAACACCTGGGCGGCCTTCAAGGCGGCCGAGGCGATCGAGGTCGAGTGGGAAAAGCCTGCCTATCCACCTGACAGCGAAGGGCTGATGCAGGTCATCGCCGATGCGGCCGCGAGCGGCGAGGGCGACGTCATGCGCAGTGACGGCGATGTTGACATTGCTTTCGCCGATGCTCCGCAGGAACGGATCGTGGCGGCCGAATATCGCGTGCCCTACCTTTCGCACGCGCCGATGGAGCCGATGAACTGCACCGCGCAGCTTAAGGACGGCGTACTGACCGTCTGGGCGCCCAACCAATCGCCGACGATCGTGCGCTGGTTGTGCGCCGACCTGGCGGGTGTGCCACAGGCAAAGACCACTGTCCACACGACGACGATGGGCGGCGCGTTCGGCCGGCGCGGAGAAATCGATTATTCGCTCTACGCCACGCTGCTGGCCAAGGAAGCCGGCGGTCGGCCGGTCAAGGTGACCTGGACCCGCGAAGAGGATATGCGACACGACTGCTACCGGCCTGCCTCGGTCATGAAAGCCCAGGCGCGCATCGGCGACGACGGCCTGCCTATTGCTGTGGATATGCGCATTGCCGGACAGTCGATCATCAACAGTCTTGTTGGTCGCGTTTTCCCCGGACAAAGCGGGCTTGGGCCGGACAAGACGATCACCGACGGCTCGCACGACCAGCCCTATACGATCCCCAACTACCGCGTCACGGGCATCAAGACGCCGTTGGCGGTTCCCGTCAGCTTCTGGCGTTCCGTTGGCGCCTCATTGAATGGTTATTTCCATGAGAGCTTTATGGATGAGGTCGCCGCTGCCGGAAAAATCGATCCGATAGAGATGCGGCGCAAGCTGATGGCGGATCAGCCGGCAGCGTTGGCTGTGGTGAACAAGGTCGCGGAAATGTCGGCCTGGGGTGAAAAGCTGCCGGCCGGCAAGGCGAAGGGCTTCGCGTTTTCGTTGTCCTTCGGCAGTTGGTGTGGTCAGGTCATCCAGGTCGCCGAAACGCCTGAAGGCATCAAGCTGGAGAAGATGTGGATCGCCGTCGACGTCGGCACCGCGCTCGATCCATCGATCATCGAGGCGCAGATGTTCGGCGGCGCGATCTATGGCCTCTCGGCGGCGATGACGGAGGCAATCACCTTCAAGGACGGCATGGTCGAGCAATCGAACTTCCACGACTTCGACGCCATGCGCATTTTCCAGGCGCCGGTGTTCGAGGTCGCGGTGCTGGAGAATTTTCACAAGATGGGCGGCGTCGGCGAAGTCGGCGTCCCACCCGCCGCGCCGGCGCTGGCCAATGCGGTCTTCGCATTGACGGGCAAGCGGATACGTTCACTGCCGCTGTCGGCTGAGGTCCAATTCGCATGACGTGGCTTCGTCAAGCGGCGTTTGACTGCATAGACGCCCCCTCACCCGGCCCTTCGGGCCACCCTCTCCCCGCTGGGGAGAGGGGGACGGCGGCGATGTTGACTCCCTCCTCTCCCCAGCGGGGAGAGGGTGGCCCGAAGGGCCGGGTGAGGGGGTTGCGCAATCTGCCCCCAAGTCGGTTATGGATCTGGTGGCCCCGGCTTGATCGCATCCTGCTGACTCTTGCTGCCATGTTTGTGCTTGGAACCGGCGTTGTTGCGGCGCAAGAGACCCAGCCGATGGCTCCGGCCGCCGTGGTCGATCCTGCGAAGGGATTGCCGGCATGGGAGAAAGTATACGCCGTGTTCTCCCACCCGCGCTGCGCCAACTGCCATGTCGAGGGCGAGCGTCCGATGTGGTCAGGCACGCATTACGGCGCGACGCGCCCGCACGCCTTCAATGTTCAGCGCGGCGCTGACGGCTCAGGTTTCGGCAATTCGGGGCTGCGCTGCACGACCTGTCATTTCGAAAGCAATTCCAATGTTTTGCATGGGCCTCCAGGAGCCGAAAACTGGCATCTGGCGCCGCCGGAGATGGTCTGGTTCGGCAAGTCGTCGGCGGACATCTGCGCCCAGATCAAGGATCCGAACCGCAATGGCGGACGCACGCTGGAAGACGTCGCCACGCATGTCCGCGACGACAAATTGGTCGGTTGGGGGTGGTCTCCCGGCCTGGGCCGTGAGCCGGCTCCGGGATCGGCCGCGGAAACTTTCGATGCGATCAAGATGTGGACGGATGCCGGTGCACCATGTCCGTCCGGTTAATCATGCCATGAATTTTTCTGTCTTTTTTGCACCGCAATAATCATGTACAGACAAATTTCCGCACATGTACGAGCAAATCGCATTTGAAGACATGTCGGACCAGCCCCATATCGAACGTCCTAGGGGACAGGTGGGCGCACAGCGCAACGGATAAGAACGGCTATGGCCAAATTCAGGTTCCACAAAATCGCGGCAGTTGCCGTCCTTATCGGTTTTGCCGCATGGATGGGAACAGGCAAGTTCTCTTCCGTGGGAAGCGCGTCTGCCGAAGGCGAGCATGCGCCGGCCGGGCAGGCAACGCCGGAGCAGCCGAAACCCGCCGCTGAAACGCCGCAAGCAACCCCACGTACCGTGGCCGTGATCAAACCGCCACGCACGTCGCATGCGCGCGCGATTCGGCTGTCCGGGCAAACCGAAGCGGACAAGCGCGCCGTGCTTGGCACGCGCGCGGGCGGGATCATCCGCGAACTGCCGATCGACGAAGGTCAGCACGTCAACGCCGGCGACCTTATTGTGGCTCTCGACACCGAGGACAAGCCGGCAATGGTCGAGATGGCCAAGCAAGTGGTCAAGCAACGCGAGGCCGAACTTGCCGCATCGCAGCGCCTGACAAAGACCGGCGCGCAAGCCAAGCTTCAACTCGACACTGCCGTTTCGGCTTTGGCGACGGCCAAATCTCAACTCGAGGCGGCGCAGGCCGAGTTGGACAAGATGCGCAACGTCGCTCCGTTCAGCGGTATCGTCGACAAGGTGAATGTCGAAGTCGGCAGCTCTGTGATGCAGGGTGCGGAGATCGCAACGCTGCTGAGCCTCGATCCTGTGCTGGTGAAAGGCGAGGTCAGCGAACGCGACCTCAGATATCTGAAAATCGGCGACAGCGCCGAAGCCATGCTCGTCAACGGCGAGAAGGTGACCGGCAAAGTACGTTACATCAGCCGGGACGCTTCGCCGGCCACGCGCACGTTCCGCGTTGAGGTCGCGATCCCGAATGCCGATCTGCGCATTCCGGCGGGCATGACGGCGGAAATCACCTTGCGCGCCGCCGCGACCGATTCCGTGGTGCTGCCGCGTTCGGTGGTGACGTTGAGCGATAATGGCGATCTCGGCATTCGCGCGGTTGATGCGCAGTCGAAGGTTGCGTTCTATCCGATCGATCTTGTCGACGACTTGCCGCAGGGCCTGGTGCTCGGCGGCATTCCGGCCGACGCGCGCGTCATCGTGGCCGGGCAGGATCTTGTCAAGGAAGGCGACGCCGTGAAGGCGGTGGAAGCCGATCCCGAGACGATCAAGAAGCTGATCGGCGACGCAGCCGGCACGAATTAAGAACGAGCGAGGCCGGTAGGTCATGGATATCGTCCAGCTTGCGATCCGGAATGCGCGCCTGACGCTTTCCGTCCTGGTGTTCCTGTTGATTGCGGGAGCACTGGCCTATCGCGCGGTGCCGAAAGAGGCCGAACCGGACGTCGCCATTCCGATCATGTACGTGTCCTTGATCTATCAGGGCATTTCGCCTGAAGACGCCGAGCGCCTTCTGTTGCGGCCGGTCGAGCAGCAGCTGAAGAATCTCAAGGGTCTGAAGGAGATGAAGTCGAACGCCTATCAAGGCGGCGCGAATGTCATCGTGGAGTTCGACCCTTCCGTGGACCTGGGCGACGCCTTGATCGAGACTCGCAACAAGGTGCAGGACGCCAAGCGGGACTTGCCGACGGGCGTCGAGGAGCCGACCGTCAACGAGGTCAACATTTCCGAATTCCCGGTCGTCTTCGTGACGCTTTCCGGCGACATTCCCGAGCGCGTGCTGACGACGGCCGCCAAGACATTGCAGGATCGCGTCGAAGAGGTTCCCGGCGTTCTGGAAGCGCCGATCCAGGGTGCGCGCGACGAGATGGTCGAGGCCGTCATCGATCCGATGCGGCTGGCATCCTACAACATGCGCCTGGACCAGATGATCCAGGGCATCAGCCAATCCAACAACCTGGTTGCCGCCGGCTCTATCGAGGGCGCCGAGGGCAAATATGCGATCAAGGTGCCGGCGCTCATCGAAACGCCCGAGGATGTCGCGAACCTGCCGGTCGTGTCGACCCCGGATGCTGTCGTGCGGGTGCGCGACCTGGCGACGGTTCGGTCAACCTTCGAGGACCCGGAAACCATCGCGCGGCTGGATGGCAAACCCGCGATCGTGCTGGAGGTCAAGAAGCGCATCGGCGCAAATGTGGTCGAGACGATCGAAGGCGCCAAGCGCGTCGCGGAACAGTTCGTCGCCGAAAATAAGCAGACGATGCCTGACCTGAAGGTCACCTACACGCAGGATAAGTCGACCTTCGTCAATCAGCTTCTCAACGATCTCCAGAATCACGTGCTGATCGCCGTGATCCTGGTTTTCATCGTCATTCTCTATGCGCTGTCGGGCCGCGCCTCGATGCTTATCGGCCTGGCTATCCCGGCATCGTTCCTGATGGGTATTCTGGCCCTCGCGATGATGGGCTTCACGATCAACATGATCGTGCTGTTCTCGTTGATCCTGGCCGTCGGCATGCTTGTGGACGATGCGATCATCGTCACCGAATATGCCGAGCGGCGCATGTCGGAAGGCATGCCCAAGGCGCAGGCTTTCGAGGAGGCGGCCAAGCGTATGGCCGGCCCGGTCATCGCCGCGACGCTGACGCGTATCGCCGCCTTCTCGCCGCTGCTGTTCTGGCCCGGCATCGTCGGCGACTTCATGAAATATCTGCCGATCACGCTGATCGTGACGCTGGCGGCCTCCATGGCTTACGCGCTGGTTTTCGCGCCGTCGATCGGCGCTATCATCGGCAAGGCGCCGCTGCACACGGAGGAAGACCGCAAGGACGGTCTCTACATGGCGATCGTCAAGAAGGCGGTGCACTTCCCGATCACCGCGCTGGTGTTGACGGTGGCGCTGCTTTCCGGCGGCATGTACGCCTATGTGAAATATGGCAACGGCGTCGAGTTCTTCCCGACGGTCGAGCCAGACTACGGCCTGCTTTATGTGCATGCCCGCGGCAATCTTTCGCTGGCTGAAATGGACATCGCGACGCGTGAGGCGGAGCGCCGTATCCTTGGCTGGCCGGGTATAAAGTCGGTCTATACGCGTGTCGGCAAGACTCGTGGCGGCCAGGATATTCCAGAGGACGTCGTCGGCGTCATCAATTACGAGTTCATCGACTGGCGCGAGCGCAAGTCGGCACACGATATCCTCGACGACCTACGCGTCGCCATGGCGGGCATTCCGGGCGTCGATGTCGAGGTGCGCGTGCCGGATGCCGGCCCGCCGACCGGCAAGCCGATCCAGGTACAGCTTTCCGCCGTCGATCCGGCCGGTCTCAACGATTACGCCAAGCAGGTCGCCGCTGCGGTGACCAAGGTGCCCGGCGTCATCGACCTGTCTGACGGTCTGCCGCCGCCCGGTGTCGACTGGGCCCTCGAAGTCGATCGGTCGAAGGCCGCGCAATATGGCGTGTCGCCGATGGCTGTCGGGACGGTCGTGCAACTCGTTACGACTGGTCTCAAGCTGACCGACTATCGCCCCGCCGGTGCGGACGATGCGGTCGATATCCGCCTTCGGCTTCCGGAGGATCGGCGTACGCTGGCCGCGCTCGACGAACTCCGCATTCAGACCGCCGACGGCTCCGTGCCGTTGGCCAATTTCGTCACGCGCAAGCCGGAGGCGACGGTCGGCATCCTGAACCGCATCGACGGCAAGCGCACGATCACCATCCAGGCGAACGTCGCCAATGGATTCCAGGTTGCCGAGGTGCAGGCTGCGACCAGCAAGGTTGTGGGCGACATGGCGAAGCCGGGGATCGAATGGAAGCTTGCCGGCTCGAATGAGGACAGCGCCGAGGCGGCCGCCTTCCTGTCGAATGCCTTCGGCGCGGCAATGTTCCTGATCTTCATCGTGCTTTTGGCGCAGTTCAACAAGTTCACCAGCGTCGTGCTGGTGCTGACCTGCGTCGTCATGGCGATCGTGGGCGCGCTGCTCGGCATGCTTTTGACCGGTCAGACTTTTGTGATCGTCATGTCCGGCATCGGCTTCATCGCGCTGGCGGGCGTCGTCGTGAACAACAACATCGTGCTGATCGACACTTATGACCGGCTTCGCGAGGAAGGCTGGAGCAAATATGATGCGATCCTGCAGACCTGCCGCGAACGTGCGCGTCCGGTCGTGCTGACGGCCGTGTCAGCCATTCTGGGCGTTTTGCCGATCGCCTTCGGGCTTGGTCTCGAAATTTTCCATCAGGAGACGACGATCAATGCGCCTTCGACGCAGTGGTGGATCGCGCTGTCGTCGGCGATTGTGTTCGGCCTCTCCTTTGCGACGGTGCTGACGCTGATCGTGACGCCGTCGATGCTGATGGTGTTCACCCGCGACAAGCGCAAACCAGGCCAGAAAGGCTTCTTTGGCCGCATGAAGGACCGCCTATTCTTCTGGCGCAAAAAGCAAGCCATCGGCGACACAAAGCCGGGCCCTGCTGTCGACGAACCGGCGGTTGCCTTCCCCAAAGCGGCCGAATAGCAACGTTCTGCCGATACGGCCCTCGTGACTGTGATCACGGGGGCTTTCTTATTGCCGTGCACCCGATTCTCGGCTGCACATTGTGCTGTATCGCCAAGCGCTTGGAACCCTTTCGCCTTGTCTGGCGTTGTCCCGCCAATCCAGACGAGGTGGAGGGAAGTCGATGACACTCAGTACAATTCTGATCATCATTCTGATCCTGATCTTAATTGGCGCCGTTCCGACATGGCCGCATTCGCGAGCCTGGGGCTATGGACCGTCCGGCATCGTCGGGGTGATCCTGGTCGTGCTGCTGATTCTGCTATTGATGGGCCGAATCTGACGTCATCGGCTTACATACGAATCGCAAGAGGCGTGCTTTATGCGGCGCGCCTCTTTTTTGTGTCAGATCGGCACGGGATCCTGGACGGTTTCCCGATTGAGGTCGGCGGTTCGGGTCAATTTTGACATCAGGACCATAACAGCGAGAAAGATGGCGACGGCGATATAGACCGGCGCAAAACCGACCTTGCCGCCGACAAAGCCGATCACTGAGGGCGCGACCAGAATGCCCGAGTAACCCATCGTGGTCACGACGCTCATGCCCGCGCCGGACGATACGCCCGGTTGATTGCCGGCCGCAGAAAACAGAATCGGCACCATATTGGCGACGCCCAAACCGGAAACCGCGAAGGCGGCGATTGCCAACCATGGCCACGGCGACAGCCCCGCCACCAGCATGCCGAGCGCCGAGATGATGCCTGAGACCCGAAAGGTAGCCACGGCACCATAGCGGTTGCGAATGCCGTCGCCGGCAAACCGCATCAGCGCCATCGCGCCCGAGAAGAAGGCAAAGGCAAAGCCGGCGGTGGCGATATCCGCTCCGAGTTCCTGGCGCATATAAAGAGCACCCCAGTCCAGCACCGCGCCTTCCGAGTTCATGCACAGCAGCGCCATGAAACCGATGACGTAGATCGTCGGGTCGCGCGGCAGAGAGAATTTTTGCCTTTCTTGGGTGACCGGGTGGTCGTCCGAAACGACGGCGCGGAAAGCCAGACCGACCGTAGCAAGCGCCGCCACCGTAGCCAGAAGCGCATGCGACATATGACCGTAGTTCTGGATCAATATGCCGCCCACGCCGCCGCCAATGAAGCCGCCGAGGCTCCAGAATCCGTGCGAGGACGACATAACCGCCTTCGTCAGTTTTCTTTCCACGACGACGGCGTTGGCGTTCATCGAGACGTCCATTGCGCCGATCGATCCGCCGAAGATGAACAGCGCGACCGCCGCCAAGGGGACATTGGGCGCGAGCGCGACCAGCAGCAAGCCGAAGATCATGGCGACGGCAAACAGTCTCAGCGTGTGCTGCGAGCCATTGCGCGCAATCAGATGCCCGGCCGCAACCATCGCGCAGACGGCTCCGAGCCCAAAGCCGAGGATCAGCAGACCGAGCGTGAATTCACTGATGCCGAGCCGTTCGACGAAAGGTGGGATTTGCGGCGCCCAGCTTCCCACCATGAAGCCGTTGATGAGGAACATGGCGCCGACCGCCCAGCGGCCACGCCGTGCTTCTGCCTGTTGATTGGTCGCATCCATCCGCTGGTCTCGCCGCAAGAACGCGGCGGACGCTAAATCGGTTCAACTGCAAGTCAAGTTGAAGATCGGCCTTATGCGGGAACAAAGAACGCAAAGAGATGGTCCACAGACATACCACCCATGCTCGGAGTTCAGGATGGATAGAGTATGGCGGCGTAATCCATTGCGCCGTGCAAGATGTGCACTATCTCTATCCTGTCGGAATCGACTTTGAAGAAGATCAGGTAGTTGCCATGAACGCATCGGTGAATGCCGTATTGTTCGTAGCGTGGTACAAGCCCATAGCCGAGCGGCATGTCAGCGATGCGGGCTGCGTGGGCCTTCAATTCGTGAATGAATGTTAGCGCTCGTCTCGGGCTGTTTTTCGCGATGTAGTCGCCGATTGCCTCCAGATCGGTTTCGGCCTCGGCGGAAAAGACGACGATCATTCGTCGGCCATTGCGGCGTACTTCCGTTCCAAACGGTCAAAGACCTCGTCGGCATCTTTGACGCGACCCGCTTCGACGTCCGCCAGCCCACGCTTGATCGATGCATCCAGAGCGGCCAGCCGGGCTTCGCGGTCCTGGATTAGACGAACGCCTTCACGCAGGACCTCGCTCTTTGAGCCATAGCGGCCGCTCTCGACAAGCTTTGAGACGAAAGCCTCGAGTTGGGCTCCAAGCTCGGCACTGATCATTGGGCATCTCCGATGTCACTTGATAATAGTTATCAGGACCGGCGCATGCAAGAATCCGTGGCGCTCTGCAAGCGCCCAAGAATAAAGCCAGCAATCAGATCAATGCCGGCTGCCGCCATTTCGCGGCGATCAGGCGGTAAGGGATCAGCGCAAACACCGCGATCAGCAGCTTCACGGAAAAATCGCCAACGGCCCAGGAGATCCAGCGCGCGGTCTCGGTCGAGAATACGCCAAGCAGCGGGGCTGGCTCCAGCGCGAAGGCATCGTCTGGGCCGATGAAGGCGAAGGCGCTGGCGAAGGCAATGCCGAAGAAGATCGCCGTATCGAACACCGAACCGGCCAAGGTGCCGAAGATCGGCGCGCGCCACCAGCTCTGCCGGCGCAGCCAATTGAATACGGTGACGTCGAGAAGCTGTGCGGTCAGGAACGCCGCGCCCGAGGCGACGGCGATGCGCACCAGCCGGTCGGCCGCGGTCTCGAATTCGATCAGGCCGGCCTTGAACAGCAGCGGCGGCACGAGGATCGAGCAGACGACAGCCGTCATGAAGCCGACGAACACGATGCGCCGTGCGACGGCCGGGCCGTATTTGCGGTTCGCGAGATCGGTGACCAGGAAAGCGAACGGATAGGTGAACGCGGCCCACGTCAGGATGTCGGCAAGCTGCAGGGAGCCGAGCGTGCCCTGCACCGGGAACTGCACGAACACATTTGATGCCACGACGACCAGCGCCATCGCGACAACAAACGGAATGTAAGCGGAAATGCTCTTCATTTTTTTATCCTGGGTGATGGAACCAGCCGACGATAAAACCGGCGGCGTGCGCCGGCATGTTTCAGCGGAGCCTTGTCTGCATCCCCACGCTGGACAAGGCTCCCGAGCGGTCCCCCGCCCGAATTTCTAGACGATCAGGCTGCCTGCTGTTCGGCAAGCTTCTTGGCGATCTGTTTCTTGAGCAGGCGCGCCTTGGTGGACAGCTCACGGCTGTCGGCCTTGGCCAGGAAGGCATCCAGGCCACCGCGATGCTCGACCGAACGCAAAGCGTTGGCGGAGATGCGCAGGCGCACGTTCTGGCTCAGCGCTTCGGAAATGAGCGTGACGTTGACGAGGTTCGGCAGGAAGCGGCGACGCGTCTTGTTGTTGGCGTGGCTCACATTGTTGCCGGTCTGGACGGCTTTGCCGGTCAGTTCGCAGGCGCGGGACATTTTTGCTACCTTCAATTTTGTTTTTCGGGCAAACCGTTCTGCCGCGCCGTATGGCGCGCGTATAGGACGGCAGCCTCTTGGAAAGTCACGGTTCCATAGTTGGAAATTTCCGACCCGTCAAGCTTTGACCCTGACGTGCGACCATCCATACTATCGCCAGAATTTTCCGGCCAAAAGGCGGCGGAAAGCGGGTTTGCGGGCATGAGATCGAGTTTTGTACGCAAGGCGAGGATAGTGATCACAGCTGGGCTGCTCGCAGGCGGCGCGGCAGCGGCGCAGGCTGCTGGCCCCGTCGCGGTGGAGGGAAAGCAAACCTTCAGCGGCGAGTACACGGTGACGTTTCTTGGCCTGCCGGTGGCCCGCTCGAACTTCGTAAGCACCTTTGACGGCAACAATTTCACGGTCCAGGGCCAGATGTCGAGCGCCGGGATCGGCAAGCTGTTCGATTCCACGACGGGCACCAGTCATGCCAGCGGCAGCTTCGTCGGCAAGAACACGCAGCCGCAATCTTTTCGCGTTCAATACAAGTCAGGTAAGAAGACACAGACGACCGCTATCAGCTTTGCGCGCGGCGTGGTGGCGCGTACGGTGAACGACCCTCCGCTGCGCAAGAGGGACAACTGGGTTGCCGTGAAGGCCGGTCAGTTGCGCGCCGTGACCGATCCGATCTCGGCGACATTGATCCGCGCTGACGGGCCTGATGAGGTCTGCTCACGCGTGCTCAAGGTTTATGACGGGCAGATGCGTCTCAACCTTCGGCTGAACCACGTGTCGACAGGCAAAGTAGACGGTATCGATGGCGACGTGGTGACGTGCAACGCACGCTTCGTGCCGGTGTCCGGCTATCGCACCACCAACCGATCCATCGACTACATGCGCAAACGGGCCAAGATATCGATCTCGTTTGCGCGGCTTGGCCAAACCGGCATATATGCCCCTGTGCGCGCCACGGTCGGCACCACTATGGGACCGGTCACGGTCACCGCGCGCCGCACGAAATCGTAAGGGCGTCGCCGCGCCCGGCTGAAGCGAGGGCAAAGTGGGGCGCGCCACACTCATCGGTTTTCTGGCTGTTGCGATGTGGGCGCTTCTGGCGCTGTTCACCGACGCATCCGGCCAGGTGCCGCCCTTCCTGCTGTCCGCCATTACTTTTACGATCGGCACATTGGTTGGCTTCGTTGTGCGCGCCTTTTCACCAAAACCAACCACGTCGGCGGCTGTGCCGCCAGTCGTCTGGCTGATCGGCGTCGCAGGCCTGTTCGGTTACCATTTTTTCTACTTCACAGCGTTGCGTAACGCTCCAGCCGTGGAGGCGAGTCTTATCGCCTATCTCTGGCCGCTGTTCATCGTGCTGGGCTCCGCCCTGATGCCGGGCGAACGGCTGCGCTGGTTTCATATCGTTGGCGCGCTGCTTGGGCTGGCAGGCGCGGCGCTGATCATCACCAAGGGCGGCACCCTGTCCTTCGATCCTCGCTTCGCCTTCGGCTATGGCATGGCCTTCATCTGCGCCTTCTGGTGGTCCGGCTATTCACTGTTGTCGCGCCGCTACGCCGAGGTGCCGACCAGCATTGTCACCTGGTTTTGCCTGGCCACCTCGATCCTGTCGCTGATCTGTCATTTTCTGCTTGAGGAAACTGTGCTGCCACAGACTGCCGGCCAATGGCTGGCTGTATTCGGACTCGGGCTGATGCCGGTCGGTGCGGCCTTCTATGCCTGGGACCACGGCGTCAAGCGCGGCAACATCCAGGTGCTTGGCGCGGCCAGCTATGCGTCGCCTCTGCTTTCCACGCTGGTGTTGATCCTGGCCGGTATCGCGGAGTCGTCAATGCCAATCCTCGCAGCCTGTGTGTTGATCACGACCGGCGCCGTGCTGGCCGCCAAGTCAATGCTGTTCGGCGAAACACGCAAGCCGGCGGAGGCAAGCTGATGCTTCCGTTTCCCGGCGGCATCGAGGATCCCTCGAACGGCAGCGTGATCTTCTCCGTCGCGGCGGCCGCGCTCTACTTTATCCTCATCGAGACGCGCGTTTCGTTGCTGCGCTCGACGGTAAAGACACTGGCGATCGCGCTGCTGGCCGTGCTCGCCATCTTGCAGCAACAGCCTCTGCTTCTGATTGCGGCCCTCGCCCTGTCGTCGCTCGGAGACTGGTTTCTGTCGCGCGACGGCGACAAGGCGTTTCTGCTCGGGCTAGGCAGCTTTCTGGCAGCGCATATCGCCTACATCGCGCTCTTCTGGACGGTTGGCGGCGGTTTGCAGCTTTTGCAGGCGGAACCTTGGCGGTTGGTTTTGGCCGGAGCCATGGTTATCGTCGCGCTGGTCATGCTGGTGCTTCTTATGCGCCAGGTGGGGCCGGAGCTGCGTTTCCCGGTGACGATCTACATCTTCGCCATTTTGGGAATGGGCCTCGCCGCGCTGACGATGAACAGCACCTGGATCATCGCTGGCGCGCTCGCCTTCATGGCTTCTGACGCTACGCTTGCGGCCGAGCGCTTCCTCGTCGCCGCGATTGCACCGGGACGCCTGACGATGCGCATCGCGGTCTGGCTGCTCTACTATGCGGCGCAGGCGTTGATCGTGATCGGGTTTTTGGTGGGTTAGCCTAAAATCCCTGGAAGAGCATATATATTGCGCGTGTGATGTCGTCGTACTTGGCCAGCAGGTTCGTCAGAGGCGCGCCCAATTCGGCCTTCGGAACTGCCGCGATCTGATGGGTCGCCATGATGTAGCTTCGTCCCTCGACCTGGAAAGTGGGATGCAAGCGCTTCACCGGCCGGATGCTTGGTTCCATTGGATAGAGAGGAGCGACAACTCTGGTCGGTAGGCCGTCAATCAGATCGGATTGGAGATCAAGCAGGAAGCCGTCCACGTCCGGCATCCTGTAGAGATCATATTGTGCCATCAGAACTGCCGGTATTTGGCCAAGGGCAGTCCATGCTTCTCAAGATGCTCGTTCCACGACTCGATCGCTTCGCGATTCTCGATCTTCCAGAGGCGAGCCCGTTCCTCAGCGACCGCCTTGGCGATACCTAATTCGGCAACCCGGGAAATATTGATCTTCATACCTCTCGCCTGAGCGACCAGCTTGGCGTCGAGCGTGAGATTGGTTGGTTTTCTGACAATCGCTTGAGACATGGCGGAAATCCCCTGCGCATATCTTATGCGCATTGATGCAGCCGTCAAGCCGATGCTATCCTTCCAATTCCTCCCGAAGCATCTCCAGTTCCAGCCACTCTTCTTCCATGGCGGCGAGTGCTGCGCGTTCCTTGTCGATCATGGCGATGGTCTGGGCAAAGCTGGTCGGATCGCGGTCGTAATATTTTGGGTCGGCCAGCTTGTCCTCAAGCCGCGAAATCGAAGCGGAAATGGCTTCCATTTTCTGCGGCAGATTTTCCAATGCGAATTTTTGCTTGAAAGACAGCTTCTTCGACGCCGCCTTCGGCGGGTCAGCAATTGCCTTCGGCGTCACGGTAGTTGCGGCCGTCTCCCGCTTGCGATCCTCCAGCTTCTTGCCGCCACGTTGCGTCAGCATGTCGGCGTAGCCGCCGGCATATTCCACCCAGCGGCCGTTGCTGTCCGGCGCGATCACGCTGGTCACGGTGCGGTCGAGGAAATCGCGGTCGTGGCTGACCAGAAGCACAGTTCCAGCGAACCCTGCCACCAACTCCTGCAATAGCTCCAGCGTCTCCATGTCGAGGTCGTTCGTCGGCTCGTCCAGCACCAGCAGATTGGCGGGCTTGGCCAGGACGCGCGCCAGCATCAGCCGGGCGCGCTCGCCGCCGGACAATTCGCGCACCGGCGTGCGGGCCTGTTCCGGCTTGAACAGGAAGTCTTTCATATAGGAGATGACGTGGCGCAGCTCGCCATTCACGACGAGGTTTTCACCGCGTCCGTCGGTGAGGAAATCGGCAAGCGTCTCGTCGGGGTTCACGCTGCGCGTCTGGTCGAGCGCCGCGATCTCGAGATTGACGCCCAGCCGCACGCTGCCGCTGTCGGGCTGGAGCTGCCCGGTCAGCATTTTGAGCAGCGTCGTCTTGCCTGCGCCGTTCGGGCCGACGAGGCCTATGCGATCACCGCGCTGGATGCGCGTCGAGAAATTGCTGACGACGGTAAGCTCGCCAAAACTCTTGGATATGTTCCTCGCTTCGATCACCAGCTTGCCGGATTCGGCCGCATCGCTGGCGGCGATCGTCGCCGAGCCCTCCACGCCGCGATGGCTGCGATGGCGCTGGCGCATGGCCTGCAATTCGCCGAGCCGGCGCATGTTGCGCTTGCGCCGCGCGGTCACGCCATAGCGCAGCCAATGTTCCTCGCGCACGATCTGGCGGGCGAGCTTGTGCTGGTCGCGCTCTTCCTCTTCCAGAATTGTGTCGCGCCATCCCTCGAAATGGGCAAAGCCTCGGTCCAGCCGTTTCGTGCCGCCGCGATCGAGCCAGACGGTGGCGCGCGAAATGCGCTCCAGGAAACGACGATCGTGTGAGATCAATACGACCGCCGAGGACGAGCGGATCAATTCTTCTTCGAGCCACTCGATCGTAGCCAAGTCGAGATGGTTGGTCGGCTCGTCGAGCAGCAAGATGTCGGGTTCCGGTGCAATCACCCGCGCCAGCGCGGCGCGGCGTGCTTCGCCACCGGATAGCGTCGGGGGCTCTTCCTCGCCGGTGAGACCGAGATGGTCGAGCAGATAAGTGGCGCGATGCGGATCGTCGGCCGGCCCAAGCCCCGCGTCGACATAGGCGCGCACGGTGGCAAAGCCGTCCATGTCCGGCACCTGCGGCAGGTAGCGGATCGTGGCCGTCGGCTGGCGGAAGATCTCGCCGTCCTGCGGTTCGATCGTTCCGGCCGCGATCTTGAGCAGGGTCGACTTGCCGGAGCCGTTGCGGCCAACCAGCGCGATCTTGTCGCCTTGGGAAACGCTCAACGCCGCGCCGTCGAGGAGCGGCGTTCCGCCGAAGGTCAGTCTTATGCCATCTAGGGTCAGCAGAGGCGGCGGCATTAGAAACCCTGGGCTGGATAGGGATGCGCGATCAGCATGGCGCGGCCGCCGCCCAGTTCAACGTCGAGGTTGCCGCGCACCTCATTCGAGATCGTGCGTGACGAGCCAAAAGCGATGGTGACGTTGCTCAGCGGCCATTTCGCCCCGGTTACGGAAAGACCCGTCAGTTGGGAAAAGGCGATGACGCTGAACAGCGTGCCGTCTTCGTAGCGGAAGCGGTTCTTGCCGGGCAGCAGCGGGACGCCCTCCTGCACGCCGCTGGTCAGCAGCACGTTGATGCCACGCTCGGAAAGCGTCATTGCCATCGTGAGATGAAGAAAGGCGTGATCGACGCGCGGCCCGCCGAAAGCTCCGGCCAGGATCAACGCGTCCGCGCCTCGCGCCAGCGCGGCTACAACAGCCAGCTCGCCGTCTGTCTTGTCCTTCTCGGCAGGAAAGACTTCCCGCGGCACACGATCGAGATCGCCCGGCAGCGTGTCAGGCGCAGAATCAAAGTCGCCCACCCAGAGTTCGGGCACGACGCCGGCCGCCGTCGCATGACGCATCCCGGCATCGGCCGCAATGACGCGCGATCCCGCGATTTGCGCCATCAGACGCGGCGTCGGCGTAAGCTCGCCGCCGAGGAGAATGGTAAAAGTGCTCATCGTGCTGGCGTCTAGCAGGCGCGTAGGTGGAACGGAAGGGCGACCAGTTCGACATATCTGCCCTGCAAAAGCCGACTTGCAAGCGTCGGCGATCGGCCTTAAGAGTTGCCCCGCTCTAACGGGGTGCCGGCTTTCCGGCTGAGAGGCGCAATCTGGCGTCAACCCGCTGAACCTGATCCGGCTTGTACCGGCGGAGGGATTAGATGCGTTGCGCGAGCCGCGTGTCCCCTTCGAAAGAAACGATGAAGGACGCTTCGATGCGCACGCTACTTCTCTCCCTGTTTGCAGCAATGACCGTGGCGCTGCCCGCGGCCGCCGCGGACAAGCTGACCATCTACACTTATGAAAGCTTCACCGCCGAATGGGGTCCGGGCCCGCAGGTCGAGAAAGCCTTTGAAGCTGAATGCGCCTGCGACGTTGAGTTCGTGGCCGTGGCCGACGGGGTAGCTTTGCTCAACCGCGTGAAGCTCGAAGGACAGGCGACGAAGGCCGATATCGTGTTGGGCCTGGACACCAATTTGACGGCCGAAGCGAAGCAGACGGGGCTGTTTGCGCCGCATGGTCCGATCGGCGAAATCAATCTGCCGGGCGATTGGAAGGATGATGTCTTCGTGCCCTACGACTACAGCTATTTCGCCGTGGTCTACGACACCGAAAAGATGAAAGAGCCGCCGAAAAGCTTGAAGGAGCTTGTCGAAGGCGATCCGCAACAGAAAATCGTGCTGCAGGATCCGCGCACGTCCACGCCGGGTCTCGGCCTTCTGCTATGGGTCAAGGCGGTTTATGGCGAGCAGTCGGGAGAAGCCTGGCAGAAGCTCAAGAACCGCGTGCTGACGGTGACGCCGGGCTGGAGTGAATCCTACGGCTTGTTCACGAAGGGCGAAGCGCCGATGGTGCTCTCTTACACCACCTCGCCGGCCTATCACATGATCGCGGAGAAGACGGAGAGGTATCAGGCCGCCGCTTTTTCCGAAGGCCAGTATATGCAGATCGAGGTGGCGGGCGTCACGGTCAACGGCGCGAAAAATCCGCTGACGGAAAAGTTCATGACCTTCATGACCGGCGCTAAGTTCCAGGACATCATCCCGGAAACCAATTGGATGCTGCCAGCCGCCTCGACCGGCAAGCCGCTCAATCCTGCTTTCGACAGACTGGTGAAGCCATCGAAGAGCCTGCTGCTCAGCCCGGAAGTCGTGATGGAGAGCCGCAAGGCCTGGGTCGACGAATGGCTGAGCGTGATGAGCGAATAGCGATCGCTGTTTTGGCGCGGCGGTCCCATAGAGCAGTTTTTTTTGGCATCATGTATCGCAGCCTAACGCCCGCGCTTCTTGCGCTCGCCTCGCTCGCTATCCTCGTCGGCGGAGCGTTCATCGGGCTCGGCGTTGAGGCTGTGCGCGATGTCGAAGGCGCATTTGCCTCCTTCGACGCCTATCTGCTGCGCATGGCGCGGTTCACATTGTGGCAGGCATTGCTGTCGACGGCGCTGTCAGTCGTTCCTGCCATCTTCGTTGCGCGGGCGTTCGACCGCCATCCGCATTTTCCGGGGCGCACGTTGATGCTGCGCCTGTTTGCGCTGCCGCTTTCGCTGCCGGCCATCGTGGTCGCGCTTGGCATCCTGTCGCTGCTCGGACGCGCCGGCTACCTGGCCGGTGCGCTGTCGCTTCTTTACGGGGAAACCTGGCCCGGCATCTATGGCCTGTCCGGCATTCTGGTAGCGCACGTTTTCTTCAACCTGCCGCTCGCAACACGGCTCTTCCTGCAGGCGCTGGAGACGGTGCCGTCGGACCAGTTGCGGCTGGCGAGCCAGCTTGGCATGGGCGCTGGCCCGGTCTTCCGGTTGATCGAATGGCCAGCGCTGCGGTCTGCCTTGCCCGGCGTCGCCGGCTTGATCTTCATGCTGTGCGTCACATCGTTCACCATCGTGCTGACGCTTGGCGGCGGTCCCCGCGCCTCGACGCTGGAAGTCGGCATCTATCAGGCTCTGCGCTTCGATTTCGATCCCGCGCGCGCAGTGGCTTTGACACTGGTCCAGATCGCCTTGACGATGGCGATAGTGTTGACGCTTTCGCGCATCGGCGTTTCCATGACAGGCGAGGCCGCCCTTTCTGTCTCGCGCCGCCGCCATCTATCGCAGACGAGCTTTGAGATCGCGGCCAACGCCGCTGTCATCATTCTCGCCGCCATTTTCGTGCTCGGTCCGCTTGCGGCGATCGCGGCGGCTGGCTTGCAGGCCGATCTCATTCGTCTGGTCACAAGCGAAGCTGTGGCGCGCGCCGCCATGACCAGCATCGTCCTTGCCAGCCTGTCGGCGTTGCTGGCCATCGCATTGTCCTGGTCCCTGGCTGCTGGACGCCGACGCCTGGCCGTTGCCCGTCGAAACACGTGGCTCAGTCTGTTGGAACGCCTCATGGACAGCGGCGCGGGGCTCGTGCTCGTGATCCCGCCGATCGTCATCGGGTCCGGCTGGTTCATGCTCTTGCGCCAGTCGGTCGATGTGCTGGCCCTTGCTCCGGTGATGGTGGTTGCCGTCAACGCTGCAATGGCGATGCCGTTCGCGATGCGCGCGATCCGCCCTGCCTACGACGCGGCGGCGGACCGGCACGACCGCATTGCGGCGCAACTCGGCATCCAAGGCTGGAATCGCCTGCGGTTGATCGATTGGCCAGGAATGAGACGGCCTGTTTTCACCGCCCTGATGTTTGCGATGGCGTTGTCGCTTGGCGATCTCGGCGTCATCGCGCTTTTCGGCAGCGACGCGGTACAGACATTGCCCTATCTGCTGCTGGCCAGCATGGGAAGCTATCGTACCGCCGACGCCGCAGGCATCGCACTGCTGCTCGCCATTCTGTGCCTCGGCCTCACCATCGCAGCCGATCGCTTCGGCAAGGAGCCTCCGCATGGCTGAGCATATCGGCGTCACTCTGGACCGCGTTATCTTCGCCTATGCGGAGTGGACCGTGGCGTTCGATGTGCGGGTCGCCGCTTCATCGATGACAGCAATCATGGGGGCGAGCGGTTCTGGCAAATCCACGCTTCTCAATCTCGTTGCCGGGTTCGAGGCCCCGAGCCAGGGCCGCATCCTGTTCGGAGTCCGCGACCTGACCGCAGCACCACCGGCGCAACGCCCGGTATCGATGGTGTTTCAGGAAAACAATCTATTTTCGCACCTGACCGTCGAACAGAATGTTGGGCTTGGCCGATCGCCGGCGCTAAAGCTGACCGACACAGATCGACGCGACGTCGAGGTCGCACTCAACCGCACCGGGCTGGCGGGCAAGGAAAAGCGTTTGCCGCGCGAACTCTCAGGCGGCGAACGCCAACGGGTGGCCTTGGCCCGCGTTCTTGTGCGCGACCGCCCGGTGCTTCTGCTCGACGAGCCGTTCGCCTCGCTCGGGCCGGCGCTGCGAAGCGATATGCTGGACCTGCTTGCCGCTCTCCAGGCTGAAAAGCGCATGACGGTGCTTTTTGTCACCCATCACCCGGAAGACGCTAAAAAGGTTGCGGATCAGGTGGTTTTTCTCGAATCCGGACAAATTGCCGCCACCGGACCCGCGGAGCAATTCTTCAGTGTGGATGCTCCCGAAGCTTTCAAGCGCTATATCGGAGCGTGACGCGACGATTCGGCAACACCTAACCTCATCCTCCAAATTGCCCGGAAGCGGACATAATTTACCGTCACACGAGAATCATGTCCAAGGAAGCTCGCGGCTGGTGGACCTTTGTTGGCGCCAAGCCGTTGAACCGACGTTGAAATGTGAAAGGACATTCGCTGACCTCTTGCGCTGAACCGATCGCGGCCCGGCCCGTCGCCACGCGCGCTGCGTTGCGCGCGGGCGTGCTGCTGCTTACGGCCGCGCTGCTTTCGGGCTGCGTCACGGCGTCGATGCCGGAGGGGGGCGGCGATGGCGACTACCAGCCGTCCAGCAACCCGATTACGGTCGACAATTCCGGGCGACGGGATCGGCTGGAAGAGATTGCGCGTCAGCAGCATCCGAAGATATTGGCCACCTATGGCGGTGAGTATGCCGATCCCAAGCTGGAACGCATGGTGGCCAAGGTGGTCGGCAATCTGACGACGGTTGCCGGCAATCCATCGCAGCTGTATCGCATCACCATTCTCAATTCGCCCAACGTGAACGCCTTCGCGCTGCCCGGCGGCTATCTCTATGTCACGCGGGGGCTGCTGGCGCTGGCCAACGACTCCGCCGAGCTGGCGGCCGTGCTGGCGCACGAAATGGGCCATGTCACGTCCAACCACGGCATCCAAAGGCAGCAGGCCGAAGAGGCTGACGATGTCGCGGTGCGAGTCGTCAATGATGTGCTCGGCGATCCGAAACTGCAAAAGACGGTGGAGATCCGTAACAAGCTTAGCCTCGCCCAGTTCTCGCGCAATCAGGAACTCGAGGCCGATGTGATTGGGATACGCTCCAGTGGCCAGGCCGGTTTCGACCCCTATGCCGCTGCCCGTTTCCTGCAATCGATGGCGGCGTTCAGCAGTTTCCGCTCGGTCAGCGGCGCCAATGATGCAAGCCTGGATTTCCTGGCCAGCCATCCGAACACCCCGCAGCGTATCGAGCTTGCCCTTCGTCATGCCAGGGCGTTCGGTCAGCCTGGGGTGGGGACGCGCGATCGCGACTCCTATCTCGCCGGCATTGACGGTCTTCTGTTTGGCGATACGCCGGAAGAAGGTTTCGTGCGCGGCCAGACCTTCCTGCATCCAGGTCTCGGCATTTCTTTCTCGGTGCCAAGCGGTTTTGTCATCGACAACAGCGCTGCGGCGGTAACGGCCTCGGGTCTCGGCGACATGGCGATCCGATTTGACGGCGTGCAGATTCCGGCCGGAACCAGCCTCGCCGACTACCTGCGCAGCGGCTGGGTAGCGGGCCTCGATGATGCCAGCGTTCAGCAAACGACGATCAACGGCTCGGAAGCTGCAACGGCGAGGGCGCAGGCCGACAACTGGAAATTCGACGTCACTGTGGTGCGCGCCGGCGGTCAGGTCTATCGGCTCCTTACCGCAGCGCCTGTGGCGAGCACAGCGCTCGATACGGTCGCGCGATCTGTGGGCGGCAGTTTCCGTGTTCTGAGTGAGCGTGAGCGCGCCGCGTTGAAGCCGCTCAGGATACGCGTTGTCACCGTCGGGGCACGCGACAGCGTCGCGTCATTGGCAAGCCGGATGGCTGGCGTTGGCCGTCAGCAGGAGCTTTTCCGGGTGCTGAATGCGCTCGGCCCCGCCGATACGGTCGCGCCGGGCGATAAGGTGAAGATCGTCACGGACGAGTAGCTCACATTCGGCCGGCAAACAAAAAGGCCCGGCGCGGCGGCCAGGCCTTTTTCTGTTTGCTCGGAAGTAGGGCTTTTACGCCGCTTCTTCCTGCTGTTCGGCTTCTTCATTGTCGGCCTTGGCGCCGCGCTTCGGACCCTTGGCGAGGTTCACTTCGATCAGACGAACGGCCTCGGTCTCCGACATCTTGTTGACCGCCGCGATCTCGCGGGCCATGCGGTCAAGCGCCGCTTCATAAAGCTGCCGCTCGGAATAAGACTGCTCCGGCTGGTTCTCGGCGCGGTAAAGGTCGCGCACGACTTCCGAGATGGATATCAGATCGCCCGAATTGATCTTGGCGTCATATTCCTGCGCGCGGCGCGACCACATGGTGCGCTTGATGCGGGCGCGGCCCTGCACGACCTTGAGCGCGCGATCGACATAATCAGTCTCGGACAGCTTGCGCATACCGATCGACACCGCCTTGGCCACCGGCACCTTCAGGCGCATCTTGTCCTTCTGGAAATCGATGACGAACAGTTCCAGCTTGTGGCCGGCAACTTCCTGCTCGTCGATCGAAACGATCTGGCCAACGCCATGAGCCGGATAAACGATAAACTCGCCGGTCTTGAAACCCTGCCGGGTCGCGGAAGGCTTCTTCTGCTGGGCGGTAGTGGTGGCCATACGCACGTTACTCCTTTTTGTTGCCGGTCTCTGCGGACCGGAAAGGTAAGCGCACAATCGGCTTTCGCCCCGCGACCGAAACAAAGAAAAACGCCGCAGGTTCCATTCCAATGCGACGGACCGGTTTTTCTCCGGCGCACGTCACCTTGGCTCAAAAACTACGGTCGGCCTTTCAATGATTACGGCTTGTGCGCCATTGTTGATGGGTTGCCATCGGCATGTGCACAGGGGATACCACAAAAATAGTCAAATGTCAAAGTTTTTGCTGCAAGCGCGAAGGCGCGCGCCATCTACTGCCTAAAATTAATGCAGTTGCAAATGCCACTACAGATTGTGATCGCCTGCTTAGAAAAGATTTGCCGGATCAGTCGCCTTCGCCGGGCTCTGCCGAAAAATACTTCTCATATTTGCCTTCCTGGCCGTCAAATTCCTTGGCCCCGGGCAATTCATCCTTCTTCTTGGTGATGTTCGGCCACTTCTCGGCATATTCGGTGTTGATTTGCAGCCATTTGTCCAAGCCGGGCTCGGTGTCCGGCTTGATCGCGTCGGCGGGACATTCCGGCTCGCACACGCCGCAATCGATGCATTCGTCAGGGTGGATGACGAGCATGTTCTCGCCTTCGTAGAAGCAGTCGACCGGACAGACCTCAACGCAATCGGTATATTTGCACTTAATGCAGTTGTCGGTGACGATGTAGGTCATGCGCGGGCTCCGGGAGGAGGCAGTCTTTTGCCGGTGAGGTAGACCGTTTGGTCAAGGCTGGCAAGGGCGGCCAAAGCGCGCGGCGAGCCGGCTTTGGAATAGCATTCCATACCGGCAACAAAAATCGTGCCTATCGTTTCCCGCCGCGAAACGACGGCAATTCGTCGGGCAGCGAAGGGTCATGAGCCGCCGGCTGCGACATGTCCTCGTAAAGCGTCCGCGCCTCTTCCGCCGGACCTCGTCGAGTGCCGGGATCCAACACGCGATAGACGAGGATGCGACGCTCCAACGTGATTGTCAGAACGTCGCCAGGCTTCACCGCACCAGACGCCTGCTCGCATTTTTCGCCATTGATCCGCACGCGGCCTGACATCGCCAGCTTCTGCGCCAGCGACCGCGACTTAACTACACGCGCGAAAAACAGCCATTTGTCGATGCGCTGGCTGCCGGCTGAGACCATCTACTTCCGCAATTGGTCTCTGAGGGCGGCCAGCTTGGCGAACGGCGAATCCGGGTCGAAGCGAACGGGGCGCTCCTCGCGCGGTTTCTGCTGGAAGTTCGGCTTGCCCTGCTGCTTGCCGCGATGGTCAGCCTTGCCGCCACGCGGTTGGTCCTCCGGCCTGCTGTTGCCACCATGCTTGCCTTTGAAATCGCCAGGCTTGCCCTTGAAGCGGCGCTCGAAGCGCTGCTTGCCATCCGCAGATGCCTCGCCTCCTTCACGCGGTGCGCCGTCACGGCGTTGGCCGTGATGCTGCTGGCTCTGCTCGCGCCCACGCTGGCGGTTATCGCGATGATGATGGCGCGGACGGTTTTCCAGCCGCGCCGGCCGCCACAACAGGATAGGCTTGGGAGCTTCCACTGCTTCGGCTTCAGGCTCGGCTGTGGACGGCGTGGCTTCCGCTGTTGCAGCGTCGGCAGGCGCAACCGTGGCCTCATCTGCCGGCGCGGCAGCGTCGGCCTCGACGGGCTCCGGAGCCGGCTCTATCGCTTCCTGTGTTCGTTCTTCGGCCACTGCACCGCTGTCTTCAGCGGGATTTTCGTCCACAATAGCAGTTTCCTCCACTGCTTCCGCAACGATGTCTGCCGTTGCTTCCGCTTCGGCCGACCCGGCTTCTGCGGTGGTAGCGTCTTCGACGGCATCGGCAGTGACATCCGGCGATGCTTCACCATCAGACGAGATGGTCGTTTCTTCTGCTACCGCAGCAGGCGACGCCTCAGTAACTTCAGGCTGGCTGCCTTCGGATGTTTCGGCTGCGGCAGCCTCTGCTTCCGCCTTAGCGGCTGCCGCTGCTGCCTTGTCGGCCTCGGCTTTCGCCAGCCGCTCCGCCTCGGCCCGCACATAGGACTCGTCCAGCGCTTCGAGTTTCGCCTTGATCTCCGCTGCCGGTTTCGGTTCGGCTCGATAGCCGAGGCCCTTGAGGATCTCTTCAATGTCGTCCGCTGTCGCGCCGAGGATCGACATCATCGGTGGAGTGACGATGAAGGCCGCGCCATCATAGGCGCCGTCAGGTCGCTTGCCGGTGCCGGCACGCCAGGATAGGGCCGGCCGGATCAGATCGGCCAGCCGCTCCAAGATATCGACGCGAACCGCGCGACGGCCCAATACGCGATAGCCGGCGAGACGATAAAAATTCGGGTCGAACGTTGCATTGACAAGAACCGAGGTGCGGCCCGTTGCCAGCGCGTGGACAACATCGCCAAAACCCTGCTTGTCCTTGCCGTCGTTTTGCAGTGCCCAGAGCAGCGTCACGAGGCTCGCCGGTGCTGGCTTGATCAGCGCCGGGATAAAGATGTGGTAAGCGCCGAAGCGCACGCCCAACCGGCGCAGCGCCGCGCGGCCCTCCTGGTCGAGCGCCTTCACGTCGTCGGCGATGTCGCGGCGATTGACCAGCCCGAAATTCTCGACCAGCCGGAAGGCGATACCCTTGGCGATGCCGGTCAGTTGTTCCGCGCCTTTGAGGTCGACCAGCGGCTTCAATTGGCTCTCGATCTGGTAGTGCACATAGCGCTCAGCACGCGCGGCAACCTTGTCGCGGGCGGCGCCGGTAAGTTGCTCGTCGGCCAGCAGGATGACGCGAGGCTTCAGCGCGTCCTCGCTTGCGGCAAGTGTCCCGACCGGCGCGCCGATCCAGCGCAGCATACCGTCCGACGCCAGGGCAAAATCGCTGTTGCCAGCAGTGGCGAATTTTTCGGCGCGCGTCTCGAATTCCGTGGCCAAGGCTTTTTGCGCCGCGGTCCGAACCGCCTTGGCGTCTTCGCCGGCGGCGGTCTGATCGGCGGTGAACCGGAAACCCTGGAGTTCGCCGACATGGTGGCCTTCGACGGTCACCGTGCCAGCCGGGCTTATTTCTGCGTCAAGCATTGCATTTTCTCTAAGGCGGCGCGTGAGGACGGAAGTCCTGCGATCAACGAAGCGTTTCGTCAACCGCTCATGCAGCGCATCCGACAATCTGTCTTCGATTTCGCGTGTCTTTTGTTGCCAATGTGTCGGATCAGCCAGCCAGCCGGGCCTGTTTGAGACAAACGTCCAGGTTCGGATTTGCGCAATACGATGCGAGAGCGTGTCGATGTCGCCCTCGACAGAATCGGCGCGCCGCACCTGATCCGACAGGTAGTTTTCATCGACATGGCCGCGCCGGACCAGATCAATATAGATCGACGCGATGATGTCGGAATGCTGCGCCGGCGCGATCTTGCGGTAGTCGGGCAGGGCGCAGGCTTCCCATAGAAGCGCGACACGCTCCTTGCCTTTGGCCAGGTCGCGGATTTCCGGCTGCTGTGAGAGGAATTCCAGCGCCTGCTGGTCCACGGCCGGCGGAGCGCGGGTGAGACCTTCGACCGGCGCGTTAGTCTCGATCGAACGCTTCAGCCCGTCGAGGCTCGAATAGTCGAACTGCGCGGTGCGCCACTGCAGCACCTTCACCGGGTCGAAATCGTGCGCCTCGAGCTTCTGCACAAGGTCTTCGTCGAACGGATCGACTTGGCCGGTAACGCCAAAAGTGCCGTCGCGCATGTGCCGTCCGGCCCGTCCGGCGATCTGGCCGAGCTCGCCCGCATTGAGCTGGCGATATTGATAGCCGTCGAATTTTCGGTTCTGCGCGAAGGCGACGTGATCGACGTCGAGATTGAGCCCCATGCCGATTGCGTCGGTGGCGACGATGTAGTCGACGTCGCCAGACTGGTAGAGTTCCACCTGCGCATTGCGTGTGCGCGGGCTGAGCGCGCCGAGCACGACCGCCACGCCGCCCCTCTGGCGCCGGATCAGCTCGCCGATGGCGTAGACTTCGTCGGCCGAGAAGGCGACGACGGCCGAGCGCGACGGCAGGCGCGTGATCTTCTTCTGACCAGCATAGGCGAGATGCGAAAGGCGCGGACGGGTCACCACCGAGATGCCCTTGAGTAGCCGCTCCAGCGGCCCGCGCATCGTGGCCGCGCCGAGCAGCAGCGTCTCCTGTTTTCCGCGCAGATGTAGCAGGCGGTCGGTGAAGATATGGCCGCGCTCCAGATCACCAGCCAGTTGCACTTCGTCGATGGCGACGAAGGCCGCGTCGCTCTCGCGCGGCATCGCCTCCACCGTGCAGACCGAATATTTCGCGCCGCCCGGCACGATCTTCTCTTCGCCGGTGATCAGCGCAACCTTGTTGGCGCCGACCTTTTCGCAGACGCGGCCGTAGACCTCGCGCGCCAGCAGGCGCAGCGGCAGACCGATGACGCCGCTGTCATGCGCGACCATGCGTTCGATGGCGAGATGCGTCTTGCCGGTGTTGGTGGGACCAAGCACCGCCGTCACGTCGCGCCCGGAAAGGATCAACGGGTCGAACGGTCGTTCCTGAGAAATCATTGGCAGGGGAAAGCTCGCTGCGCCTTATCGGTCCGATGCGGTCTTGGGATCCGCGCGGGATAGACCACACATAGGCACTTCGCCCACAAAGAGGAAGAACTATGTCTGGAAGCCGGGCGTTTGGACAACTGGTTAACGGCTGGAACGAGTCTGGAACGAATCAGCGACGAATCGCTGACTCACTCCGATTCAGCTTTTGTTCTCCGCTAAATATGGTTTCCGGCCATGCGAGTCGTACCAGATGCTGAATCGTATGGGCCAGGTCCTTCAGGCTTTGCCGAGGCAATGGTTAACGGCCTGAGAGGGTCGCTCGACCGAGCGACGGGGAAGCAGGCTGCTTTCTGGCAAGGCGCTGAAAAATAAACAAAATCCTAACCGGTAGGCATCGGCTCGCCAGCTATCGAAGCTGCTTCCTGTTAACGCTTCGATCAAAGGCGGAACGAATCATCGACGAATCACTGCTGGATATATTTTCCTGTTCTGTTCACGGCTACATCTTGTGTTTCAAACAGCCTATCCACCAATTATCCACAGGCTGTGAACAGAACCGCCGTGACCGGCAGCATCCGTTCCAGTTTGGCGTTAACCATTCTGCTTCAAAACGAAACAGAGGCGTCACGCGCCATTTTCGTTGCGGCTGCCGCAAATCTTCTTTATATGACGCCTACTTTCCCAAAATAGGTGGCTTGCCCACCGCCCGCGCTAGGGACGCGGGCGAACGAGAGGATTTTATCTCATGGCCAACACGCTTCTCATGCCCAAGGCGACCGCCGTCTGGCTGGTCGACAGCACTGCGCTGTCCTTCGACCAGATCGCCCAGTTCTGCGGCTTACATCCGCTTGAGGTGAAGGCGATCGCGGATGGCGAGTCGGCGCAGGGCATCAAGGGCATGGACCCGATCATGACCGGCCAGTTGACCCGTGACGAGATCAAGCGTGGCGAGGCGGATCAAAACCATCGCCTCAAATTGCAGGATCCGAAGGTCCGCGTGCCGGAATCGAAGCGCAAAGGGCCGCGCTACACACCGCTGTCGAAGCGTCAGGACCGGCCGAACGCGATCCTCTGGCTGGTGCGAAACCATCCGGAGTTGAAGGATGCCGCGATTTCGCGGCTCGTCGGCACGACCAAGTCGACCATCGAACAGATTCGCGAACGCAAGCACTGGAACGCGGCCAATCTCGTGCCGATGGATCCGGTCACGCTGGGCCTCTGCTCACAGATCGATCTCGACATCGAAGTGCAGCGCGCTTCGGCCAACAAGCCGGCAGCCGCGCCGACCGGAGACACGCTGCTGCCGGCCTCGCTGACCGAGCGGCTGCCGGTCGATGGCGACAAGCCAGCGGCCAAGAGCGAGGACGAGGAACTCGATCCGAACGCGGTATTCGCCAAGCTTTCGGCGTTGAAGTCGAAAGAGCCGCAGGAAGAGAGTGAGTAGGGAGTAGCGAGTAGGCTAGACCGCGAACTTACTGCTCACAATTTCACTATCTCACGATTCGCGCGTTCCCGCCGCCGCCCAGGCAAACTGCTCGTCCGCCTGAACCGCGCCCGGACGCACGGCGCGAATGCGAGCCAATGCCGCTTTCGGCTCCTCGCCGCGCTCGACCATAAGACGCAGGGTCACCATGCCGGAGCGGCCGTGGCCGCCGTAACAATGGGTCAGCACCGCGCCGCCGCGATCCAGAATGGCGTGCATTTCCTTTGAAAGTTTGGGCCAAGCGGCGGCGTTCGTGCCGGTCGGACCGCCAAAATCGGCGATCGGCAGATGCCGCCATACTACCCCGGCATCGTCGAGCCGGTTGGGCAGGTCGGCAGCGCCGGAACCTTCGATTTCGCGCCACTCCGTCATGGAGACGACCGCGTCCGGCTTCCAACGCAGCAGCTCGACCATGTCCGTGTCGAGATTGTTGCCACGGCCAGGCAAGGGGCTGATGCCGATGCGCGCGCCGTTGGGAAGCGAGACGGTGGCGATGGTGAAGACCATCAGGCCTTGGCTCCTCCCCGGCCCTCAGTGTCTGATCCAAAAGTCACCATGCCGGGCCGCAAATGGCGCTTTTCTGTGCGTCGGTGCTCACGTACCCAAATGTACGCTCCGCTCCGATGCTCGAAAATCACCATTTTCGCCACGGCCTGCCGATTTTTGATTCAGACACTTAGTCGGTCTTCTGATTGCCGATCGTGCCGCGCTCGTTCAACGTCGCTTCCGATGTGCCGACATAGGCGATGCGGATCATGTTGGTCGCGCCCGGCGTACGCAGCGGCACACCGGCAGTGATAATGACGCGGTCGCCATCGACCGAAAAACCTTCCTCCTTGGCGATGCGGCAGGCGCGATCGACCATGTCGTCAAGGTCATGGGCATCCGGCGTCACCACGCAATGCGTGCCCCACAGGATCGACATGCGGCGCGCCGTGTTGACGTTTGGCGACAGCGCGATGATCGGCACGGTCGGGCGCTCGCGCGCCGCGCGTCGCCCGGTGGTGCCGGTGGCCGTGTAGGTCACGATCGCGGAGAGTTTCAGCGTTTCGGCGATTTCGCGGGCGGCCAGCGAGATCGCGTCCGGGCCTGTCGCTTCCGGCTCGGAACGCTGCGCATTGATGATCGTGCCGTAGTTCGGGTCGGCCTCGACGCGCTCAGCGATGCTGTTCATCATCGCTACGGCTTCGACCGGATATTGCCCGGCTGCCGATTCGGCTGACAGCATGATAGCGTCGGCGCCTTCGAAGACTGCTGTCGCGACGTCGGACACTTCGGCTCGAGTCGGCACCGGCGCGGTGATCATCGATTCCAGCATCTGCGTCGCGACAACCACCGGCTTGCCTGCCTTGCGGGCGGCGCGGGTGATCTGCTTCTGGATGCCGGGGACGGCCTCGATAGGCATTTCCACGCCGAGATCGCCGCGAGCGACCATCAGAGCGTCGGAAAGTTCGATGATTTCCTTCAGCCGCGCGACCGCCTGCGGCTTCTCGATCTTGGAGAGCAGAAGCGCCCGGCCACGGGCGATCTTGCGCGCCTCGGCAAGGTCGTCGGGCCGCTGGATGAACGAAAGCGCCACCCAATCGACGCCGGCGTCCAGCACGGCATCGAGATCGGTGCGGTCTTTTTCGGTCAGTGCGCCGACCGGCAGATCGGTGTCGGGCAGGCTGACGCCTTTCTTGTCGGAAATGCGAGTGCCGGCAACAACGGTGCAGACAATCGACTTCCCGTCGGTGCCGACTGCCTTGAGTTGCAGCTTGCCGTCGTCGATCAGCAGACGGTCGCCGGCCTGAACCGATGTCAGGATTTCCGGATGCGGCAGGTGCACACGTTCCGAGGTGCCGAGTTCGGGATTATCGTCGAGGGTGAAGGTCTGCCCTTCGACTAGCTCTTCCTTGCCGTTGGCGAACTTGCCGACGCGCAGCTTCGGACCCTGCAGATCCGCCAGAATGCCGATCGGCCGACCGACGTCCTGCTCGACCTTGCGAATGCGCCCGACGACGGTGCGCATCAGCTCGTGATCGGCATGGCTCATGTTGACGCGGAAAATGTCCGCGCCCGCATCGAACAGCTTGCGGATCATCGTTTCGTCGTTTGACGCCGGGCCTAGCGTCGCGAGAATTTTGACCTTGCGACTACGTCTCATTGTTCCTCTGTCTCGGCTGGTTCTGCCCCTGCCACGGGAGGCGTAGGCGCCCCCGCGGCCGGGTCATCCGTCAGCTGGACCATCCAGCTCGACTGTTCGCCGGTGTCATATTCCTTGAAGCCCGCGCGCTGAAAGCCGCGGGCAAAACAATCCGTCACACCAACAATCTTGAATTCTTTCTCGGCCACGCACATGTTGACCGGTCCATCCCAGCGGCCGCCGCGTTCGGCGTCCTCCGCATAGAGATAATAGAAGCGCGACGACAGCGCGCCCTCGATCATGGTCTTGCAGGTCGAGCCTTCGATTTGCCACCAGCCTTCCGTTTTCCAGCCATCCGGCGCCCGGTAGCCTATCGCTACACCGACCAGGTTCTGGGTCGCATTGCACACCCGGAAATCGGCCTGGGCCGGTGTCGCCAAAAGCAGCGGCGCGGCGAACAGGCTAAGAAGCAGCCCACATTGCGCCAAGCGCAACCGGCAGCTCCCGGCGATTCCCATCATCAAGCCCCTTGTACCCACTGAATGTGACAGGCCCTTTTTGGAGAAGTATTTTAGCATGTCAACGCGAACTGCCGCCAAGACCCCAATCGATTTAAGTGTTTCGCATAAAACAGAGTGCATGGCCAAGCCGATTAGCTCCTGTTGCCGGAGGACGATCAGCTTCTTCGGCAAGATCGGCCAAATCGCGGCGTGGTAGGAAAGGCAGTAGGCAGTAGGGAACAAACTCTCGGTTTTATCCGAGGAGGCTTGTCATTGGCCAACGCCGATGGCAGCTACTGCCTACTGCCTACTGCCTACTGCCTACTGCCTACTGCCTAAAGAGATCATGCCTCGTTCAGAATTCTTCCGTCCGTTCGATGTCATCGATGGAGACCGATCCAAGGGTCTGGTGCTGCTGGCCGATCACGCCGGGCGAGCGCTGCCGGAAGAATATGCCCGGCTCGGCCTGCCGGATGGCGAGTTCGACCGTCATATCGCCTACGATATCGGCGTCGAACCGCTGACCCGGCGGCTCGCGGAACTGACCGGGGGGCCGGCCGTCATGGCGCATTTTTCGCGGCTTTTGATCGACGCCAATCGTGGCGAGGACGACCCGACGCTGATCCGCCAGCTCTATGACGGCACGATTGTCCCGGCGAACTATCCGATGGCCGATGACGAGCGCGAACGTCGCCTCGAGAATTTTTATCGGCCCTATCACGATGCCGTCGGCTCGATGATCGCCTCGGTACATGAAGCGACCGGCGCCGCGCCGCTGATCATCTCGCTGCATTCCTTCACGCCGACCATGCAGGGCAGGGCGCGTCCGTGGCATGCCGGCATCCTGTGGGATCTGGATGATCGCGCCCCGCGCCCGTTGATCGACCTTTTGGCCGAGGACCCGACCTTGGTCGTCGGTGATAACGCACCCAATGACGGCGCGTTGCGTGGCGACACGATGTATCGCCACGCGATCATCAACGGTTTTGCACACGGTCTGATCGAAGTGCGGCAGGATTTGATTGCCGACGAGCCGGGCGTTGAAG
>JBFWUS010000028.1:0-63754 GCA_050247155.1 Rhizobiaceae bacterium
TGGCGACGGCTCGTGCGCGACTACGAGCGGCGCATCGATGTCTCAACCGCCATGATCCACGTCGCAATGGGCGGCATTCTCATCCGCAGAAACGCTCATCCATGAATTTCCAAACGGACTCTAAGCGCTAGAGGCGCTCACCATCGCGTCGTCTCGCCCGGCGCTGCCGGTTCGATCGCCAACGCGTGCAAGCCGGCCTTCAGCTCATCCGCCAGCAACTCGTTGACCGCGCGATGACGATCCACCCTGCCCATACCGGCAAATTTGTCCGCGACGATGCGCACCCGAAAATGAGTTTCGCCCGTTCCGTCAAACGTCGCGTGATGGCCGGACTCGACATGATGATGCCCGGCATGCTGGTGGCTCTCATTGATGACATCCAGACGTTCAGGAGCAAACGCCTTTTGGAGCTTTTCCTCGATCCGTTCCTGAATGGACATCGTCACCTCGAATGCTTATCTGTGCCATGAGCGTTACAAACTGACGCTGGCCGCTCACTTTTGCCGCAAATCAGCGGTTAGGGCGAGCAATCTCAAAAAGTCAATTCTTGTTTCGCAGCGAGAACGCCCCATAGTGGAAGGCGGATGAAACCTTATTCGCAATATTTCGAGAAGATCCGCGTGCGGCGCGATCCGGAAGCGGAGGTGAAGTCGCGCGCGCCGGTCTGCCAGTGGGACGGCTGCAACGAGCCGGGCACGCACCGCGCGCCGGTTGGGCGGCTGGCCGAGGGCCAATATTTCAAATTCTGCTTCGAGCACGTGCGCGAATACAACAAGGGCTTCAACTATTTTTCCGGCCTGAAGGATTCGGAGATCACGCGCTACCAGAAGGAGGCGCTGACCGGCCATCGCCCGACCTGGAAGATGGGCACCTCCGGCGGGCAGCGCTCGGCCCCGGATTTCGCGCAGCAGCGGTCCGGCCGCGCCGGTTATCACAACCGCATGCGCGACCCGTTCAACCTGTTCGGCTCCAATCAGAACACGCCGCGCGAACGCCAGGCCAAGCCATTGGAAGCCAAGGCGCTGGAAACGCTGGGCCTGACCGTGAAGGCGACGGCGACCGAGATCAAGGCGCGCTACAAGGAACTCGTGAAACGCCACCATCCGGACGCCAATGGCGGCGACCGCGGTTCGGAAGAGCGTTTCCGCGAGGTGTTGCAAGCCTATCGCATGCTGAAACAAGCGGGATTGTGTTAAACGCAACGTGCGGCCGAAGAACCATTCTGGTCGAATATTGCTCTGAGCCGACTTCTGTTGAGCCAGCGCCAGATGCTGCCTTTTTCCAGCTATCCTGTGGCGGAAAAAGGCTTTATGACCGCCGCTGATCCACGATACGAGTAGCTCGGCCCGCCGTTTCGGATCGAAGGACCGCGCGTGAGGACTGCAATGAACCAGATGGACCGTGATATCGCAAACCTGCCCGACACGACGGTGTCGGTGAAGGAAAAATTCGGCTTCGAGTCCAAAATGGTCATTCCGGCCTATTCGAAAGCCACGGAACATGTGCCGGATATCGATCCGGACTATCTGTTCGACCAACAAACGACCCTGGCGATCCTTTCAGGTTTTGCTTTCAACCGCAGGGTGATGGTGTCCGGCTACCACGGCACCGGCAAGTCGACCCATATCGAGCAGGTCGCCGCCCGGCTCAACTGGCCCTGCGTACGTGTCAACCTTGACAGCCATGTCAGCCGTATCGATCTCGTCGGCAAGGACGCCATCGTGCTGAAGGACGGCAAGCAGATCACCGAATTCCGCGACGGCATCCTGCCCTGGGCCTATCAGCACAATGTCGCGCTCTGCTTCGACGAATATGATGCCGGCCGCCCTGACGTGATGTTCGTGATCCAGCGTGTGCTGGAATCGTCCGGCCGCTTGACGCTGCTCGACCAGAGCCGCGTCATCCGCCCGCATCCGGCTTTCCGCCTGTTCGCCACCGCCAACACGGTCGGTCTCGGCGACACGACCGGCCTCTATCACGGCACGCAGCAGATCAACCAGGCGCAGATGGACCGCTGGTCGATCGTGACCACACTGAACTATCTGCCGCACGACAATGAGGTCGATATCGTACTGGCCAAGGCCAAGCACTACCGCAACGAAAAGGGCAAGCAGATCGTCAACAAGATGGTGCGTGTCGCCGACATGACGCGCTCCGCCTTCATGAACGGCGACCTGTCTACCGTCATGAGCCCGCGCACGGTTATCACCTGGGCGGAAAACGCCGAGATTTTCGGTCACGTCGGCATGGCGTTCCGCTTGACCTTCCTGAACAAGTGCGACGAGCTGGAGCGGTCCGTTGTCGCCGAGTTCTATCAGCGCGCCTTCGGCGAAGAACTGCCGGAAAGTGCGGCAAATGTCGTGCTGAGCTGATGATCGATCGGCGTGGCCTTCTGGCAGCTTTTGCGCTGACGCCTCTGGCGTCGACGTTCGTCCGCGCGGAAGACGCTGCCATCTACCGCGTCGGCGGCACGGTCACGACAAAGAACTTTCCGGGTTTCGCCGCCTTCATGATGAACTCCGTCGATGAGTTCGTCGGGCTGAAGCTGATCGTGCCGGCGATGAATACGGGCGAGGGCAGTCTTTCATCGGAAGAAACGGACGGTTCGCTGTCGATCTGGCAGCAGGGTGGGGACGTGAACCTGCACTTCTCGTCCGGCTACCGGAAGCAAGGCGACGCCTATTACTTCGACGGTTTTTATCAGGTGAAATATGGCGGGATGCACCAGGGTATCAACGGCCTGGGCCTGATGCCGGCTCGCACGATGGATGTCGAGGCGGCCAACAAGCCGGTTAAGGACATCGATATTGGCCGGCTGCCCGCCGACCTCAAAGGTTGAGCCATGGCGGGACCAGGCGACAATACAAAGATCAAGCCGAAAGGCGGCGGCGAGGCCGATGCGCTGAAGCGTTCAATTTCGGTCTGCATGCGCGCTATCGCCGGCGATCATGAGTTGGAGGTTTCCTTCGCCAAGGATCGCCCGGCATTGGCCGGTAACCTGGCGCGCCTGCCGGAGCTGCCGAAGAAGCTCTCAAAGACCGACATCGCGATCACGCGCGGCCTTGGCGATTCGATGGCGCTGAAGCGCGCCTGCCATGATTTTCGCCTGCATACGAAGCTGGCGCCGGAAGGACCGCAAGCGCGCGCCATATACGACGCGGTCGAGCAGGCGCGCTGCGAGGCGATCGGTTCGCTGCGCATGACAGGTGTCGGCGACAATATCGGCACGATGCTGGAGGACAAATACGCCCGCGCCAACTTCTCCGAGGCGAAAGACCGTTCCGAAGCGCCGCTGGAAGAAGCGGTGGCGATGATCGTGCGCGAAAAGCTGACCGGCCGCCCGGCGCCGAAAAGCGCGCAGAAGGTTGTCAATCTGTGGCGGCAATGGATCGAGGAGAGGGGCAGCGCCAGCCTCGACCATCTCGGCGAAAAGCTGAACGATCAGGATGCTTTTGCCCGCCTCGTGCGCGACATGCTTGTGTCGTTCGAGATGGCCGACGAATTGGCGGACGACAATCAAGAGCAAGATCAGGACCAGCAGGAAGAGAACGAGCCGCAGGGCGAGGACAAATCCGACGACAGCGGCGACGACGATTCCGGTGGCGAGGATTCGCAGGCAGAAGACGCGGACGCGGAGTCCGACGACGAGCAATCCGGCGAAACCGAGGCCATGGACGCCGACGCCGACGACATGGCGGATGACGACGACACCGATGCCGAAACGCCGGGCGAAGCGAAACGGCCGGAGCATCCGTTCGACAATCTGGCCAAGCAGTTCGACTACAAGATTTTTACGCAGACATTCGACGAGACCGTCGGCGCGGAAGAGCTTTGTGACGAGGATGAACTCGACCGGCTGCGCGCCTTCCTCGACAAGCAGCTCGCCAATTTGTCGGGTGTGGTGGGCCGGCTGGCCAATAGGCTGCAGCGCCGCCTGATGGCGCAACAGAACCGTTCCTGGGATTTTGACCTTGAAGAGGGCTATCTCGACCCTGCGCGGCTGCCGCGCGTGATCATGGATCCGATGGCGGCGCTGTCCTTCAAGCAGGAGCGTGACACCAAATTCCGTGACACGGTCGTCACTCTGGTGCTCGACAATTCCGGTTCGATGCGCGGCCGGCCGATCACGGTGGCGGCGACCTGCGCCGACATTCTGGCGCGCACGCTGGAACGCTGCGGCGTGTCGGTGGAAATCCTCGGCTTCACCACCCGCGCCTGGAAGGGCGGGCAGGCGCGCGAGAAATGGCTGAAGGAAGGCAAGCCTGTCGCCCCCGGCCGGCTGAACGATCTGCGCCACATCATCTACAAGAGCGCCGACCACCCGTGGCGGCGTGCACGGCGCAATCTCGGGTTGATGATGCGCGAGGGCCTGCTTAAGGAAAATATCGACGGCGAAGCCCTGCTTTGGGCGCATTCGCGGCTCATCGGTCGGCCGGAGCAGCGAAAAATCCTGATGATGATTTCGGACGGCGCGCCGGTGGACGACTCGACCCTTTCGGTCAATCCCGGCAACTATCTCGAACGGCACCTGCGCTCGGTGATCGAACTGATCGAAACGCGCTCGCCGGTTGAGTTGCTCGCCATCGGCATCGGCCACGACGTGACGCGCTATTATCGCCGCGCGGTGACGATCGTCGACGCCGAAGAGCTTGCCGGCGCGATGACCGAGCAACTCGCCTCGTTGTTCGATGAGGCCGGCCCACGCGACGGTCGTCGTGGATTGAGGCGGGCTGCGTGAGCGGCCAGCTCCCCTTACCCTCCCCCTTGTGGGGAGGGTCGAGCCTGAGCTTGCGAGGGGTCGGGGTGGGGGTAAAACGCGGTAGCACCACTCTCCTGTTTGGGTTTGCGGCAATGCTGGCGTTCGCCAACACCGCTCCCCTTTTCGCCGCCGAACGTCCTGCCGTCCAATCCATCGACATCGCCACCCGCCCGATCGACGGCTTCAAGATCGGCGCGATGACCCGCACCTTCGGCCCGTTGGAATTTGTCGGCGGGCTGGAGATGTCGTCCAACGCAGCCGATCTCGGCGCCCTGTCTGCCTTTCGTTTCCTCAATGCGGGTGGCGATTTTGTCGGCGTGGCGGATACCGGCTTCTGGTTCTACGGCACCATCGACCGGAACGAACAGACCTCGCCACAGGGCGTCAGCAAATTCCACATGGTGCAGATGGTCGGTCGCGACGGCAAGCCGGTGTCGAAGAAATGGAATGTCGATGCCGAAGGGCTCGGCGTGCGCGACGGTATCGCCGCGGTTGGTTTCGAGCGCGAGCACCGGGTCGTCGAGTACAAGCTGCTGCCCGATTACAGGACGCAGGCCGTTCGCCAGCTCGATTTCCTAGTGCCGTCAAACGAGCTGCGCCAGAATCGCGGTTTTGAAACGGTCGCCTTCTCGCCGAAGGATGGACCGAATGAAGGCGCGCTGGTCGTCGTGTCCGAAAAGAGCCTGGACAAGGACGGCAACATTTTTGCGGCCGTACTCTCAGGTCCGCGCAAGGGCGTCTTCACCGTCAAGCGCAGCGACAAGTTCGACATCACTGATGGCGCGTTTCTCCCGGACGGCGACCTTCTTCTGCTTGAACGTTCCTTCTCCATGGCCGACGGCGTCGGCATGCGGTTGAGGCGCATTCCCTCGGAGCTGATCGCCAAGGGCACGGTCGCGGCCGACGGACCGGTGTTATTGCAGGCCGACATGAGCTTCCAGATCGACAATATGGAAGCGATGGATGTCTGGCAGCGCGCCGATGGCGCGACCATGGTATCGCTGATGTCCGACGACAACCACTCCATGCTGCAGCGGAATCTCTATCTGGAGTTCCGGCTGCACGAGGACTGAGGAGCGGCGGCCGAAGGCCGAGAAAAAAGCCCCGGAACGGGGCTTTTCAGCGACGAAGGCCCGAGGCCATAGCCGAGGGCAGAGCGGCGGCCTCTCTCAACCCCTATTCTTCATCGCCAGCCAGATGACATGGCGCGCGCCGCGTTTGCCGTGCGCGCGCACATTCGCTTCCTCGACCGCAAACCCCGCCTGGCGCAGCCGGCGGGTAAAGCCGCTGTCAGGTCCTGACGACCAGACGGCCAGCACGCCCCCAGGGTTGAGCGCTGCATGCGCACGCCGCAATCCGGCGGCCGCGTAGAGCGCATCGTTGCTGTCGACCGTCAGCCCTTCGGGACCATTGTCCACATCAAGCAGGATGGCGTCGTATCTGGCAGCGCCGATCAGCGCGCCGACGTCGGCTATCCTGACGGTCACGCGCGGATCGCTGAGGCAATCGCCGAACACCGGGCTCATCGGACCGCGCGCCCAGGCAACAACCGCCGGGATCAGCTCGGCGACCGTGACTTTTGCGCCGGGCCCAAGCTCGGCGAGCGCTGCCCGCAAGGTAAACCCCATGCCGAGCCCGCCGATCAGGATGTGCTGTGAAGAGACGCTCGCGATCCGCTGGATCGAGAGTTTCGCCAGCGCTTCTTCTGAACCGCTGAGCCGACTGTTCATCAGCTCATTGGTACCCAGCATGATGGAGAATTCGGCGCCGCGCTGTTTCAGCCGGAGCGACTGACCATCCGGCGTTGTTGCGGTATCCAGCAGAACCCACGGGATCATGGAGCGGCTGATGCTACCGCGTCGGGTCCGACACGGCTCGGCGCATCATCCATAAACCACCAACAAATCCTTCGCGTCAATCTGATCGCCTGCGCGGACCAGTACCTCCGCGATCGTGCCGTCGCGCTCGGCGTGCATCGCCGTTTCCATCTTCATCGCCTCGATGGAGAGAAGCACGTCGCCGGCCTTCACTGCCTGCCCCGGGCCGACCGCCAGCGTTGACACCACGCCCGGCATCGGCGCCGCAACATGTGCCTCGTTGCCCGGCTCGGCCTTGCGGCGCGCCTTGCCGTTCGATGCGCCATGCGCGCGGTCTGGCACTTTTACGCGGCGTGGCTGGCCGTTGAGTTCGAAGAACACGGTGACCATGCCTTTCTCGTCGACTTCGCCGATGGCGAAGCAGCGGATGACCAGCGTCTTGCCCTTCTCGATGTCGACGAAAATCTCATCATGCGGCTTCATGCCGTAGAAATAGGTCGGCGTCGGCAGCACGCTGACGGGACCATAGTTCTCCTGAGCACTAGCGAAGTCGGAGAAAACTTTCGGGTACATAAGGTAGGAGGCGAATTCGAGTTCGGAGAGCTGGCGCCCGACCTTCTCCTCCGCTTCCTTGCGGCCCTTCTTGAGGTCTGCCGGCTTCAGCAGCGAGCCGGGGCGCACCGTGTAGGCCTTCTCGCCCTTAAGCGCCTTCTTCTGCAAGGCTTCCGGCCAGCCGCCCGGCGATTGGCCGAGATCGCCCTTGAGCATCGAAACCACAGAGTCCGGGAAGGCGATGTCCTTGGCCGGGTTCTCGACATCGGCGACGGTCAGGTCCTGGCTCACCATCATCAGCGCCATGTCGCCGACGACCTTCGAGGATGGCGTCACCTTCACGATGTCGCCAAACATCAGGTTCACGTCGTGATAGGCCTGTGCCACCTCGTGCCAGCGCGTTTCGAGGCCGAGCGAGCGCGCCTGTTCCTTGAGATTGGTGAACTGGCCGCCCGGCATTTCATGCAGGTAGACCTCCGAGGCCGGCCCCTTCAAATCGCTCTCGAAGGCGGCGTATTGGTTGCGCACCGCCTCCCAGTAGAAGGAGATGCGGCGTATCCATTCCGGATTGAGGCCGGGGTCGCGATCGGTGCCCCGCAGCGCCTCGACGATGGAGCCCAGGCAGGGCTGCGAGGTGTTGCCGGAGAAACTGTCCATCGCCGCGTCGATGGCGTCGACGCCGGTCTCGACGGCGGCCAGAACGGTCGCGGCCGACAGGCCCGACGTGTCATGCGTGTGGAAGTGGATCGGCAGGTCGGTCGCCTCGCGCAGCGCCTTAAACAGCACGCGCGCCGCGCCGGGCTTCAACAGGCCAGCCATATCCTTGACGGCAATGATATGTGCGCCAGCCTTCTCCAGCTCCTTGGCCAGATTGACATAATACTTGAGGTCGTACTTGGCGCGCGCCGGGTCGAGGATGTCGCCCGTATAGCACATCGCCGCTTCGCAGAGCTTTCCCTCCGCGCCGACTGCATCCATGGCGACGCGCATGTTTTCGACCCAGTTCAGGCAGTCGAAGACGCGGAACAGATCGATGCCGCCGGCAGCCGCTTGGCGGACGAAATGCTGCACGACATTGTCGGGATAGTTGGTATAGCCGACGCCGTTGGCGCCACGCAGCAGCATCTGCAAAAGAATGTTCGGGGCTTTCTCGCGCACCAGCGCGAGACGCTCCCATGGGTCCTCGGTGAGGAAGCGCATGGCGACGTCGAACGTCGCGCCGCCCCAGCATTCCAGCGAGAGCAATTGCGGCAAAGCACGGGCGTATGTACCGGCGATCTTTGCGATGTCATGCGTGCGCATGCGCGTCGCCAACAGCGACTGGTGGCCGTCACGCATCGTCGTATCGGTCACGAGCACCTGCTTCTGCTCGCGCATCCATTTGCCGAAACCCTCCGGCCCCAGCGCATCCAGCTTCTGCTTGGTGCCACCGGGTACCGAGCCGGTGAACCATGGGATCACCGGCGCTGCCGCGTCCGCGTTCGGTTTCGGCCGGCCGCGCGTTTCGGGATGGCCGTTGACCGACACGTCGGCCAGATAGTTCAGCAGCTTCGTTGCACGATCCTGCCGTTTCACCTGCGCGAACAGTTCCGGCGTCGTGTCGATGAACTTGGTCGTGTAGGAATTCTCCTTGAAGGACGGGTGATTGATGATCGCCTCGAGGAAGGTGAGGTTGGTCGCCACGCCGCGGATGCGGAACTCGCGCAAAGCGCGGTTCATGCGGGCAATCGCCTCCTGCGGCGTCGGCGCCCAGGCGGTGACCTTTTCCAGCAGCGGATCATAAAAACGGGTGATCACCGCTCCGGAATAGGCGGTGCCGCCGTCGAGACGGATGCCGAAACCGGTCGCGCCGCGATAGGCGGTGATGCGGCCATAGTCGGGAATGAAATTCTGCTCCGGGTCTTCGGTGGTGACGCGGCACTGCAAGGCGTGGCCGTTCAGCCGGATGTCCTTTTGCGCCGGTACGCCGCTCTCAGGCGTGCCGATGGCAAAACCGTCGAGAATGTGGATCTGCGCCTTGACGATGTCGATGCCGGTCACTTCCTCGGTGACGGTGTGCTCGACCTGGATGCGCGGATTGACCTCGATGAAATAGAATTTGCCGGTGTCGGCGTCCTGCAGGAACTCGACCGTTCCCGCACCAATATAGGCCGTATCCTTGGCCAGCTTCAGCGCATAGCCACAGAGCTCCTCGCGTAGTTGCTGACTGAGATAGGGTGCCGGCGCGCGTTCCACGACCTTCTGGTTGCGGCGCTGGATCGAGCAGTCGCGCTCAAACAGATGCACCGCATTGCCGTGGGTGTCGCCAAGCACCTGCACTTCGACATGGCGGGCGCGCTCGATCAGCTTTTCGAGATAGACTTCGTCCTTGCCGAAGGCGGCTTTCGCTTCGCGCTTGCCCTCGGTAACCTCGCGCAGCAGGTCTGCTTCGGAGCGGATGGCCCGCATACCGCGTCCGCCGCCGCCCCATGAGGCCTTCAGCATCACCGGGTAGCCGATCCCGGCGGCCAGTTTCTTGATTGCCTCGGGATCATCAGGCAGCGGGTCAGTCGCCGGCACCACCGGCACACCGACCTCGACGGCCAGATTGCGCGCGGCAACCTTGTTGCCCAGCCGCCGCATCGTCTCCGGCTTCGGGCCGATGAAGGTGATGCCGTTTTCGGCGCAGGCTTCCGCGAATTCCGGGCTCTCCGAAAGTAGCCCGTAGCCGGGGTGGATGGCGTCCGCGCCGGACAGCTTCGCCACCCGCATGATCTCATCGATCGACAGATAGCTTTCGATCGGCCCGAGATCCTTCGCCAGCCATGGGCCGCGGCCGACCTGATAGCTCTCGTCCGCCTTGAAGCGGTGCAGCGAATATTTGTCTTCCTCGGCCCAGATTGCGACCGTTTTCAGCCCCAACTCATTCGCCGCGCGGAACACGCGGATGGCGATTTCGGAGCGGTTTGCGACGAGGATTTTTGAGATCGGCACGCAGGCACTCCCGAGGTCTAAAGGGGCAGGACCACTGACATTTTTGTGATTAAGCCGAAAAATTGTGCAGTGCAAACAAAATTGGCATGCACTGCGAAATCTTCCGATTTCAGCGCCGCCGGACGTAAAGAATATCCGGCAGGCTTTCTTCGTTGTTCCTTCCATCACCGAATGACTCGGCGACAAAGCCATGCCGTTCGTAGAACCTTCGCGCGCCGGCATTGGCCTGGAAACAGTGCAATTTGACCACATCCATTCCGAAGGTCGCCTCGTCCAACAAACGCTGCCCGACGCCTTGGCCGGTCGCGTCGGGTTGCAGATAGAGCTGGTTCACCCATTCATCGCGGACGGCAATGAAACCGATGACCTTGCCATCTGCTTCCGCAACCAGCACTTGCTCGTTCGGCAGGACATGATTGCCGATGAAGGCCAGGTCCTCGCCCGGTGTGTGCAGCATCGGCATCCAGTCGAAAGATGACAAGGCTGCGCGCATGGTGTGGGCGATATCGGCGGCATCGTCTGCCACGGCGCCGCGAATGCGGGTGTCCCTCATCCGGCGAAGCCGCAAGCGCGACCGCGCGTCGCGCCACGTGGCGCGCCCCGTCCGGAGCGAGCCGCGTAGCGGCGACAGCGTGAGGACAAACTAGGCCGCCTTCTGCTTGGGCTGGATCAGGCCGCGCGCGATCATCAGCTCGGCGATCTGCACGGCATTGAGTGCCGCGCCCTTGCGCAGATTGTCCGATACGACCCAGATGTTCAACCCGTTGTCGATTGTAGAATCCTCGCGGATGCGAGAGATGTAGGTCGCGTCCTCACCCGCGGATTCCAGTGGCGTGATGTAGCCGCCATCCTCGCGTCGATCGATGACGACGCAGCCCGGGGCTTCATCGAGAATGTCGCGGGCCTCGTCGGCAGTGATCGGCCTCTCGAATTCGATGTTGATCGCCTCGGAATGGCCGATGAAAACCGGGACGCGCACGCAAGTGGCCGTCACCTTGATCTTCGGGTCGAGCATCTTCTTGGTCTCGGCGACCATCTTCCACTCTTCCTTGGTGGTGCCGTCTTCCATGAACACGTCGATGTGCGGGATGACGTTGAAGGCGATGCGCTTGGTGAACTTCTTGTTTTCCACCTGATCGGCAACGAACACCGCGCGGGTCTGCGTGAACAGTTCGTCCATGCCTTCCTTGCCGGCGCCAGAAACCGACTGATAGGTCGAAACCACGATCCGCTTGATGGTCGCGGCATCATGCAGCGGCTTCAGCGCAACCAGCATCTGCGCAGTCGAGCAGTTCGGGTTGGCGATAATGTTGCGCTTGGTAAAGCCCTCAATCGCGTCCGGGTTTACTTCCGGCACGATCAGCGGCACGTCGGCATCGTAACGCCAGGCGGAGGAATTATCGATGACGATGCAGCCCTGCTTGCCGATCTTCGGCGACCATTCCTTCGAGATATTGCCACCGGCGGACATCAAGCAGATGTCGGTGTCGGAGAAATCGTAGGTGTCGAGCGCCTTCACCTTCAGCGTGCGGTCGCCGTAGGAAACCTCCTGGCCGAGGCTGCGCCGCGAGGCCAACGGCACGATCTCGTCGGCCGGGAAGCCGCGCTCCTCCAGAATGTTCAGCATTTCGCGGCCGACATTTCCCGTCGCACCGACAATCGCTACCTTGAAGCCCATGTCAAAAAGTCTCCTGTCGCTCTCTCCGCTTGTTTGCTGGGAGAAGACCCGCTGGCCGGTTGCGGGTCCCGTCCCCCTCCGGCCGGTCCCGGGGAGAGGGCGAGCAGGCCAAGGGAGATCAGACCGTGGTGGCGGTCGTTTTTTTGGCCAAGGTTTTGGTGACACGGATGCGTGCACGATCACGCCCGGCGTTCAGGCCGGGAAAATCGACGCTAAGGAAAGCCATCAACAGGCCGCGCATGGAAAACTCCGTTCGCGGCGGCGTATGGCGCGGATCGCGTTAAGAGTCAATCGCAACCGCTGCGGCAAGTTGCGTTCGTGGCCCTATTCGCGCATAGCGATGGCGCAGGAACAGCAGGTGATGGGCAACACCATCTGTAGCCTACTTACACCCTTCTCGCGCCCATTTGCCGAGGGCTACTTTGAAGCGGGTACCAAGCGGATGTTCCAGCCGCATCACCGACACGTCGGTCTTCTCATAAGTCTTGGCCTGCTCGCACAGGGCCGCCTGCGTCCATGAATGGCAGGTCGAGCATTGATTGTCCCAGATCGACTTCTCCAAGCCCTCCACTGGTGCGAAGCGCGGCTTGCCCTTGATGAGCTGCGCGATCGACTTGCCGTCCAGTTCCGGATCGCCGAAGTCGAAAGGCTTGTCGAACAGGATCGGCCCGTCGCTGCCCAGTTTCGGGATTTGCGCCCGCAAAGCATTGATGGCGACCTGATCGGTCGGCGTCGCGGGCTCCGGCACGCCGCGCGCGGCATCGCCAGCGCCTACCTGGGGGTCTTCGGCGGCGCCTACGATCAGCGGCGTGGCCTCTGTCACCGGGTTGAGTATCACGTCGTCCGTCAACGACGCGTTGACCCAGGGCCGCTGCTTGCCCGCCGTCGCCTTGAACACGTCGCCCGTGACCCGCGTCATCACCGTCGTCAGCGGCACGTTCTCGTCACCAAGATGGTCGAGCAAGGCGGCGGCGAATGGCGAGTTCGGCCCGTTTCCGTCATAGGCGGCCTGGTTCGGGCTGGTGGCAAAGGCGATCAATGTACCGCTTCCGCCGTCCTGGAACTGGACTTCCGCCAATCCGGAACCGGCGTCGGAAAATGCGGCCTTGCCGCGCGCTGCGAGCGGATTGTCGCGGCAAGCGTCGAGAAAGACCAGCCGCACCTTGGTCTCGCGCGACAATTGGCGCAGCACGAAGTCCAGCGACACCGCTTCGAAGTCCAGCGACGTTTCGTCTTCCAGAAGGGCATCGACGGGCAGGAGATAGTTGCGCTCCGACACCTGCAGGCCATGGCCGGCGTAGAAGAACAAGGCGAGGTCGGCGCCGCGCACGACCTTGGCGAATCTGGCCATGGTCGCCTGCGTTTCGGTCTTGGTCAGATCGAAGCCGTCGACGACCTCAAAACCCATTGCCTGAAGACGCTTGGAGATCGCCTGGCCATCGCTGGCGGCGTTGGGCAGTGGCGGCAGAACCGCATAGTCGGAATTGCCCAGCACGAGCGCAACGCGGCGCGGCTCGGCCGCATTGACGGAGACCACGAGGCAGATCATGGCGGCAAGGGCCGCCGCGATCCGAAGCATGCTACGGACAAGCGTCCTCAATTCTTCATCACCGACGTCGAGAACTCGATGCGGCGGTTCAACGCCTTGTTTTTTTCCGAGTCGTTGGCGACGAAGGGCCTCGATTCGCCATAACCAACCGCCGCGATCCGGCCGCGCTCGATGCCGGCCTCGACGATATAGTCCATCACAGATTTGGCCCGCCGCTCGGACAGAAGTTGGTTGGCCGTGTCGGGTCCGTCCGTATCGGTATAGCCGGCGACCTGTATTTTCAGCGTCGGACATTTGGTCACCACGTCCAGCACGCTGCCGAGCACGGGCTTGCTTGCTGGATCGAGCCTGGCGCTGCCGGATCGGAAATAGATCGCACCGGTGCGTGACAAAACGTCGAAGCGGTTGAGGCACTCCTCGTTGGAGTATTCGGCCTTGGTCGCGTCGGTGGCGATCGGCCCCGTCGGCGCCGTGGCCGCCACTTGGACCGCAGTTGGTTTGCGCTCGACAGGTTCGCTCGAAAAGACGAAATCGAACGACACCGAAGCAGTCGGCACGATGTTGGTGACGTTGGCGGCGCGTTCGAGCTTCTCGATCGCCGGAAGCAGGCCGAAATCCTCCACGTTGACGACGACCGGGGCCTGCGAGGCGACCGAAACGAGGCTGTCGGTGACCATGGTCACGGCAACCTTGGTGGCGAATTCCTTTTCGACGCCGTGCAGGGAGAGGGTCACAGTCAACGGCGCGATCATGCGCCGCCTGGTGGCGAGATCGGCGAACGCCGCGGGGCTGAGTTTGGCCGTCACGGTGGCGGTCGGATATTTGAAGGTCTCAAAGAACAGGAAGCGCATGCGCACATTGCGGAGGTCGACGCCGGTGTCGACCGAGTTCAGGTCGAACTCGATCTTGGCGTCGCCGTCCGGCGAGATTTCGCCGGTGATGTTGCGAATGGTATTTGTCTCGACGACCGTGTTTTTCTTTACCGACTGGTAGGTCAGTGTCGATTGCACGGGGTCGAGCACCCAGCCGGCGGCATGGGTTGCGCCAACGGCAAACAAGACGAGGCAGGAACAAAGAAGCAGGCGCAGCCAAATCGCGCCAGGGATATGGAATAGATCCGACATTCTGCGCCTCCCAAACCTGGATGAGCCAACGCCGGCAGTCAGCCCTCCCCGATTGCCGCGGACATATTAGCGCAAACAGGTCCATCATGCGAGCGGGCCAATGACGTGCCGGGCCGCGCTACATCTTTATCGGATCAGGACCTACTCCGCTCGGGTCCGAGTCCGAGACAGCAGCAGTGCACCGCCTACAACGATGGCGGCTGCGCCCGCCCAAACGCGCAAGGTCGGCAGATCGCCAAACACTGCGTAGCCAACGGCGACCGCGCCGACGAGCTCAAGATAGGACAGCGGGGCCAGCAGCGAAGCCTGGGCATGGCGGAAGGCGGCTATCGTCAGGAAATGACAGAACACCGACACGGCGCCCAATGTCAGTAGCAACGGCGCTGTGTCGAGCGAAGGGAAAGACCAGGTCCAGAGCGCCTGCGGCAGCATCAGCACCGTGCCAAACAGGCATTGGAATGCCAATGTCTTGACCGGGTCGCTGCCGCGCGACGCCATCCGCGAGGCGATCAGATAGGCGGCGAAAAATGCCCCTGCTACAATACCAAGCGGGAGGCCGGGATTGATCGTGCCGCCCGGATTGACCACGACCAGCGCCCCGGCAAAACCGAGCGCTACCGCGCCGCTTTTTCGCGGCGTCAGGCGTTCTCCCAACAACAATACCGCCAGGACCATGGCGATGATCGGACCGACAAAATAGGCGCTGGTGACATCTGCCATCGGCGCATAGGCGAGTCCGGAAAAGAATGCGGTCATCGCCGCTGTGGCGAAGACAGTGCGCAATGCATGCGCCGGCAATTCCTCGCGCGGCAGGAAATCTCGCCAGCCGAAGCGCGCGATTGCCCAGGGCAGCGCGAAAAGGCATGCGGCCGCATAACGCGCCCAGGCAATGAACAGCGGCGAATAGCTGGCGCTGAGCAATTTGGCGATCCCGTCGACCAGAGGCACTGTGAGCATGGCGATGCTCATCAGCGCCACGCCGAGCGCCGCGGATCGATCATGGGTAACGGTCTTGGTCATCGTTCCTGGCATGTCGTGCCCGTTCGGCATTTGCAAGGCGCACCAAAGCAGACTCCGCGCAGGCCAGGTTTCAGAACGCCGCTTCTTTACCGGTATCCCGTAGCATCGGCGGGCTTACCGGCATCCTGCACCTCGACAACGTAGCGCCAGGCGTCCGGCCGGGAGCCGTCGAGGTCGGTGAAGCCGTAGACCTTCGCCAGCTGCCCACTGGACAAGGACTGACCATTCCAGCGCGCCTTGTCCGGGTCGGCGGCAAGCGCCGCGACGGCGCGTCCGACAAAGCGCGGCGTTTCGGAGATGACAAAATGCGGCTGCACCTTCGCGCCGTCGCGCCAGTTTTCTTCCGTCACGCCATAATGCTCCAGCATCATTTCCGAGCGCAGCCAGCCGGGCGTCAACGACACGCCTGTCGAGCCATGCTTCGCCAGATCCTGCGCATGTGCCCACCCCATCCGATTCGTGGCCGATTTCACCAGGTCATAGAATGGCGAAAGACGGTAATGCGTCGCGTTATAATCGGCAGTACCGTCGGTCATCTCCACCAGCAGCCCGCCGGGCATGGCGATCAGCAGGAGCAACGCGTAATGCGCGGTGATGAGATGCGTGTCTAGCCCTAGCCTCAACAGCCTAAGGCCGTTCTCCAGATTGTGATCCCACACCGGCTTGTTCCATTCGAACAGAAGCTCGCCGCCCCAAATGTCATTGACCAGCACGTCGAGCCGTCCTTGTTCGGTCCTGATGCGGTCGACCAGAGCCGCCACCTGATCGGGTGCCAGATGATCGGTCGGGACGGCAATGCCTTTCCCGCCAGCCGCCGTCACCAGTTCCGCCGTTTCCTCGATCGTCTCCGACGAGCGCTTGTATTCGGATTGCCGCGTCCGCGTGGTGCGTCCGGTCACATAGACGGTTGCACCTGCCGCGCCGAGTTCTACCGAGATGCCGCGCCCAGCGCCGCGCGTCGCGCCGGCCACCAGGGCTACCTTGCCTTCAAGCGCCATTGTTTTCTCCCCAGCAATATTGCCCAGGCCACAAACCTGTGCTAATTTATAAATGAATATTCGTTTATAAAAGATCGGTCAAGATGGCGCGAACGAAAAGACTTCCCGACGAGGCGGTACTGGATGCTGCGCTGGAGCTGATCCATCGACGCGGACCCGATTCACTGACTTTCGCCAATCTCTCGGAAGTCTGCGGCCTGTCGCCCGCCACATTGGTGCAGCGGTTTCATGGCAAACCGGAACTTGTTCAGGCGGCCCTCCTGCGCGCCTGGGATCGCCTGGATGAGAAGACCGCCAGGCTTGCGTCGGAATTGCCCAAAACACCGGACGGTGCGGTCAGGATGCTGGTCGGCCTATCCGGCAGCTATGGCGGCATCGAGGAGTACGCGGAGGGGCTTCTGGTATTGCGTGAGGATTTTCGCGATCCGGTCCTCCGCGCAAGGGGCGCGGCCTGGAAAGCGGCGCTCTCAGCGGCTCTCGACGCATGCTTTGCGGATGTCGCTTTGGCGCCGGAAGGCATTGGACTGCTGATGGCCTCGCAGTGGCAAGGTTCGCTGCTGTGGTGGGCATTCGAGCCCGACGAGCGGCTGGACATCCATGTGGAAAAGAGTTTGCGGTCGTTTGTGCGGGCACTGGGGGCGAGCCGGACATAGCCTCACAGCGGTGGACAATAATAAGCCGCGCGCCGGCGCGTCGCATTGCCCGGCGGCGATACTCGACCGCATTTCGCTTTGCGCTCACCGCCCGCCGGTTTATGTCCGCTGCTTGCGACGGCGTGGAGTTCCAATGGCAAAGATACTGGCGCTACTGCTGCTTGCGGCGATGGTGCTGCACATCATCCGGCCGCTCGGACTGCCCGGCCTTCGGAAACGCGGCGATTTCTGGAAGATCGCAGTGGTGGCGCTCGTGGCGATCTCGCTCACCGCATTGGCGGGACATTGGTAGTCGAAAAGTAGACGCTCGCGATCGGCAATGTCGGCCTAAAAATCGCTGGTCAGGCCTTTGATCTCCCAGTCGCCGTATCGGTTCGGGTCGTGGCCGCCACGCCCACCGATTTCCTTCGGCAATGCGGCTTCCTGCGCGCGATACTGCTTGCGGCGTTCCTCCGCTTCGACAAGGGCACGCTTGGCCGCCGGAGCGAGAGCACGTTTCACGCCGTCCTTGACTGGAACAGGTTCTGGTTCATTTCGACCGGTCATTGAATCCGCCTCGATTGCTCTCCATCATATAATGCAACAATTGTCGGGGATCGAGCACGATCCCCGCCGCAGGAGACAAAGATGAACTTCGTCCGCACAGCCATGCTGCTTGCCGTGATGACGGCGCTGTTCATGCTGGTCGGCTACGCTATCGGCGGTTCGGGCGGCATGATGACCGCCTTTCTGATCGCCGCCGCGTTGAATCTGTTCAGCTACTGGAACGCCGACAAAATGGTGCTGAGGATGCATCGCGCCATTGAGGTCGATGCGCGCAACGCGCCGGAATATTATGCGATCGTGCAGCAATTGGCTGAGCGTGCCCGCTTGCCGATGCCGAAAGTTTATCTGATCGAGAATGACCAGCCGAACGCGTTCGCGACCGGCCGAAACCCAGCCAACGCGGCTGTGGCCGCGACGACAGGCCTGCTGGAGCGATTGAGCCATGAGGAGGTCGCGGCCGTGATGGCGCATGAACTTGCGCATATCGAGCATCGCGACACCCTGACGATGACAATCACGGCGACGCTGGCCGGCGCCATCTCCATGCTCGGCAATTTCGCGCTGTTTTTCGGCGGCAATCGCGACAACAACAATCCACTCGGTTTCGTCGGCGTGCTGTTTGCCATGATCGTCGCGCCCTTTGCCGCAATGCTGGTGCAGATGGCGATCAGCCGCACCCGCGAATATTCGGCCGACGTGCGCGGCGCGGAGATCGTCGGTAACCCGCTTTGGCTGGCATCCGCCTTGCAAAAAATCGCCATGGCCGCGCAGCGCATCCGCAATCCGTCCGCCGAGGCCAACCCGGCAACGGCGCATATGTTCATCTTCAATCCACTGCACGGCGGACGGATGGACAATCTGTTCTCGACACATCCCAATGTGGAGAACCGTATCGCCGCCTTGCAGGAACTGGCGCGCCGCGCGGCGCGGGGCGACAGTCATGTCGAGGTTCAGCCAACAGGAGGCCGCGCTATCGACGACGCCGAAATGAACGAGGACTCGCAGGACTTCGGGCCTTGGGGTGGCAAGCCCTCGGACGAGTCGGATCAACGCAGCGAAGAACGGAAATCCGGCCCGTGGGGCCGCAATCCAACCGGCCCGCGGGGCCGGTGGTGAGCCGGGTGTGTTGCCCACATGGGTAGCGGGCAAGCCAGCATGAACCAGGGTGTGCAATCGAAACCCGACGTTCCAGGCCTCGCAGCACGTACGACCGCGGCGAAACTGCTTGGGGCTGTTGTCGATGCCCACACGCCACTCGACGGACTGACCGACAATGAGCACGGCCATCCACACTACCTCGCGCTCGACATGCGTGACAGAAGTCTGGTTCGGGCGATCCTCGCCACGGCCCTGCGCTTTCGAGTGACAATTGAGGCCATGCTGGCGCGTCGTCTGGAGCGCCCGTTGCCGGCCAATGCCAACGCTTTGTCGCACGTCCTGCATGTTGCGGCGGCGCAGATGTTGTTCCTAGACATCCCTGACAGCGCGGCTGTCGACCTGGCCGTTACCCACGCCAAGTCCGACCCGCGCACGGCGCGTTTTGCCGCGCTGGTCAACGGCGTGTTGCGAGCATTGGGACGCGTCAAGGAACGTGCTTTGCCAGTGGCGCTGAGCCAGAACCAGGACGCGCCCGCATGGTTTCGCGACCGGCTGGCGAACGCCTACGGCGAAGCCAAAGCAGCAGCCATCCTGGCGATGCATCGCCTCGAAGCGCCTGTCGACTTCACCGTCAAATCCGATTCCGCTGGCTGGGCGGCCAAGCTAGGCGGCGTCGTCCTGCCGACCGGTGCGGTTCGGGTCGAACGACTGACCGCGCCAGTCAGCGCGTTGCCTGGTTTTGCCGAAGGCGAATGGTGGGTGCAGGATGCAGCAGCGGCCCTGCCGGCCCTGCTGTTTGGCGATATTGGTGGCAAGCGGGTCGCGGATCTGTGCGCTGCGCCCGGCGGGAAGACAGCGCAACTGGTGCTGGCCGGGGCCGATGTTACGGCCCTGGACGCCTCCCGCAACCGCCTCAAACGGCTGAGCGCTAATCTTGAGCGCCTGCGATTGCGGGCCACGCTGGTCGAGGGCGATGCCGCCACTTGGCAACCTGACGCATTGTTCGATGCGGTGCTGCTCGACGCACCGTGCTCTTCCACCGGGACCGTGCGTCGGCATCCAGACGTGCCGTGGACGAAATCGATGGCGGATGTCGAAAAGCTGGCAGGTGTACAGCGGCGACTGTTGGATGCCGCAGTGAAGCTCGTCAAACCAGGCGGCCAGATTGTCTTCTCGAACTGCTCGCTCGACCGGCTGGAAGGCGAGGAGCTTCACGCCGCCTTCCTCACAAGCAACAACGATGTCGTTTCGGATCCGGTTCGGTTGGAGGAATTTCCGGCGCTCGGCGCCTTCATCGATGACCGGGGATGCCTACGAACGACGCCTGCGGATCTGACGTTGTCGACAAAGGCCTTGTCGGGACTGGACGGGTTTTTCGCAGCAAGGCTGAGAAGGCGGGTGTAAGGCAGATCCGTATTTGCTCGCTCCGGATTCCCTTTCGCGTGGCTTTGATCTAGATTCTGCTTGACGGGTCAGATTTCCGACGGGGAGACGAATTGGCGAGTGCGGCTGGCGGCCCAAGAGGTCTGTGGACGCTGGTCGCGGCGGAGGCATGGCGACGGACACGCCGCCGCCTGCGAGCCGGACCGCGCTATCGCTGGCGCTTCAGCGGACGCACACCTGAACGAATCCTGATTGCGCCTCCAGATCTGCGCCTCGCCGACCGGCAGATCGCCCATGAGATTTATTCCGGCCGATTTCCCCTGTCCGGCCATGTTGTCGAAACCGGCGGCGAGTCGCCCTTCCAGTTGCCGATAGCCGATCGCGGATGGCTGAAATCGCTGCATGGCTTCCGCTGGCTACGCCATATGCGCGCCGCCGGCACCGAGCTTGCCATTTCCAATGCGCGGGCGCTCGTCGCCGATTGGATTGCAGTCAATGGCAGCAGGATCGATGGCGTCGCCTGGGAGCCCGGCACGGTGGCCAAACGCATCATTGCCTGGCTGCAGCATTCCAACGTCGTCCTGCAGGGCGCGGACTTGCGGTTTCACCGCATTTTTCTTCGGTCGCTTGCGGTGCAGGTCCGTTATCTGCGCTGGGCAGTGCACGGCATGGCGGACGGCAAGGAAAAGCTACGTGCGCGCATCGCTTTGGCTTTTGCCGCCTTATCTTTCCCGACATCGGCCAGCGGGCTGCGGAATATGACGCGCCAGCTTGCTGAGGAACTGGACCGCCAGATCCTGCCTGACGGCGGACATATCTCGCGCAATCCGCTGACGATCATGGAGCTTCTGGCCGATCTCATCCCATTGCGCAGGACTTATGCAAGCCAATCTGTGGCTTTGCCGCCCGAGTTGGTGAGCGCGGTCGAACGCATGCTGCCGGCGTTGCGCTTCTTTCGCCACGGCGACGGCTCGCTGGCGCGCTTCAATGGCATGGGTGCCACGATCCAGGATCGAATGGCGGCGCTGCTGGGCTACGACGAAACCAGCGGCGAGCCGCTGCTGCATGCGCCGCACTCCGGATATGATAGGCTGGCGCTCGGCGACACGATCGTTATCGCCGACACCGGCGCGCCGCCGCCGGCGGACCTTTCAAATGCCGCGTGCGCTGGCTGCCTGGCATTTGAAATGTCGGTGGGCAAACAATGCGTCATCGTCAATTGCGGGGTTGACACCTACGGGCCTCCTGAAGTGCGCCCGCTGGGGCGCTCCACCGCGGCGCATTCCACGGCGACGCTCAACGACACCTCGCAAGCAAAGTTCAGCCATCCCGATCGTTTCGCCGGACTTCTCGGTAAGCCGCTGCTCGGCGGACCGCGGCATGTCTCCTGTCAACGGGAAGATAGTGCGCAGGCCCAGGGATTCGCCGCTGTCCACGATGCCTATGTGTCGCTCTTCGGCTTATATCACGAACGACGAATGCAACTTACGGAGAATGGCAAGCAACTCACTGGGATCGACCGGTTCTATAGCCCCACTGGCGCGTTGCCAAAGGCAGGCGACCGCGACGCCGTGGCGGTGCGTTTCCATCTTCATCCCGATATCGAGCTTCGAAAGGAAAATGACGCCTTGATCCTGGCCACGCGAGACGGGATCCGCTGGCGCTTCACATCGCTGGATGTCGCGCTCGCGGTCGACCAATCAATCTTCTTCGCCGGACTGGCTGGACCGCGACGCAGCAAGCAGATTGTGCTGGCCGGCCGGGCCTCCGATCTCCCGGCCATTCGCTGGCATTTCGAGCAGATCACACAATGACGCTCGATGATATGCTCGGTCCCTTTGGCAATTCGGGTGCAAGACAGGTCCAAATGGCTCAATCCCGATAGCCTTCCGGGATCGACTGCAGCAGCGTCTCGCGCGCCGATTTGAGATGGGCGCGGCAAGCCTTGTCAACACGCACCGCGTCGCCCGATTTCAGGGCCGCAATGTAGGCGAGGTGCTCTTGCAGCGCCACCGTGTTGCGTCGCTTCTCGTCTGCCTTGTTCCACTGATAGTGATAGTGAAAGATCATTGCGATCACGTCGTAAAAATCGATGATGAAGCGGTTGCGCGAGGCGCCGTGGATCAGCCGGTGGAGTCGCTCGTCCAGCTCTGAAAAATCGCGATAGCGGGAATCCACGTCGGCGAGAATTGTCCGGTGGTCCTCCTCGAGCGCATCGAGTTCCTTCCACGCCGGACTTGCCTGCGGCAGATCGACAAACGCCTGCGCCGAACGCAGCTCGAAAATCTCTCGGATTTCCGTCAGCTCCAGCGCAAAGTCGCGTGTAAAGCCTTTCAGCACCCAATGGCTGTTCGGCCGCTTCTCGATCAGGCCGAAGCGGCTGAAGCGGATCAGAAATTCGCGTACGCTGGAGGTGCCGACGCCGATCTCGCGCGCCAGTTCCAGCTCGTTGATTTGCATGCCGGGCTCGGCGCCCTCAGCCAGCAGCTTGCGCATGAAGCTGCGCTCGATGATCTGGGTCAGCGAGTCGGTTTCGTCTTCGGGAAAATAATCGCTTTGAAGGGGCGCGCGCAGCACCAGCTTGCGGCGCTTGTCCCAATCGATCAGCCCGCTTTCCTGCATCCGGGCAAGGATGGCGCGCACCGTCGTGCGGCTAACATTGAGCGCGTTGCCGAGGTCCGGTTCGGACGGCAGATTGTCGCCATTTTCCAACAGCCGAAGCGCCCTGTTGTAGGCCTGCTTGTAGACGTTGTTCTGCTTGACCATGCGATGGTTGCGTGCTGGCTTGACGGAAAGGAGTTGACGGCAATCTGTCTTTTTACGATAAAAGACAATACATGATGCGCCGTTGTCAACGGCATTCCACGCATGTTGAACGCCGGAAAAGAGCCAGGCCGGGTGTCTGCCGCCTGCCCCGCCAAGGAGAATCGTATGAGCCTTGCCCAGGCAATCGTTTTGTCGCCCAAGGACAATGTCGCCGTTGCAAACGGCCGCATCGAGCCGGGCACCGAATTGCCGGGCGGCGCAAAGACGCTCTCAGTCATCGATCCTGGCCACAAGGTTGCGATCCAGGAGATCAAGGCCGGCGATGCAGTGGTGAAATACGCGCAGGCAATCGGCCGCGCCACCGAGGACATCGCGCCTGGCACGCACATCCATTCGCACAATCTTGTCTTCGAGTCCGGCCGCATGCCGGTCGTGCCACCCTCCGCGCCGATTCAGGCGAGCGACAAGGACAGGGCGCGCACCTTTATGGGCTACCGCCGCGCCGATGGCCGCGCCGGTACACGCAATTTCGTCGGCATCATCGCCAGCGTGAACTGCTCCACAACGGTGTGCCGCGCCATTGCCGAACGCGCCAACCGTGAACTGCTGGCTGAGTATCCTGGCATCGACGGCTTCGTGCCGATCGTCCACGACCAGGGTTGCGGCATGAGCGGCACGGGCGAGGGCATGCAGATCCTGCACCGCACGCTGGCCGGCTACGCGCGCCACCCGAATTTCGGCGGCATCCTGATGGTCGGCCTCGGCTGCGAGGTGAACCAGCTCACGCTTTACGGCCAGAAGGGCATTGCCGCCGGCAAGCGGCATTTCAACATCCAGGAATCGGGCGGCTCGCGCAAATCGGTCGAGCGGGCGATGGGCGTGCTTCGCGAAATCTGCGAGGAGGTCGGCCAGCTAAAGCGCGAGCCGATCCCGGTGAGCGAGATCGTCGTCGGCCTGCAATGCGGCGGCTCGGACGGCATGTCGGGCATCACGGCCAACCCGGCGCTCGGTGCAGCGGTCGACATTTTAGCGGCAGGAGGCGGCACCGGCATCCTCTCCGAGACGACGGAAATCTACGGCGCGGAGCACCTGCTTGCCTCGCGCGCCACCTCGCCGGAAGTCGCCGCCAAGCTGGACGGACTGATCAAATGGTGGGAGGCGCATGTGCAGAAACACGGCGCGTCGATCGACAACAACCCCTCCCCCGGCAACAAGCGCGGCGGCCTGACGACCATTCTGGAGAAGTCGCTGGGCGCGGTCGCCAAGGCCGGCTCCACACCGCTGACCGCCGTCTACAATTACGGCGAAAAGGTCACGGAACACGGCCTCGTCTTCATGGATACGCCGGGTTACGATCCGGTCTCGGCGACCGGCCAGGTGGCCGGCGGCGCAAACATTATCGTCTTCACGACCGGGCGCGGATCATGCTTCGGCTGTCATCCGACGCCGTCGATCAAGGTTGCCAGCAATTCGACTCTCTACCGTTCAATGGAAGAGGACATGGATGTCGATTGCGGCGTCATCGCTTCGGGCGACAAGACGATCGAGCAGATGGGCCACGAGATTTTCGAGCTGATCGTTGAGACCGCATCGGGCCGCAAGACCAAGAGCGAGGAATTCGGCTACGGCGACAATGAATTCGTGCCGTGGCATCTCGGCGCGACGCTGTAGCCGGAGATAACACCGGCGCAGCGAACTGTCTTTGTGAGGGGATTGGAATGAAGAAGCGCCGCATCGGTGACACCAGGCTCGAGGTCTCGGAATACGGCTTCGGCGGCGCGTCGCTGGGCAACCTCTATCAGGTCGTATCGCGCGAGGACTCGATGGCGGCGCTCGATGCCGCCTGGTCGGCCGGCATGCGCTATTTCGACACCGCGCCGCATTACGGTTTCGGCCTGTCGGAGCGCCGGTTCGGCGACTATTTGCGTCACAAGCCGCGAGACAGCTATGTGCTGTCGACCAAGGTGGGGCGTCTTTTGCGTCCGGTGTCCGAGGACCAAGTGCCCAAGCTGGGCTTCGTCGATCCACTGCCGTTCAAGCTGGACTACGACTACAGCTATGACGGCATCATGCGCTCTGTCGATTTCAGCTATGCGCGGCTCGGCCTCAACAGGATCGACATCCTGTTCGTCCACGATATTGGCGTCTACACGCATGGCGTCGAGCTGACCAAGGTGCACATGAAACAGTTCCTCGACGGCGGCTTGAAGGCGCTGGAAGAGCTGAAGCGGTCCGGCGTGATCTCGGCCTATGGGCTCGGCGTCAACGAGGTGCAGGTGTGCCTGGACGTCCTGCGCCAGGCACCGCTCGACTGCATCCTGCTGGCCGGCCGTTACACGCTGCTCGACCGCACCGCCGAAGCGGAACTCATCCCGCTTTGCCGCAAGAAGAAGACTTCGCTGGTCGTCGGCGGCGTGTTCAATTCCGGCATCCTCGCCACCGGGCCGGTTGTGGGGGCGCATTTCGACTACGGTCCGGCGACGCCGGAAATCCAGACCAAGGTGCGGGCCATGATGAAGCTGGCAGCGGATGGTGGCTACCCGCTGGCGGCAGCCGCGCTGGAATTTCCATTGCAAAACGACACGGTCGCAACCGTTTTGATCGGCACGGCCAAGGCATCCAGCCTGACGCGCAACATGAAGCTTCTGAAGACCAAGATAGCGCCGCCTGACTTCGATAAACATCGGCCCCATACCATCATCCAGGTGGTGCCTACCGGCGTGGTTCGGGAATAGCCCGCAGTCGCACACAGTAGCCTGCCCAAAAATAGTGTGAGAATGCACATTCCATCTTGACGTAATAATAGAATTATTGTTCCATTAAACCAATGGTCGATTGCGGACCGACCGAACGAACGTGGAAATCGGGACTAGACCTGACGCTCAATTTCTGTTTTTTATCGATAAAGTCCGTCTTGGATGTCTCGCCTGTCCGGTCTGGCTGTTCATTGTTTCGTCAGGCGACTTTGGGAGGAAGCCTATGATTAAGTCGATTACCCGCCGCGGCCTGATGGCCCTGGCAGCCGTTTCCATGCTTGCTGGCGCAGTGCCTGCGGCTTACGCGCAGGACGTCACCATTCCGATCATCGTCAAGGACACGACCTCGTTCTACTGGCAGATCGTCATGGCCGGAGCGCGCAAGGCCGGAAAGGATCTCGGCGTCAACGTGCCAGAACTCGGCGCGCAGGCTGAGACCGACGTGAACGGCCAGATTTCGATCCTTGAAAATGCCGTCGCCGGCAACCCGGCGGCAATCGTCATCGCGCCGACCGAGGCCAAGGCGCTCGGCAAGCCGATCGACGAGGCTGCGGCGAAGGTGAAGGTCATCGGCATCGACTCCTCGGCCGACTCGAAAGCCTTCACATCGTTCCTCACCACCGACAACAAGGTCGGCGGCATGGTTGCGGCCGACGGTCTGGCCGCCGCGATCGGCGAAGCCAATGGCGGCAAGGTGGAAGGTAAGGTAGCCATCATTACCGCGCTTCCGGGCGCCGGCTCACTGGAATCGCGCCGCGAAGGTTTCCTGGAGCAGGTCAAGGCCAAGTATCCCGGCCTTGAAGTGGTCGCCGACAAATATGCCGACGGTCAGGCCACGACAGGCCTCAACATCGCGACCGACCTGATCACCGCCAATCCGGACCTGAAGGGCGTCTTCGCCTCGAACCTGATCATGGCGCAGGGCGTCGGCCAGGCGATCGCCGAAAACAGCCTGTCCGGCAAAGTGGCGCTGATCGGCTTCGACTCTGATGAGAAGCTGATCAAGTTCCTCAACGACGGCGTGATTTCGGGCCTTGTCGTGCAGGACCCGTACCGGATGGGTTATGACGGCATCAAGACCGCGCTCGCCGCCTCCAAAGGCGAGAAGGTCGAGGCTTTCGTCGACACCGGCGCTAACCTGGTGACCAAGGCTAACATGAAAGAACCGAAGATCGACGCGCTGCTCAATCCGAAGCTGGATTGATCGTACGAGGAAGGCAGCTCAGGCTATTTTGGCACGAGCTGCCTTCTTTCATGAATATGTGGGCATCAGCCTGGCTTCAACGCCCCCTCACCCGGCCCTTCGGGCCACCCTCTCCCCGCTGGGGAGAGGAAATCAGTGGCACCGCTCGCGCCCTCCTCTCCCCGGCGGGGAGAGGGTGGCCCGAAGGGCCGGGTGAGGGGGCGTGTAAGTTTGAGCCAAGCTTCACCTTAGCTTTCCGACCTTAGCCGCTACGTTGACCCGACGGCGCGGCGAGCCGAGCCAGATCACACCGGGAGGATCGCATGAGTTCGACGGCCGAAGAGCTGCATCCCGCACCCGCGCTCGAACCGGGCAAGATCATTCTTGAGCTTAAGGGACTCGAAAAGCGCTATCCCGGCACGCATGCGCTGAAGCCGATCAACCTCGCATTCCGGGCCGGCGAAATCCACGCCATCGTTGGCGAGAACGGCGCCGGCAAATCGACGCTGATCAAGCTGCTCACCGGCGTCATGCCGCGCACTTCCGGCGATGTGATCTGGGAGGGCAAGGCCGTCGACCTGGCAACGCCGCATGATGCGATGGCGCTGGGCATCAACGCCGTGCATCAGGAAGTCGTGCTCTGCCGTCACCTTTCCGTCGCCGCCAACATGTTTCTCGGCGAGGAGAACGTCCGCTACGGCATCCTGCAGCAGCGCGCCATGGTTCGCGACGCGCAGAAGATTCTGGACGACATCGGCTTCCATCTGCCTGCTCACGTGACACTGGGCGACCTGACCATCGGCCAGCAGCAGCTCGTGGCCGCCGCCCGCGCCACGGTGCGCGGTACGAAATTCCTGATCTTCGACGAGCCGACTGCCTACCTAACCCGCAAGGAGGCCGATCAGCTCTTCGCGCTCATCCGCCGGCTGAAGTCAGAGAATGTGACGATCGTCTACATCAGCCACCGCATGGAGGAGGTCTTCGAACTCGCCGACCGCGTCTCGGTGCTGCGTGACGGCACCTATGTCGGGACGCGCAACATCAAGGAGACCGACGACGCCGAGCTCGTCAGGATGATGATCAACCGCTCGATCGAGCAGGTCTATCACAAGGAGCATTTTACCCCCGGCAAGGTGTTGATCGAAGCAAGGAACCTCTCCGGCAAGGGTTTTGATGACGTCTCGATGATCGTGCGCGAAGGCGAAATCGTGGGCCTCTACGGGCTCGTCGGCGCCGGGCGCAGCGAGTTCGTGACGACGCTCTATGGCCGGCATCCGAAATCGTCCGGCGCCATCCTCTGGGAAGGCAAGGAAGTCGCCATCCGCTCCGAGCATGATGCGATCCGGCTCGGCATGGCGCTGGCGCCGGAAAGCCGCCGTGACCAGGGGTTGTGCCTCAACTTGCAGGTCGGCACGAACCTCAACCTGCCGATCTACAAGCGCATCAGCAACAATCTGCTGATTTCCGGCAGCCAGGAGAAGGCGTACGCCGAAAAGCAGATCGCCGGCCTGCGCATCAAGACGCCGACGCGCCATGCGCTTGCCTCCAGCCTGTCCGGCGGCAACCAGCAAAAGATCGTCATCGGCAAATGGCTGAACCACGGCGCAAAACTGTTTATCTTCGACGAGCCGACGGTCGGCGTCGATGTCGGCACCAAGGCTGAGATCTACCGGCTGTTCTCGACGCTGCTGGCGAACGGCGCGGGCATCATCCTGATCTCGTCCTACCTGCCGGAGGTCTATGAACTGGCCGACACACTGCATGTCTTCCGGCGCGGCCGGCTGGTCGCCAGCCATGGCTTCCGCGAAGCCGATCACGAAAAAGTCCTGACGCAAGCCATCGGCGTGAGCTGAGATACGGGGAGAAAGATGAGCACGACAACCGATCCGGTCGCGGCCGAAAAACCCAAGCGCAATCACAACGTCTTGTTCGGCTTGACGCTGCTGGCGCTGCTGATCCTGCTATGGATCGTTTTGTCGGTGGCAACGCCGAGCTTCGCTTCGGCCAACAACATCGCCAACCTGCTGCGTCAGGGCTCGATGATCGCCATCCTCGCGGTCGGTCAGACTTTCGTCATTATCACCGGCGGCATCGACCTTTCGGTCGGCGCTGTGGTGGGTTTCTGCACGGTCATCACCGCCATGATGATCAACGCCGGCTGGCCGATCTGGATGGCAGTCGTGGCTACGCTGTTGTGCGGCGTGGCCATCGGCATTTTCCACGGCTTCGGCATCGTGAAGATGGGCTTGCCGCCATTCATCATAACATTGGCCACGCTGACGTCCCTGCGCGGCATCGGCCTGCTGATGACCAACGGCAATTCGATCTCGATCAACAGTGACGCCTTCCAGGAATTCTCGCGCGGCGCATTTGTCGGCATCCCCAACCTGTTCTGGATGGTGATCCTCGTCGGCGTGCCGGCCTACATCTTCCTGCATCACAGCCGCTGGGGCCGCTACCTATTCTCGGTCGGCTCCAACGCCGAAGCAGCACGTCTCTCCGGCGTGAATATCGGCCGCACAATCTACATGGCCTACACGCTGAGCGGCCTCTGCGCGGCCTTTGTCGGTGTCTTGCTCGCCTCGCGCATCGGCATCGGCAACCCCACGCAGGCAGAAGGCTGGGAGCTGCAAGCCATAGCCTCGTCAGTGATCGGTGGTACCTCGCTGTTCGGCGCGGTTGGTTCGGTGCACGGGCCGCTGCTCGGCGCGTTCATCCTGGCAACGATCAACAACGGCGCGAACCTCTTGAACGTCAACTCGTTCTGGCAGCGCATCATCACCGGCGTGCTGATCATCGTCATCGTCTATTTCGACGGCCTGCGCCGCAAGGGCAAGTAGATTGGCAAGCCAGGTTTACCCCCACCCCTAACCCCTCCCCACAAGGGGGAGGGGAACTTGGCGGCGACGTTGGCGAATCCCCCTCCCCCTTGTGGGGAGGGGTTAGGGGTGGGGGTAAATGGTGAAGGATACGAAAGAACCCAAATGACGATCACAACCATGCAGGCGCTCGTCTGCCGGGCGCCGGGCGAACTTGGTGTCGAGCCGCGCGAGCGACCGGGCAAGCCGCCGGCCGGATGGGTGCGGCTGGCGGTCAGCCATGTCGGCATCTGCGGCACAGACTACCACATCTTCGAAGGAAAACATCCTTTCCTGAATTATCCGCGCGTGATGGGGCACGAAGTCTCCGCAACGGTGATGGAAGCCGGTGAAGGCGTCGATCTTGCGCCCGGCACCACGGTTGTCGTGAACCCCTACCTCGCCTGCAGCAAATGCATCGCCTGCCGCAACGGCAAACCCAATTGCTGTACGGCGATCGAAGTTCTCGGCGTGCACCGCGATGGCGCGATGTGCGAGGAGATTCTCGTTCCGGCCTCGAACCTCTATCCCTCGGACGGGCTCTCGGCGGAAGCGGCCGCGACCGTCGAATTCCTGGCCATCGGCGCGCATGCCGTGCGCCGCGCCCAGACGCCGGCCGGCGCACGCTCGCTGGTCATTGGCGCAGGCCCGATCGGCCTCGGCACGGCGATCTTTTCGCGCATCGCCGGCCATGAGGTGACCTTGCTCGACATGAGCCGGGAGCGGCTGGATTTCGCCACGCGTGAACTCGGCTTCGGCTCCACCGTCGGCCCGGTCGACGACATCGCCGCCCAGATGCGCGACATCACCGATGGCGAAGGTTTCCAGGTCGTGTTCGACGCGACCGGCAACACCAAGTCGATGCAGGCAGCCTTCCATTATGTGTCACATGGCGGGGCGCTGGTGCTGGTCAGCGTGGTGCGCGACGACATCAGCTTTTCCGACCCGGAGTTCCACAAGCGCGAGATGATGCTGATCGGCAGCCGCAATGCGACACGCGAAGATTTCGACCATGTCGTGGCGGCCATCCGCGACGGCCATGTACCGCTCGACAAGCTCATCACGCATCGCACGACCCTGGCCGACGCCGAGCGTGACCTGCCGCGCTGGGCACATGAAAAGACCGGCTTGGTGAAGGCGATTGTTCGGGTGGGATAGGTTTCGGACGAATCTCACGTCCAGCCCCGGCAGATCGAAGTCGCTTACCGTCGTCGACCAGCGTTCGCCCGGCGCTGTAGGGAAGGCGCGTGTAAGAGTGCCGGTCGTCACGGCCTCGCCTTTGTGCAGCGGTCGCGAAGACGCCATACTCGGCCCAGATGTTGCGATTGGCGAAGCCGATCTTGCGGCCGACCGGCTTTTCGCCCGCGCAAGGCGGAGTGCAGCGAGTTGCCGGCCGGTAGCCGCTCCAGCCTCCACGTTGAACGCAGCATCGCGCGAACTGAGCGGCACAATCTGTCGCGAGCCATCCCGCGCGGCGAGGATTTCCGCTGCCGCGCGCCAGTCGATCGCCATCAAGCGATCTTCTGGCCGGTCTTTTCCCAGTCGGCCAAAAACGCCTTCAGCCCGTTATCGGTGAGCGGATGCTTGACGAGCGCCTTGAGCGTGGCCGGCGGCGCGGTGATGACATCAGCGCCAATCAGGGCGGCCTGCTTCACGTGGTTCACCGTGCGAATCGAGGCCGCCAGAATCTCGGTCTTGTAATCGTAATTGTCGTAGATGGTGCGGATTTCCGAAATCAGCTCCATGCCGTCACTGGCGACATCATCAAGCCGGCCAATGAAAGGTGAGATGAAGCTGGCGCCGGCTTTGGCGGCAAGTAGCGCCTGGTTGGCCGAGAAGCAGAGCGTGACATTGACCACCCGGTTCATGTCGCCGCGGATGCTGCGGCAGGCTTTGAGGCCATCCAGAGTAAGCGGCACCTTGATGCAGACATTCGGCGCGATCTTGGCCAGCACCTTGGCCTCTTTCATCATCTGATCATATTCGGTGGCCACGACCTCGGCCGAAACCGGTCCGTCGACGATGTCGCAGATCTGCTTGGTGACCTCGGCGATAGAACCGCCGGACTTCAGGATCAGCGAGGGATTGGTCGTCACCCCGTCAAGCAGCCCCATATCGTTGAGCTCCTTGATATCCTTAACGTCCGCGGTGTCGACGAAAAATTTCATGGCGATCTCCCTGAAATCATAATGTCTGGGGCATTGCGTTGACCTTGATCTAGACCAAACTCTCGGCAAGGTCACTCAGCATGATTGCAGATTCGGCGAAATTGAAAGTCGTGCCGGTGCTGGTGCCGACTCCGGCGGAGCGGGGCTATTCCTATGCCCTGCCCGACGGCATGGATGCGCCGCCCGGCTCGATCGTGCGCGTGCCGCTGGGGCCGCGGCAGGTGGCGGGGATCGTGTGGGATACGCCGACCGACAACGTCGACCCGAAGAAGCTGCGCCACGTCGAGCAGGTGTTCGACTGCCCGCCGATCGACGAGCCGATGCGCCGCTTTGTCGACTGGGTGGCGAATTATACGCTGACGCCGCCCGGACTGGTTGCGCGCATGCTGTTGCGTGCGCCGGAGGCGTTCGACCCCGAGCCGTGGACGGAAGGCATAAAGCGGACCGGCGAGCTGCCGGACCGGCTGACGGACGCGCGCAGCCGGGTGCTCGAACTGGCGGATGAGGGTCTCGCCTGGACGCGGTCCGGGCTGGCGCATGCAGCTGGCGTTTCGTCGGCGGTGATCGACGGCTTGCGCGCGCAAGGCGTCTTCGAGCCGGCGCTGATCCCGCCCCGCCCAGTGGTGGCCGCACCCGATACGTCCTACGCCGAGCCCGAATTGACGGATGGCCAGCGCGCGGCGGGCGAAGCGTTGCGCCGGGCCGTCTCGGCGCAAAAATTCGGCGTCACCCTGCTGGACGGCGTGACGGGCTCAGGCAAGACGGAGGTCTATTTCGAGGCGGTCGCAGCCGCGCTGGAACAGGGCAAGCAGGTGCTGATCCTGCTACCGGAGATTGCGCTGACTCAAGCCTTCCTGGACCGTTTTCACGACCGCTTCGGCGCCAAGCCGGCGCAATGGCATTCCGACCTGCCGCCGCGCATGCGCGAAAAGGTCTGGCGCCAGGCGGTGGAGGGCCGGGTGCGGGTGGTGGCGGGCGCACGCTCGGCGCTGTTCCTGCCGTTCAAGGAACTCGGCCTGATCATCGTCGACGAGGAACACGACCCCGCCTACAAGCAGGAGGATCGTGTTTTCTACAATGCCCGCGACATGGCGATCGTGCGCGCGCGTATCGCCGGTTTTCCGGTCGTGCTTGCCTCCGCGACGCCGTCGGTGGAGAGCCGCGTCAACGCGTTGGGCGGGCGTTATGAGCGGGTGCTGCTGCCGGCGCGCTACGCCGACGCCGCCCTGCCGGATCTGAAGGCAATCGACATGCGCCGCAGCCCGCCGGCGCGCGGCGGTTTTTTGTCGCCGCCGCTTATCGGCCAGATGCGCGCGACGCTGGAGAACGGTGAACAGGCGCTGCTTTTCCTGAACAGACGAGGCTACGCGCCGCTGACATTGTGCCGCGTCTGCGGCCATCGTTTCCAATGCCCGGACTGTTCGTCCTGGCTGGTGGAGCATCGCTTTCGCGGACAGCTTGTCTGCCATCACTGCGGTCACAATGAGCGCCGGCACGAAGCCTGCCCGGAATGCGGCACATTCGACCATCTGGTTGCCTGCGGCCCCGGCGTCGAGCGCATCGCCGAGGAAGTGGTTAGCCATTTTCCCGATGCTCGCACGCTGGTGCTGTCATCCGACATTCTGGGCGGTGTCAAACGGCTCAGACTGGAACTCGAGGCGGTCGCGAACGGTGAGGCCGATATCGTCATCGGCACGCAGCTGGTGGCCAAGGGGCACAATTTTCCGAACATGACCTTGGTCGGCGTGATCGATGCCGATCTTGGCCTCGCCAATGGCGACCCCCGAGCGGCGGAGCGGACCTTTCAATTGCTGAGCCAGGTGACCGGCCGCGCCGGCCGTACCGGCAAGAAGAGCCTCGGCCTGCTGCAAACGTACCAACCAGACCACCCCGTCATGCGGGCGATCGTGTCTGGTGATTCCGAAGCCTTTTACGACCGCGAGGTCACCGAACGGGAGCGGTCGACGCTGCCGCCTTTCGGCCGGCTTGCCGGCATCATCGTCAGCGCCGACAGTCGTGCCGACGCCGAGGGTCACGCGCGCGCGTTGCGCAAGGCAACGCCCAGCGTGAACGACATTTTCGTCCTCGGCCCGGCCGAAGCCCCGCTGGCGCTGGTCGGCGGCCGCCATCGTTTCCGCCTCCTGGTGCACGGCGAACGCCGCGCCGATATGCAGGGCTTTATTCGCCAGATGTTGGCAGAAGGGCCAAAGCTGCGTGGGTCGGTGCGCGTCAGCGTCGACATCGACCCGCAGAGTTTTTTGTGATTGGCAAACTTTGACAACACTTTCGCGCGATCTTAGATTAGTGCGAGAACATGGAGAGCCACCATGCCCACGATGAATGTAAGCCTCACCGACGAAATGGTGAAATTCGTCGAGATGCAAGTTGCCGGCGGCGACTATGTCTCGGCCAGCGAGGTGGTGCGCGACGCACTTCGTGTGCTCAAGCACGAGCGCGAGATGGAGGCGGAAGAGCTCCGCATCCTGCGTGAGGAGATACAGATCGGCATCGACGCGGCGGACCGGGGAGAGTTTTCGGAACGGACACTTGAGGATATGTTCCAAGCCGCGCTGCGCGAGAATGGTCTTTGAGAGTTCGCTATTCCGAGCCCGCGAACAAGGACATCGTTCGAGCCTTCTCCGACAGCATCAGGCTCTTCGGACGGCAGCAGGCCGACCGATATTTCGATATCATCCAGAGGGCCATCGCGTCACTGGCTAAGGATCCGAAACGCCCCGCTTCGAAGCCACAAGACGAATTTGGTCCCGGCATTCGTTCGTTTCACTTGCAGTTTGCCGCAAGACGACAAGGCGGTGCTAGCCACGTAGTCTATTACAAGATCAACTCGATGGACGACGGGCGCGTAGAACTGCTCATTTTGCGCGTCTTACCGGATCGCATGGACCCAAAGCGCCGCGTCACCGCCGCCATCAAATCGAACTGACCCTACTCCCGCATCGTCTCGCGCGCTGCCGCGGGCACGCGGCTGCGCTTGAGGCTCGGCAGCGCCAGCATGGTGAGCACGAACAGGCCGGTAGCAAGTTTCAGGTCGGGAGGGGGCATGCCAGCGGCGAGACAGAGCGAGACGAGTTGGTAGTACACCGTCGCGCCGACGAAGGGGGCCGCGAGCTGGCGCAGCACCGTCTGCTTGCCGGTGATCGCCTCGCCGATCATCAGTGCCGCGAGGCCATTGATGAGAATGCCGAGACCCATGTTGACGTCGGCAAAGCCCTGGCTTTGCACCATCACTGCGCCGCTCAACGCCGAGAACGCGCCAGCGATGCCGACGCCACCGATCGTGGCCCGCCAGACGTTGATACCTTGCGCTTCGGCCATGTCCGGATTGGATCCGACCGCGCGCACGGCGATGCCTTTTTCCGTGCGGTAATAGAGATTGAGCAGCACGAAGACGATGATCGTGAGGATGCCGGCGACAACGATCTTGCTGGCGGGGAAACCCGGCGTCGTGCCAGGCACCCAGTCGAACACAGTCGGCGCGCCGAACACCGAGAGGTTCGATTTGCCCATGATCCTGAGATTGATCGAATAGAGCATGGTCGTCATCAGGATGCCGGCCAGCAGCGTGTGGATGCGGAAGCGCAGATGAATGTACGCCGTGCAGCAGCCGGCAAGAAAACCGGCGGCGGCGCCTGCAATGATCGCCAGCCAGGGCGAAACGCCGGCCACAAGCAGCACGCCGCAGATGCAGCCGCCGAGCGGAAACGCGCCCTCGCTGGTCACGTCAGGAAAGCTCAGCATCCGGAACGGGATCATGATGCCGAGCACGACGAAACCCAGCGCCAGGCTCTGCGCCAGCGTGACCGGGATCAGCGAGATGTAGCTTGAGAGGATATCTTGCAGCATCGGTGTCGCCTAATGCGCCAGAAGCATGCGGTCGGACTTCACCGCGAAATGGCCGATGAGTTCCGGCACGGTGATGGTCTTCTTTTCTTCGTCGCCGATCTCCAGCCGCACCTTGCCGGCATCGAGCATGATAACGCGGCTGCCGTAGTCGATGGCGTGCTGCATGTTGTGGGTCACCATCAGCGTCGTCAGCTTGAGCCGATCGACGGCTCGGATCGTCGCCTGCATCACCAGATCGGCGGTGCGCGGATCGAGCGCGGCCGTGTGTTCGTCCAGCAGCAGAAGATCAGGCTCGCCCGACACCGCCATGATCAGCGACAGCGACTGACGCTGACCACCGGACAAGAGGTCGACGCGGGTGTCGAGCCTGTTTTCGAGACCGAGCCCCAAGCTCGCCAGCCGCTCACGATAGGTCGCGATGCGCTGGGCATTCAGGCCCGGTTTCAAGCTGCGGCTCTTGGCGCGCAGTTCGGCAAGCAGCATGTTTTCGGCGATCGTCATCGATGCCGCCGTCCCCTTCATCGGGTCCTGAAAGACACGCGCAATGCGGGTGGCGCGCTTGTGCACGGGCATTCCGGTCACGTCGTCGCTGTTGATCAGGATTTTTCCGCTATCCAGCGACAACGCGCCCGAGATGGCGTTTAGCATGCTCGACTTGCCCGCACCGTTTGAGCCGATGACGACCCCGAAGTCGCCCGTCTTCAGGACGAGATTCAGACCGTCGAGCGCAACCTTTTCATCGGGCTGGCCACGATAGAAGATTTTGCGTGCGGATGTGATTTCGAGCACGGATTTACCCCGACCGGGAATGGGCATTCTTTGCGCCCACTCCTCGCTGGATTGTGCAGTCTTACTCGACCACGCAGTTGCAGGATTTCGCCAGATCTTCCGGAATGGTCATGCCGAATGCTTCGGCAGCCTTCTTCGAGATTGTCGGCGCGTGATCCTCATAGGCGGGATTCACCGGCGCGATGCTCTTCGGGTGCTTGCCCTTCAGAATCTCGGCGGCGATTTTGCCAGCATTGACGCCGACCTGCTTGTAGTTGACCGCGAAGCTCGCCGGCACCGTGCCGTTCTTCACCGCGCTGTCGTCCGAGTTGACGATCGGAATGCCGGCCTGCTTGGCGGCGGCCGCTACGGCCGGCACCGCCGGCTGGAGCAGGTTGGAAGCCGGCGTGTAGATCACATCGGCCTTGCCCGCGAAGGAGGCGACGCGCTGCTGGATGTCGTTGACATTGTCGACGCCGACGGTCACCACTTCGAAGCCGGATTTGGGTCCGGTCTCCTTGATCTTCTCGACAAGGGCGGCGTCATTCGCCTCGCCCGGATTATAGGGCACGCCGAAACGTTTGGCGTCGGGCAGCAGCTTATGCGTGAACTCCATGATCGCGGCAATATCCTGCAGATCGGTGGAACCGGTCATGCCCTCGTCACCGGCTTCCCAAGACGGCACCAGCTTGGCCGCGACGGGATCAGTGACAGCCGTGAAGACAATTGGAATACCGGAACCGGCGAGCGCCTTCTTGGCGATCTGCGATACAGGTGTGGTGACGGTCAGCATCAGCTTCGGCTGCTCGGCCTGAAGCTTGGCGATCATCTGGGGCGCCAGCGATGCGTCGAAATTGGTGTGGCTGACGGAATAGGTGACGTCCGTGCCTTCCTTGAAGCCTGCCGCCGTCAGGGCTTCCTTGAAGCCCTCGATCGAGGCGTTGAGCTGCGGATGTTCACCGAAATTGGCGATGCCGATCTTGATTGGTTCGGCGAAAGCAGCGCCCATGCCGACAACCAGCGCGCCGGCAAACAGCGCGCCACCAAGAATCTTCTTCATGTTTTCCTCCCAAGCCGTCGCGGCTTTTGCCGCCTGACAAATCTAATGAACGGATTTCAACTGCGTGCAAGCCCCGGCATGAAAATCGCCAACCAACGCCTGAAGTCCTCCCACTCCTGATGATGATCTAGCATTTGCCATCCGGCTTCGCAATTAGTTCAAGCTTAAAATTTTTTCTGCACTGGCATATCGAACATTGCTAGATCGCACCGACCGACGTCATTAGGCTGCGCGCTATGGCGATGCGGAAGCGATTGGCATGAAAACACTTGGCCTGATCGGCGGCATGAGCTGGGAATCGACGGCGATCTACTATCGCCTGATGAACGAGATGGTGCGCGAACGGCTGGGCGGCGTGCATTCGGCCAAGCTGCTGCTCTGGTCGTTCGATTTCTTTGACGTCGCCGAGCGCCAGCATGCCGGCGATTGGGCGGGCGCGACCGCGATCATGATCGACGCTGCGCGCAAGCTGGAAGGCGCCGGCGCGGAAGCCGTCGTCATCTGCACCAACACCATGCATAGGATGGCCGACGATGTGCAGGCTGCGATCTCGATCCCGATCATTCATATCGCCGACGCAACGGCTGAGGCGATGAAAAAGGCCGGCGTCTCGAAACCGATCCTGCTCGCAACGCGCTTCACCATGGAGGAGCATTTTTACAAGGGCCGGCTGGCCGAGAAGCATGACATCCAACCGGTCGTGCCAGACGCTGACGGCCGCGATGCGGTGCATCGCATTATCTATGAGGAGCTGGTGCGCGGCGTGGTGAGGCAGGAATCCAAAACCGAATACGAGCGCCTCGTCGCCCGCATGCGCAGCGAGCACGATGTGGATTCGCTGATCATGGGCTGCACCGAAATCACCATGCTGATCGGACAGGCCGACTTCGACGTTCCGGTGTTCGATACGACCGCGATCCATGCTCAGGCGGCGGTTGAGTTTGCGCTTCGATAGCGTTTGTACTGATTTATAAGATAGTATATGGAATTCTCGATATACGCTTATAAAATCCCTAGTGTTAGGTATGGACCCTGTCAGAAATCCCTTTGCGCCCGGAGCTGGATCACGGCCGCCGGAACTGGCCGGCCGCGAAACGGTGGTCGAGGATGCCGAAATTGCGGTCCAGCGCGTGCTGCGCGGCCGACCGACGCAATCACAGATGCTGCTTGGCTTACGGGGCGTCGGCAAAACCGTGCTTCTCAATCGAATCGAGGAAATTGCCGAAAGCCATGGCCATGTGACCTCATTCATCGAGGCTCCAGAAAACAAACCCTTTGCGGAGCTCCTTTACCCGAAGGCGCATCAGGCTATTCGGCAGCTTTCGATGTATGAGGCGGCGAAAGCGAAAGCCCACCAATCGATGCGCGCTCTGCGGGCGTTCGCCAGCGTATTCAAGATAGCGATTGGCGACGTTTCGATTGCAGTCGATCCGGAACCCGGCTTGGCCGACAGCGGCAACCTCGAGTTCGATCTGACGGATCTGTTTATCAGCATTGGAGAAACCGCGAAGGCAGCGGGACGTGCCTGGACGCTTCTTGTGGATGAAGTGCAATATCTCGATGAGCATGAGCTCGCTGGCATCATCGTTTCGGTCCATAGAATTAGCCAGAAAGGCCTGCCCGTTCTGTTCTTTGGAGCAGGATTGCCGCAGGTGGCCGCGCTGTCAGGGGACGCGAAATCCTATGCGGAGCGGCTGTTCAAATATCCCGCGATTGGCCCGCTGGGGCCTGCCGATGCGCAGGAGGCGATCAGGCAACCAATCGAAGATGAAGGCGAGTCGATCACGGACGACGCCTTGGCTTTCATTGTCGAGAAAACCGATGGCTATCCCTACTTTCTCCAGGAATGGGGCTATCAGTCCTGGGATGTCACCAGTACTTCGCCGATCAAGCGAGCCGACACGGAAAGGGCGTCACAGGCTGCGCTGGCCCGCCTCGACGAAGGTTTCTTCAAGGTCCGTTTCGACCGCCTTACGCCTAAGGAGCGTGAGTATGTGATTGCAATGGCGAAGCTCGGAAAAGGTCCCTATCGATCCTCCGACGTCGCGGACGCGCTCGGTGAAAATGTGCAAACGCTCGGCCCCCGCCGCGCCCAGATCATCAAGAAGGGCATGATCTACAGTCCCGCGCATGGCGACATCGCCTTTACGGTGCCAATGTTCGAAGATTATCTCGCGCGAAATTTGATGTAAGCGACAGGCCAAGAGGAAACACGCATGGAATTCGCTTTTCCTTGGCCGACATCGCAAGGCGAATGGCTGGCGTGGTCATCGGCCGCCGTCACGGTCTTCTTCGGCCTGCTTCTGCTCTTTGCGCCGCGCATTTCCTTCCGGCTGCTGCGGTTGGCCGCCAGCGAGCGTCATCCGAATGCGATTGCCGAGGCGCGATCCACCATGGCAGGCTTCTATCTTGGCCTCGGCATCTGCTGTATTCTTCTGGCGCAGCCGCTGCTCTACATGGCGCTTGGCGCATCCTGGGCTTTCACGGCGTTCGGCCGCCTGATCGCGATGATGTCCGATGACGCCAATACGCCTTATCACTGGGTGGCGATCCTCCTCGATGTCGCGCTTGCGGCGTTGCCGCTGGCCTTTGCCTTCGGCTTTGTGCCCTGATTCCGCTAAGAGGCCGGAAAGACTCGTCTTTCAGGTGCGACAAACAGTCGAAAATCCTTGCGTTGCGGCGTAGTTGCGGTCATGTAAGGCGTGTGCTAGACGGCATGCGACTTTTGCCGAGGGGATGCGGCTCTCGCCTTCTTTCCGGCACAAAAAGTGTAACAAGGTCAAAGATTTAGCCAGAGTTTTCGAGCTCACGCCAACAATCTTCGGCCTGTCCGACAAATGAGAACAGACCGACCGTGGCAAAATCCTCCTCGCCCGTTTCGCAAGTCGCAGAGCGCTATGCGCGCTCCCTGTTCGAATTAGCCACCGAAGCGAAGGCTGTTTCCAAGGTCGAGGCCGATCTTTCCTCCTTCGAGAAGCTGCTGGCTTCCAGCCCCGATCTCGATCGCCTGATCAAGAGCCCGGTCTTTTCCGCCGACGACCAGTTCAAGGCCATCGGCTCCATCGCCGACAAGGCGAAGATCGGCGGGCTGACCGGCAATTTCCTGCGTATCGTCGCCAGGAACCGCCGCCTGTTCGCCGTGCCCGGCATGATCGCCGCCTTCCGCCGCATCGCGGCCGAAGCGCGCGGCGAGGTTTCGGCCGAGGTGACTTCGGCCCATGAACTCAGCGCCGCGCAGCAGACCGAACTTAAGGCGGCGCTAAAAAGCGTGGCCGGCAAGGATGTCGCGATCAATGTGACCGTCGATCCGTCCCTGCTCGGCGGCCTTGTCGTGAAGATGGGCTCGCGCCAGATCGATACGTCGCTCAAAACCAAACTCAATTCGCTCAAGCTTGCACTGAAAGAGGTCGGCTGATGGACATCCGCGCCGCGGAAATTTCCGCAATCCTTAAGGACCAGATCAAGAATTTCGGTAGGGAAGCCGAAGTTTCCGAGGTCGGCCAGGTTCTGTCCGTCGGCGACGGCATTGCCCGCGTCTACGGTCTGGACAACGTCCAGGCCGGTGAGATGGTCGAATTCCCGGGCGGCATCCGCGGCATGGCGCTAAACCTCGAAGCCGACAACGTTGGCGTCGTCATTTTCGGCGCTGACCGCGACATCAAGGAAGGCGATACCGTCAAGCGCACCGGCGCGATCGTCGACGTGCCGGTTGGTCCGGGCCTGCTCGGCCGCGTGGTCGACGCCCTCGGCAACCCGATCGACGGCAAGGGCCCGATCAAGGCGACCGAGCGCCGCCGCGTCGACGTCAAGGCTCCCGGCATCATCCCGCGCAAGTCGGTGCATGAGCCGATGTCGACCGGCCTCAAGGCCATCGATGCCCTCATCCCCGTCGGCCGTGGCCAGCGCGAGCTGGTGATCGGCGACCGCCAGACCGGCAAGACCGCGATCATCCTCGACACGATCCTGAACCAGAAGGCGATCCACGACAACGGCCCGGATGGCGACAAGCTGTACTGCGTCTACGTCGCTATCGGCCAGAAGCGTTCGACCGTGGCGCAGTTCGTCAAGGTGCTCGAAGAGCGCGGCGCGCTCGACTATTCGATCATCATCGCGGCCACCGCCTCGGACCCTGCGCCGATGCAGTTCCTGGCGCCGTTCGCCGGCTGCACCATGGGCGAATATTTCCGCGACAACGGCCAGCACGCGCTGATCGGTTATGACGATTTGTCGAAGCAGGCTGTCGCCTACCGCCAGATGTCGCTGCTGCTGCGCCGCCCGCCGGGCCGCGAAGCCTATCCGGGCGACGTGTTCTACCTGCACTCCCGCCTGCTGGAGCGCGCGGCGAAGCTGAACGACGACAACGGCGCCGGTTCGCTGACAGCTCTGCCGGTCATCGAAACCCAGGGCAACGACGTGTCGGCCTTCATCCCAACCAACGTGATTTCGATCACCGACGGCCAGATCTTCCTCGAAACCAACCTGTTCTTCCAGGGCATCCGCCCGGCCGTGAACGTCGGTCTGTCGGTGTCGCGCGTCGGTTCGGCCGCGCAGGTCAAGGCGATGAAGCAGGTTGCCGGCTCGATTAAGGGCGAGCTCGCGCAATATCGCGAAATGGCGGCCTTCGCCCAGTTCGGTTCGGACCTCGACGCCGCTACCCAGCGCCTGCTGAACCGCGGCGCGCGTCTGACGGAACTGCTCAAGCAGCCGCAGTTCTCGCCGCTCAAGACGGAAGAGCAGGTCGCAGTGATCTTCGCCGGCGTCAACGGCTATCTCGACAAGCTGGCCATCAACCAGGTCGGCAAGTTCGAGCAGGGTCTGCTGACGCATATGCGCTCGTCCGGCAAGGCCGTTCTCGACGGCATCCGCAAGGAGAAAGCGCTGTCCGACGATCTGCGCGGCAAGCTGAAGAGCGAAATCGATTCTTTCGCCAAAACTTTCGCCTGATCCGAGACCTTTGAAAGCTAGGGCTGGCGAATGCCTTCACTAAAAGACCTCCGCAACCGCATCGCCTCGGTGAAGGCGACGCAGAAGATCACCAAGGCGATGCAGATGGTCGCTGCGGCGAAGCTGCGCCGCGCGCAGGAAGCGGCGGAAGCCGCCCGTCCCTATTCGCAGCGCATGGGCGCGGTTCTCGCCAACATCACCGCCGCTGTCGGCGGTGGCGGCGATGCGCCCGCGCTGATGACCGGCACTGGCAAGGACGACGTGCACCTGCTCGTCGTCTGCACCGCCGAACGCGGTCTCTGCGGCGGCTTCAATTCGCAGATCGCCCGTCTTGCCCGCGAGACGGTGCGCAAGCTCCAGAACGCCGGCAAGACGGTGAAGATCATCACCGTCGGCAAGAAGGGTTACGACATCCTGCGCCGCGACTATGCCAATCTGATCATCGACCGCGTCGAACTGCGCGAAGTGAAGCAGATCGGCTTCGTCAACGCCCACGCGATCGCCGAAAAAGTGATCGATCGCTTCCAGGCCGGTGAATTCGACGTCTGCACCCTGATCTATTCCGAGTTCAAGTCGGTGATCGCACAGATCCCGACCACGCAGCAGATCATCCCGGCCGCCGCACCGGAAGGCGAAGTCGCGGGAACAGGCGACAACGCCGTCTATGAGTATGAGCCGGAGCCGGGCGAAATCCTGGCTGACCTGATTCCGCGCAACATTGCGGTGCAGGTTTTCCGCGCGCTGCTGGAAAACGCGGCGGGTGAGATGGGCGCCAAGATGAGCGCGATGGACAATGCGACGCGCAACGCGGGCGACATGATCAACAAACTGTCGATCACCTACAACCGCCAGCGTCAGGCGCAGATCACCAAAGAACTGATCGAGATCATTTCGGGCGCGGAAGCGCTCTAGGGAATTACGAAAAGGGTAAGGACGATGGCGAAAGCAGCGACCCCGAAAACAGCGACCCCCGCAAAGAACGCGGCGGCGAAAGAGGCGGCCAAGCTGGTCAAGGAAGATAAGCCGGGCAAGGTGGTCGCTCCCAAGGCGACGGCCAGCGTCAGCCTGAGTAAGGGCCCACAGGGCAAGGTTCGTCAGGTCATCGGCGCCGTTGTCGACGTGCAGTTCGACGATCACCTGCCGGCCATTCTGAACGCGCTTGAGACCAACAATGGCGGCAACCGCCTGGTTCTCGAAGTGGCGCAGCATCTCGGCGAAAACACCGTGCGCACGATCGCCATGGACACCTCCGAGGGTCTGGTGCGCGGCCAGGCGGTGGTCGACACCGGCGCGCCGATCATGGTGCCGGTTGGCGACGAGACGCTGGGCCGCATCATGAACGTCATCGGCGAGCCGGTTGACGAAGCCGGGCCGCTCAAGACCAAGTCGACCCGCGCCATCCACCAGGACGCGCCGGCCTATGTCGAGCAGTCGACGGAAGCGCAGATCCTCGTCACCGGCATCAAGGTCGTGGACCTGCTGGCTCCTTACGCCAAGGGCGGCAAGATCGGCCTGTTCGGCGGCGCCGGCGTCGGCAAGACCGTTCTCATCATGGAATTGATCAACAACGTCGCGAAGGCGCATGGCGGCTACTCTGTGTTTGCCGGTGTCGGCGAGCGCACCCGCGAAGGCAACGACCTCTATCACGAGATGATCGAGTCGGGCGTGAACAAGCATGGGGGCGGCGCCGGCTCCAAGGCAGCCCTTGTGTACGGCCAGATGAACGAGCCGCCGGGCGCACGCGCCCGCGTCGCTCTGTCGGGCCTGACTGTCGCCGAGCATTTCCGCGATCAGGGCCAGGACGTGTTGTTCTTCGTCGACAACATCTTCCGCTTCACCCAGGCGGGTTCGGAGGTGTCGGCGCTTCTCGGCCGTATTCCTTCTGCCGTGGGTTATCAGCCGACGCTGGCCACCGACATGGGTGCCATGCAGGAGCGCATCACCACCACCACCAAGGGTTCGATCACCTCGGTGCAGGCGATCTACGTGCCTGCCGACGACTTGACCGACCCGGCGCCGGCAACCTCCTTCGCCCACTTGGACGCGACGACCGTTCTTTCTCGTTCGATCGCGGAAAAGGGCATCTACCCGGCCGTCGACCCGCTCGACTCCACCTCGCGCATGCTCGACCCGATGGTCGTCGGCGAGGAGCATTATCAGGTGGCGCGTCAGGTGCAGCAGACCTTGCAGCGCTACAAGTCGCTGCAGGACATCATCGCCATTCTCGGCATGGACGAACTGTCCGAAGAGGACAAGCTTACGGTCGCCCGCGCCCGCAAGGTCGAGCGCTTCCTGTCACAGCCTTTCTTCGTCGCCGAAGTGTTCACCGGTTCGCCGGGCAAGCTGGTCGATATCCAGGACACCATCAAGGGCTTCAAGGGCCTGGTGAACGGCGAATACGATCACCTGCCGGAAGCCGCCTTCTACATGGTTGGCAACATGGACGAGGCGATCGAGAAGGCGCAGCGCCTGGCAGCCGAAGCGGCCTGATATGGGCCAGACGGAGCAGTCCGGCAGAAGCTGGCTGCTCCACGGCGGACTACTGTTCGCCGGCGGTTTGATCGGCGCGGTCGCTTTGGCCGCTGCGGTTCTGGCGGTGCTGACCGCCATCGCCGCGAATATGATGATCTGGTTTCTCGTCATCCCGTGGGTGGTGGGCGACTGGAAAGTTTGGACGGTGACCGTCCTTCTTTTTCTGGCCCTGGGCATCGGCATCGCCTGGGTCGCTTTTGTGGTGGCGCGGACGTTGTGGCGGTTTGTCAGGCGACGCGTGATGGAGCGGAACGATGGCGTTCAAGTTTGACCTGGTCTCGCCCGAACGGCTGCTGATCTCCGAAGAGGTCGAAGCGGTGATCATTCCTGGCGCCGAAGGCGAGATGACCGTCATGGCCAACCACGCCCCAGTGATGACCACCATCAAGCCGGGCGTCGTGACTGTGAAGCCCACCGGTGGCGCGGACCAGCGCTTCGTCGTGTTCGGCGGCTTTGCAGACATCCTGCCGGCCGGGTGCACGCTGCTGGCCGAAGAAGCGGTCGAGGTGAAGGACATCGATCGCGAGGCCCTCGCCCGCCGCATCCAGGACGCGCGCGAGGACGTCAGCGACGCCAAGGACGACGCATCCAAGGCCAAGGCGCAGGAATTCCTCGATCATCTGACGACGCTCGAAAGCGCCATCGCGGCTTAATCAGGCGCACGCACCTTCAACGGCTACAGGCGCTCGTCGAAGCCGGGCGTTTTTTCTTTTCACCAACCGGGAAAAATTCCCTCCCAAGATCGGGAAAGCGGCCTCTGGCGACCGCGCCGGCACCGCGCGACAGTACACCTGCAAATCGTGAGTACTTCCTTCGGTGCCCACCCAAGTTCGTCGCTTGCGAAATGCGCTTGTATCTTCCGCGGCTTGCCCCGGTTGGTCACGGAAGATCAGATTTTCAGGCCGGTCCGATTCCCTAGTCGGGCCGGCCTAGCTGTATCCGGGACCGCATCCTTACACGGCCACGCGTGACGCAGGCGCTGTTGCTCCCTCGTCGCTGCGCCCTATAGTCAGCCGCATACTTTGACGCCCTTAAGGGTCTAACGTGTCGGTATCGCTGCGCCTCTTCGCCACGATCGCGCTGATCTTCCTGCTCAGCAGCGCAGGCGGCGCGTTGATCGGCTACTACGATGCTCGTCAACGCATCGACACCGAGCTCAATGCGGCCATGGTTGTTGGGCAGGCATCGGCAGAACGGGCGGTCACAGCGCTCTCCCGATCGTTCCGCCCCGCCAGCCATCTGACTGAATTCGTCAGCCTGTTCGACGGAGACCGCCATCTGCGCGCGAGCTTGGTCGGCCCCAATGATCACGTCATCTTTCAGTCAACGCCATTGCCCTCCGAGCGGACCGTTCCAGGCTGGTTTGTCGATCTTCTCCAGCCAGAGCCACGCGCAATGCAATTCGCCCTGCCCGGTGAATTGACGGATTTCGCTTCGCTGCGTTTGGAGACGATCGCGCGCAATGAGATCGAGGAGATCTGGGGAGGCGCTTTGCTCGCTGCGCTGACGCTGCTGCTGTTCATGATGCTGGTCTTGTCGCTCGTGGCGCTGGTCGTCTGGCACGCGTTGCGGCCTGTCAAACCGCTGCTCGCTGCGTTCGAGAATCTTGGCACCACCAGGGACGAGGGGGACGTGAAGCCGTTCGGCCCGCCCGAATTCAGAAAACTCTTTGCCGGCTTCAATGCGATGGCGCGACGCCTCAAGACCACCGAGCAGCGCAACACGATGCTCGGCGCGCAGATAGCGACCGTGCAAGAAGAGGAGCGCGCGGAACTTGCCCGCGACTTGCATGACGAGATTGGTCCTTTGCTGTTTTCGATAGACGTCGATGCAGCCGCCATTCGCAGCATGACCGCCGACAAGAGTGGTCCTAAGCGGAAGGAGATTCTGGAGCGCGCGAAGGCGATCTCGGCCGGCGCGGTGAAGAGCAAGCAGCATGTGCGCGCCATCCTGGCACGCCTACGGCCCAATCTCGCTGCCGATATCGGCCTGGAACAGGCCTTGATCGAGCTGGTGGCAAGCGAACAGCAAAGACACCCCGGTGTACGGTTCGAAGAGAAGCTGGAAAGCGATTGCCGCGATGTCGTGGCCTCCGCAGCGCTCTACGCCGTGGCGCGCGAAGCGATCCACAATGCGTTGAAGCATTCGCATCCCCGCAATGTGCGGCTCTCGCTACAGCAGACCGGACCGGAGCGGATCGAACTCGCCGTCTCGAACGATGGCGGCAATCTGAAACCCGCTTCGACGGGTACGCATGGCCTTCGCAACATGCGAGAGCGTGTGGAGGCGCTTGGCGGCGAGTTCTCGATCGAAGAAATGCACAACCCGGCTGGCGTCATCGTCCGCGCGGCCTTGCCGCGCCCTGCAAACTCAGTGCAGGAGCATGCCGCATGAAGATATTGATCGTCGACGACCATCAGGTGGTGCGCGAAGGCGTGCGGCGGCTGTTGTCCCAACTGCCCGATGTGGAGTTCGCCGAGGCCGAGTCGCCCCCGCAGGCGTTGACGCAGTACCGGCAGATGCGGCCGAACATCGTGATCCTCGATATCAATCTGAACGGCGGCAGCGGCATCGAACTGCTGCGTCACTTCAAGGCCGATCCCCACGAGGCGCGCGTCATCGTATTTTCGATGCACTCGGACGTTGTCTATGCGAACTCCGCGCGCAAGGCGGGCGCGATGGGATACGTCTCAAAAAGCGCGCCGGTCGATGAGCTGCTGACGGCTGTCAAGAAGGTTTCAGCCGGCAAATATTATGTCGATTCCGAGCTTGCCGGTTCAATCATCCTCGGCGGCAATCCGGCGGATACATCCACCCCGGAACTCAGCGCCCGCGAGGCGGAGATCCTGCGGCTGCTGGGCGAAGGCAAAGGGCTGACGGAGATCGCCTCGACGCTCGGTATCGCCTACAAGACCGTCGCCAACACGCTGAGCCGCATCAAGGAAAAGCTTGCCATCGAACGCACGGGCGACCTGATCCGCTTCGTTGTCGAAAACAAGCATCTCAATCTGATACCCGTGTCGTTCGACGAGAAGCAGGGCTGATGCTTCAGCCGACGAGCGACACAACCCAATAACACACGGCCGCAATGAGCGCAGTCGCCGGGATGGTGATGATCCACGCCCAGACGATGTTGCCGGCGATACCCCAGCGCACCGCCGACACCCGCCGTGCCGCGCCGACGCCGATGATCGCGCCTGTGATGGTGTGCGTGGTGGACACCGGGATGCCGAGATATGTGGCGCCAAACAGCGTGATCGCGCCACCCGTCTCGGCGCAAAAACCCTGCATTGGGTTCAGCCGCGTTATCTTTGAGCCCATCGTATGCACGATGCGCCAACCGCCGAACAGCGTGCCAAGGGCAAGCATCGCCTGGCAAGTGAGCACGACCCATAAAGGCACGTAGAAAGTCTGGCCCAGCGTTCCCTGCGAATAAAGCAGCACGGCAATGATACCCATTGTCTTCTGTGCGTCGTTACCGCCATGCCCGAGCGAATAGAGTGAGGCCGAAATGAACTGCATTACCCGAAAGGTGCGATCGACGGCGAAGGGCGTGTATTTCACGAAACTCCACGAGACGATGAACACCAGAAGCAGCGCCAGGACGAAACCTGTCGCGGGCGAGAGCACGATCGCGGCGGTGGTCTTCAGCAAACCCGACCAGACGATCGCTCCCATTCCGGCCTTGGCCACGCCAGCGCCGACGAGGCCACCGATCAGGGCATGCGAACTGCTCGACGGAATGCCGTAAAACCAGGTGAGCAGGTTCCACGATATGGCCCCGAATAGTGCGGCAAACACCACGCCGGGATTGACGATATCCGCCCCGACAATGCCTTTGCCGACCGTCTCCGCAACATGCAGCCCGAAGAACAGGAACGCGATGAAGTTGAAGAACGCCGCCCAAAAGACCGCGTATTGCGGGCGCAGTACGCGCGTCGAGACGATGGTGGCGATGGAGTTCGCCGCGTCATGCAGGCCGTTCAGAAAATCGAACAGCAGCGCGACGCCGATCAGGCCGACAAGCAGCGGAAAGGCTAGCGTCGCTTCCATCAGACGTTCTCGATGACGATGCCGCTAATCTCGTTGGCGACGTCCTCGAACCGGTCCACCACCTTCTCCAGGTCGCCATAGATCTCGCTGCCGATCAGATACCCCATCGCGTCCTTGCGGCCGCATTTCTTGAACAGCGCCTTCAGCCCCCGATCGTGCAGATCGTCCGACTGACCTTCCAAGCGAATGATGTCCTCGGCAATGTCCGTCAGGAGCTGAGCGTTCGCGCTAGCGGCGTTGAGCAGGGGCACCGCCTGCGCCGTCAGCCGCGCGGCCTCGACGATGATAGTGCCCATGTCCTGCATGGTGGGCTCGAACTCGGTCTGCTCGAATAGCACCACTGTCTTCACCGTTTTGCGCATCACATCGATCGCGTCATCCATAGACTGGATCAGATCCTTGATGTCATTGCGGTCGAACGGCGTGATGAAACTCTTGCGCAGCGCCAGCATGACATCGCGGGTGATGGCGTCGGCATCATCCTCCAGCTTGAAGATCAGCTTGCCGTTCGCCTCGACATCCTTGCCCGCCAACAGGTCGTTGAGCGCGCGTGCGGCGGCGACGACCGTCTCCGAATGCTTGTCGAAGAGGTCGAAGAAGCGGTCTTCTCGCGGCAGCAGCCTGCGGTACCATCCCATCATGGCTGGCCTCCATCGTGGTCACCGCGAGTCGCGGCCATTCGGGACGGGGTTAACGCAACGCAGCGACTGGCGCCACCGCTGAATCCATGCCGGCTAAGCTTTGCCGGTGAAAATCTCATCGTTCGCCTTTCTGGTATGGCACCATTAGCGCCTTCGGGTAGGCAGCGCGGCGGGCAACCAGGATCAGCGCCAGGATCGACAGGGCATAAGGCATCATCAGGAACAACTGGTAGGGAATGACGCCACCGGAAAGCTGTTGCAGGCGGATCTGATAGGCATCGAAAGCTGCGAACAGGATCGCGCCAAGCAGCGCCTTCCCCGGCCGCCAGGAACCGAACACGACCAGCGCGATGCAGATCCAGCCACGCCCGTTGATCATTTCGAAGAAGAACGAGTTGAAGGCGGACATGGTGAGGAACGCGCCACCAATCGCCATCAGCGCGCTGCCGATGACAACCGCTCCGATGCGGACAGCGGAGACGCTGAGGCCCTGTGCTTCGACGGCCGACGGGTTCTCGCCGGTGGCGCGAATGGCAAGGCCCAGCGGCGTGCGATAGAGCAGCCAGGCGACGACGCCGACGAGGATAAAGGCCAGATAGGTAAGCGGTGTCTGCGCGAACAAGGCCGGGCCGATGATGGGAATTTCGGACAGGCCGGGAATCGGCCAGGGCGCGAAGGGCTCGATCTTCGGCGGAGAGGTTACTTCGGGCAGCGCCAGACGATAGATGTAGTAGGTCAGGCTGGTGGCAAGCAGCGTGATGCCGATGCCGACTACATGCTGGGAAAGCCCAAGCGGCACGGTGAGCACGGCGTGCAGCAGGCCGAGGCTCATGCCCACCAATGCAGCTACTGCGACGCCGGTCCACAGATCGCCACCAACATAGACGGTGTACCAGCCGGCGAAGGCGCCGGCCGTCATAATGCCCTCGATGCCGAGATTGAGCACGCCGGCGCGCTCGCAGATCAGCTCGCCCATGGTGGCGAAGATCAGCGGCGAGGCAATGCGGATGGCCGCGACCCAGAAAGACGCCTGCAGGAGGATGTCGAGGGCTTCAATCATGAGCTCCCTCCCCCTTGAGGGGAGGGTGGCGCGAAGCGCCGGGTGGGGTAGGTTGTGAAATCAGCGACGTCTATTTCTTGCTTTTGGAAGATGATGTCGAGCAAGGCGGAGAAGGCCCCACCCGGCCGCTTCGCGGCCGCCCTCCCCTCAAGGGGGAGGAATCTTCGGCGCCTACCCATCACCGCCACCTCACCCTAAACCTGGACAACATCATCGCGGTGACCATGAAAAGCAGCGCCATCGCGACCATCACATCGGCGATGTAGCTCGGCACGCCGGCGGCGCGGCTCATCGCGTCCGCTCCGACAAAAATGGCGGCGACGAAGATCGCCGACAGTACGACGCCGAGTGGATTGAGCATGGCGAGCATCGCCACGACGATGCCGGAATAGCCATAGCCAGGCGACAGATCCAGCGTGAGGTTGCCCTTAAGGCCCGAAACCTCGGAGAAGCCCGCCAGCGCCGCCAGGCCGCCGGAGAACAGCGCCGTCTTGACCAGCACCTTGTTGACCGGAATGCCGGCAAATCGCGCCGCTTCGGCATTGTGCCCGACGGCGCGCATTTCGTAACCGAGCGCGGTCCTCTTCATCATGAACCAGGTGAGCAAGGCGGCAGCCAGCGCCAGCACGAAGCCGAAATGCAGGCGGCGGCCCTGGATCAGCCGGGGCAACTGCGCATCGGCGACGACCTTTGGCGACTGCGGCCAACCCAGACCCATGGGGTCCTTCAGCGGCCCCTCCAGCAGCAGCGAGACGAAGAGCAACATGATGAAGTTGAACAGCAGCGTCGTGACGACCTCGTCGACGCCGAGTTGGGTTTTCAGCAGCGCCGGGATCAGCAACAGGACGGCGCCAGCGATCATCGCGGCAATCATCAGGACTGGGATCAGGATGGGTTGGGGCAACGGCAACAGGCCCGTGCCGAGCACCACGGTGACGACCGCACCGGCATAAAGCTGTGCCTCTGCGCCTATGTTCCATAGTTTGGTGCGGAACGCGACAGCTATGGCCAACCCGGTGAAGATCAGCGGCGTCGCGCGCGTCAGCGTTTCCAGGAGCGCGAACTGCGAGCCAGCGGCGCCTTTGGCGACCAGATAGAAAACAGACGCAGGCGACGCCCCTGCTGCGAGCACCAGCAGCGAGGAGACGAGCAGCGTCGCCATGATGGCCGCGATGGGATACGCGAGGGTCGCGGCCAGCGAGGGGAGAGGCTTGGGCTCAAGGCGCATGGGGTTACCCTCCCCCTTGTGGGGAGGGTCGGTCCGCAACGCGGATCGGGGTGGGGGTATGACAATATCCGGATAGCAAATGTACCCCCACCCCGCCTCGCAATTTGCGCTGCGCTTCAATTGTTCGTCGACCCTCCCCACAAGGGGGAGGGTAAACCAGTGCCATCATCACGCCGCCTCCTCGTGTCCGGCCATGAGCTCCCCCAGATCTCGGACACTCCGTTCGCCACGCGCAGACGGTGTCGAAAAGCGGCCGTTGGAGATCACAATGATACGGTCCGACAGCGCCAGTATTTCATCCAGGTCTTCCGAGATCAGCACGATGGCCGCGCCACGCGCCCGCGCCTCGAGCAGCTTGCCATGCACATAGGCGACCGCGCCCACGTCGAGCCCGCGCGCCGGCTGATTGGCCAAAATGAGCGACGGATTGCCGTCCAGCGCCCGGCCAAGGATCAGCTTTTGCATATTGCCGCCGGAGAGAAGGCGGATGCGTGTGTCGGCGGACGGTGTCTTGATGTCATAGTCACGGATGATGTCGTCAGCAAAGCGCCGCGCGGCCCGCCAGTTTAGCAGGCCGCGGCGGCCGAAACGCGGCTCGCGATAGCGCTCTGCAATCGCGTTCTCGGTCAGGCTCATATCGGCGATCGTTCCGACCGCATGCCGATCCTCCGGAATACGGCCGACGCCGTGTTCAACGGCAAGGAGTGGGGACCAGTCTTCGATCGCATTGCCGCGCATCAGCATTGTGCCGGCAGCGGGTTTGATCTGTCCGGAGAGCAGCGCGGCAAGCACGGCCTGCCCGTTGCCGGAAACACCGGCAATGCCGACAATCTCGCCTTCAAGCAGCCTCAGCCAGACATTGCTCAACCTAACGCGGCCGCCCCCCAGTTCGGCGTTGACATCGGCGAGTTCCAGGACCGGCGCGCCGAGATCGGCTGCACCGACCGTCGGCGCCGCAACCTCGCGGCCGACCATAAGCTCCGCCAACTCCTGGCGTGTCGCCTGGGCCGTGACGCGCTCTCCAGCGAGCTTGCCCGAGCGCAGCACGAGGACCCGCTGGCTAATCGCCATCACCTCGTTCAGCTTGTGCGAGATGAAAATGACCGACAGGCCATTGGCGACCAGTTTTCGGAGCGTTGCAAACAGGGCATCCGTCTCGGCCGGCGTCAGCACTGCGGTCGGCTCGTCCAGGATCAGGATGCGCGCGTCGCGATAGAGTGCTTTGAGAATTTCAACGCGTTGGCGCTCGCCGACGGACAGCGTGTGCACCGGCACGTCCGCATTGACGGCCAAACCAAATGCCTCTGCCAGCTCGGCGATCCTGCGCCTGACCTTACCGCGATCGAGCCGCAAGCTAAACGGGCTTTGCGTGCCGAGTGCGATATTTTCCAGAACCGACAGGTTTTCAGCGAGCGTGAAATGTTGGTGTACCATGCCGATGCCGGCCGCCAGCGCCGCCTTCGGATCGCCGGGCGGCAAGGGCTTGCCCAACGCTTCGATCGATCCTTCGTCGGCAACATAGTGGCCGAACAGGATGTTCATCAGCGTCGTTTTGCCGGCGCCATTTTCACCCAACAGCGCGATCACCTCGCCTTCGCGCAGGTCGAAGGAGATGGAATCATTCGCCGTCAACGCGCCGAAGCGCTTGGTGATGGAGGAGAGGCGGAGGGCGGGGCTCCCTCCCCCTTGAGGGGAGGGTGGCCCGAAGGGCCGGGTGGGGTCCAAGCGGCAGCGCTCCAACGTTGCTTTTTCGGGTGTGCGGGTGGAAGTGACCCCACCCAGCCGCTTCGCGGCCTCCCTCCCCTCAAGGGGGAGGGAGCTTGCGCTAGCTCGACTTCGGCTCGGCGTCGTTGATCTCAACGGTGAAGCTGCCGTCCTTGATTGCCTTTTCTTTCTCCGCGACCTTGGCCATCACCTCGGCCGGCACCTTGCCCTCAAATGTGCCCAGCGGCGCGAGGGAACATCCGCCATTCTTCATGAAGGAATAGACGCCGTAATCGTCGGCCTTGAAGCTGCCGGCCTTCACCTCGGCGATCGCCTTGTCCAGCGTCGGCTCGAAATGCCAGAGCGCAGAGGCGACCACGGTCTCGGGATAGTCGGCCTGCGTGTCGATGACATTGCCGACCGCCAGCACCTTGCGCTCCTTGGCTGCATCCGAAACGCCGAAGCGCTCGGCGTAGAGCAGGTCCGCGCCGCCATCGATCTGAGCAAAGGCCGTTTCCTTCGCCTTCGGCGGGTCGAACCAGGAGCCGATGAAAGCAACCTGGAATTTCGTGTCCGGCGCGGTCTCCTTTACGCCCGCCATGAAGGCGTGCATCAGCCGGTTTACCTCCGGGATCGGATAGCCGCCGACCATACCGATGTTCTTCGCCTTGGTCATTGCGCCGGCGATGATGCCGCTGAGATAGGACGCGTCCTGGATATAGTTGTCGAACACCGAAAAGTTTGGCACGGCGGCGTCCGGCTTCAAGCTGGAACCCATCAGGAAAGCCGTGTCCGGATAGTCTTTGGCCACGGTGCGCGCTGCCTCTTCGACGCCGAACACTTCGCCGAGGATCAGCTTGTTGCCGGCTTCTGCATATTCGCGCATGACGCGTTCATAGTCGGTGTTGGCGACATTCTCGGTGGCGACATATTCGATGTCACCGCGATCCTTGGCGGCATTCGCCGCCTTGTGCAGGCGGCCAACCCACTGTTGCTCGAACGGCACGGTGTAGATCGCCGCGACTTTCAGCTTTTCCTGGGCGAAGAGCCGGCCCGGCGCACCAAAGGCAGCGAGGGCCGCGCCGGCGCCCTTCAACAAAGTTCGGCGCGACGGCAATGAGAAATTCTGGCTGGACATGAGACGACCCCTCTGGCTGGATTTTTGACTGGCTGTGAGCGTCAGTTTTTTATCTTTTGGTCAAAGCTAGTGGAATTTTTGCGCAGCGGCAATCGAGCGTACGTTGCGAACAGCCTCCGTCCACAATCGCGGAACGGGCTTGACCGCAGCAGGAGCTTGTCGATGGTGCGAGACGATGATGCCGCTATTTCCTCCTGTCCGTTACGGTTTCCGTGTGGAAGAGCTGAAGCCTCGGGATGCAGCGCGCCTGCAGCCACTGTTCGAGGCGTGCGCCGACTATGCCTTCCTGGAAGGCGGCGAAGCGGTCGCTGCGAATGCCGCGGCGGCGGAATTCGAGGCGACACCCCCTGGTCGCACGACGGCCGACAAATTCATGCTTGGACTGCTGAACGGCGAGGAGCGGATCGTCGGTCTGATCGCTGCTGACCGCGGTTGGCCGGAGGATGGCTGCTGGTGGCTCGGCCTGATGTTGGTTGATCCGGCCGAGCGCGGCACGGGCCTGGCACCCGCTTTTGCCAAAGCCTATTTCGATTGGGTGAACGATCAAGGCGCGGAACGCGTCGAGTTGGCGGCCTTCGATGAAAACAAGCGCGCCGACCGGTTCTGGAGAAGTTTAGGCTTCGAGCATCTCCGCTCGACCGAACCGCGCGTGATCGGCAGGAAAACGCATGTGCTGCATGTGATGCGCCTGTTGTTGGCCGGCTGAGCCGGACCGGACCGGCGCTTGAAGCGCAGGCTGCGTTGGACTATCCCCATTCGCGACAACCCGACAGCTCGAGCTGACGCATGACCGACACGCCAATCGCCTCGAAATATCTGCAAGGCCTCGCGACGCGGATCGCCCAACTTTTCGAGCGGAACGCCGACGCCATCGCCAAGGCAGTCGAAGCGATCGAGCGAACGGCGAAGGCAGATGGCCTGGTCTATCTCTTCGGAACCGGCCACAGCCATATTCTTGCGGAGGAAGTCCATTACCGCGCGGGCGGCTTGGCTCTGACGGTGCCGATCCTGTCGACCGCGATGATGCTGCACGAGGGGTCTGTCGCCAGCACGGCCTTCGAGCGCCTTCCCGGTGCGGCCGCGACCGTGCTGGCGCGCTATCCGATCGCCCCGAACGATGTGCTGATCGTCATATCCAACAGCGGTGTGAACGCCGCGCCGGTCGAAGCGGCGAAACTCGGCAAGGACGCGGGCGCGACCGTCATCGCGCTCACCTCCGAGACCTATTCGCGTGAGGCGGCAAAGGGTCGCCCGCGCATCGCCGACATTGCCGACATCGTGCTCGACAATAGCGCGCCGTCAGGTGACGCCATTGTCGACATCGAAGGCAGCGATTTGCGCGTCGGACCGGTAACGACCTCGATCGGTGCTGCACTCTTACATGCCGCGATGGCCGAAGCCACGGCGCGGCTGGTCAAGGCCGGCGGCCGGGCTCCAATTTACCTCAGCGCCAATATGCCAGGAGCCGCTGAGAACAATCAGCAGCTGATTGCCCGATACCGGTCACGAAATCCGCATCTGTAGTCCGAGAATCCTTCGGCCCTGGCCTCTAGCTGCGGAGCCTCAAGAGGTTCTCGTCGGTTAAGGTGTCATTGCTATTGAGGTTGTCCGTCCGAGGCTTGGGTGAGAGGTTGTTGTTACGACACAGCTAACCATCACCCAGGAGCCCCGGATGGACAACCTCAATAGCAATGACACCTAGAGCTTGAGGCCACCATGGATTTCGATGAAGGCGACCACGTCTTGTAGTCCAACCCGCCTCCGCATGTCGGTAAAAACGAATGGGCGTGTTCTGCGCTGCTTTTCCGTATCCGAACGCATAACGTCCAGATCGGCGCCGACATAGGGCGCAAGGTCTGTCTTGTTAATGACCAACAGGTCGGAGCGCGCAATGCCCGGACCGCCTTTGCGGGGAATCTCTTCCCCCTGGCAAACGGAGATGACGTAAAGCGTCAGATCGGCGAGATCGGGCGAGAATGTCGCCGCGAGATTGTCGCCGCCGGATTCGATGAACACAACGTCGAGATCCGGAAAGCGGCGATTGAGCTCGGCGATGGCCTGCAGATTGATCGAGGCATCCTCACGGATCGCCGTGTGCGGACAACCGCCAGTCTCGACGCCGACGATGCGTTCTTCAGGCAATGCCTGAAGGCGCGCCAGCATCAACGCATCCTCTTTCGTGTAGATGTCGTTGGTCACGACCGCGACAGAATAACGGTCGCGCATGGCCTTGCAGAGCTTCTCCGTCAGCGTTGTCTTGCCCGAACCGACAGGGCCGCCGATGCCGACGCGCAACGGGCCGTTGAGAGAGGTCACGAGCGGAATATCCTGGAGTGCAAGCTTTCGTGCTTCATCGACATGATGTCCGAGAAAATGCTGCAGGAACCGAGATGATCTTCCAGCGTCGAGGCTGCAGCCCTGTTCGCCGTAGCAAGGATGACCGGCTCAATCGCGGCCAAAGCCGCCACGCCTTCGCGCTGGCCGAGTGGGACAAGGCGCACGGCGGCTTGTATGAGGTTGGAGGCAAAGGCGTGGAGATAGGCGGTCAGGGCCTGCTCCAATGGTATCTCATGGCGCGCGGCAGCGACGCCGACGGCGACAGGGTAAGACAGAACAGAGGGTGGGGACGTGGAGGGTGACTTTTGCTCTGCCCACGCCCCGACCGCGTGCTGAAACGCTTCACCCTGCAGCGTCGTCTCCATGTGGCGCTCGCGCGAGCCGGCCATCGCGTTCGCCAGTTCGGCGACGTCAGTGACGTTCAATCCGGCAACGCTTCGACGCCATGCCTCGGCCAGTAGCGCCGCGTCGTTCCAGGCGGAGCCGCGCTCAATCAGGTCGGTCAGCCAGGAAACCAACGAAGAGCGATCGCGAATCGCGCCGTCGTTCATCGCTGACTCAAGGCCGTGGCTGTAGGCGAAGGCGCCGATAGGAAAGGCCGGCGACAACCATGACAGCAGCCGCACCAGGGTGACCGGCGATACGGCCTCATCCATGGTCGTGGCCGTAGTGCGGATCGCCGGGAAAGCGTCCATAGCGGTCGGGCTTGCCGGTGTTCTCGCCAGAGGCATGGGCAGGCCCCAAGCGATCGACCCCGTGGCGGTGGTCGCGACCGGAAGTGTGAGCATGGCCATGGCGGCCGACATGCTCGCGTACGTGATCATTGGCATGTTCATGGTCGTGGGTGTGATATGCGCCATGCACCGGCTGGAACTGTTCGATCACATCGGTGACCGTCGCACCCAGCCCGAGCAACATGTCGCGTATGACGTGGTCGCGGCGGATCAGGATGCGGTCCTCGTCAACTTGCGCGGCAAGGTGACGGTTGCCCAGATGCCAGGCGAGATGGCGCAGCGGCGCCTTTTCGCCTGGTCTGATCTCGTAAAGCTTCTCCTTCGCCGCGATGACTTCGATGGTCCGTCCGTCCTCAAGCACGAGCACATCGCCGTCGGCCAGCAGGACAGCCCCGGGCAGGTCGATCATCACCTCATCGCCCTGACTGGTCTTCATCAGCTTGCGGCGCAGATGCCGGTCGCCGGAATCGAGCACGATAGTGGCGAAGGGTTCATTTTCGACGGCGTGGGCGTGGGAGATTGCTCGGAGCATGGTTCAGAATAGAAAGTATCTTTGTGCCATCGGCAAGACCGTCGCCGGCTCGCAAGTGAGCAGTTCGCCATCAGCACGCACTTCATAAGTTTCCGGATCGACCTCCATATGCGGCGTGGCGTCGTTGAGGATCATCGACGCTTTGGATATGCCGCCGCGCGTGTTCTCGACCGCCACCATTTCCTTGGCCACACCCAGCTTCTTCTGCAGATTCCTGGCGAGCGCAGCCTTGCTGACGAAGGTCACCGACGACAGCGCCGGCGCACGGCCGTAACCGCCGAACATGAAGCGATAATGCACCGGCTGCGGCGTCGGAATGGAGGCGTTCGGGTCACCCATGGGCGCCGCGGCAATCGTGCCGCCGACCAGCACCATATCCGGCTTAACGCCGAAGAAGGCCGGGTTCCACAGCACGAGGTCGGCCCGCTTGCCGGCCTCGACCGAGCCGACATGCTTCGAAAGCCCCTGCGCAATCGCCGGGTTGATGGTGTACTTCGCGATATAGCGGCGAACCCTCAGATTGTCGTTGTCGCCGGCCTCGCCGGGCAGCCGGCCGCGTTGCACCTTCATCTTGTGCGCGGTCTGCCAGGTGCGGATCGGGACCTCGCCGACGCGGCCCATCGCCTGGCTGTCGGAGGAAATGATCGAGAACGCGCCGATGTCGTGCAGAATGTCCTCCGCCGCGATCGTCTCCTTGCGGATCCGGCTCTCGGCAAAGGCGATGTCCTCGGGAATCGACGACGAAAGGTGGTGGCACACCATCAGCATATCGAGATGCTCGGCGATGGTGTTTTGCGTGTAGGGCCGGGTCGGGTTGGTTGAGGAGGGGATGACGTTCGGCAGCCCGCAGACCTTGATGATGTCGGGCGCATGCCCGCCGCCCGCGCCTTCGGTGTGGAAGGCGTGGATGGTGCGGCCCTTGAAAGCGGCGACCGTGTCTTCGACGAAACCGCTTTCGTTCAGCGTGTCGGTGTGGATCATCACCTGCACATCGTAGTCGTCGGCGACGGTGAGGCAGTTGTCGATCGCCGCCGGCGTCGTGCCCCAATCCTCGTGCAGTTTCATGGCGCAGGCGCCGCCCTCGATCATCTCGACCAGAGCAGCGGGCTTCGAGGCGTTGCCCTTGGCCGACAGGCCGAGATTGATCGGAAAGGCGTCGAAGGATTGGATCATACGCGCCAGATGCCACGACCCCGGCGTGCAGGTGGTCGCGAGCGTGCCGTGCGCCGGGCCTGTGCCACCGCCGAGCATGGTGGTAACGCCCGACATCAACGCCTCCTCGATCTGCTGTGGGCAGATGAAATGAATGTGGGCGTCGACGCCGCCGGCAGTGAGTATCTTGCCCTCGCCGGCGATGGCTTCGGTGCCCGGGCCGATGACGATGGTCACTCCTGGCTGGGTATCGGGATTGCCCGCCTTGCCGATGGCGACGATCAGCCCATCCTTCAGTCCGACATCGGCCTTTACGATACCCCAGTGATCCACGATCAGCGCGTTGGTGATGACCGTGTCAACCGCGCCTCCGGCGCGGGTAACCTGACTCTGGCCCATGCCGTCGCGAACAACCTTGCCGCCGCCGAACTTCACCTCCTCGCCGTAGGTGGTGAAGTCTTTCTCGACCTGGATGAAGAGCTCGGTGTCGGCAAGGCGGACCTTATCGCCGACGGTCGGGCCGTACATCTGGGCATAGGCGGCGCGGGAAAGCGTAGCGGGCATCTATAGTTTCCCCATCACCTTTTGCTGGAAGCCGTAGACTTCCCGCTTGCCGCCAAGGGGCACCAGGCGCACCTCGCGCTGCTGTCCGGGTTCGAAGCGCACCGCGGTGCCCGCTGGAATGTCGAGCCGCATGCCGCGCGCTGCTTCACGATCAAAGTCCAATGCGTTGTTGGTTTCGAAGAAATGGTAGTGAGACCCGACCTGGATCGGCCGGTCGCCGGTATTGGCGACAATCACCGTTGTCTGCTTTGCACCGGCATTCAGTGTGATATCGCCGTTGGCTGTGATGACGTCGCCGGGGATCACTTCAGCCTCCCGCCACGATCCAGAGACCGCCCAGCGCCGTCAGGCCGCCCAGTGCCCGCGTCATTAAGCGGCCCGCGCCGCCGCCGGCAAAGCGGCCCATGCCGATCCCGACACCGACGCCAATCGCGTGCAGCAGTGCTGTAGCGATCGCAAAACCAGCCATAAACGGCCAGGCTCCGGCCTCGCCTAGTTCACCGCCGTGCGCGTAGCCGTGAAACAGCGCGAAGAAGCCGACCATCGCCATCGCGATGCCCGTCGGCGCCTGCAGCGCGACCAGCGCCAGAAGGCCCAATACCACGACAGAGGCCGCAATGACCGGCTCGACGAAAGGCAGGCCGATACTGGCCATCGCCAGCGCGAAGCCGGCCATCATCGTCAACACGAACGCACCCGGCACTGCCCAGATCGCGCGGCCGCCAAGCAGTGCCGCCCACAGGCCGACACCGACCATCGCCAGAATGTGGTCAGTGCCGAACAGCGGATGCGAGAACCCGGCGGCGAAAGAGCCGTGCTCGGCCGGATTGAGATGCGCGAAGGCGGGTGTGGAGGCCAGCGTAAGCGCCAGGACAATGCTCGTTCTTCTCATGTTACGTCTCTCATTTCATCGTATCGGCTCGTGCACGGTTACCAGCTTCGTTCCGTCGGGAAACGTCGCCTCGACCTGGACATCGTGAATCATCTCGGCAACGCCTTCCATCACCTGCTCGCGGGTCACCACATGCGCGCCGGCTTCCATCAGCTCCGAGACCGAGCGCCCATCGCGTGCGCCTTCGACGACAAAATCGGAGATCAGCGCGATGGCCTCGGGATGGTTCAGCTTCACGCCGCGCTCCAGCCGTTTGCGCGCGACGATCGCCGCCATGGCGATCAACAGCTTGTCCTTTTCGCGCGGTGTCAAGTTCATTCGATATCCTAGAGTTGCCAGACTTTTGGCAGCGGCTGGCCGGGAAGCAAGAGAGAAAGGAGCGGTTCCAGGCGACGTCGCAACGCCAAGCCAGTATCGGCAACAAGCCGCGCCAGGAACTTGCCGCCCCAGGCGCTTGCGCCGCCGTCGTCGCCGATGATTGCCCGCGCCGGGTCGAGCAGGCGCTCCGGTTCCGCGCCCACAAGAAGCACTGTCGCCATGGCCCGCTTGCCGCCAAGCACCGCCGGACGGGCAAGCTGTCCGGCGATGTCGCCGTTTAGACGCAGATCCTCGGCGTGGATCAGCCTGCCGTCGCGGCGAATGCGCCAGCGGTCGTGCAGCGCACCGTTGCGCACCATCTCACCCATGGCCGAACGGCCAAACAGGATCGCCTCGACCGCAACAAGTTCTGCATTGCCTTCGAGGTCAACATCAAGGGTGCGCGAAAGGCGTCCGCCATCGAACAGGATGGACTCCTGCGGCAGCCAGGCCAGCCGCGCACCCGTTGCCAGATGCAGCCTGTTCGTCACGACTGCCACGTCTCCCGTGGAGCGATAGACCCGCTCGCAAGCTTGCGTAGTCATCGCGGCCCCGGTGCCAGGCCCGAGCGAGACGTGCGTCTCAAGTCGGTCACCGCCGGTCAGGCCGCCCGCGGTGTTGATGAGGATCGCCTCGGGCGCGGCGCCATTCAACGGCGCAGGCAGGCGGACCTTGGCGCAGCCTTCCTGATACAGTGTCTTGATGCGCGTCGCTCCCGCGCGGCAGCGAAACGCCAGCCGCACGCGACCCTCGGCGCGCTGCATGCGCACCGGCGCAGCTTCAGAGCATGAGGTGTCGACGTGCATTCGAATCGTCAAGGCTTGCGGATTCACCGGTGTGAACGATCTCACCACGATCCATGATTGCAACTCGATCAGCAAGCCCGCGCGCGAAATCAAGATATTGCTCAACGAGGAGGATCGTCAGCCCCATCGTATCACGCAGATATTGGATGGCTCGACCGATGTCCTTGATAATTGAAGGCTGAATGCCTTCGGTCGGTTCGTCGAGCACAAGCAGCTTCGGCGCTATTCAGCATTTGGCCGGCATGAAGGATTCGAAAGTCATCGTCGCCATCAACAAGGATGAGGAAGCCCCGATCTTCCAGGTCGCGGACTATGGCATAGTCGGCGATCTCTTCACCGTCCTGCCAGAACTCGAAAAGGCGCTTTGACGCACACTGATGAGGAACGCCTCTCCGCGCCCATCGGAGACGTTCGGTCAACTTTTGCATTTTTTTGCCAAGACGTTTAGCCGAACCTCCATTGAGGCTGCTTTGCGCCTCAATATCGGTCATTCAGACTCGCAATCGGTGCGACCGAAGCGGACGCCACATACGGCGCACATTCTATTCTTGCTGCGATACTCGTGGCCGCCTTCCGTGGTGTAGTCATCGTCGCGAGCGGCGTGAAGTTGAGGCCTATGGTGACCAGCCCGCGCGACCGCTTGCGAGCTCTAGCGATGCGGCCATACCATTCCGGTTAAATCCGTTGTGCACGGGGATGAGCAAGAACATGCAAGCGCCAATCAACTCATGCGCTGTATTGCCTAGCCACCTACAGGCTAGACCGGCAATCAGCAGACCGCTGCTACCGTGCCGCTCGCGCTACTTTCCGATACCAGCCCTCGCCCGCAATCGTGTTGCGATGCACCTTGTCCCGTTCGGCAGCCTCGATATCCGTTTCGGCGCGGATATCTGCCTCCATCTCAAGCAAATCGCGGCGAATGGGAATCACCTGAACCAGCGGTGTGCCCTTCCCGATCGTATAGACCCCGTCAGGCGCATTGGTGAAGAAGGGGAAGTGAATGTCGGCCACGTAGCTGTCTGTGTCGACAATGCCCGACACGCACTCGAACGGTTGTCCCGAACGGTTCAGCGGCGGCGCAAACAGGCAGCTCCAGCCTGGCGGAGTGCGAACGGACCAGTAGTTGTGAAACTTGCAAGGCGGCGATGGCTCCTTCGGGTTGCCCGCCACCTGATGGGCGCCGTGGTTCGACACCATGACGCGGTCAAACTCCCAGCCCGCATTGACCACCTTCCCGCCATCAGCGATTTCAAGCCTGACTGTCGCCCCAAGCGGCAGAATCCAACCCGTCGTCAGCGCATCGAGAAATGGCATACACCGCTTGACGGTCAGGCCGTTGTTCGCCCTGGAAACCACTGACTTGTCGACCGCCGGGAGTTTGCGGAACCAGTCAGGCATCACCGTTTTTGCCGGAACCGGCGGGGCGATCACGCCGTCATCCTCAGGGCGGCAGAGAAACTTGACCGCCTGTTTGGACGAATTTCGGAAATGAAACATTGTACCCTCC
>JBFWUS010000029.1:0-63007 GCA_050247155.1 Rhizobiaceae bacterium
TCCGCTGGCGACGGCTCGTACGCGACTACGAGCGGCGCATCGATGTCTCCACCGCCATGATCCACGTCGCAATGGGCGGCATTCTCATCCGCAGAAACGCTCATCCATGAATTTCCAAACGGACTCTGAGGCCTTCGCGCGGCTGGCACTCGACCAAGGCGACCAGCCCTGAGCCAGATAGGGCCACAAGAACCCGACCGGCAGTCTTCATCAATTCGCTACAGCACGGTGACTTTTTGTACTGCCAGCCCGGTCGCACAGGTTCCAGAACAGGTGCCGCATGGCCTTTGCTTGGCTCCAGTGTGCGGGAGGACGCATTTCCGTCGCGCTGCCGCCAACGCTGACGATTGGCACTGGCCTTCCTGCCCGCGCAACGCAGCGATGACCGCGACGGATTCCAATGCAGATCGGCTGCATTGACTTCTTAACATCATCATGCAAATGGTTGGGCCATTGATCCAATTGGGGACATCGTGACTAGAACAAATTTGCATTCGGCAGTGCCGCCTATCAGCGATGCGGAGCGTCGCGACCGGCTAGTCAAGCTGCGTCTGGGAATGGCGGCCATCGGCATCGATGCCGTGTTGCTCGGCTCCTCCAATGCCTTGCGCTATTTCACCGGTCTCGTCTGGCATCAGGCGTCGCGCTTTTGCGGCGCGCTGATCACGAGCACCGAAATCACCTACATCGTGCCGGCCTTCGAACGGACGCGCATGGAGGAATTGCCGCGGCTTGATGGCGATATCGCCGAATGGCAGGAGGACGCCTCGGCTGCTGCGCTGATCGTCTCGCTGCTGAAGCCGACTGATGTCCTCGCCGTCGACGATGCACTGCCGCTGATCCAGTACCACCCGATCGCGCGGGCGCTGGGTGCGGAGCTCGTCATTGATGGCGGCCGCATGATCCGTGACCTGCGCATGATCAAATCGGCGACCGAGATCGCCCTGATGCAGCACGCGATGGACATCACGCTTCAGGTGCACAAAGCGGCTCATGCGATGATCCGACCGGGCATCAAGGCCTCCGAGGTCGAGAAATTCGTCGATGCGGAGCACCGGCGGCTCGGTGCGGATAACGGCTCGCTGTTCTGCATCGTTTCCTTTGGCGTGGCGACGGCCCTGCCGCATGGTTCGCCCACGGATCACTCGTACGAGGCCGGCGACGTGATCCTGGTCGATACAGGTTGTCGCATTCATGGCTACCCGTCTGACATCACACGCACCTATGTGCTGGATGAGCCGGGCCCGGAATTCGCGCGCCATTGGGCGATCGAACACGAGGCCGAGCAGGCCGTGTTCGACGCGGCAAAACTCGGCGTCGCTTGCGGCAGCCTCGATGACATCGCCCGGGCTCTTGTCGCAAAGTACGGGCTCGGTCCCGACTACAAGCTGCCTGGCATCCCGCACCGCGCCGGGCACGGGCTCGGACTGGATGGGCACGAAGACCCCTTCATCGTGCGCGCCAATGACATTCGCCTCGCGCCCGGCATGTGCTTTTCGTCAGAGCCAATGATCGTCTTTCCGGGCCGTTATGGCATTCGTCTTGAAGACATCATTTACATGACGGCCGACGGCCCAAGGTGGTTCACAAAACCGTCGCTGAGCCCCACCGAGCCGTTCGACGAGAGATAGCTTTCAGAAGTCGCCGCAGCCCCGACAATTTCCTCGACACGCTTTTGTCCTGCGACGCGGTCGGCGGCGACGACCGTGTGCAATGGTGCAACCAAGAATACAACGACATCGTCAAGAAGGCCAAGCAGAACGCCGACCCGGCGGAGCGCACTAAACTCTACGAGGAGGCGCAGGTCGTCTTCAAGCGCGAGCCGCCTTGGCCACGCTCGACCACTCTCTCGTCTACGTGCCGATGTGGAAGAAAGTCACGGGCTATGTCATGTGGCCACTCGGCTACCATGATTGCCAGACCGTGGACATCGCTGAATCGGGTCCGTTTCGGTCGTGCGGCTGCACGACCGCACCTGTGAGCAAATGTTAACGCCATTGACAGGCGGAAGATATCAACGTAATTGGTTGGGCCATTGAACCAATGAGGTGTCTGTGAATTCGCTCGACCTCAACCCCGTCCAGCCGATCGCCCGCGACGACGCGGTGCTGAAAGCGTTGGCTGGTTTCGTACAGCAGGAGGCGCTGGAGCCGGGTAACAAGCTGCCGACCGAGCGGGTGCTGGCCGAGCGGCTAAAAGTTTCGCGCAACACGGTGCGCGAAGCGCTCACGCGCTGGGAAGGACTCGGCCTCGTCGAACGCCGACAGGGCAGTGGCACCTATCTCAAGGGTGACGTGTCGCCGGACATGCTGCACATGCCGCTGACGCTCGCCGGCGGATCGGATTTCGACGGCCTGATGCATACGCTGGAAATCCGACGCGCGCTGGAGGCCGAAGCTGCGGTCCTTTGCGCGGCGCGCGCGACGGACGACGGCATAGCGGCGATAGGCGACAAGCTGGAGGCGATGGAGCGAACCTTTCACGAGACGCGCGGCACATCGTCCGAAGCGGATTGGGAGTTCCATCAGGCGATCTACAGGGCATCCGGCAACCCGCTTTTCGAGCAGATGATCGCGGCGATGCTCGGCTCGTTCCATCGATTCTGGGAGCATCCGCTCGGCGTGCGCGACTTCGGCTTCGCTAGCTTCCCGTATCACCGCACCATGTTCGAGCGGATCGCCGCGCGTGATCCGGAGGGCGCGCGGATCGAGGCGCTGAAATTGATTGCAACCGTCGAGGATGACCTCAAGCGGGGCGCAAGAAACTTGAAGATCGCAGGCAGATGATGAACGAGAGACCGAATTTCGATAGGGACTATCTGGCCGAGGCGGCCACGCTGCTGGCGCACGACGAGCCATTTCCCGGCGGCGCCGTCGTACCGCCGATCTATCAAACCTCGCTGTTCACTTTTGCCAATTATCAGGAGATGGCCGACACCTTCGCCGGCCGCTCGAAGCAGCCGATCTATTCGCGCGGCAACAACCCGACGGTGATGGAGTTCGAGGCCAAGGTCGCGGCGCTCGAAGGGGCTGAGGCTGCGCGCGGTTTCTCGTCCGGCATGGGTGCGATCGCGGCCACGGTGCTGGCCTTTGTGGGCGCCGGAGAGCGCATGGTCGCGGTGCGCAATTGCTATGGCGACGCATTCCGGCTGTTCGAGCGCTTTCTGCCGCGCATGAACATCAAGGTCGACTATGTCGACGGGTCGGATGTCGACGCCGTCGCCGCCGCGCTGCCGGGCGCGAAGCTGCTCTATCTCGAAAGCCCCACCTCGATGATGTTCGAGCTGCAGGACCTCGAGGCGCTGACCAAACTGGCGCGCGCGCAAGGCATCGTTACGACCATCGACAATTCCTACGCCGCGGGCATTTTCCAGAAGCCGATCCTGCACGGCGTCGACCTGGTGTTGCACTCGGCGTCGAAATATCTCGGCGGGCACAGCGATACGGTAGCCGGCGTTGTCGCCGGCTCGGCCGAGCACATCTGCCGCATCAACGAGCAGACCTATTCGTTCCTCGGCGCAAAGCTGTCACCCTTCGAGGGCTGGCTTCTGCTTCGCGGCCTGCGCACGCTGCCGCTTCGACTGCCGCACCACATGAAGGGCGGGCTGACCATCGCGGAACGCCTCAAAGGCCACGCGCAGGTCGAGCGGGTCAACCACCCGGTCTATTCCAACCATCCCGGCAAGAAGACGCTCTCCGGCTATGCCGGGCTGTTCTCCTTTGAAGTCACTGAAGACATAGATGTTCCCCGCTTCGTCGACGCGCTGAAATATTTCAAGATCGGCGTGTCGTGGGGCGGGCATGAGAGCCTTGTCGTGCCAGCGATGGCGTCGATCGAGCAGACGCCAACCGTGAACTCGCTGGCGCGGTTCGGCGTGTCTCCGAGAACCATCCGCTTCAACATCGGATTGGAGAGTGTCGAAGACCTGTGGTCGGATATCGAGCAGGCCTTCGAAAAAGCGAAGAAGTAACCATGTCAAACAATGGGAGCGAGTGACATGAAACGTATGAAAATCCTTCTCGGCGCGGCCGCTGGGCTTGCCATCATGGCGAGCGGCGCGCTGGCCGACACCACGTTGAAGATGGTCGAGGTCATCACCAGCCCGCCGCGTACTGAACTCTTGAAGAAGCAGATCGCCGAATTCGAGACGGCCAATCCCGGCGTCAAGGTCGAGCTCGTCTCGCTGCCCTGGGGCCAGGCCTTCGAGAAATTCCTGACCATGGTCCAGGCCGGCGACACCCCTGACGTGGTGGAGATGCCGGAACGCTGGCTGGCGCTCTATGCAAACAACGGCCAACTCGAAGACCTCGGACCCTACATGGACAAGTGGGCTGACGCCGGCACCATCGGCGAGCGTGCCAAGACGTTCGGTTCGGTCGCTGGCGGCAAACAGTACATGCTGCCCTACGGCTACTACATCCGAGCTCTGTTCTGGAATAAGAAGCTGTTCAAGGAAGCCGGCATGGATGCTCCGCCGGCCACGCTCGACGATTTTGTCGAAGCCGCGAAAAAGATCTCCGCGATCCAGGGTAAATATGGCTACTGCCTGCGTGGCGGCCCGGGTTCCTACACCGGAGTGAACATGTTCATGAACATTGCCGCCGGCAATGGCTCGCAGTTCACCGACGACGGCACCTCGACCGCCAATTCCGAGGGCGCGGTGAAGGGCCTGCAAATGCTCGCCGACCTCTACAAGAACGGCTACGCGCCAAAGGACAGCGTCTCCTGGGGTTTCAACGAGATCGTCACTGGCTTCTATTCCGGCACCTGCGCGATGCTCGACCAGGACCCAGATGCGCTGATCGGCGTTGCCGAAAAGATGAAGGCTGAGGATTTCGCCGTGGCGCCGATGCCTGTCGGCGCCAATGGCAAGTCCTATCCGACGCTGGGTTATGCCGGCTGGTCGATGTTCGCGGACAGCGAGCACAAGGAAGAAAGCGCCAAGCTGATCGGCTCACTCACATCGCCGAAGGCCAATCTGGAATGGGCCAAGACCGTCGGCGTCATCCCGATCCACAATGGCGCGGACAAGGATCCGCATTTTGCGACGGAACAGTTCAAGGGCTGGTTCGACGAGCTGAACGACCCGGCGAAGTATGAGTTTGTGACGCCGCCGGTGCATCTGGAAGGCCTCGGCAACTTTGTCGATCAGGTGGCGATCAAGAATTTCCAGGAAGTGCTGCTCGGCCAGAAGGACGCCAAGACCGTGGCCGATGAATGGGCCGCGTTCCTGACCAAGGAACAGCAGGACTGGCTCGCGAAGAACAAGAAGTAAGCGCCACCTTCCTTCTCCCCGTTCACGGGGAGAAGGTGTCACGAAGTGACAGATGAGGGGCGGCGCCTTGCTTTGAGGCGTCCGCGCTGCCCCTCACTGTCCGGTCGGACATCTCTCCCCGTGAACGGGGAGAGAGCCGCCGTCCGCACCGATTTCGCCAATCATCAGCGGTCCACAACAAGCGACTACCATGACCTACGCCATTGCCGACATCGCCAAACCGCGCCGCCGCCGGCTGAGCTACGCCGGCATCGAGCCATGGCTTTATCTCAGCCCGGCCATTGTGCTCTTGGTCGTGGTGCTGCTCGTGCCGCTGATCGTCGGCATCAGCTATTCCTTCCGCAAATTCTCGGCCTTCAAGTCGGAATATGTCGGGCTGGCGCAATATCAGGCGATGCTCTCGGACGCCGTCCTGCATCAAGCGATGTGGAACACATTGTGGTGGACCGTCGCCAGCCTGTTCTTCCAATTCTTTCTTGGCCTCGGTCTTGCGCTGCTGCTCGACAAACCTTTCTTCGGCAGGAAAATCGTTCAGGCCGTCGTCTTCCTGCCATGGGCGGTTCCATCCTTCCTGTCTGGCCTCACCTGGGCCTGGCTGTTCAACCCGATCATTGGCCCGCTGCCGCATTGGCTCTACGCGCTTGGCCTGAAGGCCGAACCGACCAACGTCCTCTCCGATCCGGCAACCGCGATGTGGGGTCCGATCGTCGCGAACGTCTGGTTCGGTGTGCCGTTCTTCGCCATCACGCTGCTGGCGGCGCTGAAGTCGATTCCGTCGGAACTGCATGAGGCAGCGGCTATCGACGGCGCAACGCCCTGGCAGCGGTTCACCAAGGTGACCTTGCCGTTTCTAGCTCCGACCATCGCGATCACGGTCATGCTACGCACAATTTGGATCGCCACCTTCGCCGATCTGATCTTCGTCATGACCGAAGGCGGCCCGGCCGGCTCGACCAGCACGGTGCCGGTCTACATCTATGTCAGCGCCTTCAAGTCGTTGGACAAGGGGTATGCATCGGCAGTGGCGGTGTTGCTGCTGGTGCTACTGATCGCCTACGCTTTCGCGCTGATCGCGATCCGCCGCTCGCTTGTGAGGCATGTGTGATGTGTTCCGCGCTCCAAAGCGTTCTATCGTTGGCGTTCCTTCGCGCCCCCCTCTGTCCTGCCGGACATCTCCCCCACAAGCGGGGAGATCAGGCCGGCCGCTACTTTTTCGCTAATCACCAACGTCGCAGGACAAGCGCCGTCGCCGACGCGCGTGATCTCCCCCCTTGTGGGGGAGATGTCCGACAGGACAGAGGGGGACAACGTAGAGCGCTGGCGTCCACTGGGGTTGCACTCCAGGTATGGGGTCAACACCCATGATCGCAGGGCGCTCGACAACCTCTCGCATCTGGGGCGGCATCGGCCTTTATGCGGCCATCGCAACATACATTATCTTCGCGCTGTTCCCGATTTTCTGGACGCTCAAAATCTCGGTTACGCCGCAGGACCTGCTCTATTCCGAAGGCATCACGCTGTGGCCCTCGCGCACGACGTTGGAGAACTTTTTCACCGTGCTGCGCGCCTCCGACTTTCCGCGCTATTTCCTGAACAGTGTCATCGTCTCCGTCGCGACGGCGGGTTTCGTCACTGTCATCGCCACGCTCGCCGGGTATGCCATGTCGCGCTTCAATTTCCGCGGTAAGGCCATCGTCGCTATCGCCTTGCTGCTCACCCAGACCTTCCCGCTGGTGATGGTCATTCCGCCGATCTACCGCATCATGGGCCAGGTCGGCCTTATCAATTCTCTGACCGGCCTCATCATCATCTACACGGCCTTCAACACCGCTTTCGCGACTTTTCTGATGCAGTCCTTTTTCGACGGCATTCCGAAGGATCTTGAAGAGGCGGCCATGATCGACGGCTGCACCCGCGCGCAGGCGATGCGCCGCGTGATCGTACCGCTCACTTTGCCTGGCATGGGTGCGACGCTTGGGTTCGTCTTCACCGCCGCCTGGAGCGAGCTTCTCTTCGCGCTGATGCTGATTTCGAGCGAGGATCAGAAGACCTTCGCCGTCGGCCTGCTCACCTTCATCGGCAAATTTGCGGTCGACTGGGGACAGATGATGGCCGCGTCCATCCTGGCCCTGCTTCCGGTCTGCCTCTTCTTTGCATTCCTGCAACGTTATCTCGTCACCGGCCTCACCGCCGGCGCCGTTAAAGGTTAGTCACATGGCATCGGTCACCATAGACAAAGTCGAAAAGAACTACGGCGCTGTGCAGGTGTTGCAGAAGGTCGACCTCGAGATTGCCGACGGCGAATTCGTCGTACTCGTCGGTCCGTCGGGCTGCGGCAAGTCCACACTGCTGCGCATGATCGCAGGTCTGGAGGAAGTCTCCGGCGGCGAAATCAAGATCGGCGAACGGCTGGTCAACGACGTTGCGCCGAAAGATCGCGACATCGCCATGGTTTTCCAGTCCTACGCGCTCTACCCACATATGGACGTCTCGAAGAACATGGGCTTTTCGCTCATGCTGAAGAAAACGGACAAATCCGCTATCGACTCCCGCGTTGGCGGCGCTGCCAAGCGGCTTGGCCTCACCACTTTCCTTGAGCGCCTGCCGCGTCAGCTCTCCGGCGGCCAGCGCCAGCGTGTTGCCATGGGCCGCGCCATCGTGCGCGACCCGAAGGTTTTTCTGTTCGACGAGCCGCTCTCCAACCTCGACGCGAAGCTGCGTGTCCACATGCGCACCGAAATCAAGGCGCTGCACCAGCAGCTCAAGACCACCTCCGTCTACGTCACGCACGACCAGACCGAAGCGATGACGATGGCCGACCGCATCGTTGTGATGCACGACGGCGTGGTGCAACAGGTCGGCGCGCCGCTCGACCTCTACGACCACCCGGCCAACATGTTCGTCGCCGGCTTCATCGGCTCACCGGGGATGAATTTCTTGCCCGCGACCTACAGGAAAAATGGCAAGGCGGACTCCGTCCTGACCGATGGCCAAAAGCTGCGACTTCCGGATGGGCTTGCCATTGCTGAGGGTGCGGCGATCACCGTGGGCCTGCGGCCGGAGCATATTCAAATCGTCGACGACGGGCCGCTGCAAGCCGAGGTCGAAGTGGTCGAGCCGCTTGGCATGTCGACGCAGCTCTATGTCCGCGTGGCCGGTCAGCAGGTCTGTGTCTTCGCCATCGGCCGCGCAACGGCCAAGGTCGGCGACCGCATTCGCCTCGCGGCCGACCCAAAGTCGCTGCATTTGTTCGATCCCGCAGGCGGCAAGCGGATCAACTAGCGCTTCTTGCATAGTGCCTAGCGCGTGTGTCGTGGCCTCGATCGTTCCAGCGATCGCCATAACTTCGGTTTGAAGCAAGCCGTCTTCAGGAACTGGAGTGTCAGGCGATTTTCCGTGTTGCCGAACCTCAACGAGCCAAATCAGCAGTGCAGAACATAGTCTGCTGCCGTAGCCGGCCTCTCCGATCAACGAGCGCCAGCTGCTGCCGTGCGCGTGAATTCTGATCTTTTCAACGGGGCGCCATTGGTCACCCGAACATGCGCTGGGTGCAGCAAGCCGACCGCACCCCGCCACCGCTTCGTTGCCAAAATAGGCCATAAATTGTCGACAATATAGTTGACAAATTTTCCGATTTTGCGTATCGGGATTGTCATTGCCTCGTTGCCGAGCCGACAACGAGGCACAAAACGCCTTTTGGCCGATGACCTGATAGCCGAGGAGGACATCACTCATCCGCAAGAGGCCATTGAGACGGTGGCCGTTCCCAGGCTGGTTTGCTTAGTTGGGCGTCCGCGTTTTTTGTTGATGCTCAGTGCCTGTCGCTTTTCCCTGACGAGGATCCGATATGCTGGTTTTCATCATAGGCCGTATCGCCAACGCCATCATGGTTATGCTGGCCGTGGCCATGCTCGCCTTTGTCATTTTTCGGCTTGCTGGCGATCCTGTCGAGTTGATGGCCAGCGAACAGATGACGCAGGAAGATCGCGACAATCTGCGTGAAAAGCTCGGCCTCAACGACGGTGTTGCAACCCAGTTCGTCCGGTTCGTCGTCAACGCCGCGCAAGGCGATTTCGGCATCTCCTACCGCAACGGCCAGGACGTGCTTGGACTGATTGCAGAGCGCTTTCCGGCAACGCTGGAGCTGGTGCTGGTCGCCACGATCATCTCGCTGGTTTTGGGGCTGCCTCTAGGTGTCCTGACCGCAATCAAACGAGGGCGATGGTATTCGGAGGCGCTTCAGTTCCTCTCGATCATCGGCGTTTCACTGCCGAGCTTCGTCGTCGGCATCCTCCTCATTCTGGTCTTCTCCGTGAGCCTGGGCTGGTTGCCGGCGTTCGGCCGGGGCGAGGTCGTGCAGATAGGCTGGTGGTCGACGGGACTGCTCACCCCCTCCGGCCGGGCGGCGCTGCTGCTGCCGGCGGTCTCGCTGTCGCTCTACCAGATCACGCTGGTTATGCGCCTGGTGCGGGCCGAAATGCTGGAGGTGCTGCGTTCCGACTACGTGAAGTTCGCGCGCGCTCGGGGCATCCCCCGCTGGCGCATTTATTTCCGGCATGCGCTCAGGAACTGTTTGATGCCGGTGGTGACGCTGACCGCGATGAATATCGGCTCGCTGATTGCCTTCGCGCTGATCACCGAGACGGTGTTCCAATGGCCGGGCATGGGCATGCTGTTCATCCAGGCCGTCACCTTCCTCGATATCCCGGTGATGGCGGCCTATCTCTGCATCATCTCCTTCATTTTCGTCGTGCTCAATACGCTGGTCGATATCGCTTACGCGGTGATCGATCCGCGTCTGCGCACCGCGCACTGATCGCGGAGGATCTGGCGATGACGGCTGATACATCGAAACCCGGCGCAACCCCGAAAGCCGCTGGCTTCTGGAAGCGTTGGCGCGACAGCGACGTCTGGTGGTCGTTTACGCATTCCAAGTCGGCGATGATCGCCGCTGTGGTGCTGGCGATACTGCTTGTGACGGCCATCTTTGCGCCGCTGTTCGCGCCGCAGAACCCGTATGACGCCGCGCAACTCGACATGTGGAAAGCTGAATTGCCGCCCGTATGGCAGGAGGGTGGCGAGTGGCCTTACCTGATCGGCACTGATACGCAGGGGCGCGACATGCTGTCGGCCATTCTCTACGGAACGCGTATTTCCATCTTTATCGGCCTTGCCTCGGTGGCATTGTCCTTGCTGATCGGCATGACAGCCGGCCTCGTCGCCGGCTTCTTCGGCGGCTTCATCGAGAACCTTCTGATGCGAATCGGCGACATCACCCTGTCGATTCCGACGATCCTGATCGCCATTCTGGTCTCTGCGGTGGTGCGGCAGATGCTGCCGTCGGATTTGCGCGAGATCGGCGCGTCCGCTGTGCTGGTGCTGGCCATCGCGCTGTCCGCTTGGGTGCAGTACGCTCGCACCGTGCGCGCCCAGACGATCGTCGAGCGCGGCAAGGAGTATGTGCAGGCTGCGCGTCTTTTGAAGGTGCCGGCGCGCCGCATCCTTGGTCGCCATATCCTGCCCAACACGCTGACGCCGGTGCTTGTCGCCGCCACGCTGAATTTCGGCATGGCGATCCTCACAGAAGCGACCCTCTCGTTCCTCGGTATCGGCATGCCGCCCGGCCAGCCGTCGCTGGGCACGCTGATCCGCATCGGCAACCAGTTCCTGTTCTCCGGCGCGTGGTGGATCGTGTTGTTTCCAGTGATCCAGCTTTGCCTGCTCGTCGTCGTCGTCAATGTGCTTGGCGACTGGCTGCGCGACGTACTCAATCCGAAACTGAGGTAAGTGCATGTCCGATTTGTTGCTCCGCAACGTCCGGCCCCATGGAGGGGCAGTCAGCGATCTGCTGATCCGGGACGGCAAGATTGCCGGGATCGGCCGTTTCGAGCCGGAAGCCGGCATGCCGGTCGAGGATGGCGGCGGCGCGATCGCCATTCCGGGTCTGATTGATGCGCATACGCATCTCGACAAGACGACTTGGGGCTTGCCTTGGCACGAGAACAACCGTCGCGCCGTCTTGCGCGAGCGCATCGATTTCGAACGTGAGAACCGCGTCGCCGTCGGCATCGATCCGCACCGCCAGTCGATGCGTCACGCCATCGGCTTGGCCGCGCATGGAGCGACGCATATCCGCAGCCATGTCGATATCGATCCAACGCATAAGCTCTCTATCGTCGATGGGGTGATGGAAACGCGCCAAAAGCTGAAGGACGTCATCGACATTGAGATCGTCGCCTTTCCTCAGTCGGGCCTGATGGTCATGCCCGGCACGCTGGAATTGTTGGACGAGGCGCTGCGCCAAGGCTGCGAAGTGCTGGGCGGCATTGATCCCTGCGGCATCGACCGGGATCCGAAGGGGCAACTCGACGCTCTCTTCGCGCTGGCGGTAAAGCACAGCAAGCCGATCGATATTCACCTGCATGAGGCCGGCGATCTTGGCGCCTTCACCATGGAGCTGATGTTCGAGCGCATCCGCGCCAACGGCATGCAGGGGAAGGTGGCGATCAGCCACGCCTTTGCGCTTGGCATGAACGACTACCTGCGCGTCGGGCAACTGATCGAGCAGATCGCCGAATTGGACGTGGCGATCCTCACCACCGGCGCGCCGTCCGCGACGGTGCCGTCCATCATGCGGCTGAAGCAGGCTGGCGTGCGGGTCGGGGCAGGGTGCGACGGCATCCGCGATACCTGGGGGCCATGGGGTCAGCCAGACATGCTGGACCGCGCCAAGATCGTCGGCATGAAGAACGGTCTGCGTTCGGATATTGAACTGGCGCATGTGCTGCACATCGTCTCGCAAGGAGGCGCCGATGTGATGTGCATTGATGGCTACGGGCTAGCGGAAGGCTGCAACGCCGATCTTACACTGTTGACTGGCGAGACGTTGGCTCACGCGGTGGTTGATGTCGCGCCGCGTCCGCTCGTCGTCAAAGGCGGGCGCGTCACCGCGCGCAACGGCCAGCCGATGGTGGCGATGCCATGACGCGGCAGGTTCTCGATACGCTAGAACTCGGCAGCCGGCCGCAGGGGCGTACGCTTCTGACTGCCGCGTGGGTGCTCGGCCATCGCGACGGCGGCCACCGACTCGTTCCCAATGGCGAAGTTGTCATCGATGGCGGAGAAGTGATTTTTGTTGGTACGAGGTTTCCTGGCGAAATCGCGCGCCGTATCGACTTCGGCAACGCGCTTGTCAGTCCTGGTTTCATCGATCTCGACGCGCTGTCTGATCTCGACACGACGATCCTTGGCATCGACAATCATCCGGGCTGGGCGAAGGGCCGGGTGTGGCCGCGTTCCTATGTGGAGCGCGGGCCATACGAGATGTATTCGCAGGACGAACTGGCGTTCCAGAAACGCTTCGCCTTCGGTCAGCTTCTGCTCAATGGCATCACCACAGCCGCGCCCATCGCCTCACTGTTCTATCGCGAATGGGGCGAGACGGTTGCCGAATTCGACGCCGCTGCGGACGCCGCCGGCGAACTCGGCCTCAGGGTCTATCTCAGTCCGGCTTATCGCGCCGGCGGCATGGTGCTTGAAGCGCCTGGCCGCATGGAGCCGGTGTTCGACGAGGCGCGCGGCCTGGCGGGTCTGCGCGATGCCGTCGACTATATCGGCCGCCAGACCGGCCGTCATGGTGATTTGGTCCGCGGCTTGCTAGCGCCTGACCGTGTCGAGACCTGCACCGAGGAACTGCTGCGTCAAACGCAGGCTGCGGCAGCCGATCTCGGCTGCAAGATACGCCTGCACATGGCACAGGGCTCTATGGAGGTCGAAACCGTGCGTAAGCTGCACGGCGTGACGGCGCCGGTCTGGCTGGCGCGCGCCGGCCTGCTCAACGATCGTCTGATCGCTCCCCATGCGACCAACGCCACCGATGAAGATCTAGGTCTTTACGCCGACAACGGCGTCACGATCGTCCATTGTGCGCTCGTCTCGGCGCGCAGCGGCCACATGCTGGACTCGTTCTCCAAATGCAAGGCGCGTGGCATCAACATCGCCATGGGGACCGACACCGCGCCGCCGGACATGCTGATGAATCTTCTGATCGCATTGATCACGGGCCGCATTGGCGACGGTGTGCCTGACCGCATCCGGTCGGCCGATCTATTCGACGCGGCAACGCTGGGCGGCGCCAAGGCGCTCGGCCGAAACGATCTTGGACGGCTCGAACCAGGCGCGCGCGCCGACATCGCTGTTTTCGGCCTCGATGACATCATCATGGCTCCTTCGGTTGACCCGATTACGACTCTGGTCACCGGCGGCTCGGGGAAGGTCACGCAGGCGGTCTTTGTCGATGGGCGCTTATCGATGCGGTTCGGTGAGGTTGCCGGCATCGATATGAAGGCCGCGCGGCAGCGCGCCCAGCAGCAATATGATGGCCTTATTGCCAAATATCCGGAACGGAGTTGGGGGCATCCGCCGGTGTCGGAGATCTTTCCGCCAAGCTACCCGATCGAGGTCAAAACCGATGGCTGAAGCCGCGAAAGCTGTGCTCGAGGTCCGTGGCCTCAAGGTTGAATTTCCAGGAAGGCGCGGGGTTGCCACCGCGCTCTCCGATGTGAGCCTATCGATCCGGTCGGGCGAGATACTAGGCGTGGTTGGCGAATCCGGCGCGGGCAAGTCGATGACCGGCCTGGCGATCCAGGGTCTGCTTGAGGGGCCGGGCCGCATCGCGGCCGGCGAGGTATTGCTGGATAATCGGCGGATCGACAATCTGGATGACAGCCAGATGCAAAAGATCCGGGGCCGGGAGATCGGCGCGATCTTCCAGGACCCTCTGACTTCGCTCAATCCGCTGTTCACTGTCGGCGCGCAGTTGACAGAGACGATCCGGCAGCATCTCAACATGGGCAAGGCGGAAGCGAAGACCCGCGCCATATCCCTTCTCAAGGATGTCGGCATTCCTTCGCCGGAAGATCGTTTCAACCAGTATCCGCATCAGTTTTCGGGCGGTATGCGCCAGCGTGTAGTCATTGCTCTCGCGCTGGCGGCCTCGCCGAAGCTGATTATCGCCGATGAGCCAACCACCGCTCTTGACGTTTCCATCCAGGCGCAGATCACCTCGCTGCTGCGTCGGCTTTGCAAGGAAAAGCAGACGGCGGTGATGCTGGTGACGCATGACATGGGCGTCATCGCCGAAACCGCCGATCGCGTCGCCGTCATGTATGCCGGCCGCCTGGTGGAACTCGGGCCAGTCGATCAGGTGCTGCATGCCCCCAAGCATCCCTATACGCGTGGCTTGATGGCTTCCATCCCGGCGCTCGGCGCGCGTGTCGAGCGGCTCAACCAGATCGATGGCTCGATGCCGCGACTGGACGCCATTCCGAGCGGCTGCGCTTTCAACCCACGTTGCAGGGACGCGGGACCCCGCTGCACGCGCGAGCGGCCGGTCCTCGTGGCCGCCGGTATGAGCGCTAGCGCGTGCTGGCTGAACGCAGGAGGAACGGCATGACCGCAGTGCGAGCAAAGGAGGCTTCGGCGCTCCGGGTCGAAGGGTTGGTCAAGACGTTCGATGTCTCGGCGCCGTGGCTGAACCGCGTTGTAGAACGCAAGCCGAAACAGTTTCTCCAGGCTGTGAACAATATCAGTTTCGATGTGCCGCTGGGCGGGTGTCTCAGCCTCGTTGGCGAAAGCGGTTGCGGCAAGTCCACTGTCGCGCGCTTGGTAACAGGGCTCTATGCGCCCAACAGCGGTGAGATGCGTTTTGCGCCCGGCCATGACGGTAAGCCATTGTCGGCGCAGATGATCTTCCAGGATCCCTACGCTTCGCTGAATCCGCGCTGGCGGGTGAAGAACATCATCGCCGAACCACTGCGCGAATTGAAACTGCGCAACACTGCGGCGGAGATCACCGAACGGGTCGAGGAGTTGTTGAAGACGGTGGGTCTGTCGGTGTCGGACGGCGACAAATTCCCGCACGAATTTTCCGGCGGGCAACGGCAGCGCATCTCTATCGCGCGCGCCCTGGCAAGCGAGCCACAGTTCCTGGTCTGCGACGAGCCGACGTCGGCGCTCGACGTTTCGGTGCAGGCGCAGGTACTCAATCTGATGCGCCGACTTCAGGATGAATTCGGCCTGACCTATCTGTTCATCAGCCACGACATGAGCGTGGTGCGCCATATGTCCGATCGCATCGCGGTGATGTATCTCGGCCGCATTGTCGAGGAGGGCGAGACCGAGGCGTTGTTTGCTCGGCCGCGCCACCCCTACACGCAGCTCTTGCTCAACACGATCCCGAATATTGCTCAGCCGCACCGTGACCGTGTGGTGGCTGGCGGTGAGGTGCCGAGCCCGCTCAAGCCACCTTCAGGCTGCACTTTCCATCCAAGATGCCCAATGGCTACGGCACGCTGTTCGACGGAACTTCCGGCCGTGCGCAGGCTTTCCGGCGGCACGCGCGTAGCGTGCCACCTCGTCAACGATGACTAGGCTTTGAGGTCAGGCCAGTGCGGCGCGTAGATCGTGCGACATATCCCGCACCTCTCGCAGGTCGAGTTCGGATTCCACATGCTCCAGGTGATGTTCCATCAGCGAGAGAGCGGTCTTCTGATCTCCCTTGGCGATGGCGGCCACGATACTGGCGTGCTCGTCAGGACCGCAGTTGAAGCGTGCGGTGTTGCGGTACACCGCGGTAATCAACGAGCTGCGCGAAATCAGATCGCGCATCATGACAAAGAGAAAATCGGACCCTGAAATCTCGGCTAGAAGCAGATGAAAACCGCCGGACAATTTGATGATATCGGTAGTGACGTCGTCCGAATTGGCTGTGCGCTCCTTGTCAACATGAGCGCGCAGCCGGGCGACATCCGCCTTGGAAGCCGACGCACCGATGCGCTCGACGACGCAACGCTCGACCGAGCGTCGGACCGAGAAGACATCCCGCGCCTCGTCTACCGAGGGTTGACAGACGAACGCCCCCCTGTTGGGGATGATGTTTACAAGACCCTCGCGCTCGAGCGCCGCCAGCGCTTGGCGAATGCGCGCGCGGCTGACATCGAAGATCGACGCCATCTGGCCTTCTTTCAATTGGACGCCGGGCCGAAGTCGGCGCTCGGCGATCGAAAGCCACACCTTCTCGACGATCTGTTGTGTCGAAATGCTTGCCGCCTCAGTCATGAATCGCCGCCCCTTTGAGGTTCTGACCTTTCGACAGGGCTGCGACGATGTCAACATTTGTGCTGTTTTGCGCGTTCAATTTTGTAGACAATTTCTTTTTATATTGTATGCCTATCTTGGTCAAAAGAGGCGAATATGGAATTCGATTTCACTCAGCTCGAAGCGGATAGCCGCTACCGTCTGCTGACCAATTTCATCGGTCCGAGGCCGATTGCGCTGGTCACGACGCGTTCCGTCTCGGGCCGCAACAACGCCGCGCCGATGAGTTTCTTCAACGTGTTCTCGCATGAGCCGCCCATCGTTGTGCTCGGCATCCAGCCGCGCCTGTCCGGCGAGGACAAGGATACCCTGGTCAACATCCGCCGCACCGGCGAATTCGCGGTGAACATGGTCGATATGGCGCTGTCGCAGAAAATGTTGGTCTGCGGCCTGCCCTTTGAAACCGATGTGGATGAGCTGGAGACGGCTGAATTGCCGTCCGCGCCCTGCCAGCAGATCGACGCCGATTTTGTCGCCAGCGCGCCTTGCGCCTTCGAATGCAAGGTTGAGCGACTGATAGAATATCCACGTCGGGTGCTGGTGCTGGGGCAGGTGGTTCACATGCACGTGCGACGCGACTGCCTGGACGAGGCCGGCCGATATGTGAACCCGGATGTCTACCAGCCGATCGCGCGGCTGCATGCCGACAACTACATCACCTCCGATCGTCAGTTCGTGCTCAAGGCGCCGGCAATTGCCGATGTGCTGAAGGCGAACGGAAGCCGCGACTAGGGCAGTTCATCATGCACATTCGACTGATCAATCCGAACTCGACCGCTTCAATGACTACCCAGGCGCTCGAGAGCGCGCTGCGGGTGGCCAATGCCGGCACGCGCGTCACCGCTGTCAACCCGCTGCGCACCCCAGTCAGCATCGAAGGTTATGCCGACGAGGCGCTGGCGGTGCCGGATATGCTTGCCGAAATTCGCAACGGCGAAATGCAAGGCGTCGACGCCTATGTGATTGCCTGTTTCGATGACCCTGGCCTCAACGCGGCGCGCGAGGTCGCCAGGGGGCCGGTAATCGGCATCTGTCAGGCTGCGGTCCAGGTGGCGATGATCATCAGTCGGCGCTTTTCCGTCGTCACGACTTTGCCGCGCTCGGTGCCGATCATCGAGGATATCGTCCAGGATTATGGAGCCGGCCATCATTGTCGCGCCGTTCGGGCCATCGATCTGCCTGTACTGGGACTGGAAGAGGATCCGGAAACCGCTGAACGTCTGCTGCTGGAAGAGATTGAACGCGCCAAGGCTGAGGACCGCGCCGAGGCGATTGTGCTCGGCTGCGCCGGCATGTCGAGCTTGTGCGAACGTCTGTCGGCGGCTACCGGCGTTCCGGTGATCGACGGCGTGACTGCCGGACTGAAGATCGCCGAGGCGCTGGTCGGAGCCGGCTACGCTACGTCGAAGGTCAATGCCTACGACTATCCGCGCCAGAAAAGCCCATTGCCGGAAGGCGTATCGCGCCTGCGCGTCGGCAACTGATCATACCGGCGGGGCAGGGGGAACGATCGGCCCGCCAAATGTGCGGCTGAGCCGACCCCAGCCTGGATCGTGCATATGCGCGTTCAAGCCGGCGCGCTCGGCCATTGCGGCGGCTTCGCGTTCGCCGAAATCGAGCGCCTGCGCGACATCGATGTTCAGCACTTTGCCTTCCCGCATCAGGATATTGCCGTTGACGATAACGGTCTCGACATCGCTGCCGAGCGCTTGCTGGATCAGCCGGTGAATTACCATCCAGTTTGGCGTCAGATGCGGCTGGCGCATATTGATGATGGCGATATCGGCCTTCTTGCCGATTTCAAGCGAGCCGATTTCGTGATCCATGCCGAGCACCTTCGCCGCGTCGATGGTGATCATCTCGAACACCTTACCCGGCGGGAGGAGATAACGGTCATGATTGTGCAGCAGATGCTGCGTGTACTGGGCAAGGCGCGCCGTCTGGAGAAGATCGAAGTGCCGGCTGGGTGAAACGCCGTCGGTGGTGATCGCCACCGGCACGCCTTTCCACATCATATCGAGGACCGGTGTCGAACGACCGGGCGGCGCATGGGTAACGTTCGTGCCCGTCTCGGCCAGAATGTCGATTTCCTCGCGCGAGATGCCCCAGCAATGCTGCAGATGAACGTCGGGACCGAGGATAGCGTTCTCCTTGTCCTGGAAGGCCATGCGGATCTGGCCGGCGAAGGCGTCGGAATGAATGCGTACGCCCCACTTGCGCGCGGTTTCGCGCACGCGTCTCGCCTGCATTCGGTCATTGTCTGTCAGGTTCACCGCGAGGTCCGGAGTGGTCGGGTTCGACGGATCGAGCGAGGGAACAATGGTGAAGGGTGTGAGAAACACCTTGATGCGCCCGTCGGCACTGCCGTTGATGGCCTCGATCGTCGCTTCCACCCCTTCGATCATCTGCTCGAAGGTAATATCATGCCTAACCGGCTTGCCGGTTTCCCAGCGAGTGACGCGGTGCGGCCAGGGTAGACCGGCCGGGCCGGTGCAGATGATCTCCCGCAGGCCGATTTCGGAATAGGCCTTCGCGTGGTTTATCGCGAAGATCGGGTCGTCGCTGCGCGGCATCGAGGCGATGATGCTTACGCCTGTCGTGACGCCCGCGCGCAGCCGTTCCAGGCCGCCAACCAGCCCGTCCGCATACCAATAGTCGCGCGTGGCGTAGTGGTAATACATTGGCGTGACGATCTTCATCCAAAGCGAATTCGTGTCGCCGGCGATGCTTCGGATCAGTGCGTGCCCGGCGTGGCCGTGCGCATCGATCAGGCCAGGAATGATTAGCTTGCCGCGGCAGTCGATGACCGCCTTGTCGGAATGCCTGAGCTCCAGCTCGGCTGCCGAGCCGATATCGACGATCCTGTCTCCCGAAACCGCGATCGCTCCGTCCTCGATAATGCGACGTTGCTGATCGACCGTGACGATCGTTCCATGAAGCAGCAGAAGGTCACTCATCCGGTTCCTCAATCAATGGCATTTGTCGGCGTCGTTTGTTGCCCACAGAAGGAAATTAAGTCAACAATATTGTTGACAATCCAGTCGACATGTGGTGTTAGGAGCTGAAGTTTTGGACATCGGGAGGAACACATGACCAGCTTGAGACATCTTATCCTTGGCGCGCTGACCGCAGTCGCCATTGCCGCGCCTGCGAGCGCCGAAACCCTGCGTTGGGGCGGTCGCGCCGACATCTATTCGCTCGATCCGGATTCGATCGCGTCGACATTCAATCTGTCATTCCTCAACCACATCTATGAGGGTCTGGTTCGTTATGACGCGAAGTTCCAGATCGAGCCGGCGCTGGCGACCGAGTGGAAGCTTATCGATAACAAGGTCTGGCGCTTCACCCTGCGCAAGGGCGTAAAATTCCACAATGGCGCGGACTTTACCGCCGATGACGTGATCGCCTCGTTGAACCGTGTCACCGACCCGGATTCGCCGCTGCGCGGCAACATCCCGCTCTATGTCAGCAGCAAGAAGGTCGACGACCATACGGTCGATATCGAAGTCTCCGCGCCGACGTCGCTGTTCCTCAACGACATGACGAACATTTTCATGTTCAGCGCCAAGTGGCTGAAGGACAACAACACCGAAAAGCCGACCGCGGTCGATACCAAGACGGAAGGCTACGCCACCCACAACACCAACGGCACAGGCCCGTTCAAGCTGGAGAGCCGCGTGGCCGACAGCAAGACCGTGCTGCTGGTCAACGACCAGTGGTGGGACGAGAAAAAGCACAATCTCGACCGTATCGAATACATGCCGATCGCTTCGGCGGCGACGCGTGTCGCCGCGTTGCTCTCCGGCGAAGTCGATCTGGTCGATTCCGCGCCGATCCAGGACCTTCCGCGCCTCGAAAGCTCGCCGGGCCTGACGGTCATGAAGAAGCAGGAATTCCGCACGGTCTTCCTCGGCTTCCAGCGCCGCGAAAAACTGGAAGACGGTCGCGCCAACCCGTTCAACGATGTGCGCGTGCGCCAGGCTGTCGAAGCCGCGATCGATCGCGACCTGATCAATGCCAAGGTGATGCGTGGGCTGGCCCGCCCGTCCGGCTCGCTGATCGCACCGGAAATCTCTGGTTACGCCAAGTCGCTAGACACCTACAGCCCGGCCGATCCCGAGCGTGCCAAGAAGCTGCTCGCCGAGGCTGGCCAGGAAGGCCTGAAATTCACCTACATGTGCTCCAACGACGAGAGCATCAATGAGGAGGACTTCTGCGCCGGCATCACGAACATGCTCAAGCGCGCGGGTTTCGATCCGTCGATCGATATCGCGCCCCGCGCCATCCAGTCGCCGAAGCGCACGCAGGGCAAGGCCGACATGTTCAACCTGAGCTGGGCAAACGAGCCGACGCTCGACGCCTACTCCATCCTGGCTCAGGTGCTCTCCACCAAGACCGGCAAGGTCGGGGTTTCGAACTTTGGCGCATGGTCCTATCCGGAGCTGGACAAGCTGGTTGCCCAGTCGGTGCTGGAGGCCGACAACGCCAAGCGTCTGGCTCTCGAAGAAGCCGCCCTCAAGATCGCAAAGGACGATACGATCCTGATCCCGCTGCACCAGCAGCCGATCGCCTGGGCGACGCAGGCCACGGTCAAGAGCGTCGATTTCCGCTCCGACAACAAGCCGCGCCATTGGTTGACGCAGATGGCCGGCGACTAAGGCAACTTGACAGCACACCCTTAAACCTGGGCGCTTCATCATTCGGTGGAGCGCCCATTCTTTTTGACTAATGTTGGTTAATTGACGACCGCCAGCGATTTCGGCGCGAGTTCGCCAATGCCGCGCCCACGTAGATCGTGGATGCCGGCGCGGGCGCATGCCCAATCCTGTAGCGCCTGCATCTCACGAACCGCGCCGTCATAATCGAGGCCGGTTGGCTTGCCGCGATCAACGGTCAGCCGTCCATCGACATAGACCCGCTCGACGGCGCGTTCGGCAGCGCAGTGCAGCAGGCTGCGCAGCGGATCATAGATCGGGCGCATGGTGGGCGTGTCAAGGTCGATGACGAGAAGATCGGCTTTAGCGCCGACGCTCAACCGGCCTATGTCCGACCGCCCGAGCGCACGAGCGCCGGCTAGCGTGGCCGCTTCGAAAACATCGCCGGTCGACAGGTCGAAGGCGCTTTTGCCGCCGAGCCGCGAGCAGATCAGCGCCTGCCGCATCTCTTCCAGCATGTTGAACGGATAGCTGTCGGTGCCGATGGCGACATTGACGCCGGCGCGGCGATAGCCTCCAAGCGTTTCCAGCGCCATGCCGCTGCGGGCAAAGGTAACGGGGCAATGGGCGACCGACGTCCTGTTCTCGGCCAGTGTTGCGAGATCCTTGCCCGTGCGCTGCCGGGTCCATGAATGATGATCGGCAAAGATGCAATGACCGAGGATGACATCCTCGCCGAGCACTCCGATTTGGTCTAGATATTGTACAGCGGTCAGCCCCGTGCGGCGCAGCAATTCCTCGTGCTCGGCCATGGTCTGCGCCGCATGGATGGTAATACGCATGTTGCGCTTGCGCGCCTCTTCGGCGGTATCGACCAGCAGGTCCGGCCGGCAGGTTTCCACCTGGGAGGGGGCGATGACGCCGTCGAGTCGACGGCTCGGATGCGCCCGCGCCTGATCGACAAATTCCAGCGCCTTTGCGAAAGCCTCCCGACCTGCCGCGTCGTCCCAGACGAAATCCAGCCGATGGCTGTCATGCACGACCCATTGCGCCTGCCGGAACCCCGGCGCAAGGTAGCCGCGCACGCCGCTGCGGGCTGCGATGTCGATCCAGGTATCATTTGCGCCGGCAATGTCGAGCACCGTTGTGGCGCCGCTGCGCATCAGATCGCCCAGCATGACTGTCAAGCACGCCGCGCGGGCGTCCGGACCGCCGTCGATCACATGGGAGTATTCGTACATGGCCTGGCCCCAAAGGGCCGGCGTGCCGACATCCTCGAAAATACCCTTGGCCAGCGGCTCGTCGTGCGAATGGCAATGGATGTCGATAAGGCCGGGCATCACCATGCGCGCCTTGCCGGAGAGTTCGACTGTCGCTTGTCCCTCGAAGCGTTCGCCAACGCAAAGGAGACCGGTTTCGTCGAACGCGACATCGCCGCCGTAACGGTAGACATGACGATTGTGGAGCGGATCGAAGGCTACGATGGCTTCGACGTCGCGAATGACGGTGATTTCAGTCATGGCCGACCCTGAAGTGCCTTTCAAGAAAACGGCTATACCCGCCCATCAGCGCGCTGAAGACGAAATAAACGACGGCCGCGAAGAGATAGCCTTCCAGCACCGCGATGCCCTGCCAATTCGGGTCGCGGAGCGCCGTGCGCACCGTGTTTAGAAAGTCGAGCAGGCCGACAATGGTGACCAGCGTCGTGTCCTGGAAGAAGCCGATGAACAGCGACACCAGCGGCGGGATCACCGTTTTCAGCGCCTGGGGAATGATGACGAGAAAGGTGTATTGCCAATAGTGCAGGCCGAGCGCCTGCGCCGCTTCGGTCTGGCCGCGTGGCAGCGCCTGTAGGCCCGCGCGCACGATCTCGGCGATGTAAGCGGCGGCGAACAGGATAATCGCCACTTGGGCGCGCAGCAGCTTGTCGATGGTGACGCCGTCCGGCATGAACAAGGGCAACATCACAGAGGCCATGAACAGGATGCTGATCAGCGGCACCCCGCGCACCAGCTCGATGAAGGTGATCGAGAGGATGCGAATGGCCGGCAGGTTGGAAAGCCGCGCCAGCGCGAGCAGAATGCCCAGCGGCAAGGCGCAGACGAGGCCGACGAAAGTCAGCATGAAGGAGAGCGGCAGTCCGCCCCATTGCGATGTCGGCACAGACGTCAATCCGAATATGCCGCCAGCCATCAACACATAGAGTGGGGGCAAGAGCGCGGCCCATCCAAGCAACAGCGGACGTCCCCACAGACGCGGAATGCCCGAGATGGCCATCGCCAGAATGAAAAGCACGGTGGCGGTGAACGGCCGCCACTGCTCCTCGAACGGGTAGATGCCGAACAGCATGTAGCGCAGCTTCGCGCCGACATAGGGCCAGCATGCGCCGGAGCTTGCCTTGCAGTCGTCCGGCGTGCCGCTGAACACCGCATCGATTACCAGCCATGATAGTGCGGCCTTGGCGGCCAGCGCCAAGAGCACGAGGCAGATCAACGTGACAACAGTGTTGCCTGGCGTGCCGAAATAAGCGGCTGCAAAGCCGCCACGCTGCGAAGGGGGGCGTAGGCTTGTCTGCCCGCCGTTGGCGGCTTCCGCGCTCATCTCAACGCTCCCGCAGCGCGATCCGCGCATTGTACCAGTTCATCAGCAATGAGGTCGCGAGCGACAGGCCGAGATAAACCAGCATGAACAGCGCGATCGGCTCCATGGCTTGCCCGGTCTGGTTCATGATCGTGTTGGAGACCATCACCAGATCGGGATAGCCGATCGCGATGGCCAGTGAACTGTTCTTGAACGTGGTCACGTAGATATTGGTGAGCGGCGGAACGATAACTCTCAGCGCTTGCGGCAGGATAACGAGGCGCATGGTACGGCCTGGCGTCAGGCCAAGAGCGAGAGCGGCCTCGCGCTGGCCCTTGCCGATCGCCAATATGCCGCTGCGGACAATCTCGGCGATCGTAGCCGAGGCGCTGAGCGTCAGGCCGAGCAACAGGGCCACGAATTCAGGCTTGAGATGCGCGCCACCCGTCAGACGGAATTTGCCGAGAACCGGCCAGTCGAGCTCGGCGCGGATGTCGGCAAGCAAGAAGGCTGCCGCTAACGGTAAAGCAAGCAAGGCAATCGCAATCGGCCAACCGGGCACGGCCTTGCCTGTCGCGACACGCCGCCGCCAGGCCCAGACCTGCCAGGCGATGGCGGCGAGGATGCCCACTGCCATCGCAGCGAGAACGGTCCAGAAACCGGACTGCCAGATTGCCGTCGGTACGACCAGGCCGCTGTTGGAGACGAAGACGCCCGGCAGCAATGTTATGGCTTGCTTTACCGGCGGCAGTGCGAAAATGATGACTGAATACCAGAGGAAAAGGTAGAGCAGCAGCGGCACGTTGCGCAGCGCTTCCACATAAAAAAGCATCAGCCGAGACAGCAGCGGGTTGCTCGACAGCCGCGCAATGCCGACAAGCGTGCCGATGATCGTACCCAGTATGATTGACAGCACAGCCACAATGACTGTGTTCAGAAATCCAACCAGCAAAGCCCGTGCATAACTGTCCGACGCCTCATAGGCGATCGGCGTTTCGCTGATGATAAAGCCGGCTTCGCGGTTCAGATAATCGAAACCGGTTGCGATATCCTGTTTTGCCAGGTTGGCGGCGGCATTGCTGAACAGATACCAGCCGATCGCCAAAACCGCGACGACGCAGACGATCTGATAGGCGATTTCGCGAAACCGCCTATCACGCAGCAGAAGCAATGGCGAAGATCCGGATGTACTCACGGAGATAGGCCCGCCGCGACACAGCGCATGCCATAACCGCATGCGCTTTGCCTTGGCAAACGGCTCAGCGGAACGGCGGCGCGTAGAGCAGGCCGCCATTGCTCCACTGGGCGTTCGGGCCACGGCTCAAGCCCAACGCGGTCTTTTCGCCGAGATTGCGGTCGAAGGCCTCGCCATAATTGCCGACCAGCTTGACGATGTTGTAGCCCCAGGCCTTGTCTAGCCCGAGCATCGGACCAAGATCGTCGGTGACGCCCAGCATGCGTTGGATCTCTGGGTCCTCGCTCTTCAGCTTTTCGTCGACATTGGCTTGAGTGATGCCTTTCTCTTCAGCCGCCATCATCATCCAGACCGACCATGAGACGATATCACGCCAGTTGGAATCGTTCTGACGCACGGCCGGCGCAAGCGGTTCCTTCGAGATGGTTTCCGGCAGCACGACATAATCGTTCGGACTCTTCGAGGCGGCGCGGATCGAGGCAAGATCCGAGCGGTCCGACGAGATCGCATCGCAACGGCCGGAGAAGAAGGCGTTGTTGTTCTCGTCAGGGTTCTCGAAAACCACCAGTTCGAACTTCTTGCCGCTGGTGCGGAAAAAATCGGCCAGATTCTGCGCGGTGGTCGTGCCGGGCAGGGTGCAGATCGCCGCGCCGTCGAGATCCTTGGCGCTGGTGACGCCGAGGCTCTTGTTCACCATCAGGCCTTGGCCGTCATAGAAAACTGTCGGGCCGAAATCGATGCCAAGCGAAGCTTCGCGCGAATAGGTCATGGTCGTCTGGCGCGACAGAACGTCGATCTCTCCTGACTGCAGCGACTGGAAGCGCGTGTTGATATTGGTCAGCACGAAATCGACCTTGCTCGGGTCGTTGAACACGGCCGAGGCGACCGCGCGGCAGACATCGACGTCGAAGCCGGCGAACTTGCCCTGAGCGTCGGCGAGCGCAAAGCCGGTCGTGCCCATCGAAACGCCGCAGATCAACTTGCCGCGCGCCTTCACGGTCTCAAGCGTCGAAGCCGCCTGGGCCGCAAAGGCGGTCGAGCCTAGCAACAGCGCGGCCGTCGCAATGCGGCAGGCCTTGCGAAATATTTCCATCGATCCCTCCCAGTGCCGCTTCGACAGGCTGAACTGCCGGCGACGATTGTTTCCAACGCGCCTATTCCAAGAAAATTGCCGACAATTTTGCAATAATATAATCAACAATCGTGTGAGCAATTTAGCTGCGGCGTTGAAACCAGTAAGGCAGGCAGCCATGACGGAGAGGCTGCGCGTCAACCTCACCTCATTCTGGCGTGCCAAAGTATTGAAAGATCGATAGAACGAATGAGAGGTTCAGTTACCTTGACGGTCTGAACAGGCTCGGGTGTTTTCCATCAGATAGGGCAAGGTTCCCGGCAGGACCAAGTCCGCCAGCCGGGCACGCACTTCTGTATGATAGGCGTCGAGGAATGCCGTCTCCTCGGACGAGAGCGCATTCAGCCGTGCCATGCCGAGATCGATCGGCGCCAGCGTCAGCGAGGCGAAACGGCAGAAGCCGGGTCGATCCGCCACGACTTCGACCTGATTCTCGATACGCATGCCAAAACCGCCTTCCTTGTAGTAGCCGGGCTCAATGGTCATGATGACGCCCGGCTCGAAGCCATGCGGGCTGGCCTTTTTCGAGAAACGATGCGGGTGCTCGTGGATCAGCAGATTGTGGCCGACGCCATGGCCGGTGCCATGGTCGAAATCGAGGCCGATATCCCACAGTGCACGACGCGCGAACGCATCGAGTTGATGCCCTTCCGTGCCGGTGGGAAACCGTGCCATCGATAGTGACAGAAACCCTTTGAGCACGGCCGTGTAGGCGTCGCGGATCTCGTCGCTCGGCTTACCCAGCATCAGCGTGCGCGTCACGTCGGTCGTGCCGTTGGCATATTGCCCGCCGGAATCGATAAGATAAGGGCTGCCGGCGTCGATGATCGCATTGGTCTTCGGCCCGGCGTGGTAGTGGCACATGGCGGCGTTCGATCCGGCAGCCGAAATCGAACGGAAACTCGGTTCCAGGAAACCGGAGCGTTCGGCACGGAACGCTAGCAGGCGTTCTTCTGCGTCCAGTTCCGTCAGCGGCTCGCCGGATCCCTGCCGCTTGCCGACCTCCGACGTGACCCAAGCTAAAAAATTTGTCAGCGCCACACCATCCTCCACGTGGCACGCGCGATAGCCTTCAAGTTCCGCCTGCGTCTTGATCGCCTTGGTTTTGGTGATGATGCTCGGCTGCGCCACGATCTTGCCGCCGCCATCCGCGATCCGAGCGCGCACGGCGAAAGGTGCCGCCTCCGGATCAAGCAAAACGTTCTTGCCTGTAGCCGTTTCCGCCGCCCGCGCAAGAAACTGCTCTGGACCGGCGATGGCGACATCGCTGAGCTCGTATGCAGTGAGATCATTACCCAGCTTGCGCCGGTCGACGAACCACTTGACTTCACCTTCGGCATCAAGCGTCAGGAAAGAATGCGGGACGGGATTCATCGGAACATCCGAGCCACGCACATTGAGCAGCCAAGCAATGTTGTCAGGGAGTGTCTCAATAAGCAGATCGGCGCCAGCCTCGCGCAGTTTTTCGGCGATGCGGCCGCGCTTGCTTTGCGACGTCTCGCCGGAAAGCGCCATCGGCATGGCGCGGATCATGCCGAGCGGTTTTTCGGGCCGGTCGGGCCAGACGGTCTCAAACGGATCGTCATCGAGCCCGACGAGTTCGGCGCCCGCCGCTTTGCAGGCCTCGTCCAGCCGGTCATGCAGCGCGCAATCGACGCGCATGGGATCGACGCCGATCCGCAAGTCTGCTTTGGCCTGCGTCCTGAGCCAACAGTCGAGCGGATCGTCGTGAAAATGGCGCACTTCGAATGCGCCGAGATCGACTTCCTGGCGCACCTGCACCTGATAGCGACCGTCGACGAAGATCAACGCATGATCGCGCCGCACGAGCGCGACGCCGGCGGAGCCGGTGAAACCGGTGACATAGTGCAGGCACTCGTCATGCGGCGCGGTGTTCTCGCTCTTGTGCGCGTCGGTGCGTGGCACGATCAGGCCGTCCAGACCCACTTCAGCGAGGTAATTGCGCAACCGCGCCAGATGGTTGCCGAAACTGGAGCTGTCCATGATGTCCCTCGAATGCTCTCAGGGCCGCGCCGCCAGCGGGCCGCCCTTGTCCTTGACCAGATCGACCAGCCGCTGGAACACCACGCCCGACTGGCGAATCCCGTCATGCTCGAACTCATTGGTGATCCAGTGGTCTAGATTGCCGACTGCCGAGGCGGTTTCCAGAGACAGGTCGGCGTCGACATACATGTCGTCGTGATAGATCACCGCCGACACGGGAACCTCGTTCGCCGCCAGCCGCGCCGGATCGTACAGGCTGCTGTGACGCTGGCGTTTCGCCAGGGCATCGACACCTGGCTTGAACGGCCTGAGTGAGGCAATCTCCTCGAACATCCACGGGTACATCATCTCGCCGGTGAACAGCAGCGGCCGCGCTTCGGTCGCGAAATCGGGGAACTCCGCCCGCACCCGTTCGGCTGACCAGTTGGTCGCGCCATCGCCTTCACCATAGATGGCCTCCTGCAGCGCGGCGAAAAGCGGCCCGCCATGATAGGAGGTCAGGTTCATCACCTGTGACAGGAACGTATCAGAGAGCCGCTCCTGCGTCGAACCGACAAAGGCTTCGTCGATCAGCCAGTGGATATTCTCGAAGCCCGGCGCCATGCCGAAGTCGATGCCGATCGTTTGCAGGCGCTTCACGGTGAGCCGGTCGCCGTCCGGCAACAGCACATCATTGCCGTCGATGAAATCGGCAAGCAGCCCGATGCGCGCGGCGTCATCGGGATAGCGCTTGTAAAAGCGCGCGTTCTTGGCAGCGACGCGCGGATAGGTCCGGCGGTAGACCTCATCCGCCGAGGGTCGGATGCTCGGAATGCCGCCGGCGACATAACAGGCCGACAGGCCCTCCGGGGCTTGGCTGAGATAGGTCAGCGTCAGGAAGCCGCCATAGCTTTGGCCGAGCGTCTGCCACCGCGCGCCGCCGAACAGCGTTTTGCGGATATGGTCGAAATCAGCGACGATGGAATCGGCGCGGAAGCAGGCAAGGTAGTCAGCCGCCGCTTCGCCGTCGGCAAAACCCGAAATCGTCACCGCATCGATCGGCGTGGAACGGCCGGTGCCGCGCTGGTCGGGCAGAATTACGCGGTGCGTCTTCAACGCTTCGGCAAGCCATGGCGGACTGCCGCGCGTCGGCCGGGGAGACTTGCCGCCAGGCCCGCCTTGCAGGAAGCAGAGCAGGGGCAGGTCTTCTTGCTTTTTCGTTGGATCGACTACCTCGCGCGCGAATACCTCGATGCTCGCCCCGCCTGGCTTCGACCAGTCGAGCGGCACGGTAGCGACGTGATCGCGAATGTGCATTCCGGGAATAGTGTATTCGGCGACAGGCATTTTTTCTCCCTCAACGCACGCGTGGGTCGAGCAGGACGTAGAGCAGATCGATGACGATATTGGCGATGACGATGAACAGGCCGCCCAGCAGAACGACACCGATAATGATTGGTCGATCCTGATTGGCCACGGCCTGCACCGCCAGCGCGCCGACGCCCTGCAGACCGTAGACCTGTTCGATGACGATGGCACCGCCAAGCAGCAGCGCGATGTCGGCACCAAGCTGCGTGACCAGCGGCGTGAGCGCGGCGCGCATGCCATGCTTCCAGGTCACGCTGCGTTCACTCAAGCCTTTGGCGCGAGCGGTGCGGATATAGTCCTCGCCCATGACTTCCAGCATCTGGCCGCGCGTCAGACGCGCATAGACCGCCGCCATGGTGAGCGCCAGCGTCGTCCAGGGCAGTATCAGATGCCAGGCCCAAAGCGTTGGGTTGCTGGTCAGCGCCTTGTAGCCCCCGGCGGGAAACAGCGTGAAGCCAGCCTGCTTCGGCAAGAAGTAGAGGCAGTAGAGCGAAACCATGCCGAGCACGAAAGTCGGGAAGCTCAAGCCGATCAGGATGAAGGCCTGCCCAAACCGGTCGCGCAAACTGCCGGGGTGGCGCGCCGACATGATGCCGATAGGAATGCCGATCGCCAGCCACAAAAGAACCGCGCCGCCGACCAGCGACAGCGTCGCGGGAATGCGCCGGACTATGATCTTCGCGACCGGCTGCTGGTTGCGGTAGGAATAGCCGAGATCGCCGCTGACGGCCTTGCCAAGAAAGCGGCCGTACTGCTCGATGATAGGCTGGTCGACGCCGAGGTTTTTGCGGATCTGCTGGAGTTGCGTTTCGGTCGCCTTGTCGCCCGCGATCATGCGTGCCGGATCGCCGGGCGCGACGAAAAATAGGAAAAATACGAAGGCCGAGAGCACTAGCAAAACACCGGCGCCGAAGACGATGCGGCGGGCCAGGAAGCGGATCATGGCTTGGCCGCTCCCTTGGCTTTTGCTTTGAGCCGGCGCGCGGTGCGGGCGCTCTTCGGGTCGAGTGCATCGCGCAATCCGTCGCCCAGAATGTTGAATGCCAGCGTCGTCAAAAGCAGTGCCGTGCCGGGAACAAACACCATCCACCAGGCGACGAGGTAAAGCGAGTTGGACGAGGCGTCGGCCAGCATACCGCCCCAGCTTGGCGTCGGCGGAACGATGCCCATGCCGAGGAACGAAAGCGTCGCCTCGAACACGATCGAGCTCGGGATCTGCATCGTCGTGTAGACGATGATCGGCACCGTCAAATTGGGCAGGATGTCGATGGCCATGATCGACAGCGGTCCCGCGCCCAGCGACCGGCTGGCCTGCACGAAATCCTGCCGGGCCAGCGAAATCACTTGGCCGCGAATGACGCGCGCCATCGGCGCCCAGGAGAAGAACACGATCACCACGACGCTGAGCAGCAGGCTCGGCCCGAATGCCGATACGAGCGCCAGCGCGCACAGCAGAAACGGCACGCTCATCACCAGATCGGTCAGGCGACTGAGCGCCGTATCCACCCATCCGCCGAAATAGCCGGCAGTCACGCCGATGATGACAGCCACCACCGAAGCGGCCAAGGAGGCCAGCACCCCGACCAGCAGCGACACGCGCGCGCCATAAGCAAGCCGCACCAGCACGTCGCGTCCGAGCTGGTCGCTGCCTAGCCAAAAATCGGCATTGGGGCCGACAGGAATACCCATCGGCGACAGACCGATATCGCGGAACTGTTCGATCGGCGAATGGCCGGTGATGCTGGCGATCCAGGGCGCGATCAGCGCCAACAGGGCGACCATGACGATGACGCAAAGGGCGACCATACCGGCCGTGTCGCGGCGCAGCCTGCGCATTGTCAGCTCGAATGATCCACGCTGGACGATTTCTGTCGCGGCGGCGTCTTGCGCGATCTCGTTCACAGCGCGGCCTCGCGCGTCTCGACGAGCGATCGTTTGGCCGTTGCGGCGAGCGGCGGCGGCGCGTGAGACGCGGCCAGCAATGTCCTCGTGTAAGGATGCTGCGGATCGCCGAACAATTGTTCGGCGCTGGCAAGCTCGATGATCTTGCCGCCCTGCATCACCGCGATTCGGTCGCACACATGGCGCACGACGGAGAGGTCATGCGAGATGAACAGGTAGGTCAGGTCGAGTTCGCGCTGCAGCTTGCGCAAAAGGTTCAGCACCTGCGCCTGGATCGACACATCGAGCGCGGATACCGGCTCGTCGCAGATGATCAGCGCCGGGTTGAGCGCCAAGGCGCGAGCGATGCCGATACGCTGCCGCTGGCCGCCGGAGAATTCCGACGGAAAGCGGTTGTAATGTTCTGGATTGAGCCCGACGATCTCCATTAAATGGCGCACCTTGGCCTTGCGCCCCTCTCTGCTTGCGACGCCATGCAGGCGGAACGGATCGCCGATGATCGAGCCGACGCGACGGCGCGGGTTGAGCGAACCGAACGGATCCTGAAAAACCATCTGCACCTGCCGGCGCATGTCGCGCCATTGCGCAGGCGATAGCGCACCCATGTCCTGGCCGAGTAGCCTGACCGAACCGCTGGTGGCCGGCGTCAGCCCGGCGATCACCCGCGCCAGCGTCGACTTGCCGCAACCGCTTTCGCCGACCAGGCCAACCGTCTCACCCTTGCCGACCGTCAGGTCGATGCCTTTCAGCACATCGAGTATGCGCTTCTGCCCGAAGAATCTGCCGATATGATAGGTCAAATGGACATCCTTGACCGTCACGACAGGCTCGCCCTTCGAGGCGGCAGTTCTGTCGTCTAGGACGGCCGTCACTGCGGCAGCAGGCATCGGTCCCTGCTCCAGCCAACACAAGGCCTCGACGCCATCGTCAAAGGTGCGCAAGGGCGGCGACTCAATGGCGCAATTCGGCAAGGCATCGCCGCAGCGCGGCGCAAAAACACAGCCGGCAGGCGTAGCCAAAAGGCTCGGTGGCCTGCCCTTGATCGGCGCAAGCTCGGAACCCGGCGAATAATTCGCCGGCGACGAACGCAACAGGCCGGCGGTGTAGGGGTGGGCCGGCGTACGAAACACGCTGGCTCCCTTGCCATATTCCATGCGGTGGCCGGCATACATGACCATCACGTCGTCGGCGACGCTAGACAGCAGGCCGAGATCGTGCGTTATCAGGATCACCGTCGTGCCCAACTCCTTGCGCATGGCGTCGAGCAAGGCGACGATCTGCGCCTGCACGGTGACGTCCAGAGCCGTCGTCGGCTCGTCGGCGATGATCAGCGACGGTTTTAGGATCAGTGCCATGGCGATCATCACGCGCTGGCGCATGCCGCCGGAAAATTGGTGCGGATAGTCGTCGAAGCGATCCGCCGGCGACGGAATGCCGACCTTGCCCAACATATCGACCACACGGGCACGGGCAACCTGTTTGCTGATCGTCTCGTGCGCATGCAGCATTTCGGCGATCTGCGAGCCGATCGTATAATAAGGATGAAGGCTGGAGAGCGGGTCCTGAAAAATCATGCCGATACGGCCGCCGCGCAGCTTGCGCATTTCGGCCGGCGGCAGGCCGATCAGATTGCGGCCTTCGAACCAGACCTCGCCGCCGACATCGGCAAAAGGCAGCAGGCCCATGATCGCCTGGGTGAGCACGCTTTTGCCGGAGCCCGACTCGCCGGCAATGCCGAACAAGGAACCCGGCTTGATGGCAAACGAGACATTGCGGACGGCGTGCACGACGCCGTCCTCTGTCGGGATGTCGATAGTCAGCCCCTTGGCTTCGAGAACCGCCAAGCCTCACCTCATGGTCTGGAAAACGGATCAGCCGCGCCAAAGCTTACGGCGCGGCTTCGGGCGATGCGATATCAGCGTTCCAGCCAGATGTTGGTCCAATCGCCTTCGACGCCGAGCGCGTAAGGCAGGTAGTTCTTCACCGCCTCGCTGCGATAGCGCGGGTTCTTGTTGGCGATGAGCGGCACGACGGGTGCGTCCGCCATCACGATCTCGTCCACCTGCGCCCACAGCTTCGCCGTATCTTCCGACGTCGTGGCGTTGATCGCCTGCTTGGCGACTTCATTGGCCTTGTCGTTGTTGTAGTCGGTGTAGTTGTAGGTCTGGTGTGTGCCATTAAAGGTGAACTGCGGCTGGAACACTGAGCGCGCAGCGCCGCCAACCCAGTCCGGCGTCCAGCCGACCGGCGCGATGTCCCACACGCCGTCCTTGGTGTTGACCGGGTTGGTCATGAACTTCGAATAGTAATCCGCGGCCGTGACCGGGATCAGCTCGATCTTAATGCCGGCGCGCGCCATGCTGGCCTGGATCGTCTCGGCCGTCGTCGCTTCGACATCCTTGTTGCGATAAGGCATCTTCAACGAAATGCCATCCGGGAAGCCGGCCTCGGCGAGCAGCGCCTTCGCCTTTTCCGGATCGCCCTTGGAGTCCGGCGACGGATAAAGGTCGAACTTGTGATGGCCAAGCACGCCGATACCGAAGATGCCGTGCACCGGCTCAGCCACCGTCGGGCCGCCCCACTGCTGCACGACCGCCGCCTTGTCGACCGCATAGTGCAGCGCCTGACGCACTTTGAGGTTCTTCAGCGCGCCATTGTTGTTGTTCGAAACGGTGTTGATGAAGATGAAATTCGTATTGCCGGCCGACATCGCGACCAGCTTCTCGTCGCCGGCAGCCGTCAGCGTTGCCAGGATTGCTGTCGGGATGTTGATATCGAGCGCCAGGTCGCCGTCGCCTGACTGTAATTGCTGCATGATGCCATCGGGCTGCAGGCCCATGACGATCTCGATCTCGTCGACATAAGCCTTGCGCAGCGGATCGCTCTCCGCCTTCCAGGCTGGGTTGCGCACCAGCTTGATAGTCGTGTCGGGCACATATTCGCCGATCGTGTACGGACCGCTGGCGACATAGTTGGCGCGATATTCGGGGCTGTCCGGAATGTACTCCAGCACCTCGACAGGAGCCGGCGCCGCATTCGACAGCGACAGCATGTAGACGAAGTCGCCCGCCTGCTCTTTCAGCTTGAACACGACCGTCTGGTCGTCCGGCGTTTCGACGCCGGCAATGTCGTTCGCATCGATGTATTTCTTCATCGCAGCGGCGGTCGGTTCGACCTTGGCGAAACCGTCGCAAAACTCGGCCATGCCCGAAACCAGCGCGGTGAAATAGCCCACTGCGAAAGCACCAAGATGCGGATTGCAGAGGCGCTTCATGCCGCGCTCGACATCGGCGGACGTAATCTGGCGCGCACCGGACGGCGCGTTCCACATCGCGCCCTGCCGCAGCTTGAACGTATAGGTCAGGCCATTGTCGGTCGGTTGCGGCACCTCGGTCGCGAGATCGCCGGTTGGCTTCAGCGCCACCGCCTCATCCGCCGACGCCTCATAGCTGACGAGTTGGCGCGACACGGCGCGCATATAATTGTTCGTGTAGACCAACCCCGTCGAGGTCGGGTCGAGATGATCAGGTTCGCCGGTCGCGAGGATGCGCAGCGTACCGCCGGTCTGGGGCTCCTGGGCGAATGCCTGTCCGGCTGCTGACAACAAGCCGACGGCGGCTATCGTGGTGAGCCACAGCCCATGCAATTTCGACATCTTATATATCCTCCCAGATACATGATCCTGCGGCAGCATAGACAGCAAACAGCGTCTTGGTCAACGTCATGTCGACAAATTGTACACAGGGCGGATAGTGTGAAAGGCGAAACGGTGAATCGTAAGCCGGTCACACTCCTGCTATGCGGTGAGTGACGTCGGGAGCAGGCAATGAGGGAAAAGAAATCGCGCGGATCGGGAACCCGCAGTGTCTACGAGACGTTGCGAGAGGAAATTCTCAACCTCCGGCTGCAACCTGGAAGCCCGCTGGATGAAGTCGGGCTGGCAGAGCGTTTCAGCATGTCCCGCACGCCGGTGCGGGAAGCGCTCGTCAGGCTGGCTGCGGACGGCCTTGTCACCACGCTGCCCAACCGAAACACGATTGTCGCTGTCATCGACTTCACAGGGTTGCCGGCCTATTTCGAGGCGCTCACGCTCATGTATCGCGTCACCACACGCGGCGCGGCGCGGCGGAACGACCCAGCAAAGCTCGACAAGATCCGGGCGTGTCAGGCGATCTTTTCGCAGGCAGTGGCGGCGCGCGATGCGCTACGGATGATCGAGGCGAACCGTGACTTTCATGTCGCCATCGCAGAACTGTGCGGCAATTCATACTATACTGCCCTGTTCGCGCGGCTGCTCGACGAGGGCCGGCGTATCCTGCGACTGTATTATTCGACCTTTGCAGACCAACTGCCACGTCAATATGTCGACGAGCACGAAGACATGATCGCAGCCATTTCGGCCGGAGATACCGAGGCCTGCGACCGCATCGCAACCGGGCACGCGGCGCAGATTGTGCGGCAAATACAGGGCTATCTGAGCCGCGACATGCAGCCCGAGTTCGTGCTGACGGACAGTTGAAAGAGAGCTGCCCTCGTGCCTTTGCCCGATATCATGGCCGCCGATCAGATTCATCTGCATCTCGTCGACGAGACGCAAATCTCCCCCGATGTTCTGCTCGACCATTATCGCGCCGTCATGACCGACGATGAGCGGGAGCGCTCCAATCGCTTTCACTTCGACCGGGACCGGCGTCAGTTTACTATCTCGCGCGCGCTGCTGCGGTTTACCCTGTCCAGCTATGTGCTCGGCGTGGCCCCGGCCGATTGGCGCTTCAGCCGCAACCAATACGGCAGACCTGCCATCGAGAACGCGATCGATGCACCACTCGATTTCAACCTCTCACACACGACGGGATGCGCCGTGTTGGCGGTTTCGCGGCTGCCCTGCGTCGGCGTCGACGTGGAATGGTTAGGCCGACAGCTCGATGCACTCGACCTTGCCCGCCGCTTCTTCGCATACGCCGAAGTAGCGGCGCTGCCCAACGATCCGGCAGGGCGCGACAGGCAGTTCTTCCAACTCTGGACGCTGAAGGAGGCCTTCGTCAAGGCGCGCGGCAAAGGCCTCGTTCTGCCGCTTGACAGCTTTTGCATCGGCTTTCCAACGCGAGACACCATCAGCCTGCGGATATCTGATCAACCGGGCGAGCGATGGCGCCTGTGGACACTGGCCGCCGCTCCGGATCATGCGCTTTCGGTGGCGGCCATGACCGCCGAACCTTTGAAACTTCGGCTGTTCAACAGTGTGCCAGGCGTAAGCAGCACGGAAGCCGCGCCCCATATTCTGCGCCGCCTCTGAATCGTCCGACTTGTTCCAAACCCACGCCTTGGCTCATGCTGGCAAAAACGTCTTGCGAAATGCCGTTCGACCTGGGGGCGTAAAGCGTACCACGCGGCTGTCTTTTTCCCGTCGCGCCCATTTGTCCGCAACGATCTTGTCGAGGATGGCTGCGCCAAGCGTGCCGGCGAGGTGTGTCCGTCGCGCGCTCCAGTCGAGACAGGCGCGGCACATCGCACGGCGCTGTCCTTGCAGGTTGCGTGTGTCGATGCCGACGGCCTTGAAAAACGTCTCGCCTTCACGGCCAAGCGTGACCGTATTGCCGTCGACCCGCACGATGTCGCGCGCCACAAACCCGTCGAACATCGCAACTGCATGATCGCCTGCGAGATGATCGTAGCAAATGCGGGCCTCGCGCATGGCTCCATCCTTGGGGCCTGGACGAGCCCGCCTGGGACCAAAAGTTGACGCGACGCCCATGATCGATTCCAACATCGCCGCCACTTGTGGCGTCGCTAGACCGTAATAGCGGTGTCTGCCCTGGCTGACCAAGGTAAGCAGTCCGCCGTCTGTAAGTTTCGCCAGATGTGAGCTTGCTGTCGGAAGGCCAACGCCCGCCTCAAGGGCAAGTTCGCTGGCGGTCAGCGCGCTTCCGCCCAGCAAGGCCGTCAGCATATTGGCGCGCGCCGGATCGCCGACCAGGCTGGCGATCCCTGCAATATCCGGTCCTTCTTTCACTGCCGTCTCCCGCAATCAAACTTCGATGATAGTCGAAGCATACCCGTTCCGCAACGGTTATGCTGTCAGCATGAAAAGACGGGAGACGACGATGATCTTGGTTACTGAACGTCCCACGCGCGCGCCATTCGGCATTATTGGTTTGGATCACACTGTGTGGCGCGTCCTCGGCCGTTGCATCGCGCGCCGCCGGCAGCGGCAAGACCTTAGCGAACTCGATGATCATCTGCTTGAAGATATCGGCGTGACACGAGATGCGGCCACGCGGGAATGCGCGAAGCCGTTCTGGCGTAGATGATACTCGGCGGTGACGATTGAAATTTCGAACGCGGTCGAACTTTGCCCTACAATCGGCGGCGGCCGTGGCAAATGCCGGCAGACGGCTCGGGCCCTCGGTCCGCCATGGGACGCAGGCGCGAACTGCTAAGCACTTTTTGCGTGAGAGGCTGCCTGGTCTTGAACTTCTAAGTCGAGTCTTTGCCATTGACGGCGAGCAGTGTCAGGCGCTCAATCTGCCCGGAGAACGAAGAGTTCGTCGGTGACGGCCATGAGCGACGAAGGCGCGAAGCCTGGCATGATCGCGGTTCACGCCACGCGCCGATTCGGCACCGAAAAATACCTGATGCGAAAAGTGCCGGTCGCGATCGGTATCATGCTTGTCGGCGCAGCGATCCTCTATCTGTCGGACGACGACACGGAAGGCAAGCTTCTCGGATTTCTCGCCATCGGCGCATGCCTGGCGTTCATCGTCTATGCGTTCCATCGCCGTGACATGCCGGCAAAGCCCTATATGGAATTTTCCCGCGACGGCATTCTGCAGCGGCTGGGCAACAAGACATTTCGTATCCCGTGGCACGAGATCCGCGACCTAACACTTGTCGACATTCGCCGTACCAAAGGCCGAAGTCTCTACAATATCGCGGCCGTGGAGGTTTCGCGGGCTTTTTATGAAGCCAACATGCCGGTTCGCGCCCTGTGGGGCGGCGGTCCTGTCTGGGGAGATTTTTACGTCGACAAGGGCGACAAGGTGCAGATTGCCTTTGACCATGAGGTCATGTCGGTGCCGGCCGACGAATTGTGGAACGAAATCGAGGGGCGTTGGCGCGCCTTCAGCGGCAATCCCGATGTGCCGCTGCTACAGGTGCCGCATCTGCCGCGAGCCCGAGGCTGGATCGGCGGCTGGAGTCCCTCGGCGCGGCAAAAACGCGTGGGTCTCGCCGTGCTCTGCCTGCTGGCGATCCCAGCGATCTATTTCTGGCATTGGGGCGTTACCGCGTTGTTCGCGCAGCGGCTGACGCCGGGAAGCGCCTCGGCCTATCTCGACATGATGCTCGATGGGACCGGCTTGCAGGCCCGGGTGCAAGGCGGCGAGGTCAAGATCCTGCGGCGACCGGATATTTCTGGCCTCGGCCGGGCGAGATGCGAGACCGATGTCGTGCGCGATACCGACCGCGAGAGCTTCCTGCCGTCCTACAAAACCGACATCGTCTGCGGCGCCGACCTTGTGACAACCGGCGGCGCGCCTGCCTATGGGGTTTTCAAGCTGGTGGTGGAGACGACGCAATCGCCGGACTGGCAGGGTAAGATGCAGGAGCACCGCGCGCTGGTGCCGGCGCGGCTCGGCGACGATGAAGTGCAAGCAGCGCTTTGCTCGTTCGGTTCCTGTTGACCAGGACAACGCTCGGTCAGAGACTGCTTACATAAATCCTATTATGTGATCGCCGAGATGTCCGGCTTGATGGGCATTGGAAAATTGACGAAATACGGCTCCGCGTCGCGCAAGATGCGGGCGTAAGACGGGCGCATCATCAGCCGTCGGGCATAGGCCGCAGCATTGGGAAACGTAGCGCCGATGGGTTCAACCGTATTGGCGTAGAAAAGACCGGGCGCGGCGGCGCAGTCCGCGATGCCAAACGTGTCGCCCATGGCCCAAGTCTTGCCCGCTAACGCCATGTCGATGACGCCATATGCCTCGCGCAGCTGGACCCGCGCCTGCTCGACGCCGAAGCTGTCGTTGTGTCCCTCCGGCCGGAGATTATCGGTAACGATCTTTTGCATCGGCACTTCGACATAGTGATCATAGAACCGATCCCAGAAGCGGGCTTTCAAAGCGTCATCCAAGTCGGCGGGCAGGAATTTCGGCCCACCGCAGTGCAGCTCCAGATATTCGAGGATGATCGTCGTCTCGGCGATCGTCTCGCCGCGATCCTGGTCCACCAGCACCGGCATTTTAGCCATCGGCCAGACCTTCTTGAAGGCGGCCACCGAGTCCGGATCGCCGAAATCGACGATCACGGGCTCAAAAGAGATGTCCTTTTCATACAGCGCGATCAGCACCTTGTGGCAGAAGGAGGCAAGTGGGTGGAACCAGAATTGCAGCGCCATCGAAAGCTCCCCGACCAGGCAATGCACAATTTCTTGCAGCCCCTGTCGCGGCTGGCAACCTCTCGCGGCGATGGAGGCGATTCCATTTCGTCTGCTTCGTCACGTGAGGAACCAAATGCCCGGCCTCCGATTATCTGACAGGTAACGCGATGCGGCGGACCAATTTTACCGACCAGTGGAGAGCATTATGGACATCACCACCCGCAATGACCTCAAATCCAACGCCAAGAAGACGGCGATCGATCTGCTCAACGCCCGGCTCGCCGATGCCATCGACCTCCTCACCAAACAGGCGCATTGGAACGTCAAGGGCCCGACCTTCATCGGCCTGCACAAGATGCTGGACGATCATTATGAGGAGATCGAGAAGCATGTCGACGTGATTGCCGAGCGCGCAGTGCAACTCGGCGGCATGGCGCAAGGCACCTTGCAGCAGGTGTCGAAGGCGTCGCCTTTCAAGGCCTATCCGACCGACATCACCAAGACGAAGGATCATCTCGCCGCGCTGATCGAGCGCTATGCCATGGCAGCCAAGCGCGCCCGCGAAGCCGTTGACGATGCCGACGAGGCCGGCGACATGGACACCACAGACCTTTTCATCGACTACTCACGCGCCCTCGACAAAATGTTGTGGTTCCTCGAGGCGCATGTGCAGGAGAGTGAGTAGCGGTCCGGCGAAGCCGGAAAAATCGATCCAGCGGATCGATTTTAGCGACGACGCCCGGAGCCGTAGCGAAGGGCAGGCTACGCCGTGGCGGGCTGCATGTTCGCCTGATGCAGCGCTACCGCCGTCATCACCTCGGCAGCCGCCAGAGCTGCAATCACCGCCGGCCGCTTGTCGCGCAGGCCGTCGCCGCCGATCGGCGAGACCAGCCGCGAAAAGGTCATTTCGGTGCCGTCGGCATTTTTCAAATACCAGTTTTTGAACGTCGCCTTCTTCGACTTCGAGCCGATCATGCCGACATAGGCGGCGTCTTCGCGGCGCAGCGCCTCGGAGACGATCAGGAAATCGAGCGCGTGATCGTGCGTTAGGATCAGGAAGGCTGAGCCAGCCGGCGCATCGCGCACCACCTCTTCTGGCACCGGCGTCAGTCGTGCTTCGACACCATCTGGTAAATCTTTCAGCTCTGCTGCCCGCGTCTCGACGACGATCGGGCGCAGCGGAAGCAAGCGCATAGACGCGGCCAAGGCGCGCCCGACATGCCCACCGCCGAAGATATAGGCATTGGGTAGTGCGGCATCCTGCGCTTTGGCCGTCTCGAGCAGATCACGGGCCAGAACACGGTCGACGATTCGCACGGACAATCCGACACGTCCGCCGCAGCACTGGCCGATTTCAGGCCCAAGCGGAATGTCGAGCAGCACCGTGCCCATCTTGCGGAAGGTCGGCGTGCGCAGCATCTGCCGCGCCTTGTCGATTGCCATATATTCGAGTTGCCCGCCGCCGATCGTCCCGAAGATGCGCCGTGGTGCGACGAGCATCCAGGCCCCTTTCTCACGCGGCGTCGAACCCTTGGCCGACGACACTTCCACCAGCGCCGCATTGGGATGGGCAGCGAGGAAATCTGACAGGCTGTTGGCGAGCGTTGTCATGGCTGACCAACGCCGGTTTGTGATCTGAACCGACCCCCCTCTGTCCTGCCGGACATCTCCCCCTCAAGGGGGGAGATCACGCACGTCATCGCCGACTCTCGTCCTGCAGCATCGGTGGTTGGCGAAACCATAGCGGTCGGCTGATCTCCCCCCTTGAGGGGGAGATGTCCGGCAGGACAGAGGGGGGTCGGTCCGATGGACATGATCCTACATTCTATCACAATTTGCGGGATCGCTCACGCTTTGGCCCGCTTCAAGCGCTCGACTGCCATCAGCACGCGTTCGGGCGTCGCGGGGGCGTCGAGCTGTGGGCTGATCTTATAGTCGGCGACGCTGGCAACGGCGTCCGACAACGCATGCAGCACCGAAATGCCGAGCGGCAGCGGCGGCTCGCCAACAGCCTTCGAACGGTGGATCGTCGGCTCATAAGCTTCCGACCAGTCGATGAGGGTCGTGTTGAAGATTTTCGGCCGGTCGGAAGCTAGCGGGATCTTGTAGGTCGACGGCGCGTGCGTACGCAGACGGCCCTTGGCATCCCACCACAGCTCCTCGGTCGTCAGCCAACCGGCACCCTGCACGAAGCCACCCTCGATCTGGCCGATGTCGATCGCCCGATTGAGCGAGCGACCGGTGTCGTGAACGATGTCGGCGCGCTCGATCACATATTCGCCGGTCAGCGTGTCGATCGAGACTTCCGCGCAGGCCGCGCCATAGGCGTAGTAGTAGAAGGCGTGGCCCCGACCCTTGGCGCGATCCCAATGGATTTTCGGCGTCTTGTAGTGCCCCGATGCCGAGAGGTGCACGCGGTTCTTGAATGCCTGATTGACCAGTTCGGTAAAGGCGATCTCCTGATTGCCGACCCGCACCCGGTTCGGCAGGAACTCGATCTGGTCGAGCGGCACGCTGTATTTGTCGGCGGCGAATTGTTCGAGCCGCTTTCTGATCTGCCGCGCGGCATCCTGCGCCGCCATGCCGTTCAGATCCGCGCCAGAAGACGCAGCCGTTGGCGCGGTGTTCGGCACCTTGGCGGTTGTGGTCGCCGTGATCTTCACCCGGTCGAGGTCGATCTGGAATTCCGACGCCACTACCTGCGCCACCTTGAGATGCAGGCCCTGGCCCATCTCGGTGCCGCCATGGTTCATGTGCACCGAACCGTCGGCATAGACATGCACCAATGCGCCGGCCTGGTTGGACTCGGTCTTGGTGAAGGAAATGCCGAACTTCACCGGCGTCAGCGCGATGCCGCGTTTGATCAAGCGGCTGTTCTTGTTGAACGCCTGGATTTCGCGACGTCTGCGCTGATAGTCGCTGCTCTCTTCAAGCTGGGCGACGACTTTCTGGATGATGCAATCCTGCACGGTTTGATGGTACGGCGTGACGTTACGGCCGGTATCGGCTCCCATCGCGTCATAGAAGTTGAGCTTGCGGATTTCGAGCGGGTCCTTGCCGACAGCGTAGGCAACCTCCTCGATCACGCGTTCGGCTCCCACCATGCCTTGCGGACCGCCGAAGCCGCGGAACGCGGTATTGGAAACGGTGTTGGTATAAAGCGGCGCCGATTGCGCGTGAACGTTTGGATAAAAATAGGCGTTGTCGCAATGGAACAGCGCGCGGTCACCGACCGGCCCCGACAAATCAGCGGAAAAGCCGCAGCGATAGGCGAACATATAGTCGACGCCCTGAATGCGGCCCTCATCGTCGAAGCCTACTTCATAGTCGATGGCGAAGTCGTGCCGCTTGCCGGTGGCCGTCATGTCCTCGTCGCGGTCCATGCGCATCTTCACGGCGCGCTTCAGCTTTTTCGCAGCGATTGCCGCGATGGCCGCGCCCTGATTGGCCTGCGTTTCCTTGCCGCCGAAAGCGCCGCCCATGCGGCGGATTTCGACCTGGACCGAATGGCTCGGCACGCCTAGCGCATGCGCCACTAGGTGCTGCGTCTCGCTGGGTCCTTGCGTCGACGAATAGACATGCACCTCCTCGTCCTCACCGGGCACGGCGAGCGACACCTGACCTTCCAGATAAAAATGCTCCTGACCACCCAGCCACATGCGGCCTTTCAGCTTGCGTGGGGCATTCTTGATCGCCTTCGTCGCATCGCCGCGTTTCAGCGTCAGCGGCGTCGTCACCTGCTTGTGGGTTTTGACGTCGAGATCCCAGATTTCGATCGTCGCTGGCAGTTCCTTATATTCGACTTTGGCAAGCCGCGCGGCGGCGCGTGCCTGCTCGCGGGTCTCGGCGACCACGGCAAAGATGGGCTGACCGTGGAACTGCACCAGCCCGTCGGCGAATATCGGGTCGTCATGCATGCCGCTCGGCGAAATGTCATTCTCGCCGGGAACGTCCTTGGCCGTCAGCACGTCGACCACGCCGGGCGCCGCGCGCACCGCCGACAGATCGAGCTTGGTTATCTTGCCATGGGCCACCGAAGACTGGCCGATGCCGATATGCAGCGTGCCTGCCGGCTCGGGCATATCGTCGATATAGATGGCGTCGCCGGTGACATGCTTGTGCGCGGAGTCATGACGGGTGTCGGAATGCACGCCGCCGGTGATCTTCGCGGCTTTGATGTTCGGTTGATGAGCAGTCATCACGCAGCCTCCCTCGACACTTGCAGCGGCTCTTTCGTGCCGGTGGTCTCATGATAGAAGCGCAGCAGCAGGTTGCGCCCGGCTAGTGCGCGATAGTCGGCCGTCGCCCGCATATCGGTCAGCGGCGTAAAGTCAGAGGCGAAGACGGATAGTGCGGCCGTTACATTTTCCTCGTTCCAAGCCTTGCCGACCAACGCCTTCTCGACATGAAGCGCGCGCTTCGGCGTTGCCGCCATGCCGCCATAGGCGATGCAGATGTCGTCCACCGTGCCGTTCTTCGTCAGCGTCAGATGGAACGCGCCGAGTGTCGCCGTAATGTCCTCGTCACGGCGCTTGGTCACCTTATAGACGGCGAATTTCGATCCCTTGACCGGGATCGGCACATGCACGGCCTCCACGAACTCACCGGGCTTCCGGTCCTGCTTGCCGTAGGCGATGAAAAAGTCTTCCAGCGGGATCGTGCGGCGCTTCTTGCCCTTGCGCAGCGTCAGTGTGCTGCCCAGCGCGATCAGCGGCGGCGGCGTGTCGCCGATCGGCGAGCCATTAGCGATGTTGCCGCCGATTGTGCCCATGTTGCGCACCTGCTCGCCGCCGATGCGGTCGATCAGCGGACCGAGTGCCGGGATACGCTTCGACAACGTTGAAAACGCTTCGGTGTAGGTGGCGCCGGCGCCGATGGTGATAACGCCTTCCTCCTCGGAGATCGATTTCAGGTCGTCCAGATTGGCGATGAAGATAGCCGGCGTGATGTCGCGATGCTGCTTCGTTACCCATAGGCCGACGTCGGTCGAGCCAGCGACCACGGTGGCGGTCGGCTCGGTTTCAAGAATCTTGGCAAAATCGTCGGCATTGGCCGGGATGATCAGGCGTTTCTTGCCTTCGCCTATCTCGACCCGCGCGCCGTCGCGCAGCGTGGTCAGCTTGGCGATGACCGCCCTGCGCTCGACCAGAAGCGGGTCCTTGGCGACCTTGCCGTAGTCGGAAATGGCGCGCGCGGCGCGCATGATCGCCTCGTAGCCGGTGCAGCGGCAGAGATTGCCCTGCAGAGATTTTTCGATAGCGGCATCGCTGGGATTCGGCGAGCGCATCCAAAGGCCATAAAGCGACATCACGAAGCCCGGCGTGCAGAAGCCGCATTGCGAGCCGTGGAAATCGACCATCGCCTGCTGCACGGGATGCAGATTGCCGCCCGTACCCCTCAGATGCTCGATGGTGACGACATGGGTGCCGTCAAGCGAACCGAGGAAGCGGATGCAGGCGTTGACGCTTTCATACGCCAGCTTGCCTTCGTAGAGCCGGCCGACCAGAACCGTGCAGGCGCCGCAGTCACCCTCGGCGCAGCCTTCCTTGGTGCCCTTCAGCGAGCGGCGCAGCCGCAAATAGTCGAGCAGCGTCTCGTCGGGCGTCACATCCGATAGCCGCACCTCCTCATCGTTGAGAAGGAATCGGGTCTCCGACCTGAGTCTTACCTTGGCCATTCTTTCCTGCCTCCCCGTGCGGCTTTCCAGATCGCGTTCCGGCGCGATGGCCCGTTCGGTATTCTTGGTTGGTTATTTGCCCTTCCTGTCCATCCTGCCGCTTACCCTAGCCTCCGGCAAGCCGTGCGGGACAGTTTCCGCGCTGTCAGCTTCCGCGATAGGTCGAGTAGCTGTAGGGGGAGATCAGCAGCGGCACATGATAGTGCGTCTTTTCCGCCATGCCGAAACGCAGCGGCACGATATCGAGGAATGCCGGGGAGGGCAGCTTGGTTCCTTGGCCGCGCAGATAGTCGCCGGCGAAGAACACCAGCTCATATTCGCCGGTCTGGAACTCTGCGGCCGCCAGCAATGGCGAGTCCACCCGTCCGTCATTGTTGGTGACAACCGTCTTCAAGAGTGAGCGCTTATCGTCCTCGATGCGATAAAGCTCGATCTTCAAGCCTTGCGCGGGATTGCCGCTCGCCGTGTCCAGCACATGGGTGGTCAGGCGTCCGCTCTTGTCACTCGACATGAAATCTCCCTTTGCCATCGGCGTTGTTGTCGTTCTTGATGGCCACACGTCTACCGATTTAAGACCAAGCCATGACAGGCTGGAAGCGGGAGAGACCAAAAAGCATTTTCAAAAATTTTGGAGGGAATCTTTCGCGTTACCCACGCTATGGTTGAAGAAATCACCTTGGCATAAGGGTGGGAGGATCATGCGTTACGTTCGAGACATGCGCGGCTATGGCGCCAACCCGCCGCACCCGAAATGGCCCGGTGGAGCGCACGTCGCCGTCCAGTTCGTGCTGAATTACGAGGAAGGCGGCGAGAACAACATTCTTCATGGCGACGCCGCTTCCGAGGCCTTCCTGTCCGAGATCACCGGCGCTGCGCCCTGGCAGGGCAAGCGCCACTGGAACATGGAATCGATCTACGAATATGGCGCGCGCGCCGGCTTCTGGCGGCTGCATCGCATGTTCACCGCGGCGGAAATCCCGGTCACGATCTATGGCGTGGCATCGGCGCTCGCCCGCTCGCCCGATCAGGTCGCCGCCATGCAGGATGCCGGTTGGGAGATCGCTTCGCATGGCTTGCGCTGGATCGACTACCGTGACCACAACGAGGACGCCGAGCGCGCTGATCTGATCGAAGCGATCAGGCTGCACACGGAGGTAACAGGCGAAAAGCCTGCAGGCCTTTATCTCGGCCGGACGTCTGTCAATTCCGTTCGGCTCGCCTGTGCACATGGCGGCTTCGCTTACATCTCCGACACCTATGACGACGATTTGCCCTACTGGCTCGACCACGACGGCCACGGCAACGCTATCGAGCCGCAACTGGTGATACCCTACACGCTTGATGCCAACGATATGCGTTTCGCAATCACGGCTGGCTTCACCGATGGCGAACAGTTCTTTCAGTATCTGAAGGACGCCTTCGATACGCTTTATGCTGAAGGCAAGGCCGGCAAGCCGAAGATGATGAGCATCGGCCTGCACTGCCGCCTGATCGGCCGGCCGGGCCGCGCACTCGGCCTGCAGAAATTCATCGACTACGTGAAAAGCCACAAGAAGGTTTGGCTACCGCGCCGCGTCGACATTGCAGACCACTGGCGCGACACGCATCCCTACAAGCCCCAGGTACTGCGCCCCTCCCGCATGGACAAGAAAGCTTTCGTCGAAAAATTCGGCGGCATCTTTGAACATTCGCCCTGGATCGCCGAAGGCGCTTACGATCTGGAACTCGGTCCCGCGAATGACAGCGCCGGCGGGCTGCACAATGCGCTCTGCCGCGTGTTCCGCTCGGCCAGCGAGAAACAAAGGCTTGGTGTTCTTACCGCCCACCCCGACCTTGCCGGAAAGCTTGCGCAAGCCAAGCGTCTCACCAAGGAATCGACGTCGGAGCAGGCCAGCGCCGGCCTCGACGCGCTCACTGATGCCGAGCGCAAGAAATTCACCGAACTCAATGATGCCTACGTGAAAAAATTCGGCTTCCCCTTCATCATCGCCGTCCGTGACGCCGGCGGGAAGGCGAATATTCTGAAAACCTTCAAGACTCGCATCGAAAACAACCGCGAGACCGAGTTCGCCACCGCCTGCAAGCAGGTGGAGCGCATCGCCCGGCATCGCCTCAACGACCTCTTGCCGGCATAGAACAATGGACGCTACCACTCGCTCAGGATCGACCATGCCCACTCGCAGCTACTACGCGCCGAAAGGCGGCCTGCCGCCGCAGACCGATCTCATCACCGACCGCGCGGTGTTCACCGAAGCCTATGCGGTGATCCCGAAGCGCGAATTTTCCGACATCGTCGCCAGCCTGCTCCCGCACTGGGACAAGACGCGGTGCTGGATCATTGCGCGGCCGCTCTCAGGTTTCGCCGAGACCTTTTCGCAATACATCATGGAAGTGCAGCCCGGCGGCGGCAGCGATCGCCCCGAACCCGACCAGGGCGCGGAAGGCGTGTTCTTCGTGGTCGAGGGTTCGGTGACCGTGACGCTCGCCGGCCAGGAGCATGTGCTGACGCCGGGCGGTTATGCCTATCTTCCGCCGGCCAGCCGCTGGACAGTGCGCAACACGAACGGCGAAACCGCGCGTTTTCACTGGGTGCGCAAGGCCTATGAATATGTCGACGGGCTGGATGCGCCCGACGCGCTGTTCCTGAACGAAAACGAAATCCAGCCGAACCCAATGCCTGATACAGAAGGCAAGTGGGCGACGACGCGCTTCGTGGACCCGAACGACCTGCGCCACGACATGCACGTAACGGTCGTCACCTTCCAGCCGGGCGGCATCATTCCGTTTCCGGAAACACACGTGATGGAGCACGGGCTTTACGTACTCGAAGGTCAGGCGGTCTACCGGCTGAACAATGACTGGGTCGAAGTGGAGGCCGGCGACTATATGTGGCTGCGCGCCTTCTGCCCGCAGGCTTGCTATGCCGGCGGCAACAGGCCGTTCCGCTATCTGCTGTACAAGGATGTAAACCGTCACGCGAATTTGTGGAAGCGGTGATGACCCGCATCCTCACCGCCCGCCCGCTGACCCGCGAGAACTTTGGCCCGTTCGGCCAGGTACTCGACGCCACCAATTGGCCGAACCATTACCCGATCAACAACGGCAAATGCGAGCGCTATCACGACCTTGCAACTGTCGATGTCGCGGGCACGAATGCGAGGGTCATTCTTTCGATCTTCAAGGGCACGCCCTATGATTTTCCGCTCAAGCTCACCATGGTCGAGCGGCATCCGTTCGGCAGCCAGGCGTTCATGCCTCTATCGCCGCGGCCTTTCCTCGTCGTCGTCGCCCATGACACGCCGGACGGCTCGCGTGAGCCGCAGGTCTTTCTCACCCATCCCGGCCAGGGCGTGAATTTTCCGAAGAATCTCTGGCACGGCGTGCTGACGCCGATCGGCGAGGCGCAGGATTTTCTCGTCGTCGACCGCACCGGCGACGAACAGAACCTCGAAGAGCATTTCTTCGCCGACCCATACGAAATCCATCTTCCCGTCGAGGATTGACATGCAAAACGATGCGCAACTGGTCGAGCGTCTGCTCGACGTGATCGAGCACGATATCGTGCCGAAGACCGCTGACGGCGTATCGCACGGCAACAAGCTGTTCGGCGCGGCGATCCTCAACAAGGCCGACGACTCGCTGGTGCTAGCCGAGACCAACAACGAGACGGAAAACCCGCTCTGGCACGGCGAAATCCACTGCCTGAAGCGCTTCTATGAGATGCCGAAGGCCGACCGGCCCGACACGAAGGATTGCATCTTCATCGCCACGCACGAGCCTTGCTCGCTCTGCCTGTCGGCCATCACCTGGACCGGCTTCGACAATTTCTACTACCTCTTCAGCCATGAGGATTCGCGCGACAGTTTCGCTATCCCGCACGACCTGAAAATCCTGAAAGAGGTCTTCACGCTCGATCCGGGCGGCTACAATGCCGAAAATGCCTACTGGAAAAGCTACTCCATCCGCAAACTCGTACGGGCGCTGCCCGAGGCCGACCGCGAGCGGCTGGAAGCGCGCGTCGCCGGAATTGCAAAACGGTATGACGACCTTTCCGCGACCTATCAGGACAGCAAGGCGGACAACGATATTCCGTTGAACTAGGAGATTTCGATCCTCTTTGAGGGGAAGCATTACGTTGCAAAACTCCCCTTTACAAACCGTTCGCGTCGCGGATTTATCCTCATTCCTTCTAGGAGTGATCGATGTCCTTCGAAACGTGGGCGGCATTTGCCGCCGCATCCGCCATCCTGCTTGTCATCCCGGGTCCGACGATCCTGCTGGTCGTGTCCTATGCGCTGGGCCAGGGCTGGCGCACGGCGTTGCCGATGGCTGTAGGCGTCGCACTTGGCGATTTTACGGCTATGACACTGTCGATGCTGGGAGTAGGCGCGCTGCTAGCTGCCTCGGCGACGGTGTTTACCCTGCTTAAATGGGTCGGCGCGGCCTATTTGATCTATCTCGGCCTAAAGCTGTTCAGGGCCGGCGGTGCGCTCAACGCAGAGCCACGCAAGGACGCCGTTTCGGCCGCCAAGATGACTGCGCATGCATGGCTGGTTACCGCGCTGAATCCGAAGAGCATCACCTTCTTCGTCGCTTTCCTGCCGCAATTCCTCGACCGGCACGCCGATTTCTGGATGCAGATGGCTATCTTCGAAACAACATTTCTGGTGCTCGCCTTTGCCAACGCGTTTGGCTACGCGCTTGCCGCGTCGAAGGCGCGCGCGGCGTTCTCCAGCCCGCATACGTTGCGCATTTTCAACCGCACCGGCGGCACGTTGCTGATCGGTGCCGGTATCGCGACGGCGACCGTTCGGTCGGGCAATTGAAAGACCCACTCGGCCTTCCGCTCACCGGCGCCAGCGCGGCCAGTATCGACCACTATCTGCTAGCGGTGCACGAACTGCAGTGTTTCATCGGCGATCCTGTCTGCTCGATCGATGCCGCGATCGCGGCTGATCCGGGTTTCGTCATGGCCCACATTTTCAAGGGTTATCTCTACGGTCTGTCGACCGATCGCGAGGCGCTTGCCGTCGCGCGACATTGCCATGAGACAGCGGCCCGGCTCTCCGCGACGCGGCGGGAGATGGCCCATATCGCCGCTCTTGGCGCACTTGCCGGTGGCGGCTGGCACGAGGCGGGGCGCATCCTCGAAGACGTCACCATCGATAATCCGCTGGACGGCGTGGCTCTCCAGGCCGGGCACCAGATCGACTTCTTCACTGGCAATGCTCGCATGTTGCGCGACCGCATGAGCCGGTCGTTGCCAGTGTGGGAGCGCACCATGCCCGGCTATCATGCGATGCTCGGCATGCAGGCTTTCGGCTTCGAGGAGATGGGCGACTATGCGAGCGCCGAAAGGTTCGGCCGGGCCGCGATCGATCTCGAACCGCGCGATGGCTGGGCGCAGCATGCGGTGGCGCATGTGATGGAGATGCAATGCCGCCAGCGCGACGGCATCGCCTGGATGCGGACCAATCCGGAAAACTGGACGAAGGAGAGTTTTCTCCAGATTCACAATTGGTGGCACCTTGCGCTATTCCACTACGATCTCGGCGAAACCGACGAAGTGCTGGCGCTCTATGACGGCCCGATCCGTCAGGCCGGCTCGACCCTGGCGCTGAATCTTGTCGATGCTTCGGCGATCCTGTGGCGGCTCTATCTCGACCGTGTCGATGTCGGTGATCGCTGGCAGAAACTGGCGGACAATTGGGCGCCAAAAGCATCGGCGGGCAATTACGCCTTCAACGATATTCACGCGATGATGGCGTTTGTCGGGGCAGGGCGCAGTGATCTGGCGGCGACATTGCTCGACGCGCAGCGTGGCGCGATTGCAAGCGGCGGGGACAACGCCGCCTTTGCTCGCGATATCGGCTATCCGATTGCGCTCGGCATCCTGAAATTTGGCGAAGGTGACTACGCCGCCGCCGCCGGCCTGATACGCCCAGTGCGCGAGATCGCGCACCGTTTCGGCGGCAGCCACGCGCAACGCGATGTCATCGACCTGACCCTGATCGAGGCGGCGTTGCGCTCCGGCAACGGACATCTGGCGTCCGCGCTGACGGCCGAGCGCGCGGCTGCGCGCCCGGCCAGTCCTTTGTCGCAGCTTTTCGTGCGCCGCGCGGCAAATCTTGCGGTCGGGCCTACTCCTTGATGTCGGGCTCGACCAGCTTCTGCAGGTTTCGTAGGGATTCCTGCCACCCGAGATAGCAGGCTTCTGCGGGTATCAAATCCGGGATGCCGGCCTGCTCGATGTTGAGTTCGGTTCCGCACGAAACCTCTTTCAGCTCGACGGTGACCTGAATCTCGCCAGGCAGATTCGGATCGTCGAACCGGTCCGTGTAGCGCAGGCGCTCATCCTGAACGAGCTCGATAAACTCACCGCCGAAGGAATGACTGTTGCCGGTGGTAAAATTGCGGAACGACATCTTGAACGTGCCGCCGACTTTCGGTTCGAAATGATGAACGGTGCAGGTGAAGCCGTTCGGTGGGAGCCATTTCGCCATCGCGTCAGCCTCGAGAAAGGCGCGATAGAGCTTGTTCGGGCTTGTCGCGATAACGCGGTGCAGACGTACAGTGCTGGGCATTGAAAGGTCCTTTCGGGTTGAACTGCCTCAAAGACGATTGACGCCCGGCCCGCCCGACACGCTTACGTCATTTCTTTGTTGCGCGCGATAAACCCGGTGCGGCAAGTTGAAGGCAACCGCATATCGGAGGAACCAAATTGTATCTCGGACTCGATCTCGGAACGTCAGGCGTCAAGGCGCTGCTGATCGACAACGGCCAGAAGGCAATTGCTTCCGGTCATGGAAAGTTGGACGTTTCGCGGCCGCACACGGGCTGGTCCGAGCAGGACCCAGCCGACTGGATCAAGGCGACTGAAGAAGCCATCGGTGAGCTGAAGGCCTCGCATCCGAAAGATCTCGCGGCGGTAAAGGGCATTGGCCTGTCAGGCCAGATGCATGGCGCGACGCTCATCGACGCCGCCGACAAGGTGCTGCGGCCCTGCATCCTGTGGAACGACACGCGCAGCCACGCGGAAGCTGCCGCGCTCGACGCCGACCCACGCTTTCGCAAGATCACCGGCAACATCGTGTTTCCGGGCTTCACCGCGCCGAAGCTGGCCTGGGTGAAGAAGCATGAGCCTGAGATTTTCGCCAAGGTCGCAAAGGTGCTGCTGCCGAAAGACTATCTGCGGCTCTGGCTGTCGGGCGAGTATCTTTCCGAAATGTCGGATTCCGCAGGCACGTCCTGGCTCGATGTCGGCGCGCGTAAATGGTCGAGCGACTTGTTGGCCGCCACCGATCTGGATGAAAAGCACATGCCGGGGCTGGTCGAGGGCACCGAAAAGGCCGGCACGCTGCGGTCCGGACTGGCGTCGAACTGGGGCATGGGCAATGCAGTGGTCATCGCTGGCGGCGCTGGCGACAACGCGGCCTCCGCCGCCGGCGTGGGCACCGTGCAGCCGGGCCATGCCTTCGTGTCGCTCGGCACGTCGGGCGTTTTGTTCGCGGCAAACGGCAGCTATCTGCCCAACCCCGAAAGCGCGGTTCACACCTTCTGCCACGCGCTGCCAAACACCTGGCACCAGATGGGCGTCATCCTGTCGGCTTCGGATTCGCTCACCTGGCTGGCCGGCATCACCGGCAAAGCGCAGGCCGATCTGACCGCCGAACTCGGCGATGTGTTGAAGGCGCCGACGCCCGTCACCTTCCTGCCTTATCTCTCCGGCGAACGCACCCCTCACAATGATGCCGCGATCCGTGGCGTTTTCGCTGGCCTCGCCCATCAATCCGACCGCAAGGTGCTGACCCAAGCGGTTCTGGAAGGCGTGGCCTTTGCCTTCCGCGACTCCCTTGAAGCCTTGCGCGCGGCCGGCACTGAACTCAGCCGCGTCACTGCGATCGGCGGCGGCTCGCGCTCGCGCTATTGGTTGAAGTCGATTGCCACCGCGCTCGGCATTCCGGTTGATGTGCCCGCCGACGGCGATTTCGGCGCGGCCTTCGGCGCCGCACGGCTCGGCCTCGTTGCGGCCGAAGGCGCTGACCCGTTTGCTGTTTGCACAGCCCCAGTGACGGCCGAAAGCATCGAGCCTGAGCGCGGCTTCGCCGCCAGCTACGAAGCCGCCTACGCGCGCTATCGATTGCTCTATCCGGCGATTCGCTCTGCAACCACCTAAGGCATTGGGCGGCGGTTCCAGATTAGAATTGCCGCCGATGCTCCAACCGGAAGCGTGAGAGGTTGAAGCGCAGGAATTTTCGCAAGACGAGCAAACGCAACGACGAATTTGCTCGCGATCGCCCTTCAATGGCCTCGCTCTTGCCTTCAAACTGTCATCACCCATGCGCTAGATTCCGCACATGGGACAGGAACAGACAAATCACCTGAACGACACCGCGACATCGCCCGAGATCGAGGCGCTTTTGTCGCTTGCTGAAACCACGTCGATCGTCGACCGGTTGCTCGCCTTGCCGCTTGTGAACGATGAGTTCGCGCCGTCTGGCGAATGGAAGCGAGCCGTTTCGAAACGCCTGGAAAGCCGCCTCGCCGACTCGATGCGCACCATGATCGATGCCAACGACCGGCGCGACGCCGCGTAAGCGGTTGGCATACGCCCTCTGACAATTCGACCACGGGGCTCCTGACAGAAAGCTGTCAGGGGCTCTGCGCTATTTGTCGTCCGCAATGGTTCGAACGCTGTCGCGGGCGTCACGCATTTGTGATCGTTCGTGGACGGCAGCGAACAAATCTTCAAGATTTCCCGTCGGCTTCGCGCTCTTGTCGGCGTCCTTGGAGCATCGGACGAACAGGAGAAGCGTCATGACCGAAGCGATCCCACTGCGCGAAACCGCGGCCCCTCGCAAGGCTGGCCGGCGCGAATGGATCGGCCTCGCGGTGATCGCGCTGCCTTGTCTGCTCTATTCCATGGATTTGACGGTTCTGAATCTGGCGGTGCCGCATATCGTGGCGGATCTGAAGCCGTCGGCCACAGAGATGCTTTGGATCGTCGATATCTATGGTTTCGTCATCGCCGGTGCGCTCATCACGATGGGCACGCTTGGCGACCGCATTGGCCGGCGCAAGCTGCTGCTGATCGGCGCCGTCGCGTTCGGCATCACATCGATCCTGGCCGCTTTCGCCACGTCCGCCGAAATGCTGATCGTCGCACGGGCCTTCCTCGGCGTCTCCGCGGCAACCCTCGCGCCGTCGACGCTTTCGCTGATCAGCAACATGTTTCCCGATCCGAAAGAACGCACTTTTGCGATCGGCGTGTGGATTTCGTCCTTCTCGGCTGGAGGCGCGATTGGCCCGCTCATCGGCGGCGCGCTGCTCACCTGGTTCTGGTGGGGTTCGGTGTTTTTGATCGCCGTGCCGGTGATGGTCCTGCTTCTGGCGGTCGGGCCGTTCCTGCTGCCTGAATATCGCGACGAGAAGGCTGGCCGTATCGACGTCGCCAGTGCGGTGCTGTCGCTGGTGGCTGTATTGGCGACGATCTACGGCATCAAGCACATCGCGGTGGCGGGAGCCGATTGGCAGGCTCTGGCCTCGATCGTGGCCGGCATCCTCGTCGCGGCTGTCTTCATCGTGCGCCAGCAGAAGCTCGACGAGCCGCTGATCGACCTCAACCTCTTTTCCTCGCGTGCCTTCTCCGCGTCGCTCTTCATCTACATTCTCGGCGTGTTTGCCGCCTTCGGCACCTTCATGCTGACGGCGCAATATATGCAGCTGGTGCTTAGCCTCGATCCGCTGACTGCCGGCTTGTGGACCACGCCGTCAGCGGTCGGCTTTATCGCCGGTTCGATGCTGGCGCCGGCGCTGGCCGGCAAGATGCGGCCCGCCCATGTCATGGCGGCCGGCTATGGCGTGGCGGCGCTCAGCTTCCTGATGTTGGCCTACTCGGCGGCGATTGGCTCACTATGGCTTCTGGTGGTTGGTTATTTCGTCATGTCGTTCGGCTTGGCGCCGATCTTCACTCTGTCGACCGACCTTATCGTCGGCTCGGTGCCGCCGGAACGCGCCGGCATCGCATCCGGGCTGGCGGAAACCAGTTCCGAATTCGGCGGCGCGCTGGGCATCGCGGTTTTGGGCAGCGTCGTGACGGCGCTTTATGCCAGCGCGATGGCAGGTATCGACCTCAACGGCCTGACCGGAGCGGCCGCGCAGGCGGCGCGCCAGACGATTGGCGGCGCCATCGGCGAGGCTGCTGCGGTCGGTGGCTCGGCGGGCGAGTTGCTCGTCGCCGAAGCGCGAAGCGCCTACGCCTTTGCCTTCCAGATGGTGAACATCATCTGTGCCGTCGTGGCCTCACTGGCCGGGCTCGTTGCCGCCATCGTGCTCGGTCGCGCGCAACGCGCGGCGGAGTGTTCTGACGCTGACTGCTCGCAGGAATACGCCGCGTAGTTCCCGACGCATCACTCCCAGGCGTATGTCTCAGGCGGGCTTCGGCCCGCCTGATTTTTTTGGCGCTTAGTGCTGCGCGGGATCGCGCCGCTTGATCGTATGGCGGTAGGGCGTCCAGGATTCGGCCGGCGATGGCAAATCTTCGCCGCGCAGGAATAGCGCCAGCGGGTAGGAGCAGCGCTTCGATGCCGCGCGCAAGGCGAGGTGCGGTCTCATGGTTCGCCTCCTTTTTTCCAGCGGCGTTTCGATTCGAAGCCTAGGGGTAGGGGCGGCTCGTGCCAGCTTTGTGACCGAAGCGAGGAAAAGCCGTGACGCGACTCGCGGCAGCGCCCGCATGTGGCGTCATCGTTGAGGCTAACGCATTGGTCTCTAAGGTTTTCACCTTTTCTCAACCATGAACCGTGAAAATGCGAACGAATGACCGCTTAGCAAGGCGGCCGAGTTGTGTTCAGCGTGGATGTGTACCGTGTCGCAATCGCCCGATCTAAAATCCCTTTCTCTTCTGCAAACAGACTTGTCGCGCCGTTCAGCGCTGATCGGCCTCGGCTCAGCGCTGCTGGCCGCGGGCTGCTCCACCAACGGCTTCGAGGAGGCAGGTTCCACAGTCGGCCTCGATATGACGTCGACCGGTACGATCCGGCCGCAGATCAGCGTCGACAAGAACGTCACCAACCCGGACGTCATGTATGCCTCGCTGAACGACGAAGGCCTCGTCGTCCCGGCGATCCCGTACAAGAAGGTGAAGCCGCAATGGCGCCGTCAGGTGGTGGTCGACCCCACCGGCGAAGCGCCGGGCACAATCGTGGTTCGGGTCAACGAGAGATATCTCTATTGGGTGCAGGAAGGCGGCGACGCTATTCGCTATGGTGTCGGCGTCGGCAAGGCCGGTTTCGAATGGAACGGCCGGGCAGTCATCCAATACACCAAGAAGTGGCCGACCTGGACGCCGCCAAAGGAAATGATCGCGCGCAAGCCGGAAGTGGCAAAGTGGGCCGGCGGTCAGCCCGGTGGCCTCGATAATCCGCTCGGTGCGCGCGCGCTCTACATCTTCCGCGACGGGCAGGATACGGGCTTCCGAGTACACGGCTCGCCGGAATGGTGGTCGATCGGAACGCAGGCCTCATCCGGCTGCATCCGCCTGATGAACCAGGACATCATCGATCTCTACAATCGTGTGAAAGCCTCGCCGAACAAGGTGCCGATCGTGGTGGCTTGAAATAGGGGTACCTCATAAGGACCTTAGCGCCGCGCGGGTGTCCATCCTGACTGGACTCCGCTAGGTTTCGCGGCAGTCCGACCATCGGATACTGGAACAAGGATGGCCGCATAAGCGAAGAATGTTTGTTCTGGGGCAAGCAGAATTTCATGAAGCAGATCGGACTTGGCCAGTCGACCGACTGCGCCGTCAGTTCTGGGCATTCAACTGACAGGTAGTCTTCAGCAGGCTGCCGCAGCGTGGCCTTGGAAAGGTCGGCCTTCAAAGGAAAAAAGGCGGTCCGCCGATTTGGCCGCTTTCCCTTGCTCCTGTTTGCGCTAGAAGAAGGCGAGCAGCGAGAGGGACATTCATGCCAAAGACATTCGTTATCGCCCAGGGCGGCGGCCCGACGGCAGTTATCAATCAAACCATGGTCGGCGCGGCGCTCGAAGCACGCAAGCGCTATCCCAAGTCAAAGGTGCTCGGCGCGATTCACGGCGTGCGCGGCATTCGCGATGGCATCTATGTCGACCTGCACAAGGTTTCCGAGAAGGACCTGCTCAAGATCGCCAATACGCCCAGCGCCGCCCTTGGCTCGACCCGCGACAAGCCGGACGCCGCCTACACGGCCAAGGTGCTCGAAGGCCTGAAGAAAGTTAAGGCGGACGTCTTCGTCAACATCGGCGGCAACGACACGTCCGGCACGCAGCAAATTCTCACCGACGCCGCCGGCGGAGATATGGTGTTCATGCATGCGCCCAAGACGATCGACAACGATCTGATGGAGAACGACCATACGCCGGGATTCATTTCGGCCGGCGAGTTCGTGGCCGGCGCCTTCAAGTCGGTGGACCTCGATTTCCGTGCGCTGCCCGGCATCTATGTCGGCATCGTCATGGGCCGGCATGCCGGCTTCCTGACCGCGGCTTCCGCCGCCTGGCGCGATGACAAGGATTGCGGGCCTCATCTGATCTACGTGCCGGAGCGGCCGTTCTCGACCATGCAGTTCATCGACGATGTGAGGCGCACCATGGACAAGCACAAGCGCTGCATCGTGGCGGTCTCCGAAGGTGTTTCGACCGCCGACGGCAAGTCGCTGGTTGAGTCGATTGTCGGCTCCGACAAGATCGAGCGCGATGCGCATGGCAATGTGAAACTCTCCGGCTCTGACCTCAACCGCGCCTTCGAGTATGCGTTGTCCGAGGGGCTGCCGGGCAAGCGTGCGCGCGTCGATGCGCTCGGCTACATGCCGCGCGGTTATATCGGCGCGATTAACAAGACCGATGCCAAGGAGGCGTTCAAAGCCGGGGCCATGGCCGTGAAGGTCTCGGAGAAGGGCGGCGCGTCGATCGCCATCAAATATGAGGGCGGCAAGACGGTGTTCACGCCGGTACCGCTTGGCAACGTCGCCGCCAAGACCCGCCACATGCCGGACAATTTCCTCAACAAGGAAGGCACCGACCTTGCCAAAGCCGGCGTCGCCTATTTCGAGCGGCTCATTCCGGCGAAGTTTGAGACAGGACGGCCGTTTGTGTGAGGGCTGCTCCAGCGGCGCCAGGCTGGTCGCGCGCAAGCACGACCAGCCGCTTCGCTTCACGGCGCTGCAGCCGCGCGAATATCGACCCTGCCAACTGTCCAAGCATCAGGTTCCAGGCGATCGTAAGCGGAGCCTTGCGCAAGGGTATCTCTCGAAAACCCCATTGTTCATAGTGGCGGGCAAATTTGGCTCCCGTTATGGCATAGATCGTCGCGTTGGCCTCGGCGAGCCTGCCCGACATAAGGCGAGACGCGATTCCATGTCCGCGATGAGCCGGCGCGACCACCAACGAGCCGATCTCCCGCGAGCCGTCGCTGTGGCAGCGAATCTGGACAGCGCCCACGAGTTCTCCGTCGCTTTCGGCCACGAAGAAATTTTGCCATTTGCGGTCGAACGGTCGCAAGGGTTCGCCACGCATCAGCGCCGCCAATGCGGCCGCTTCGTTCTCGATTGCGGGCCTGATTCGGATCATCGTGGCCACCCTTCCTGCCTCCATTCTCTTTGGCGCCATGGCGTGGTGCGCAGCGATGAAATCAGCGTGGTAAAATGGCCGACGAGCGTTGAATTGCAATGTACATGATTTTCGCACGGCAGTGGTCGAGCGGCTGACATGACCTGGCGCCACTGGGCTTACCGCAATCTGCACACCGCCGCTTGGCGCAAGCAGGGCATTTCGCCCATCAACCGCATCATTGCCGTTCTGATCATCGCGGCCGTCGCTGTGGCGATCATCGAAACCGAGCCGACCATCGTCACCGGCAACGAGCGCACTTTCCGCCTGCTGGAAATGGGCTTTGCGATTGTTTTCCTGATCGAATATCTGGCCCGCGTCTGGATCGCGCCGGAGAACCCCGACCTTGGCGGCGGCTGGAAAGCACGGCTGCGCTATGCTCTGTCGACACCGGCGCTCATCGACCTCATCGCCCTGTCGACGCTTTTCCTTACGTTCTTCGGCAGCGAAGGCGCATTCCTGCGGTTGTTTCGGCTCGGGCGCATTTTCATGCTGGCGCGGCTCGGCCGCTATTCCTCCGCCCTGAGAGCGATCGGCCAAGCGATCAATTCCCGCCGCTACGAACTCGGCGCGAGCCTGACCATCGCCGCTTTCCTGCTGCTCATTTCGTCGACGCTGCTGTTCATGGTCGAAGGCGACATCCAGCCGGAGGATTTCGGGTCCATCCCGCGCGCCATGTGGTGGTCGATCGCGACTTTGACGACCGTGGGTTATGGCGACGCCTTTCCGGTGACGCCGCTCGGTAAGATACTGGCTGGCTTCACTGCCATTACCGGCATCGGCTTGATCGCCATGCCGACCGGCATTCTGGCTGCGGCCTTTAGCGACGCAATCCAGCGCCAACGCGAGGAGAAAGAGGCGCGGCGCGAGAAACGTGAAAAGCGGGAGGAAGGCGAGAACTAATTTATAGGCGGTGTTGGCCTGTTCACCGTCATGGAAGCGTCATCCGTCCGTCATCGGCATGAAACACAGCTCTCCCAAGGAGACGCTGTTTCATTCCAAGGAGAAGCCGATGCCCCGCTTTGCCAGCCTCCTCGCGCTTGGCGCGGCCCTTGCCGCCTCGACCGCCATTCCCGCCCACGCCGAACAAGTGTTCAACCGCATTGCGACCTTCACGGTTGCGTCGAACCTGCCGGCCAGTACCGACATCAAGACGCCGACCTCGTCGGAAATCGTTGCCGCCAGCGAAGACGGCAACACGCTCGTTTATTCAGACAGCCCGCTTGGCGCCGTCGGTTTCATTGACATCACCGATCCGAAGGCGCCGAAAGCCGGCGGTTCGATCAAGGCAGACGGCGAGCCGACGTCCGTTACGGTTGCTGGCGGCAAGGTACTGGCCGGCGTCAACACATCCAAGAGCAAGGCGGAGCCGTCCGGCAAGCTGCTCGCCATCGACATTGCGTCGAAGGCCATCGAAACAAGCTGCGATCTTGGCGGACAGCCCGATTCGGTCGCCTTGTCGAAGGGCGGCAAGTTCCTGGCCATCGCCATCGAAAACGAGCGCGACGAAGAGGTGAACGACGGCGCGATCCCGCAAATGCCAGGCGGCAATCTGAAGATAATCCCTGTCAAAGCCGGCGTGCCGGATTGCGCGGGCATCAAGACGGTCGAACTTACCGGTCTCGCCGAGATCGCGCCGGAAGATCCGGAACCGGAATTCGTCGCTTTCAACGACGCCGGCCAGATCGCCGTCACGCTGCAGGAAAACAACCACATCGCCATTGTCGATGCCGCGACCGCCAAGGTGCTTTCGCATTTCTCGGCGGGCACGGTGACACTGGACAAGATCGATGCCGAGAAGGACGGCGCGTTCAAGTTCGACGGCAAAAAGGAAAATGTGCTGCGCGAACCGGACACCGTAAAATGGATCGACAATGACCGGCTGGTCACCGCCAATGAGGGCGACCTCGATGGCGGCTCGCGCGGCTTCACGATCTTTACCAAGGACGGCAAGGTTGCCTACGAGTCCGGTACGAGCTTCGAATATGAAATAGCCAAGGCTGGCCACTATCCGGAAGCGCGCAACAAGAAGGGCGTCGAGCCGGAAGGTGTCGAGGTCGCGACCTTTGGCGAAGATAAGCTGATCTTCGTCGCCTCCGAGCGCGGCTCGGTGGTTGGTGTGTACAAGGATACCGGCGGCGAGCCGCAATTCCTGCAATTGCTGCCATCCGGCATCGGTCCGGAAGGGCTCGTCGCGATCCCGTCGCGTAACCTCTTCATCACCGCCAACGAGACCGACCTGATCGAAGACAACCTGGCCCGCTCGCATGTCATGATCTTCGAGCGCGCCGAGGGTACGCCTGCTTATCCGCAGATCACGTCGGAGCTTACCAGCGCCGGCGTACCCCTCGGCTGGGGCGCGCTGTCGGCACTGACGGCCGATCCGACCGCCCCTGGCAAGCTCTTTGCCGTGTCGGACTCCGCCTATGACGGTCAGCCCGCCATCTACGCGATCGACGCGACCAAGACGCCTGCGTTGATCTCGGAAAAGGCGGTGGTTACCCGCGACGGTAAGACAGCCGAAAAGCTCGACCTCGAAGGCATCGCAGCCGATGGCTCCGGCGGCTTCTGGCTCGCCTCTGAAGGCGATCCGGAAAAGGAAGTGCCGCACGGCGTGTTGCATGTCGACGCCAAGGGTGCGATCATCGAAGAAGTCTCGTTCCCCGAGGCATTGCTGGCCGGCCAGACCCGTTCGGCACTCGAGGGCATCACGATAGTCGGCTCAGGCGATGATGCCACTCTGGTCATGGCGATCCAGCGCGAGTGGAAGGACGATCCGAAGGGACAGGTGAAACTGCTCGCCTACAAGCCGAAGTCGAAGGAGTGGTCGGCGGTGCGCTATCCGCTCAACAAGACGGAAGCCGGCTGGGTTGGTCTCTCGGAAATCGTCGCCTATGACGGCAAGCTCTACGTCATCGAGCGCGACAATCTGATCGGAACCGACGCCAAGCTGAAAGCGGTTTATTCCGTCGATCTTGCCAATTTCAAGCCGGCAGCGCTCGGCGGCGAATTGCCGGTGGTGGAAAAGACGCTGGTTCGCGATTTGATCCCTGACCTGAAGGCGACGACAAACGGCTATGTCGTCGACAAGGTTGAAGGCATGACCTTCGACAGCGCCGGCGATCTGTTCGTCGTAACTGACAATGACGGCGTCGACGACTCTTCCGGCGAAACCCTTTTCCTGAAGCTCGGCAAGCTAGCGACGAACTGAGGCAGGTTTTGAGGATAGGAAGGGGCCGGCGCGACCGCGCCGGCCTCTTTCATTTGGAAGGATGCTACTTCAGGATCTTGACTTGGGTGGCGTCATGCTTGTCGCCCTTCATCACCCACGACACCTGAACCTTCTCGCCGACCTTCAGGTCGGATGCCTTGAACTTCGCCGGCAGCATGTAAGTCGCGCCGTCGGCCAGTGTGATTGAGTGCGCCTTGGCGTCATATGCCTTGATGGCTCCTGTCGACGTGTGCGCGGACGCCGCAAAGGCCATCGGGGCAGCGGCGATCGAGGCGGCAAGTGCCACCGGGACAAGATATGCACGCATGTGAGTAGTCCTTGGAAAATTTGCGCCGGATCAGAAAAGGGCGCGAGAACGAAGCTGCCTGGTTGCGTCGCGTCGCGGCTTCCTTTGGTTCAAGCCGCCGGCGTTTCCCAGCTTCGGCGTGGACGCTACGCCCGCCGCGACGGGCCCTCAAATTAAAGAAAGATAATTTTGAAGCAGCTTGATCTTGCCGCAAACACGGCGGGTCGCGAGCAATTGCGGCAGTTCCGCCGGAATGTTGTCGCAATTCGACAGGGCTGGACGAACCGGTGGCTTACCCCGGGGCATCGCCTCAGGCTAAAAAAGCCTCGACGCCCCCTCACCCGGCCCTTCGGGCCACCCTCTCCCCGCTGGGGAGAGGGGGGTGCAAACGTTGCCGCTGGCTTCCTCTCCCCAGCGGGGCCTGTTGCGCAATTTGGGCATTGTGATTCACTCCGACTTGGGTGTGGAGAGATTTGCGATGGCAGTGAAGCGGGTGGGGCAGATGAGCTTTGCCGAGGCGTTTCTGGGCGGCAGGGTTTTGGGA
>JBFWUS010000030.1:0-62561 GCA_050247155.1 Rhizobiaceae bacterium
ACGAAGCCGACAACGACGAGGACTCGATCGCCGATGACCTGCCCGATGGCGAAGGCCATTTCTTGTTGTGCATGGGCGGACGCGGCGCAATCGACGACGCTGCGGCTGTGATGCTGGCCCAGGTGATGGAAGTGCAGGGCGCGACCGTGACCCGAGCGCTGCACAGCGCGCTGGGGCTGACGCAACTGCGCCGGCTCGAACTGGACGGTGTGGATACCGTCGTGCTGACCTATCTCAACACGGCTTCGGCGGCGCAGGCGCGCCATGCTGTGCGTCGGCTGAAGCGCCTCAAGCGCAAGCTGCGTGTCGGCGTCTTCATGCCGAAGGCGCGCCCAGACCTTGCACTGCCCACCGCCGAAGCTCTCAATGCCGACTTCGTGGTGTCGGCGATCGCCGATGCGGTCAAGAACAGTTTTGCCGACGAAAAGCCCGTTCCGTTGCGCGCGCCGCCCAAACGGCTATCGCCACGACACGCCAAGCCTCGCAAGCGCGCCGCCGCTGCGACCTGAGCGGCTATTCCGCAGCCTGCTGTATCTGCGGCGCTGCGCTCAATACCCTCGCATCGACATGATCCTCGAACTTGGCGAAGTTCGAAATGAACATGCCGACCAGCTTGGCTGCCTGGCGGTCATAGGCTGCCTTGTCGGCCCAGGTCGAACGCGGGTCGAGGATCCTGTCGTCGACGCCTGGCACCGCCACCGGCACCGCGAAGCCGAAATTGGCGTCGGTGCGAAATTCCGCGTTCTTCAGCGAACCGTCGAGCGCCGCCGACAGCAAGGCACGTGTCGCCTTGATCGGCATGCGGTGGCCGACGCCGTAGGCGCCGCCGGTCCAGCCGGTGCTGACCAGCCAGCAATCCACATCGTGCTCGTCGATCAACTGGCGCAGCAGATTGCCGTATTCCGACGGGTGACGCGGCATGAACGGCGCGCCGAAACACGTCGAGAAGGTCGCTTCCGGCTCGGTTACGCCCTTCTCGGTGCCGGCCACTTTCGCGGTGTAGCCGGAGAGGAAATGGTACATCGCCTGCGCCGGCGTCAGTTTGGCGATCGGCGGCATCACGCCGAACGCGTCGGCGGTCAGCATCACGATGTTCTTCGGATGCGCCGCGCGGCCCGTCTTTGACGCATTCGGGATGAAATCAAGCGGGTAGGCGCAGCGTGTATTCTCGGTCAGCGAACCGTCGTCGAAATCGGGCACGCGTTTGGCGTCCAGCACGACATTCTCCAGCACCGTGCCAAAGCGCTGCGTGGTGGCAAAGATTTCCGGCTCAGCCTCGGCGGACAGCTTGATCGTCTTGGCGTAGCAGCCGCCTTCGAAATTGAAGATGCCATCCGCGCCCCAGCCATGTTCATCGTCGCCGATCAGCGTGCGCTTCGGATCGGCTGACAGCGTCGTCTTGCCGGTGCCGGAGAGCCCGAAGAATACGGCCGAGCCATCCTTGTCGTCCGTATTGGCCGAGCAGTGCATTGGCATGACGCCTTGCGCGGGCAGCAGATAGTTCAGTGCCGTGAACACCGACTTCTTCATCTCGCCGGCGTAGGACGTACCGCCGATCAGAACGATCAGGCGCGACAGGTCGACGGCGATTACCGTCTCGGTGCGGCAGCCGTGGCGCGCCGGATCAGCCTTGAACGACGGCAGGTCGATGATCGTCATCTTCGGCACGAAACCTTCGAGAGCCTCCACCTCGGGACGGATCAGCAGGTTCCGGATGAAGAGCGAGTGCCAGGCGAATTCCGTCACCACCCGGGTCGGCAGGTTGCGCACCGGATCGGCGCCGCCGACAAGATCCTGAACGTAAAGATCCCTGTCCGCCGCATGGGCCAGGAGGTCGGTCAGCAGCGTGTCGAAATCTGCCGGCTTCATCGGCTTGTTGTTGTCCCACCAGACATGGTCCTCAGTGGCCGCGTCGCGCACCACGAACTTGTCCTTCGGCGAACGGCCAGTATGTTGGCCAGTATAGGCGACCAGCGCCCCATGCGCCGTCAGGCGGGCCTCGCCACGCCGCAACGCTTCCTCGTAAAGCGCCGGGCCGGACAGGTTGTAGCCAACCACTCCGCTAGTCTTCAGGCCGATTTGATCGAGCCCGTGGACCGGGTTGCGCCTGCCGTATTCCTGCATGAAGAACCCCTCGTGAGAGACTGATTTGGCATTGAGTCAAATCCCCTTCTGTCAGGGACTGAGTGGTCCACAAACAGGAAAGTCAAACAATATCAAATCATTAATCGATTTAAAGATTTTGAGAATCGTTTAAATCGTTTATATGATGGGGACAGCCCAAGGATTTCAGAATCCGCTTCGTCTTGACCGTAGAGGCAATCTTGTTGGCGGCTTAGCCTGTTAACCAATCGCGCCGCGGGGTTGTGCTTAGAGGAGATGAGGTCTATGCCACAATTTGTACCCAATTTGTACTGCAGAAGCGCGTCCCAAACGGAAGGGACATCCGCTCATGAGGGAGCCAATTGATATGGCTACTGTCGCGCTCGTCGATGACGACCGGAACATTCTGACTTCAGTGTCGATTGCGCTGGAATCGGAAGGATATCGCGTCGAAACCTACACCGATGGCGCCTCCGCGCTGGAGGGGCTGGCTTCCCGCCCGCCGAACCTTGCCATCCTCGATATCAAGATGCCGCGCATGGACGGCATGGAACTGCTCCGCCGCCTGCGTCAGAAGACCGACCTGCCGGTCATCTTCCTGACCTCGAAGGACGACGAGATCGACGAATTGTTCGGCCTCAAGATGGGCGCCGACGATTTCATCCGCAAACCCTTCTCGCAGCGCCTGCTGGTCGAACGTGTGCGCGCCGTACTGCGCCGCGCCAGCGCTCGCGAAGCCGCGGCCAAGTCGCCGGAGAAGCAGTCGCGTTCGCTCGAGCGCGGCCAGCTTGTCATGGACCAGGAGCGTCATACCTGCACATGGAAGGGTGAGCCGGTCACACTCACCGTCACCGAGTTTCTGATCCTGCATTCGCTGGCGCAGCGCCCGGGCGTGGTGAAGAGCCGCGATGCGCTGATGGATTCGGCTTATGACGAGCAGGTCTATGTCGATGACCGCACCATCGACAGCCACATCAAGCGCCTGCGCAAGAAGTTCAAGGTGGTCGACGACGATTTCGAGATGATCGAGACCCTTTACGGCGTGGGCTACCGCTTCAAGGAAGCGTAAGCCGCCTCCATACGTCAGAATTCCACGCGATGCCGGCGCAAGCCGGCATCGTTGCATTTGGATCACCGCGCGAAGAAATGCTGTTCTCGCCATCGCGTGGACGAAATTTCGACCAGTCGCTAAGATAGCGGACTTGAGAGTCCATGCAGCCATTGTACATTTTCGGCTTGGACTCTGAATTGAAGCGGGTCCAGGTCCCTAGTTGATGGCAATCGAAGCGGAAATCAGCAAGCCGGCTCTGGCGGCCAAGCCGCAGCGCCGCGTCGGCATTCCGTTCCTGCGGCGGGTGGTGGTGCCGTTGCGCCGTGGCGTCGGTCACTACGTCTTCTCGAGCCTCACGCGCCGCATCCTCTTTTTGAATCTTGCTGCGCTTGCCGTGCTGGCAGTCGGTATTCTTTATCTCAGCCAGTTCCGCGACGGCTTGATCGAGGCCCGCATCGAAAGCCTGATGACGCAGGGCGAGATCATTTCCGGCGCCATCGCCTCGTCGGCGACGGTCGAGACGGACTCGATCAGTATCGATCCGGAAAAGCTGCTCGAATTGCAGGCCGGCGAGAGCCTGCCGCCCGGTTCGGACCAACTCGACAGCCTCGACTTCCCGATCAACCCCGAACGCGTCGCGCCGCTGCTGCGGCGTCTGATCTCGCCGACCCGCACCCGCGCGCGTATCTATGACCGCGACGCCAATCTGCTGCTCGATTCCCGGCATCTGTATTCGAAGGGCCAGATCCTGCGCTACGACCTCCCGCCGGTCGAAGAGGAAGACCAGGACTTTTTCGATTGGCTGGAAAAGAAGCTGTTCGATTTTTTCCGCAGCACCGATTATCCGATCTACCGGGAGCAGCCGGGTGGCAATGGCGCGTCTTTCCCGGAGGTGGTGAATGCGCTGTCCGGCAGCCCATCGACTATCGTGCGCGTCTCGGAACAGGGTGAGCAGATTGTCTCCGTCGCCGTGCCGATCCAGCGTTTCCGCGCCGTGCTGGGCGTGTTGATGCTGTCGACTGAAGGTGGCGACATCGACCGCATTGTCGCTGGCGAGCGGCGCGCCATTCTGCGCGTCGTCGGCGTTGCCGCGCTCGCCAATGCCGTGCTGTCGATGCTGCTCGCCTCGACCATCGCCAATCCGTTGCGTCGCCTTGCGGCGGCGGCGGTGCGCGTGCGGCGCGGCGTGAAGAATCGCGAAGAAATCCCCGATTTCTCCGACCGCCAGGACGAGATAGGCAATCTATCCGTCGCCGTTCGCGACATGACCAACGCGCTTTATGCGCGTATCGACGCCATCGAAAGTTTTGCCGCTGATGTCTCCCACGAGTTGAAAAACCCGCTGACGTCGCTGCGCAGCGCGGTCGAGACCTTGCCGCTCGCCAAGAACGAAAAATCGCGCGACCGCCTGATGGAGATCATCCAGCACGATGTGCGCCGGCTGGATCGCCTGATCACCGATATTTCCGACGCCTCGCGGCTCGACGCCGAATTGGCGCGCGAGGACGCCGCCAAGGTCGATCTGAAGAAGTTCATCGGCGATCTGGTCGCCGTCTCGCAGGACAGCGGTCGCAACAAGAGACAGGTCGCCATCGAGTTCAGACCGGCCAAGCTTCCGCAGGGCGTCAAAGGCTACTTCGTCCAGGGCCATGATTTGCGCATCGGCCAGGTGATCACCAACCTGATCGAGAACGCCCGCTCTTTCGTGCCTGAGCAGGCTGGCCGCATCATCATTTCGCTGGAGCGCGCCGGCAAATTCAACATCGTGACGGTAGAAGATAACGGCCCTGGCATCCGTGCCGACAATATCGACCGCATCTTCGAGCGTTTTTACACCGACCGCCCTTCTAGCGAGGCTTTCGGCCAGAATTCCGGACTCGGCCTGTCTATCAGCCGCCAGATTGTCGAGGCGCATGGCGGTACGCTCACCGCGGAAAACATTCCGGGCACGAAACCGGGCGACATCAGGGGCGCCCGCTTTACCGCCGCCTTCCCGGCCGAAGCGTGAGTGCGATCAATCGACATGCAACGGCCGTGATCCTGGCCGATCGTGGCGTTCTGATCACGGGAGCATCAGGTTCCGGCAAGACGGCGCTGGCGCTAACGCTTATGCAGCATGCTGCGGCTGACGGGCGATTTGCACGGCTTGTTGCAGACGATCAGGTTTTTTTGTTCGGCGGCGCCGGAAGGCTCCTTGTACGAGCACCTGCGACGATTGCCGGGCTCGTCGAAGTACGAAGCCTCGGCCCTGTTGGCATCAAGACCGAGGGTGCGGCCGTCATTGACCTAGCGGTATCTCTCGAAATCCCTGACAAGACGCCACGTATGCGTGAACAGCAACGCTTCGAATTTGGCGGCATCGGTGTCGATCATCTCGTTTTGCCGGCGCGCGATGCACTTCAATCTTCGCTTGCAATAGCCGCGTGGTTTGGCTGGCCGCCATTCAGCCGGTCCCAGACGTTGCTCTGATGCTGCGATGCGTCAAAATGGCCAATTTTTGAGCACAATGGGGCTTGTCAACCGATTAGCCGTCGACAAGATAGCGCTCCTGCCGTTTGACGGTGTGAGGGAGACCGTTCCGCAATGCGTTCAGGGCCCACTATGGGAGCCACGTCGGTATGATCGGAATGGTGCTGGTGACTCACGGCCGGCTGGCTGATGAGTTCCGCAATGCTCTGGAACATGTTGTCGGGCCGCAGCCCTACCTGGAAACCGTGTGCATTGGCGCGGAAGACAATATGGAAGAGCGCCGCGGCGATATCGTCGCCGCCGTCGAGCGCGCCGATACCGGATCTGGGGTGGTCGTGCTGACCGACATGTTTGGCGGCACACCGTCCAATTTGGCCATCTCGGTCATGGAAACGGGCCGCATTGAGGTGATCGCCGGCATGAACCTGCCGATGCTGGTACGCCTCTCCGGCATTCGCAAGGGTGACGATCTGGCGAAGTCTCTGGAGGAAGCGCAGACCGCCGGCCGCAAATATATCAATGTGGCAAGCCAGTTCCTGAGCGGCAGCGTGAAATGACGGCGACGACGGAAGACCAGCACGTCCGCTATGTGCGCATCGTCAACCAGCGCGGCCTGCATGCCCGCGCTTCCGCCAAATTCGTCCAGATCGCCAGCCAATATCAGGCCGATATCCACGTTGAAAAGGACGGCATCAAGGTGGGCGGCACGTCTATCATGGGTCTGATGATGCTGGCCGCCAGCCCCGGCTGCACCATCAGGGTTTCGGCTTCGGGTGCGGACGCAAAAGCCGCTCTGGATGCCTTGGTCGAATTGGTCGAAGCCCGTTTCGGCGAAGAAATCTAGCCCAAGCTACCGCATTTCTATCGACATATACAGATAAAGATTTCTTTATATCCCGTTGCCGCCTGAAACGCATTCTGCTAGTCAGTCTCCACATTTCATGACCGGGCGAGCCGCTGTACGGCTGCGCCCGGCAAATCGTTTGGAGATGATGATGGCCAAGAAGGACTATGTGGTCGCCGATATCGGGCTTGCCGATTGGGGCCGCAAGGAAATCGAAATTGCCGAGACTGAGATGCCGGGCCTGATGGCCACGCGCGAGGAGTATGGTGAAAAGCAGCCGCTCAAGGGCGCGCGTATTTCCGGCTCGCTGCACATGACCATCCAGACAGCGGTGCTGATCGAGACTCTGAAGGCGCTCGGGGCCGACATCCGCTGGGCCTCCTGCAATATCTTTTCCACGCAGGACCACGCCGCGGCGGCGATTGCCGCCGCCGGCATCCCGGTTTTTGCCGTCAAGGGCGAGTCGCTCGAGGAATACTGGGAATACACCGACCAGATCTTCCAGTGGGCCGATGGCGGCCCCTCCAACATGATCCTCGACGACGGCGGCGACGCCACCATGTACATCCTGATCGGCGCGCGCGCCGAGGCGGGCGAGGATGTGCTCTCCAAGCCGGGCAGCGAAGAGGAAGAGATCCTGTTTGCGCAGATCAAGAAGCGCATGGCGGCGACGCCGGGCTTCTTCACGAAGCAGCGCGAGGCGATCCGTGGCGTGACTGAAGAGACCACGACCGGCGTCAACCGCCTCTACCAGCTCCAGAAGAAGGGCCTGCTACCGTTCCCGGCGATCAACGTCAACGATTCGGTCACCAAGTCGAAGTTCGACAACAAATATGGCTGCAAGGAATCGCTGGTCGATGGCATCCGCCGCGGCACCGACGTCATGATGGCCGGCAAGGTCGCCGTGGTTTGCGGTTATGGCGACGTCGGCAAGGGCTCGGCCGCCTCGCTCGCCGGCGCCGGCGCTCGCGTCAAGGTGACGGAAGTCGATCCCATCTGCGCGCTTCAGGCCGCGATGGACGGCTTCGAGGTCGTCACGCTGGAAGATGCCGCGCCGACCGCCGATATCGTCATCACCACGACGGGCAACAAGGATGTCATCACGCTCGACCATATGCGCGCGATGAAGGACATGGTGATCGTCGGCAATATCGGCCACTTCGACAACGAGATTCAGGTCGCGGCTCTGCGCAACCTGAAGTGGAGCAACGTCAAGCCGCAGGTCGACATGATCACTTTCCCGGACAACAAGCGCCTGCTTTTGTTGTCGGAAGGCCGTCTGCTCAACCTCGGCAACGCCACCGGCCACCCGAGCTTCGTCATGTCTGCCTCGTTCACCAACCAGACGCTGGCGCAGATCGAGCTCTGGACCAAGCCCGGCCAATACGAGAACAAGGTCTACGTGCTGCCCAAGCATCTGGATGAGAAGGTCGCCCGCCTGCATCTCGGCAAGCTCGGCGCCAAGCTCACGGAACTGTCGGACGAGCAGGCTTCCTATATCGGCGTTAAGCAGCAGGGACCGTTCAAGTCCGAGCACTATCGCTATTAATTTAGCTCAAGATTCCCACAATATATTGAGGCCAGGCAATTGACTTTTGCCTGGCCTCATTTTTGCGCGCAAATCTTCTTCTCAGCGATTCTTGAAGCCGGTATGGTGATGTGATTCGCATCATATTCGGCTTGCGGTGGGGACCGGCAGTTGATGCGTCGGGGAAGGTCTCTCACAAGCGGCGGAGAGGAAATCATGCCGGGGGACAGCCCGCGTAGGCCGGAAATTGCGATTTCCGGCGGCCGACAGGATTCAGATTGCGGCCGGCCGTTCCGGCGCGGCATGAGACACTCCCTTCGCGCAGGGCTGGCAACCTGTTTGGCAACCGCCTTCCCTGTCGGCACGCGGGCGCATGCTCAGGATATGATCCTTGGTCAGGCCGTCAGCACCGGCGAAGTTGTACAACTGGCGGTCTTCGCAGGCGTCATCGGTTCTGCGCTTTTCTGCGCCATCTATTTGATCCGCGAACGCGGCCGGATCTCCAGGCAAAATGCCGATTTGCGCGCGGTCATCGCCGATCTCAACGCCAACCTGCAACGCTCCGAAGGCCTGCTGAATCTCAGGGACCAGCAAATCGTCGTCTGGTCGGACAAGGAGGCCAAGCCGGAGCTTCTGGGGGCGCTGCCGGTGGAAAGCGGAGCTCCCGAAGAGCGGGCAGACTTTCTGGCTTTCGGTCGCTGGCTATCCCCGCGTTCGGCCGCCGCGCTCGACCACGCTACCGCCGGCCTACGCAGCCATGGCCGCGCCTTCGACCTGGTCGTAGAGACCCATCGCGGCGCGCCGCTGGAAGTCCAGGGCCGCAAGAATGCAGCGCATGCGTTTCTGCGCTTCGTTTCATTGTCGGAGACGCAGCGTAATCAGGCCCGGCTGACGCTGGAGAACCAACGCATTTCCACCGACTTCGACAACATTATGGGCCTGATGGACGGCATCGATATGCCCTTCTGGATGCGCGGCACGGATGGCCGGCTGCGCTGGGTCAATCGGGCGTTCGTTCGTGCGGCGGAGGCGGGAACACCGGACGCCGTGTTGCGCGAAAATCGTGAAATTCTCGGCACGCAGGCGCGCGAGGAAATCGTCCGAGCCCACCATTCCGCGCCGATGTTTTCCGGCCCGGTCACCACGGTTGTCGACGGCGACCGACATACATTTCACGTCGCCGATTTTGCCGGCGATGGCGGTTCGGTCGGCATCGCGACTGACATCAGTGCGGTTGAACAGGCCAAGGAGCAGGTCGCCCGCATGGCCAGCAGCCACGCTGACACGCTGGATCGTCTGACGACGGCCGTCGCCATTTTCGATGCCGACGAGAAACTCCGCTTTTTCAACCAAGCTTTTCAGAAACTGTGGCAGCTCGACGGCAAGTTCCTCGAAAGCGCACCCGACAACACGCTGTTTCTTGATCGCTTGCGCAGTGACGGAAAGATCGCCGAGCAGCCGGAATGGCGCGAATGGAAAGAAAAGATCCTTTCTGCCTATCGCGCCATCGAGCCGCAGGAGCACTCCTGGCACCTGCCGGACCGGCGCACCATTCGCGTCGTGGCCAACCCGCATCCGAACGGCGGCGTCACCTGGGTATTCGAGAACTTGACCGAAAAGATCGATCTGGAAAGCCGGTACAATATCGCCGTGCGTGTTCAGGGCGAGACGCTGGACAATCTCGCCGAGGGTGTCGCCGTGTTCGGTCCCGACGGCCGCGCGCGCCTGTTCAACCCGGCCTTTGTAAGGCTATGGGGACTGGAGCCGAACTCAGTCGGCCCGAACACGCATATCGCGGCCTTAAGAGAGGTTTGCGCCAAAGCCGCCGCCGAAAGCCCTTGGGACGCCTTTGTCGACGCCGTAACAGGCTTTGCCGACGAACGAAACGACTTGAACGGGCAGACCGAGCTCAGGAACGGCCAGGTCTTGCGCTACGCCGTGATTCATCTGCCGAACGGTCAGGTAATGATGACGTTTGTCGACGTAACCGACAGCGTAAATGTCGAGCGGGCGCTGAAGGACAAGAACGACGCCTTGCAACGCGCTGACCAGATCAAGAACAATTTCCTGCAGCATGTGTCCTATGAGCTGCGATCACCACTCACTAACATTATCGGTTTCGCCGAATTGCTGGGGCTGCCCGGTTCCGACCCGCTGACGCCGAAGCAGCGCGAATATGTCGGCCACATCGGCAGCTCGTCGTCGATCCTGCTCACGGTCGTGAACGACATCCTCGACCTCGCAACCGTCGATGCAGGGGTCATGCAGATCGACATCGCCGAGATGAATGTCGCCAAGACGATGGCCGGCGCTGCCGAGCTGGTCGCCGACCGGTTGGAAGAGAACAAGGTTGCGCTTGCGGTCGAAAGCGGTCACGGCCCACGCGTGATGAAGGGCGACGAAAACCGCATCAGGCAAATTCTCGCAAACTTGCTGGCCAACGCGGCGAATTTTGCGCCGACCATGTCGACGGTCAGGCTGGCATGCCGGTCGGTCGAAGGCGGCACGGAGTTCTCCGTGCATGACGACGGTCCAGGCATGCCGCAGGATATGTTGGATCTGGCCTTCGGCCGTTTCGAAGCACGCACCAATGGCGGACGTCGCCGCGGTGCGGGTCTCGGTCTTGCGATCGTCAAGAGTTTCGTCGAATTGCACGGAGGCACAGTGCGCATCGAAACCGGCGCCAGTCAGGGCACGACGGTGACGTGTTTTTTCCCGACTGAGCCGAAGATCGGCAGTCTGCGCGACGCGGCGGAATAGCGTGCAGGCTGACGCGATCCGGCTTGTGCTGGCGGACGAGACCGAGACGCAGCGGCTCGGGCAGGATATCGCCATGGCCTTGCGGACCGGCGATGTCCTCCTGCTCAAGGGTGATCTGGGAGCCGGCAAGTCGACCCTGGCCCGGGCGATCATTCGCACCCTAGCCGACGACCCGGCGCTCGAGGTGCCGAGCCCAACCTTCACGCTTGTTCAGACCTACGAGACGCGCGTGCCGGTCCGCCACTTCGATCTCTATCGCCTGTCATCACCTGACGAGCTTCTTGAACTTGGCCTTGAAGAGGCTTTGCAGGAGGCGGTCGTGCTCGTCGAATGGCCAGAAAGGGCGGAAGGGAGTTTCCCGGCAAATGCCGTGGCGATTGAATTGGCTCACGTCACCGCGGATGGGCGTGACGTGCTTGAAGGTCGGATCGCCTCGATTTCCGGCATCGGCCCGACCTTCGATCGCATCAGGCGCTCTCTGGCGATCCGCGAATTCCTGTTCGGCGCTGGCTGGGCCGACGCTCAACGCTCACACCTAACCGGCGATGCGTCGGCGAGAAGCTATGAGACCGCTGGTCTGCCGGGCGAACCCACGCGCATCGTTATGAACTCGCCGCGGCTGGTGCTCGGGCCACCGGTGCGCGACAGCAAGCCTTATGCCGTGATCGCCCATACTGCACAGAGCGTTGCGGCGTTTGTGGGCGTCGGCGGTGCGCTCAAAGCCAACGGCGTTGTCGTGCCTGCTATCTACGCGAAAGATCTCGACAATGGCTTCCTGCTAATCGAGCATCTCGGCACGGAAAGCTTTTTGCATGATGGTAAGCCGGTTGCCGAACGTTACGCCGCCGCTGCAGAGTTACTGGCGTTCATGCACGCCAAGACGTGGCCAGACGAGATGACCGTTGACGGAAGTGCGGTCCATATCCTTCCGCCTTTCGATCGTGCAGCCATGATGATCGAGGTCGAACTGCTGGTCGATTGGTATGTGCCCCACGCTTCGGGTCTGCCCGCATCCGACGTTCTGCGCCAAAAATTTAGCCGGCTGTGGGACGATGCCCTGGATCGCATTTCCGATACCGAAAAGTCGATCCTGCTGCGTGACTATCACTCGCCCAATCTCATCTGGCGGCCTGAACTGCAAGGCCACGACCGCCTTGGGGTACTGGACTTTCAGGACGCCATGCGTGGCCCGATGGCATACGACGTCGCCTCGCTCGCCATGGACGCGCGCGCCACCGTTTCGCCCGACATTGAAGCGTCGACGGTAGCGGCCTATTGCGACGCGCGCCAGAAATCCGGCGGCTTCGACCGCGCAGCCTTCGATCTCTCCTATGCGACCATGGCCGCGCAGCGGAACTCAAAGATCCTGGGCATTTTTGTCCGGCTCGATCGCCGCGACGGTAAACCGCAATACCTGAAACTGCTGCCGCGCATCCGCGACTACCTGAAACGCGCGCTGGCGCATCCAGACCTTGCGGCGCTGCGCGGCCTCTATATCGCGGAAGGGTTCATCGACGCGTGACCAATCCGGTTCATCCCACCACGGCCATGGTGCTCGCCGCCGGTCTCGGCAAGCGCATGCGGCCGATCACCGACACCATCCCGAAACCGCTCGTGCCGGTGGCCGGCAAGACACTGCTCGACTGGGGGCTCGACAGCTTGGCGGCGGCTGGCGTCGGGAGGGCAATCGTCAATGTCCACTACCTGCCGCAGCACATCGTCGACCACGTGAGAACACGGGCTGCTCCTCGAGTCACGATCTCCGACGAGAGCCCGCAACTGCTGGATTCAGCCGGCGGCATCGTCAAGGCGCTGCCGGATCTCGGCAAAGCGCCGTTCTTCATCGTCAATGCCGATACGTTCTGGATCGACGCCAGGACGCCCGACAGCAAATCCAATCTTGATCGTCTTGCCCTTGCCTGGCAGGCCGGCGAGATGGATATTCTGCTGATGCTTGCCGATCTCGACTCAGCCACCGGTCACAGCGGTTCGACCGATTTTCTCCTCGCGCCCGATGGCCGCCTGACCCGCGCCAAGGGCGACCCGTCCGGCTTGATTTATGCCGGTGCGGCTATCGCCGACCCGGCGATCTTCGCAGGCGCCTCCGCCGCGCCGCATTCGCTCAACGCCTATTTCGATCGCGCGATTGCGTCCGGGCGTCTTTACGGTCTGCGCATGCGGGGAAGCTGGATCACGGTGGGAACGCCCGACGCCATCCCGCTTGCCGAGGCGGCCGTGTCAAGGGCGCTCGCGGGATGACTGTCCGCGACGGCGGGCATCCGCGCGTCCTTTCGATCCCGCCAGGCGCGCCGTTTCTACCCACCCTTGCGCGGGCGCTAAAGGCGGGACAACTCGTTCCCGGTTTCGACCTTTCCGCAGATCCGCTCGCTCTGTCGCGCGCAACCATCTACGTGCCGACCCGCCGCGCGGCCCGGGCGCTGCGTGCCGTCCTCGCATCGTTGGAAGGCGGCCGTCCGGCCATCCTGCCCACGATAAAGGCGCTTGGCGAATTCGACGAGGGCGAAGCCGCCTTCGACGCCGAAAGCGCGGCCGTGCTTGATCTTGCGCCGCCAATGGGCAATCTCGACCGCCTGTTACTGCTGGCGCCGATCGTGCAAGCATGGAAAAGGCAGCTTCCGGCTCACGTCGCAAAGATGTTCGAGGAGGAGGTTGTGGTGCCCGTCTCCACCGCCGACTCGCTCTGGCTGGCGCGCGATCTAGCCCGGTTGATGGACGATGTCGAAACCGAGCAAACGGAGTGGGCGAAACTCGCGTCGCTGGTGTCGGAAGATTATGCGGGATGGTGGCAGGTCACACTGAAATTCCTCGAAATCGTCACGGATTTCTGGCCGCAACGCCTTATCGAGCGCGGCCAGTCGAACCCCGCAGCGCATCGCAACGCGTTGATCGCCTTCGAGGCGGAACGCCTCAAGCGGCAACCGCCGGCAGGGCCGATCATCGCCGCGGGCTCCACCGGCTCCATTCCAGCGACCGCCGGCCTTCTGGCCACCATAGCGCGGCTGCCGAACGGCGCGGTCGTGCTTCCCGGCCTCGATCTTCGGATGGACGAAGCGTCCTGGGCTGAGATCGCCCGAGACAAGGCAGAGCCGCCGGTCGTCGGCCATCCGCAATACGGTCTGGCGCGACTGATGAAAAAACTTGGTGCGCAGCGTGGCGATGTGATCGAGCTGGGTTCGGAGACCGAAGCGATCGATCTGTCGATGCGAACACGACTGGTCAGCGACGCGCTGCGCCCGGCCGAAACGACCGACGCGTGGCTCGGCGTGCGCACCGGCTTCGGCGAGCTAAGCGTTACGCAGGCCTTGTCGGGCGTGACGCTCATCGAAGCCGCCAACGAGCGCGACGAAGCCTTGGCGATCGCGCTTGCGCTGCGCCACGCGGTCATCGATCCTGGCAAGACGGCCGCCCTGGTCACCGGCGACCGCAATCTCGCTCGCCGCGTATCGTCCGAACTGCTGCGGTTCGACATCCAGGCTGACGATTCCGGCGGCGCGCCGCTGGCCTCCACACCGCCCGCCGCGTTGCTGCTGCTGATGGCAAGGGCCATCGCCGAACCCGGCGATCCCGTCACCTTGCTGTCGCTGATCAAGCATCCACTCGTTCGACTTGGTCTTGACCGGGCCGCAGCGCGGTCTGCCGCCGAAATTATCGAGCTGGTCGCGTTGCGTTGCGGTACCGGCCGGCCGGACATTGCGACGCTGACTCAGCTTTTCGACGCTCGACTGGCCAAGAGGCAAAAAGATTCGCGTATTCCACGCTGGTTTCGGCAATTACAGGATGATGAGAGCCATCGCGTTGGTCTTGCACATAACTTCCTCGCCCGGCTGAACGCAGCGATGGCGCCATGCCTTGCCCTCCGCTTGCTGACGAGCGTCGACCTGGCCGAGCAGGTCACGGCAACTATCCGCGCTTTCGAAGCGTTGGGTCGCGACGAGCAGGGAAGCGTGGCCGAGCTTTATGGCCGCGACGCCGGCGAAAAGCTGGCTGAATTCCTGCGCGGGCTGGTCGGCGCAACCGCGCCCTTCGCTTTCGCGCCAAAGGAATGGCCGGACATTCTCGACGCTCTGATCGCAACCGAGACCGTCAAGCCGAGAGCCGGCGCGGATCGCCGCATCTCCATTTGGGGTGCGTTGGAAGCGAGGCTGCAAAGCGTCGACACGCTGGTGCTTGGCGGCTTGAACGAAGGCAGTTGGCCGCGCAAGGCCGAGTCGGACCGGTTCCTATCCCGCATCATGCGCAGCGGCATCGATCTCGAACCGCCTGAACGCCAGATTGGTCTGGCGGCCCACGATTTCGAGATGGCGCTGGGCGCGCCCAATGTCGTCCTTTCGCGCGCCGCGCGCTCGGGCGACGCGCCTGCAGTCGCGTCGCGCTGGCTGCAACGGCTCACAACCTTTGCCGGCCCGCAACAGACGGAAGCAATGCGCGTCCGGGGCAACGAATTGCTCGACTGGGCGCGCCAGCTCGACGAGAGCGAGAAGGCTCCGTTCGCGCCACGACCCGAGCCCACGCCGCCAGTCGAAGCCCGGCCGAAACATTTCTCGGTCACCGAGATCGAAACCTTGCGCCGCGATCCCTACGCGATCTATGCCCGCCGCATCCTGAAGCTGCAGCCGATCGATCCGCTGATCCGCGATCCCAACGCGGCCGAGCGTGGCTCCTTGTTCCATGACATCCTGCACCGCTTCTCGGTCGCTGGTGTTGCCGCCGACGATCCCGTCGCCCTTGCGCGATTGCTGGAGATCGGCCGAACCTGTTTCGAGGCGGCAGAGCTGCCGCCGGACGTCGACGCGGTCTGGTGGCCGCGCTTCGAAAAGCTGGCCGTGAATATTCTCGACTGGGAGAGAACCCGCAGCGATGTCGTGTCGCGGCACGCGGAAGCACGCGCTGCGAAACTGGAAGTCGGCGGCACCGACGTCACCCTGTCCGGCTATGCCGACCGCATCGATCTTCTGCCGGCCGGCATGGCCGATATCCTTGATTACAAAACCGGCTCGTCGCCGTCGAAGGTACAGGCGCACACGCTGCTGGCGCCGCAGCTTGCGCTGGAGGCGGCGCTCCTGCGGCGTGGCGCGTTCGAAGTCGGCGAGCGCGAGCCGGCCGATCTTGCCTTCATCCGCCTGCGCGCCAATGGCGATGTGGAGTCGGAATCGATCCTCCAGGCGAAAGGCTCAGTTCGCAGCGCGGACGATCTCGGAGGCGAAGCCTGGGCGCGGCTCGAGGATCTGCTCACCGCCTACAACAACCCGGCGCGTGGCTACAAATCGCGCGCGCTGCCCTTCCGCGAGGGTGATGTCGACGGCGACTACGACCATCTCGCCCGCGTACTAGAATGGTCGGCCGGCGGCGATGACAGCGGAGGGGCGGAATGAAGCGCCCGCTCCAAGTTCCGCCCGACACGTTGCGCCGGCAGGCCACGGCCTCAGACCCGCGCAATTCCGTCTGGGTGTCGGCCAACGCCGGCTCCGGCAAGACCCATGTGCTTGCCCAGCGAGTCGTGCGCCTGCTGCTTGGCGGCGCCGACCCGTCGCGTATTCTCTGCCTCACCTATACCCGCGCCGCCGCCGCCAACATGTCGAACCGCGTCTTCGAGACGCTGTCGGCTTGGACCATGCTTCCCGACGCCAAACTCACAAAAAAGATCGAGGAACTGGAGGGCGAACCGCCTGACGCCAAAAAACGCGCCCGCGCGCGAAAACTGTTTACGCAGGCGCTCGAGACGCCCGGCGGCCTCAAGGTGCAGACCATCCACGCCTTCTGCGAGTCGGTGCTGCACCAGTTTCCGCTGGAAGCCAACATCGCCGCGCATTTCACCATGCTGGATCCCCGCATGGAGGACGCGCTGTTCGCCGAGGCGCGGCGCGACATGATCACCGGTGCGGCCGGCGACGGCCGGCCCGAACTCGCCGAGGCTTTTGCGACCGTGCTGGAGCGTGGCGGAGAATTCGGCCTCGACCAATTGCTTGGCGAGATCGTGTCGAAGCGCGACCGGCTGCGCCACTTCATCGATGCCGTCCGCTTCGGCGTCAATTCAGGCGACCGGCCGTTCGAACCGCTCTTCGAGGAATTCGGCTTTGCCAGCCACGAGACGGCCGAGACGATCGCTGCCTCGGTCTGGCCGCTTCCGGACTTTCCGCCAGACCTTCTGACCGAAATCGATCGAACCTGCCTCGCGGTTGGTGCTGCCCGGGCGCGTGACAGCCTTGTGGCGCCGGCCATCCTGGCATTCGGCGAGCCCGATGCGGTCAACCGCTTCAACAAGCTTCAGTCCGCGTTTCTCAGCTCGAAGGGAGAGCCCTACAAGCCGGATTGGCTGTTCGGCAAAAAGCTGCTGGCCGCGATGCCGGATCTGCCGGACCGCTACTCGGTGGCAGCCAAGGCGATCATCAGCGCCGCCGACGATCTCGCCCGCTACCGCATGGTGGAGGGCACGCAGGCCGCGCTGATCCTCGCCGACTGGTTGATCGCGCGCTACGAGCAGTTGAAGGCCGGGCGCGGCTTTCTCGATTTCAACGATCTGATCAGCCGCACCGTGCGGCTTCTCGCGCGCCAGGATGCCGGCCCGTGGGTGCAATATAAGCTGGACAAGGGCATCGACCACATCCTGCTCGACGAGGCGCAGGACACCAGCCCGGATCAGTGGAACGTCGTCAAATTTCTCGCAGCCGAGTTCTTTGCCGGCCACGGCGCGCGTGAGGGAGCAGAACGCACGATCTTCGCGGTGGGTGACGAGAAGCAGTCGATTTACTCATTTCAGGGCGCGTCGCCGGAAAGTTTTGCCGTCAGCGGCATGGAGTTCAAATCGGCGGTGCAGGCCGCCGGCCGCAATTTCGAGAGCGTGAACCTGAAACTCTCCTTCCGCTCGACCGATGACGTACTACGAGCCGTCGACCGCGTCTTTGCCGATCCGGACGCGCGGCGCGGCCTGAGCCACGACCCCGTCATCGAGCACGAGGCAATTCGGACGGGCGCGCCTGGTTACGTCGAGCTCTGGCCGTCGCTCGGGGCGCAGACCATCACCGAGCCGGAGGACTGGCGCGAAGCGGTCGACCACGCCACCGCGCCTGCCGTGCTGCTGGCGGAGCGCGTCGCGGCCACCATCGACCGCTGGCTGAAGGCGCGCGACATCATCGAGGGCAGCGGCAAACGCATCACGCCGGGCGACATAATGATCCTGGTGCGCAAGCGCGACCGTTTTGTCCACGCGCTTTCCCGTGCGCTGAAGAATCGCGACATCGCTGTCGCCGGCGCCGACCGCCTGCGTTTGCCCAGCCACATAGCAATCCAAGATCTGATCGCGCTTGGCCGCTATCTCGTGCAGCCGGAAGATGACCTGTCGCTCGCCGCCGTGCTGAAGAGCCCGATCTTCGGGCTTGACGAGGAAGAGCTTTACACAATCGCCGCCGACCGCGGCGCGCGGCAATCACTGCATACCTCGCTGCGCGAACGCGCCGCCGACAACCGCAAGCTGCACGAGACCGTCGCCCTGCTTGACCGCTGGGCCACCGAGGCCGCCTTCAAACCGGTGTTCGAGTTTTATGCCGGCGTGCTGGGCCGCGACGGCGTGCGGAAAAAACTGATCACGCGGCTTGGCCATGAAGCCGGCGAAATCCTCGACGAGTTCCTGGCCTTCTGCCTGGCGGAGGAGCGCTCAGGCCAACACGGCCTTGAGGCGTTTCTCGTCACGCTGGAGACCGCTGGTCCTGAAATCAAACGCGAGATGGATCAGAAGCGCGACGAGGTGCGCATCCTTACCGTGCACGCCTCGAAGGGCCTCGAAGCGCCGATCGTTTTCCTGGTTGACAGCGGCAGCGCCTCCGTCATCGACCAGCATATGCCGCGGCTGACGCCGTTTCCGATGCAGGGTGAATTCAAGGGCATGCAGGGCTATCTCTGGCGCTCGGCCGCTGAGGTGAAGAACAGCTTTTCGGATGGCCTACTGGCCGGCCTTAAGGACCGTGCCGACGACGAGTATCGCCGCTTGCTCTATGTCGGCATGACACGCGCCGAGGACAGGCTGGTCATCTGCGGTTACCATGGCATTCGCGTGCAAGGCCCGCGCACCTGGCATTCGATCGTCACCCGCGCCTTGTCGGAGGCCGCAGAGAGCAAGACCCTGCCCCACCCCGTCTCCACGGACGCCGCGGACATCGTGCAACGCTTCCGCGTGACCGGCGACCGGCCACTTCTTTCGGAGGATGCCAAGGCCGCGCCGCCGGCTGTGCGCGTGCCCTTGCCGCGGCAACTCTTCGAAGCCTTGCCGGCGGAAGACGATCTGCCCAAGCCGCTGTCACCTTCCGGTGCGTCTCTGTTGATCGATGACGCGGTGGCGCCGACCGTCTCGACCTTGTCGCCCGTGCTGGACCATGACGATGCGCCGAACTTCGCCATCCAGCGCGGACTGGCGATCCATAAGATGCTGCAGTTCCTGCCCAATCTGGAGCCCGCCGCTCGCGCTGCTGCAGCGGCGCGCTATCTCGACCTGACGGCCGCGTCATGGTCGCCGGCTGATCGAGGTGCGGCGTGGACCGGCGTCAATGCCATCCTGGCCGACCCGGTCTATTCGCCGCTGTTTGCCGAGGGCTCGCGGGCTGAAGTCGCAATCATGGGCCATCTCACTATTCGTGGCTGCGAGCGCGTCGTCTCCGGCACCGTCGACCGACTGGCCGTCACCGAGCGTGAAGTGCTGGTGGTCGACTACAAGACCAACCGCCCGCCGCCGGCAACTCTGGCCGATGTGCCGCAGGCCTATATCCTTCAACTCGCTCTCTACGCCGAGCTTCTGCGCCCGCTCTATCCAGCGAGGAATATCCGAGCCGCGCTGCTTTTCACCGAAGCGCCGCGCCTGATCGAGGTGCCGGAGTCGGTCCTGCGGGAATCGCTTGCCCGACTCACGCAGGCGTGACACAAAATCCGCTTGATTGGCGGCAGGTGAGCCACCACATTTAGCCTGACTTCGTAATCGAAAGGATTTTTTGCATGGCCACCGTCAAGGTCGACAAGAACAATTTCAAGGCCGATGTGCTCGACGCCAAGGAGCCCGTCGTGGTCGATTTCTGGGCCGAATGGTGCGGTCCCTGCAAGATGATCGGCCCGTCGCTGGAAGAGATTTCCGGGGAGCTTGGCGGCAAGGCGAAGATCGCCAAGCTCAACATCGATGAGAATCCGGAACTCGCCGCCCAGTTCGGCGTGCGCTCGATCCCGACGCTCATGATCTTCAAGGGCGGCGAAGTGGCCGACATCAAGGTCGGCGCACTACCGAAGACGGCTCTGTCGCACTGGATCAACGGCGCCGTCGCGTGATCCCGGCTTAGATTGTTCCAAAAGCCCGGCCATGGCGCCGGGCTTTTTTTGGAACGCGGCTGTAGCGATCACATTGGCGCGTCAGGCCAGGTTCCATATCCGTTGTGCATTGGCGGCCAGCAGCCTAGAGCGTTCGCTGTCGGAAGCGCCGTCGAGCAGCGCATGCGTCGCGGCGACCCATTGGGCCAGTCCACCGCCCAGATTGCAGACGGGCCAGTCGCTGCCCCACACGACACGATCCCAGCCGAAGCTTTCGATGACCCGCTCGAAGAACGGACGCAGGCTCTCGACCGTCCAGCCGTCGGGGTCAGTATAGGCGATGATGCCGGAAATCTTCACCACCACATTCGGCCGTTTGCCGAGGTCGGCGATCAGGTTCCACCAGGGCTGCTCCTTGCCGCGCTTCAGGTCAGGGCTGCCGAAATGATCGAGCACGAACTGCACGTCGGGCGCGGCATCGGCCAGGGCGATCGCGTTGGCAAGCTTGTCGCCCGCAAAGATCAGGTCGTAGGTCAGGCCGGTACGGGCGAGCCCACGGATGTTGTCTCGGTAGGCCGCACTCCGTGAGGTCTCGTCGGGCATCACATGCAAAACACGGCGAAATCCTTTGACGAAGGGATTCGACCTCTGCCGCTCCAGGTAGGCCGCAAAATCCAGGCTCTCCGGGCGGCACGCCGCGATCGCGCCGCGTAGCATATTGCCGGGTTGGCGGGAGAGGCCTGCTATGTATGCCGTTTCAACCTCCATCTGCGCGGGATCGACATCGACTTCCATGTGCAACACCTGGCCGATGCCGCTCCGATTCGCCTCGTGGGCATATTCGGCGTAGGGATGGTCACGATTGAGCGATCCCGCTTCCGCCAGCCAGGGATAGCGCAGCGCCGACTGATCGATCAAATGCAGATGCGTATCGACGATCATGCGGAACTCTTTTTGGCAACCTAACCGGACATTTGCGACAGCTTGGTCGCGGCTTCGCTGAGCATTTCGATCGTGCGCGTGATGTCGGGCGCCGACGGCATATTGATGACGGTGATGTAGGGGATGGTGAGCGCCGCGATGGCGCGTCCGTCCGGAGCCAGCACCGGAGCAGAGAGATTGTAGACACCCGCCGTTTGCAGGCTCGCCATCATTTCGTAGCCGCGCTCGCGCACCTGATCGAGGCGGCGGAAGAATTCGGCAGGCTGCTCGGATCGCTCGTTGCTGCGCAAATGCTCGGCAATCATCATCTGGCGCTCTTCTGCCGAACGGAAGGCGAGCAGCACATGGCCGGAGCCCGTGTCGAACAGGCTGATATGCGAGCCGACACGAATTGAGATGCCCCAATAGCCCGGAGCTTCCTGCTGGGCGATAACAACCGCCGCGCCACGGTCGAACACTACGAGCTGGTTTGCCTGGACCGTCGCCTCGGCAAGTTCACGCATGATTGGCGTGGCGAAGGAAACAAGGCGGCGCACCGGCGCATGAAGCTGCGCCAGGCCGAAGAGCTTTAGGGTCAAAGAAAACCGGTCGCCTTCCAGCCGCGCGACGTAGCCGCGCCGCACCAGCCGGTCGAGCATGCGATAAAACTCGTTCGGGCTGCGGCCGAGCTTTTTGGAAATTTCCGCCTGTGTCAGGCCGCCTTCAACGCCCGACAACAGCTCGAGAATGTCGAGGCCTTTGTCGAGCGCGGGCGCGCGATACCGCTCGCTTTCCGCCTCCTCGATCGAAACGCCTTGCGCCGGAGAAATGATGTCGGTCATAGGTGCAAATTCCACAGTCGGCCGACCATACAAGTCAACTGCCACCAGCGAAAGTGCTATGTGTATATGAATATAGGCATGCGAGCGCTAGTCGAGCGTGCGCCTGAACCGGAACAGCGCCAGCGTCGCAAACACCAGCACGAAGGCGGTTAGCGCCCAGACTTCAGATGCGATAGCCGCAAATTCCGCACCCTTCAGCATGACGCCGCGCACGATGCGCAGGAAATGCGTCAGCGGCAGGAATTCGCCCAGCGTTTGCGCCCAAGCGGGCATGCCGCGATAGGGGAACATGAAGCCCGACAGCAGCATGGACGGCAGGAAGAAAAAGAAGGTGAGCTGCATCGCCTGCATCTGCGAGCGGGCGACGGTCGAAATAGTGTAGCCGAGCAGCACCAGCGCCAGCACGAAGACCAAAATCGTCGACAGCAGCAGCGGCAGCCCGCCAATGAATGGTACCCCGAAAATGCCCTTGGCGGCGACAAGCACGACGACCACCTGCACCGCGCCCACCATCGCGTAGGGCAGCACCTTGCCCAGCATGATTTCCATCGGGCTGGCCGGCATGGCGAGGAGGTTTTCCATCGTGCCGCGCTCGCTTTCGCGCGTCAGCGCCATGGATGTCATCATCACCATCGTCATCTGCAGGATCACGCCGAGCAGGCCCGGCACGATGTTGTATTGCGAGACGCCCTCGGGATTGTAGCGCCGGTGGACCACGACCTGAAGCTGGCTGGCGGCCATCGCCGCCGCCTCCGCTTCCTGACCCTGCTCGCGCAACAGCGCCTGTGCGGCGACCGTGCTGAGCGTCGAGACCGCGCCGCTGGAAGCGGACGGATCGGTCGCATCCGCCTCGATCAGGATCTGTGCGCCGTCATTGCGTTCGACCCGTCGGGCGAAATCGGACGGGATGGTCACCACGAAGGCAACCTCGCCGCGTTCGATCAGGTCTTCGCCCTCGACGGCCGAGGCGACACGATGATCGAAGCGGTAATAGCCGGTGATCTCAAGCGCCGAGATCATCGCCCGCGTGTAGTGGTCGTTGCTGGTCGTCACTAACGCCGCCGGCAGGCCTTTGGGATCATTGTTGATGGCGAAGCCGAACAGGATCAAAAGCATCAGTGGCACGCCGAGCATCATCGCGAACGTGACGCGGTCGCGCCGCATCTGGATGAATTCCTTGATCAGCAACGCTTGCAGCCGCGCGAGGGAAAAGATCGGGTGTTTCATGCCATGTTGTCCTTCGACCCGGACATGAATTTGATGAACACGTCTTCCAGGCTGGTCTCGCCGAGAGCCACGGTGAGGGCCTTGTCTTTCTTGAATGGCGCCAGTGTCTTTTCGAGCAGCGTCTTGTTGGAGCCGACGATGTGCAGCGTCGCACCGAAGGGCGCGATCTGTTCGACGCCGGGCTGCCCTTCCAGCCGGTCGGCAACTTCGTTCAGAGCTGGGCCTTCGATCACGAACGTGGTCAGCCCGGCGTTTCGGATGACCTCATCGACAGTGCCGGTCGCCAGCATCTTGCCATAGGAGATGTAGCTGATGCGGTGGCAACGTTCGGCTTCGTCCATGTAATGGGTCGAGACCAGAACGGTCAGGCCGCCGCGCGCCAACCGATGAATCTCGTCCCAGAATTCGCGCCGCGCCTTGGGGTCGACGCCGGCCGTCGGCTCGTCGAGCAGCAACAGTTTCGGCTTGTGCATGATGCAGGCGGCCAGCGCCAGCCGCTGCTTCCAGCCGCCGGACAGTGTGCCGGCGAGCTGGTTGCGGCGGCTTGTCAACCCTAGGTCTTCCAGCGTGCCGTCAACATAGTCGCGCACCGGCGAGAGCTGGTAGAGCCGCGCCACGAATTCGAGGTTCTCGGCGATGGTCAAATCCTCGTAGAACGAGAACTTCTGCGTCATGTAGCCGACCTCGCGCTTGATCTTCAGCGGCTCCTTGCGCAAGTCGAAACCGAGCACTTCGCCGTCACCTTCGTCCGGCGTCAGCAGGCCGCACATGATGCGGATCGTCGTCGTCTTGCCGGAACCGTTGGGTCCGAGGAAGCCGACGATCTCACCCTCGTTGACGGTCATCGACACATGGTCGACGACGGTCTTCGGACCGAAGCGCTTGACGAGGTTATGGACGGCGATGGCGGGCATGGCCTACTGCCTCAGATCCACATCCACGATCTGCCCCGGCTGAAGCCTGCTGTCGCCGTCCGGACGGGCCTCGACGAGATAGACCAGCTTCTGGCGCGTCTCGAGCGAGTAGATAACGGGCGGCGTGAACTCAGGTTCGGGCGAGACATAGCTGATCGTCGCGGTCAGGCCGTCGCCGCAGCCATCGCAACGCACGTTGAGCTTGCCGCCGACTTGCAGCTTCGAGAAATCCGGCTCCGGCACATAGACTTTCAGCTTGACCGCGCCGTCCGGCAGCATCGACAGCACCGGCGCTGACGGCCCCGCAATATCGCCGGGGTCACGGATGACGTCGTCGATCCGTCCGGGCGACGGTGCTGCCAGCGCCCGCTTGGAGAGTTTCCAGCGCGCCTGGTCGAGGGTCGCTTCGGCCTGCTTGACTTGATTTTCCGCGGCACGGATCGCTTCCTGCCGCGCCGGCAACCGGGCCACAGCGAGATCGGCTTCGGCCTGCCCGATCATAGCTTGATCGACCTGTACTTCCGTCCGCGCCGCATCGAGCTGCGCCTGCGTGGCCGTGCCCCGGCGAAACAGGTCTTCGACGCGCTCGAGCGTGCGGCGCGACTGCTCGGCCTGCGCGCGGCGTGACTGCAGCGTCGCCGCCAGCACGTCGATCTCCTCCGGCCGCTTGCCGACCTGAAGATCTGCCAATTGCGCGCGTGCTGTCGCGACGCCTGCTTCGGCCTGGGCGATGGCGATCAGGGCGTCGCTGCTTTCCAGCTTCACAAGCGCCTTGCCGGCCTCCACCCGCTCGCCACGGCGCACCAGCATGGTTTCGACCTGCGCGACCTCGATCGGCGCGAGCAGGACGTATTCGCCCTCGACGTAGCCGACCGCGAGCGGTGGCGTTGGCGCCGGGCACCCCATCCAGCCCGCGATCAGGGGGAGCGTGCAGAGAAAGTTCATGACCTGTCTCTCTTGTGAGCATCGATCGCCGCTTTGAGATTGCGGCCGGCAACGGCGGCAACGGCGGAAACTTCCTTTGGACCTATCTCGCGCCAGCCCATGCGTCGCCTGATGGCCTCGCGCGCCAGGCGGAAATAGACGACCTGACCGATCAGCGTGAAAACCGAAATCTTGGTTTCCTCGCTCTCCGCCGGCTCGCCGGTGGCGATTTCCCAGACACCGCAGAATCGGCGATGCATCGGCTCAAACACGCCAGTGTAGATGCGATCGAACGCGTCAGTCGGTGCGGACATTTCGCGCAGTACGAAAGGCACGATCTCACCCGCCTCGGGGCTGGCAACGAAGAACGCGAACATGCGCTCGAGCATTTTTTGCAATTGCGCCTCGGCCAGTTCGGGCGACGCGGCCGGCATTGGCGGCGATTCGGCGGCCGCGCGTGTGGCAAGACTCTGCATGACGCCGACGATATGGTCGGCGACGGCCAGCCGCAGCCCTTCCTTGCCGCCGAAATGATAGGCGATCGAGCCTATATTGGCGTTGGCGGCGGCGGCGATCTCGCGTGTCGAGGCGCCGTCATAACCGACAGTGCCGAACAACCTCAGCGCGGCATGAACCAGCGCCTGGCGCGTTTGCTCGGCGCCCGACGGCGCTTGCTCCTCGCGCCCGATATGTTTGGCAATGCGTGGCATCAGATCTGCTTTTCCGTTTGGTTGCGAGGTATTTAATCGATCGATTGATTAAAGTCAAGCGAAGTGAATTCGACTTTCGCGCAAATTGGCCAGACGGGGTCGAATCGCGGTTGCAAAGGCGAGCCGCAGCGGCTTAAGTCGCCCGCCATGGCCACCGAAGTTGAGCGCAAGTTCCTGGTGAGAAGCGACGCTTGGCGCCGCCACGTCGAGAAAACCATCGATATCCTGCAATTTTATCTGGCGGTTTCCAGCGACCGGTCGGTGCGCATGCGCATCAGCGACGGCGGCGCGGCGAAGCTGACACTCAAGTTCGGCAGCCATCTGCCGGTTCGCGAAGAGTTCGAGTACGAGGTGCCGCTGGCGGATGCGCTGGAGATGCGCTCACAGGCTGTTGGCACGGTGATCGAGAAAGTGCGCCACCACGTCCGTTATCGCGGTTATCTGTATGAGGTGGATGTATTCGGCGGCCGGCTCGAAGGGCTCATCGTCGCTGAACTGGAAACCGCCGACAAGGTTTCGGCGACCCTGCTGCCGCCATGGCTCGGCAGGGAAGTCACCGGCGACATGCGCTATTCCAATGCCGTTTTGGCGCTGAGCGATATTCCGGAGCCGGTGCTGCTGGCCCTCGCAGGCTGACGACACTTCTCATTTCCTCAATCTCAGTCACGCAAGCCGACCGTGCTCGCGCTACGAATGCGCGTTGGTCTGAGGAGGAACGCGATGAGACGATTTCTGGCGGTTATGGCGGTGATGTGTAGCGGGTTGGCTTCAGCGCAAGCCGCGGAAATATGGCGCACGGTCGGCTTCCAAGCGCCGGAATCCGTGATCGTCGACCGCGAACGTCAACGACTGATCGTCTCGAACGTCAATGGCGCGCCCGACGCGGCTGATGGCAACGGCTTCCTGTCACTGCTGACACCGGATGGGAAACTTGCCGAAGCCCAATGGGTAACGGGCATGGACGCGCCGAAAGGCATGGCGCTGGTCGGCGGCAAGCTCTATGTCGCCGACATCAAGCGTGTCCATATCGTCGATATCGTGACCGGCAAGATCGAACAGACGGTGGTGCCGGAAGGCGCCGTCTTTCTGAACGACGTCGCCGCAGATGAAGAAGGCATAGTCTACGTTTCAGACACCGGCGGCAATGCGATCTTCCGCGTCAATGGCGAAACGGCCGAAATTTGGCTCAAGGACGAAGCGCTGAACGCTCCCAACGGGCTGTTGATCGACGGGCAGCGACTGCTGGTCGTCTCCTGGGGCGGCGACAAGAAGGGTAGCCTGCTCGCGGTCGATATAGCGTCAAAATCCGCTTCGTCCGTGGCGGCTGAAATCGGCAACCTCGACGGCTTGGCGAAAGTCGGTGACACGCTCTTTTTCACCGACTTCATGGGCGGCAAGCTCTTTAAGTTCACGGGTGGCGCCTCGCCAGAGGTGGCGATCGGCGTCAAGATCGGCGCTGCCGACATCGGCACAGACGGCAAGACGATTTTTGTGCCGATGATGAACGACGGCGAAGTCGTGGCGATCACGCCGGACTAGAGTTTCTCGAACTCAGCCTTCCAGACCTTGCGCCAGTGGACAATGCGATCCTCGCTGGCGAGCTTGGTATGTTGCAGGGCGACCATTGCCTTGTCGACGCCTTTGGCCTCCACGGCGACGACAACGCGCGAACTGTCGGCCAGGGATATGCGCCAGTAGCTGCGCTTTGGGGTTAGCGAGGTCGTCGGCTCGCCGGCGGGCGCGACGCCGCCGAATGTCTTGCCTCCTTCTACAAGCCTGAGCCACGCCGCATAGGCCTGCTCGCGGGTCATGACTAGGGTTTTGGTCACCGACGCTTCGAAATCCCCGGTCGATCTTTGCCCCGGTTTGCGGCGGCCGATGTGCTGTTCATAGGCGACGGCGATGCCTTGCGACCACCATCCATTGGCAAGCCCGGTCCCATGGATGCTTCGGGCGATCTCGGTATGGGTGAGTTCCGCTGCGCCGATCCCGTCGAGGAACGAAATCCAGTCCTCCCAGGAGCGGCCGCTGGCTCTCAGAAAACCCCCCGTGTCTTGCTTGCGTGTTGTCATAACTCCGAAACGAAAACCTAGGCCTTCAACGCCTTGCGGGCCTTGTCGAAACCTGCCCATTCGTCGTCCGCCTTCAAGGCGTCCATCAGCGCCTTGTTTCCAATGGTGAAGGCGTCGGGCCCCATCTTCTTCTCCAGCGAACTCCACGACACCGGCACAGAGACGGTCGCCTTTTCCTTGCCGCGGCTCGACCATGGCGCGACGGTGGTCGAGCCTCTGCCATTGCGCAGGTAGTCGATGAAGATACGGCCCGCGCGCGCCTTCTTCGATAGCGTGGCGGTGTAGCGGTCGGGGTTCGACTGCTCCATGGCGCGGGCGAAATCGTGCGAGAAGGTCTTTACGCCAGTCCAGTCGGCTGAGGGCTTGAGCGGCACGATGACGTGAAAACCCTTGCCGCCCGACGTTTTGAGGAAGGCCGGCAGGCCCACCTCATCGAGGCGGGCTTTGACGTCCAGAGTGGCATCGCGGACGGCCTGCACGTCCAATCCTTCGTCGGGATCGAGATCGAAAACGATCTGGTCTGGCTGTTCGATCTTGTCGATGGTCGAGCCCCAGAGATGGACCTCGACGCAGCCATATTGGACCAGTGCTGCGAGACCGTCGAAGTTTTCGATATAAAGCAATTCATCACCCGTCTCGGGATCCTTCATGCGCAGGATCATCTCGCTCATACCGGGCGATGCGTGTTTCTGAAAAAAGCGGGGGCCGCCGACGCCATCCGGCGCGCGAACCAGACTGAGCGGCCGGTTCACCACGAAACGCTCCATAAGCGGCCACGCTTGTTCGTAATAGGTGAGCAGGTCCAGCTTGGTGACGCCGACGGCGGGCCAGAGCTTCTTGTCGGGACTTGTCAGTTTGACCTCGGTCATCGGCCTGTCGCCAGCCTTTCCGTTCGCCTTCGCCTTTGGCCCTTTGGGCTTCGAAGTTTCCGCCTTCTCCGGCACTTCGGCAACCACCTCTTCGGCCGGCTTGTCCTCACGCAAGCCCTGGAAGGAAGCATGGCGCAGGATCTTGTCCATCGTCCAGGCGCGGAATTCTACCTCGGCGACGAGTTCCGGCTTGACCCAGACCGCGCCCTTCTGTTTCGCCAGTGGACCGGTGAAGGGCGGCTTTCCAGTCTTCAATTTGTCCAGCTTCCTCTTCAGATCGGTGGATGTAAGGGCATTGAAGCCGGTGCCGACATTGCCTGCCGGGCGAAGCTTGCCGTTTTCGTAGAAAGCCATGATCAGCGAGCGCAGGCCACGACCTGTTTTCTCCGACGGCAGATAGCCGGCGATGACGAATTCCTGCCGCTGCGTGCACTTGGATTTGATCCAGTCGTGGCCGCGCCCGCTGCGATATGGCGCATCGGCACGCTTGGACACCACGCCTTCCAACCCCATGCGGCAAGCATGTTTCAGCATGGTCTGGCCAGGCTCAACGAAGTGTTCGCTGTAGCGCAATGGCCCAGCCTCGTTGCCTTTGAGCAACCGTTCCAGCTTCGCCTTTCGCTCGGCCAGAGGGTCTGCGATCAGGTCGACGCCGTCGAGATAAAGCAGGTCAAAAAGATAACAGATCAGCCCTTCGGTCTTGCCATCGGACAATGCGGCCTGAAGCGCCGAAAACGAACTGACGCCGGCGTCCGACATCGCGACGATTTCGCCGTCGAGTATCGCCTCGTTGGCCGGCAAGGCGGCGACGGCATCGCATATTTCATCGCCGAATTTTTTGGTCCAATCCAGACCGGAGCGGGTGAGCAGCCTGACCTTGCCGCCTTTCAGATGCGCCTGAATGCGATAGCCGTCGAACTTGACCTCGTGCAGCCATTCGGGACCGGCGGGCGGCGTTGCTTGCAAGGTGGCCAGACACGGCTCTATGAAGGTGGGCGTCCTGGCCGCCTTTGCCGACGCGGACGCCTTGCCGCCGCCCTTCCCGGCGCTGGCTGTTGCCGTCCTGGCGGAGCGGCCCTTGACCGGCGTTTCGCGTCCGGCCTCGATATCCTCGATCGTCAGCCCGGATTTCACCGAAGCCGGCGCATCTTCAAGAATGTCCTCCCCGGGGCGGGCAGCGTCGTCGTCGGATTTGATCAGCAGCCAGTTGTCTTTCTTTTCCTTCGGGCGCGGTTTCAGCCGGACGAGATGCCATGCTCCGTTGAGCTTCGAGCCCTTGAGCTCGAACTCGATATGGCCCTTCATCATCATCGCGGCGGGATCGTACTTCGGTATCCAGACGCCCTCGTCCCAGACGATCACCGCGCCCGCGCCATATTCGCCTTTGGGTATCTCGCCTTCGAAGCCTCCATAATCATAAGGATGGTCCTCGACATGCACGGCCAGCCGCTTTTCTGCCGGGTCAAGGCTCGGACCGCGCGTGACCGCCCAACTCCACAACACACCATCATGTTCGAGACGAAGGTCGTAGTGCAGGCGCGTGGCCGCGTGTTTGTGAATGACGAAGAGGCCGCCGGGCGTGTTGGATTTTGGACGCGGCGTTTTGCCGGAAGGCTCACGCGTCTTCTTGAAGTCGCGTTTCGCCCAATACTCCTCGAGCGTCTGGACGGCCATGGATCAGGCCGCGGATTTGCGTTTCGATGTTTCGGCCTTCGCTTTGGCTTTTCCCGCCGGCTTTTCCTGTCGACTCTTGGCGTCTGAACTCCCTTCTTCCGCCAAGCTCTTTTTCAACGCATCGAACAGATTGACCACATTGGATGGCTTCGGCGCGACCTTGGCTGTCGGCGCCTTCTTGCCGGCTTGCTTGGCTTTGATAAGTTCGAGCAAGGCGTTCTCATATTTGTCTTCGAACTTGGTCGGATCGAACTTCGCCGTCTTCTTGTCGATGATGTGGGTCGCCAGATCGATCATGTCGTCGTCGATCTTCACGGCCTTGATCTCATCGAACACCGTGTCCGGCTGCACCACAGTCTTGTCGTAACGCAGAGTGGTGAGCAGCATGCCCTTGCCAAGCGGCTCGATCAGCACCGGCCGCTCGCGGCGATAGAGAACGATGCGGGCCAGGCCCGCCATCTTCTTCTTTTCCAACGCCTCGCGGATAACCGCGAAGGCTTCTTCGGACACTTTGTCCGCAGGAGCGAGGTAGTAGGGCGAGTCGAGGTAGACCTTTTCGATCTCGTCGCGCCTGACGAAGCTATCGAGCGCCAGCGTGTGAGACGATTCGATCTGAACCGACTCGATGTCCGTGTCCTCGATCAGCAGATATTCGTCGCCGCCGACCTCGTACCCTTTCACCTCGTCGTCGCCTTCAACGGGCTTGCCGCTGGCGGAATCTATCCATTGGCGCTTAACCGGGTTGCCGGTCTTGCGGTTCAGGGTGCGGAACGACACTTTTTCGGCATGTGTCGTGGCGTTGGTCAACTCGACCGCGCAGGTGACCAACGACAGCTTCAGATAACCCTTCCAGGATGGACGCGGAGCCATGACGCAAACACTCCCTCAACCGCAGGACGCGAATTGAGTGAAACGTCCGGACTGCCCAGCGGTTCCAGGCGGGAAGACGCGCCAATGGACGAACCCGGCTGCACGCGAAACGCGAAATTTACTCAAGCCGGCTAAATCAGTGCGAAGCAGCGGGCGAAAGGAGGCGGCGAATGAAATGGCTGCTCACCGCGATCATTCTGATCCAAGCGCCCTTCCTATTCATCGTCTTCGTCATGGCCGGTACGGACGGTAAGCGGGAATCGCTATACTCCGTGTGGCTTCTGGTCGTCCCTCTGGCGATCTGTTCACTCATGGCGCTGGTCAACGTATTCATCCGCAGTGAATGGAGAGCGATCGAATGGGGCGTTGCTGCGATCGCATGCCTGCCAACGCTGCTTATCCTGGGCCGATGGATTGTGCGGTGAGGCGACAGACAGCGCCCCAGGAGCAATCACACGCCAACGTGATCTGCGCTGGTCAGGACCTAGTGATTATCCCTCGGAATGCCGCTTGTCTGCGCGACCCGCTGGTATTTGACCGCAGGCTTCAGGACCATGCCGGCGCCGAGTTGATCGACCATGCCGCGCTGGATCTCCTGCCACGGCGTCTGGTGCTTGGGATAGTGATAGCCGCCATTGTTTTGCAGTTCGGCGCGACGGCGCGTGATTTCATCGTCGGTGACCAGAATGTCGGCCGTGCCTTTGCGTAAATCGATGCGGACGCGGTCTCCCGATTTCAGCAGCGCCAGGCCGCCGCCGACAGCGGCTTCCGGTGACGCATTCAGGATCGAAGGTGAACCTGAGGTGCCCGATTGGCGACCGTCGCCGATACAGGGAAGCGAGTGGATGCCCTTCTTGAGCAGGTAATCTGGCGGCTGCATGTTCACGACTTCCGCGCCGCCGGGATAACCCACCGCGCCTGCGCCACGCATGAAGAGGACCGTATGCTCATCAATGCCGAGCGCGGGATCATCGATGCGGGCGTGATAATCCTCCGGGCCATCGAACACCATCGCCTTGCCTTCGAAGGCGTCCGGGTCTTTTGGATTGGAGAGATAACGCTTGCGGAACTCCTCAGAGATCACGCTGGTTTTCATGATCGCGGTGTCGAAGAGGTTACCCTTCAGGTTGATGAAGCCGGCGTCCTTCTTCAACGGGTCGCCGACCGGACGAATGACTTTCGGATCCAGATTCTCGACGCCCTTGCTGTTTTCCCCGATCGACTTGCCGTTGACCGTCTTCGCGCCGGGATGCGGCAATAGATTTGCCTGCATCAATTCGGCGACGACGGCCGGCACGCCGCCGGCATGGTGATAATCCTCGCCGAGATATTCGCCTGCCGGCTGGAGATTGACGATCAGCGGCACATGGTGCCCGACCTTCTGCCAGTCGTCATTGTCCAGCGGCACGCCGAGATGGCGCGCGATGGCGTTCAAATGGATCGGCGCGTTGGTGGAGCCGCCAATCGCCGAATTGACGACAATGGCGTTTTCGAAAGCTTCACGCGTCATGATATCGGAGGGCTTCAGATCCTCCCATACCATGTCGACGATGCGCTTTCCGGTTTCATAAGCCACCTGGCCGCGCTCGCGATACGGCGCGGGGATCGCCGCCGAGCCGGGCAATTGCATGCCAAGCGCTTCAGCCAGGCTGTTCATCGTGGTCGCCGTGCCCATGGTGTTGCAATAGCCGACCGAGGGCGCGGACGAGGCCACGATATCCATGAACTGGTCGTAGTCGATTTCGCCGGCCGACAGTCGCTCACGCGATTTCCAGACAATGGTGCCGGAACCGGTGCGTTCGCCCCTGTGCCAGCCGTTCAACATCGGCCCAACCGACAGTGCGATGGCGGGAATGTTGACGGTCGCCGCCGCCATCAAGAGCGCCGGCGTGGTCTTGTCGCAGCCGATGGTCAGCACCACGCCGTCAAGCGGATAGCCGTAGAGCACCTCGACCAGCGAGAGATAGGCGAGATTGCGATCCAGCGACGCCGTAGGGCGTTTGCCGGTTTCCTGGATCGGATGGCACGGGAATTCGAAGGGAATGCCGCCTGCGGCCTCGATGCCGGCGCGCACGCGTTTCGCCAACTCGATATGATGCCTATTGCAGGGCGACAGATCGGAACCGGTCTGGGCGATGCCGATCAGCGGTTTGCCGGATTGCAGTTCGCCGCGCGTCAGGCCGAAATTCAGATAGCGCTCCAGGTAGAGCGCCGTCATGCCGGGATTGTCGGGATTGTCGAACCATTGCTGCGAACGCAGCTTCGTACCTTTGCCTTGGCCGGCCATGCTTTCCTGCTCCGAACTGGGTCCCCTTCCGTTAGGACATCGGCCGGCAACCGGCAAGCACTCCCTACCTTCGGAGAAGGACTTTGGTGCGATAGACAGGCGCGAGGCATCTGCGCTAACGGTTCTAAGGTACCTGACAGGGAGGATTGACATGGCGCTGGTCATCGAAGGTGAAGAACGTATTGCAGCGCCGATCCAGACCGTCTGGGAAGGGCTCAACGACCCTGAAATTCTGCAAGCCTCAATCCCAGGCTGTCAGTCGCTCGACAAGAAATCCGACAAGCAGATGGCGGCCACCGTGGTGCTGAAAATTGGACCGATCAAGGCGACATTCGGCGGTGAAGTCACGCTGTCCAATCTGAAACCACCGCACTCCTATACGATCACTGGCGAAGGCAAGGGCGGCATTGCCGGGTTTGCCAAAGGCGGCGCCGATGTCGTGCTGACCGAAGACGGCCCGGACGCCACGATGCTGAAATATGCCGCAAAGGCCGATGTCGGCGGCAAGATCGCGCAACTCGGCAGCCGGCTCATCCTTTCAACGTCGAAAAAGCTGGCCGGGCAGTTTTTCAAGACCTTTGGCGAGAAGGTTGCCAAGGGGTAGCTGACGGCAGGCTCTGAATTCGACTTTGCGGCTCAAGGCCTGCGGCTGCACGGCGCGCTGGATCTTATCAGTTCAGCTTCGAAACTGACCTCACCGAACCCGGTGGGCGACCGCTCCTATTTCTCTCGATGCAGCGCAAAAGAACCCTTGCCGCAGCGCAACCTGCCACTTGAATGATAAGCATGCTTATAATATATGGCGCTTATGACCGAGCGCCATAACAATGACCTGACCGACCGACTGGGCTTCCTGCTCCATGATGCAGGCCGGCTGATGCGCAAACGGTTCGAGCATCATTCGAGCCGATACGGCCTATCCTCGGCGCAGTGGCGGCTTCTCGTCCGCGTCTTCAAGGAAGAAGGCGTTGCGCAGGCCCGGCTTGCCGAATTGCTGGAAATCGAGCCGATCAGCGTTTCGCGCTTGATCGATCGCATGCAGGAAGCAGGCTGGATTGAGCGACGCACCGACGCCGCCGACCGCCGGGTTCGCTCGATCTACCTGACCGAACGCAGCCGCAAGGTGTTCGATGAAATGCGCGGCATCGCCGACGAGGTGTTCGAGCAGGCGCAGACCGGGCTTTCGCCGGAGCAGCGTGCCGCGACCATCCACGGTCTCAAGACCATCATCGCCAATCTGACAGACGCCGACCAACAGGCCGCAGCCTTGCCTCAACCCAATAAGGCCGCCTGACCATGACGACGCCATCGACCCACGCCGCCAACGCAAATGAAAAGCCGGAGGCGGAGGTCAAGCCGTTCCCAAGCGAAGGCCGCGGCGCAAACGCGCGGTCGGAGCCGACAGCTGAAGCCCCCCAGCCGGAGCCAAAACCGCAAGCAGCGCTCGCCGCGCCGGCGCTCTCGCCGCGCCGCAAGCGCCGCTGGACACGGACTTTGCTGATGGCCGTCGTACCGCTCGCCCTCGTTGCTGGCGGCAGCTATGTGTGGGTGACTGGCGGTCGCTTCCAAGAGACCGAAAACGCCAATCTACGACAGGCGCGCGTGACCATCGCATCGGAAGCGCCCGGGCGCATCGTCGAGACAACAATCGCCGACAACAAGCTGGTGAAGGCCGGCGACACTCTGTTCGTGGTCGATCCCGAGCCCTATCGCATCGCGCTTTCGCAGGCTGATGCCGCACTTGCCGCCGCGCGGCTGAATGTCGAGCAATTGCGTGCCGCTTACAGCCAAGCGCTAGCGCAGGAAAAGGTTGCTGGCGGCGAGGTCGATTATTTCCAGTCGGAGCTCGACCGCCAGACCGCCCTCTCAAAAAAAGGGGTTTCCACCCAGGCGACGCTCGATTCGGCGCGTCGCGATCTCGTCAAGGCGCAAGACGAATTCGCCGCAGCCCAACAAGCTGTCATCGGCGCCAAAGCAGCGCTTGGCGGCGACCCGTCGATCCAGACGGACAGGCACCCGGCCGTTCTGTCGGCGCTGGCCGCGCGCGACAAGGCGGCCTACGATTTGGAGCAGACCACAGTCCGCGCCCCCGCCGACGGTGTCATCTATCAAGCCGCTTCGTTCCGGCCTGGCCAGATCGTCGCGGCAGGCACGCCGCTGTTCGCGTTGGTCGAGACCAACGAAAGCTGGGTGGACGCCAATTTCAAGGAAACCCAGCTCACCAATCTGAAGGTCGGGCAATCGGCCGAGGTGACCTTCGATACATTCCCGGATCGGCCGCTTCACGCCGTGGTGGATTCCATCGGCGCGGGCACCGGCGCGGAATTTTCGCTGCTGCCGGCTCAGAATGCCACCGGCAACTGGGTGAAGGTCACCCAGCGCATCCCGGTGCGGCTGAAGGTAGAGTCGTCCGACGCCGATCTCTTGCTGCGCAGTGGCATGAGCGCCACCGTCGAGGTCGACACCGGTGTCGAGCGGGGCTTCGGTGGATTGGAGAAGCTGGTCACGAACTGGTTCTAGGCCGTCTCCCTCCCTATCGATTGAGTTGTGACAATGGCACAGCCTGGTTCAACCGCCGTTCCTCATCGCAGCCTGATCACTGTTTCGATCATGCTGGCGACGATCATGCAGGTACTCGACACCACGATCGCCAATGTCGCCCTTCCGACGATGACCGGCGATCTGGGCGCCAGCCGCGACACGATCATTTGGGTCTTGACCTCCTACATCGTGGCCGCCGCGATTATGACGCCCGTGACGGGATGGCTCGCCGATAGGTTCGGTCGGCGCGAGCTGTTCCTGATCTCCATTGCCGGTTTCACCGTCACGTCCATGCTGTGCGGCGTCGCCTGGAACCTGGAAGAGATGGTGCTCTTCCGTGTCCTCCAGGGACTGTTTGGAGCAGCCATCGTGCCGCTGGCACAAACCTTCCTGCTCGACATCAACCCGCGTGAAAAGCACGGACAGGCAATGGCCATTTATGGCGCCGGCATCATGGTTGGGCCGATCGTCGGACCGACGCTCGGCGGCTGGCTGACCGAAGTGGTCAACTGGCGGTGGGTATTCTTCATCAATTTGCCGGTCGGCATTCTCGCCTTCCTCGGCGCCGCCGCTTACCTGCCGAAAGTACCGAAGCGGCTGCGCGGCTTCGATTTCTTCGGCTTTGCAATGCTGTCGCTCGGCGTCGGCTCGTTGCAATTGATGCTTGATCGCGGCGCGGAGGTCGACTGGTTCTCGTCCGTTGAGATCTGGCTGGAACTTGGCCTAGCGATCACCGGCTTCTGGGTGTTCATCATCCACCTCGTCACCAACCGCGATACCTTTATCGACCCAAAAATCTTCGCCGACCGCAATTTCGCGACCGGCCTGGTCTTCATCTTCGTCGTTGGCGTGATCCTGTTGTCGTCGATGGCCCTGCTGCCGCCGATGTTGTCGCAACTTTTCAACCACTCGACCACGCTCACCGGCCTGGTGATGGCGCCACGTGGCGTCGGCACGATGATCTCGATGATCCTCGTCGGGCGGCTGGTGCAAAAGTTCGATGCTCGCCTGCTGGTTGTGACCGGCCTTTTGCTGACGGCGTGGTCGCTGCATATGATGACTGAGTTTTCGCCGCAAATGGACGATCATCTCATCATCTGGTCGGGCGTGGTCCAGGGGCTCGGCCTCGGCCTGGTCTTCGTGCCGCTGAACACGGTCGCTTTTGCAACCCTGGATATGCGCTACCGCACCGATGGGGCAGCATTGTTCAGCCTCGTGCGCAACATCGGCTCGTCGATCGGCATTTCGATCGTGACAGTGCTTTTGACCCGCAACATCCAAATCAACCGCGCCGAGCTGTCGACCGCCGTCAGCCCGTTTAACCCCAACCTACTCAGCCTTTCGCCCGGGGCCGTCAGCGGTGATCTCACCGCTTTGTCCCAGCTTGATGGGCTCGTGAACAGCCAGGCCGCGATGATTGCCTATATCGACGACTTTAAGTTGATGATGCTGGTCACGCTGGCCGCCATCCCTTTGGCGCTACTTCTGCGCAAACCTCGCGCCGCAACAGGCCGCGTCGCGCCGGCAGCAGCGCATATGGATTAGGGTTGCTGATCCTCGACGGTTGTCAGCATTTTGCGGTCCGACGTTTACTAAACTTTATGCAAATGTCTTAGCCAGCCTTTCAACTCCTTGTCGTAGAAGGGCACCGTTCTGCAAGGAAAGGCGCGAACGGTGAATTCGATTTCAGGTCTCGTCTATCGTTTTCGGCGCAATGAAGACGGCAACCTCGCAGTCACATTCAGCATGTGCCTGCTTCCGATCCTATTGGCCGTTGGCGTGGCCACCGACTACAGCTCCGCCACCCATGATCGCTCATCGATGCAGAACGCGCTGGATGCGGCAATTCTGTCCCTGACGGCTCTGCCCGAAACGATGCCCAACACCGAGCGCGAGACAAAGCTTAAGGAGTTTTATGCCGGCAACGGCGGTACGGGAACCGCCAAGCTGGACAGCTTCTCGATCAATGCGGTCGGCGAGGTCGATGCTAAGGCGTCGGCGTCCTACGACATGCCGACCAGCTTCATGCAACTGGCCAATGTGACCAAGGTCCCGATCAGCGTCGTAGCCGAAATGCATAAGCAGCCAACGCTGATCGAGGCGAAGTTCGAGATCGAAAAAGCGTCCGGCTGGTGGAATAAGACCATGACGCTCAAGGGCAGAAAATATGGTCAGACCGCCAACAACAACCTGATGAAGATCACCTATGCATACAATAATGCAGGCGAGTCCAAAGGATACGGCACGACTTCAGTCTACAAGGTCACCAAGAATGCCCAAGGCAACGACGTAGAGACGCTCATTCAGCAGCAGGTCTGCAACACCTACAAAGGCAGCTCGACATGGGGCGATGGCGCGAGCCTGCTAAAAAACAACGAAATGTCGCAGACGCCCGCCCTGACGATGACCAGCGGATCCTTCACAACCAAATGCTGGTATAAAAGCGGATTGGCGTCCGACACTTTTATCGATGTCAGCACGATGGAAGACATCTACCTTCAGATGGACGTTCCGTCTGGGAACCCAAGCGTGCTGAAGTCCAACGATCCTAACACCGCCGACAGACTCTATCTGGACGGGATAGAGGTCGTGCCAAACGGCAAACCCGTGGATATCTTTACAGCAGTTCCATGCGGCCAAACCAGCCCGCAGGCTTGGGAAGATGGCGGCAACGCAACACCTGCGCCGGTGAGCAACGCCGACTTTTTCTATAAGGTCACCGGCAAGTGCGATTACTCGCAGCGGCCTATCGGCATCTCGCTGACGAAATAGGCACATTCACACGCTCAATCATAGCGGAGTTCGGCGGCTTTGCCGCCGAAAACCCGGTATGCATAGAAGGAATAGATGGCGATCACCGGCAGCACGACAAGCGTGCCCGCCAAGATGATCGCCAGGCTTTCCGGCGCTGACGCCGCCTGCCAGATGGTCAGCCTGTCGGGCACGACGAATGGGTAGAACGACCAGGCCAAGCCGGCAAAACCTAAAGCGAAGATCGCGGCAAGCATTAGGAATGGCAGGAGCGAATGCCGGTCTTCCGGCTTCGGCAGATGGAAGGTTTGCCGCCACAGCGCGATGAACAAAATGCCTGACAGGATCGGCAGCGGCGACAGATAGATCATATCCGGTAATACGAACCATTTGTCGAAGATGCGCGGGCTGGCGAAGGGCGTGGCCAGCGACACGGCGCCCATACCCAGCACGGTGAGGATCAACGCCTGACGCAGCCAGGCAACAGCCTTTTTCTGCAATGCGCCTTCGGTCTTGTAGATCAGCCAGGCCGCGCCCATAGCGATGTAGGAGGCCGCCAGGCACAGCGCAACCAAAACGCCGAACGCCATCGCCCCCAGTCCGGTTTGCAAGCCGAGAACGTAGATGCCCAGCATGTAGCCTTGAGCCAATGAGGCGATCAGCGAACCGGCAAAAAAGATACGGTTCCAGCGCTGCTTCTTGCCCGCCGGCACCTTGGCGCGGAAGTCGAAGGCGACGCCGCGCAGGATCAAGCCGACAAGCAATATGAAGACGGGGATGTAAAGCGCCGTCAGAATAACGCCGTGCGCCTTGGGGAACGCGACCAGCAGCAGACCGACGGCAAGCACGAGCCAGGTCTCGTTGGCGTCCCAGAACGGGCCGATTGCCGCGATCATGGTGTCTTTTTCCTCGTCGTCACCGAGCGCGAACAACATGCCGATGCCGAGATCGAAACCGTCGAGGACGACATAAACAAGGATCGCCACGCCCATCAAACCGGCGAAGATGAGAGGCAGGAGTGTCGGCCAATCGAAGGTCATGGATCGATCTCCTTCATGCCTTTGCTGCCGGTTGCGCCAACGGCTGTTCCAGCACGGCCGGCAATGGCGCGTTGTCGCCATCCTTGGCCGCCTTGAGCGCAAGATGCACCAGGACGCTGAGATAGGCGATCAGCAGCGCCGCGTAGAGGACAAGATATACCGCCAGCGTGAAAGCCACATGGCTGCCGGCGACGGGGCCGAGCGCCTCTTCCGTGCGAAGCACACCGGTGACCAGCCAGGGCTGGCGGCCGATCTCTGTTGTGTACCAGCCGGCCAGGGTGGCAACCCAGCCTGAGAGCGCCATCGGGATCATCAGCAACGCGAGCGGCTTCGGCAAGGCATTGCGCCGCCACAGGAAAAAGCTCGCCGTCCAGGAGACGAGCAGCATCAGCACGCCCGTGCCGACCATGATGCGAAAGCCCCAGAACAGCGGCAGCACCGGCGGGTGATTGCCCTCGAACTGATCAAGCCCAGGCACGACCCCGTCGGCATGATGTTTGAGAATCAGGCTTGCGCCGTTCGGGATGGCTATCTCGAAATGGTTTTCCTTGGCCACCTCGTCCGGCCAGGCAAACAGCACGAGCGGCACATTCGGGCCGGTCTTCCAATTTGCCTCCATGGCGGCGATCTTCTGCGGTTGGTATTCAAGCGTATTCAAACCGTGCTGGTCGCCAACGAAGATCTGGATGGGGATCAGCAAGGCGGCGGCGAAGACGCCAGTGCGCAACGCCTTGAACATCGATTCCGAGCGGTCGCCGGCGAGATAGCGCAGCGCCGAAAGCCCCGCGATCAAGAAACAGACCGTCAGCCCTGAGGCCAGCAGCATGTGAATCAGGCGGTACGGGAATGACGGGTTGAAAACGATCGCCCACCAGTCCGTCGCATGAGCGACGCCATTGCGTATTTCAAAACCTGCCGGCGTCTGCATCCAGGAATTCAGCGCGAGAATCCAGACCGCCGACATGGTCGTGCCGAAGGCGACAAGGAACGTCGCCAATGTGTGGACCTTGTTCGGCACACGGCGAAATCCGAAGAGCATGATGCCGAGGAACACGGCTTCGAGGAAAAACGCCGTCAGCACTTCATAAGCGAGCAACGGACCGGCAATATTGCCTGCTTTTTCCATGAAGCCCGGCCAATTGGTGCCGAACTGGAAACTCATCGTCACACCGGAGACGACGCCGAGCGCGAAGGACAGCGCAAACACCTTCACCCAGGTGAAATAGGCGCGCATCCAGGCCGTGTCGGAAGTCGCGTTGTAGCGCAGCTTGAAGAACAGCAGCACCCAACCCAGCGCAATCGTAATGGTCGGAAACAGGATGTGGAACGAGATGTTCGCGGCGAACTGAATGCGCGACAGAATTAGCGGGTCCATCAGTACGGCTCCGGCTGTCTCCCGCTGCAAATCTAGGTTGAACCAACCATGTCGTCAAAGCGGCGTCACAGCGCAGGGGCGCAACGCCGCAGGTGGTGAATGGTGAATGGTGAATGGTGAATGGTGAATGGATGGACCACCGACTGTCTCGGGTTGCAAGGCCATTTCAATTTCGTCGGCCATTTACTATTCACCATTCACCATTCACTTCCTTGGAGCATTCATGAGCCTCGCAGGCTTCCTCCAACTGACCGCTTCGACGATCATCTTTCTACTCGCGGCAAGCGGCGCAAAGAGCTGGGCTCTCGCTCCGAACGCGACCAAGCTGATCATCACCTTGGCGCTCTATACGGTCGGGAACCTCATCATGCTCAGGCTGGTGCGTGAATTCGGCATGTCGATCGCGTTCAGCCTCTCGGCGATCATTCAGCTCGTCGCCGTCAACGTCGTTGCATTGACCTATTACGGTGAAAGTTTGAGCGCGTCGCAGGGGGTCGGCGTTGCGCTCGCCATTGCGGCAGTGGCGGTCATCACCTTCGGCCCCTATCTTACCGGACGATGAGCAGCGAGCATGAACCGTCGCGCGGTTTTGCGCGGCCTTTCGATTTTTTCAACCGGATGGAATTTCCGGTTCTGCTGGCCGGCATCCTGATTGCAGGCGGCCTCTGGGGTCTGTTCGAGCTGGCGGAGGTCGCCCGCAGCTCGGTGACGCACAATCTCGATGCCCAGATCCTGCTTGCCTTCCGAGAGCCGGGAGATCCGGCAAACCCCATCGGATCGGAAAATCTGGAGGGTTGGGTGCGCGACATCACCGCGCTCGGCGGCACCGCGGTGCTGGTGCTGCTGACGGCGCTGGTGATCCTTTACCTGGTGATGGCCGGCAAATGGCAGATCGCGCTTTTCGTGCTTGCCGCCGTCGGCGGCGGGCAGATCGTCTCTACGTTGCTGAAACTCGGCATCGACCGGCCGCGGCCCGACCTCGTCCCGCATCTGATGCTGGAAACCAGCCGCAGTTTTCCGAGCGGGCACGCCATGATGTCGGCAGTCACTTATTTGACGCTCGGCTCGCTGCTGGCCCGCATCGTCAAGGAGCAGCGGCTCAAGATTTTCTTCCTGACGGTCGCTGTGTTGTTGACCTTCATCGTCGGAGTCAGCCGCATCTATCTTGGCGTGCACTGGCCGTCCGATGTGCTGGCGGGATGGTGCGCCGGCTTCGCCTGGGCGATGATCTGGTGGCTGATCGCCCGCTGGTGGTTGAAAAACCGCCCGACGCCACCCTGAGAACAGGGCTTTATGGCCGAGGCAGCGCTGGTGCGCCCGTGACCAGTGTCTGGCTCGGCCGCGCCGCGCGCGCCGCACTTGCCCGTGCCGCTTCCACCTCGATCGAGCGCTGGCGCGCCAGCTTTCGATAGCGGCCCTGCTTGAACCAGGTAGCGATGCTGCCAATGATCATGCCTAGCGCCAATGCGACGAACAGAAGCACGAACAATGGTGCGTTGATCGTAAGCGCCGGGTTACCGGGATTGAACGGATCGAGCGTAAAGGCCGTCAGGCTACGATTGGCTACCGCCAGCGCGATGAGCACGACCGCGATCGGAATCACGATGACGACGATCAGGAACCGATTGACCATGGCCGACCCTTCCCGCAGTTCAGGCTGCCTTGTCGTGATTCAGGCGCTCGCGCAATTCCTTGCCTGTCTTGAAGAACGGCACCCACTTCTCGTCGACCGAAACTGATTCGCCGGTGCGCGGATTACGGCCGGTACGAGCCGGGCGATTCTTGACCGAAAACGCGCCAAAGCCACGCAGTTCCACCCGGTTGCCAGTGGCCAATGCGTCGGTGATCTCGTCGAAGATGGCGCTGACGATGTTTTCTACGTCGCGGAGAAACAGATGCGGGTTGCGATTGGCAATGATCTGCACCAGCTCTGACTTGATCATCGCACTTCCCTTTTTGACGCTGACGCTTAGGCGGATGTTTTTGCTTGCTTATTTCGCTGGCTGACCCGCGATGTCAGGTTGCCAGACTGACACCAGCCCGTCAAGGAACATCCGATCCGCGCCGAGTTGGCTGAGCAAGTTGGAATAAATTTCACCGAGACCCAAAGCACCCGCGATCAGACCGGCAGTGCTGCCGACAAGCCAGGATGGGCCGCTCGACTTCGGTTTCCATTCGACGATGGCCAATTTTGGTGCAACGTCTTTGCTCTCCAACCACTTGATCGCCTCTTCCTCGCCGCCGACCTCATCGATCAGCTTTTTTTCGAGCGCCTGGCGGCCGGTGAAGACAGACCCATCGGCAAGCGCCAGCACCTGCTGCCGGTCCAGCGGGCGGCGTTCGTCGACCAGGCCGACAAACCAGTCATAGCTGTCCATGATCATGGCGCGCATCATAGCGCGTTCCGGCTCGGTGGTAGGATTGAACGGCGAGGGTTCCGCCTTGAGCGGCGACGATTTGACCTCATCCAGCGTCACCCCGATCTTATCCATCAGACCGCTGACATTGGGAAACTGGACCAACACGCCGATCGAGCCAACGATCGATGATTTGCGGGCGACGATATGATCGGTGGCGCTGGCGATCATATATCCAGCCGACGCCGCCAAAGTGCCGACCTGGGCAACGACGGGTTTGGCGGCGGCGAGTTTACGCACCTCATCGAAGATCGCCTCACCGCCGGCTGTCGTGCCACCCGGCGAGTCGATGGACAATATGACTCCTTTTACCGCTGCCGACCGCCTGATGTCGGCCAGCCGCTCCAGCAGGTCCTCATCCTCGGTGATCGTCCCCTCGATCCTGACCTTGGCGATGTGATCACGAGAGCGGCCGGAGAGTTCGTCGTCATACAGCCAGACCGAACTCGCCACGATGGCAACAGCCGCAGCGATAAACGCGGCAAGACGCCAGAAAGTGACCTTACGCCGTAGCCGACGCCGATCAATCATTTCCTCAGCTCTCAATGCCATAGTTCACCTCGATACAAATCATCGGCCAGGCGCTGCGAGATCAGCCTTCTAATGCAGAGCTTGCGCCATGACCATCGGGTTTTGGGTCGGTCAAACGCGCGGAACTGTCACGGGAGGGTTTTCGTTGCGCTGCACAACAGACCTAAAATTACCATATTGAACGGAAATATATCGTGATCGGAACAAAAAACGTGTATGAAATAGGTGTTGGTGGGTGGGGCATCGCTACTATCCAGGCGGCAAGGACGATGCGGCTACGGTGTTTGCCGCGTCGCGTCAAACCCGCACAGGCACCTTAAAGCAGCTCTGCGATGGGCCCATTTTCATGGGTGATGCAAAGCGAGAGATGGGCAAGAGGTAATTGTTGATGCTGGCCGGATCGGTATCCGAGCAGGCGCCTAAACGCACTGCAACGGTGAAAAGGAGTGGTCGGGATGCCTTTCGCAAGGAAGCATTCGCCCATGCCTTAAGGCACTCACGCCGCGTGCGTGCGCTCAAAATTATCGTTCCCGTCGCCGCGATGCTGATGGCGGGAGCTTTCGCGGCAGCGTCCTATGCACTTACGCCCGGCAAAGTGAATGTCGCCAAGACCGACGACAGCGTCTATGCCAACGGCAAGCTGGTGATGGCCAATCCCAAGCTTGAAGGCGTTACCACGGACAATCGGCCCTACTCGATGAATGCCGTGCGGGCGATACAGGACCCGAAGTCGCAAGATATTATTGAACTTGAACAAATATCGGCAAAGCTCCCGATCAACGTGCAAGACTGGGTGTCGGTTGATGCCAAAACCGGTATCTACGATCGGCTGGCGAATACGCTGAAGGTCACCTCGCCGCTGACGGTCAAGACCACAGAAGGAATGACGGCCCAGTTGACTTCCGCCTTCGTCGACATCAGCAAGGGCAATCTGGAAACGGCTGATCCGGTCGAAATCGTGCTCAACGGAACGCGTGTGCAGGCCGATTCGATGAAAGTTTTCGAAAAAGGTAAGGTTCTGGTGTTTGAGAACCGCGTGCGAATGCATATCAATGCGGATCAGCTTCAAAAGATCAGGTCGAGTAATGGGGGTTGAGATGGGAGTTCGCGGGACGGGAGCCAGACTGGCTGCGGCCTTGGCAGGCATTGCCCTCATGGTCGCGGCGCCGGCAATGGCCCAACAGACAACGACCCAGCGGCTTGGTCTAAAACTTTCGGGCGACCAGCCGATCCAGATCGAGAGTGACCGCCTCGATGTCAACGAGCAGGAAGCAAAGGCCGTCTTTGCCGGCAATGTCAGTGTCGTGCAGGGCGCGACGATGCTGAAAGCGGCGAGGATGATCGTTTTTTATGTGAAGCAGGGCGACAGCAAGGCCCCGACGACCTCGTCCAACATCGATCGGCTGGAAGTCGACGGCAAGGTTTACCTGAAGTCGGAGGCACAGGTCGCCACCGGCGATCGCGGCACGTTCGACATGAAAACCGAGGTGCTGACGCTTTCGGGTGACAGGGTCGTGCTGTCCGAAGGCGAGAATGTGCTGACGGGTTGCAAACTGACCGTGCAAATGAAAAATGGGCAAGCTAAGTTTGAAAGTTGCCCTAACGAACGCATCAAAACGTTGCTGAAGCCGGACTCGCAGAGCCAGTAAGGCATGGCAGACAACTCGACGTTCTTGACGCAGGCGATCCACAGCAAGCACGCGCCCATCGCGCCCGATGTCTTCGCGGAAGCGGTGAAGGGCACGCTGATGGCGCGCGACCTCACCAAAAGCTACAAGGGCCGCCAGGTCGTTAGCGGCGTCTCATTTGGGCTGCGCGCGGGCGAGGCCGTCGGCCTGCTTGGCCCGAACGGCGCAGGCAAGACGACCTGCTTTTACATGGTGACAGGTCTGGTGCCGGTCGATCAGGGCCGCATCCTGATTGATGGTTTCGATGTGACGCAGATGCCGATGTACCGCCGGGCGCGGCTTGGTGTCGGCTATCTGCCGCAGGAAGCCTCCATCTTCCGCGGCCTCACCGTGGAGCAAAACATCCGCGCGGTGCTCGAGGTGATCGAGAAAAGCCGCAAGGAGCGTGAGCGCAGCCTCGATGCGCTGCTGGAAGAATTTCACATCACGCATCTGCGCAAGGCGCCGTCGATCTCGCTGTCGGGCGGCGAACGTCGGAGACTCGAGATCGCGCGGGCGCTGGCGACACGGCCAAACTATATGCTGCTGGACGAACCATTCGCGGGCATCGACCCGATCGCGGTGACCGACATCCAGCAACTCGTGCGGCACCTGACAGCGCGCGGCATCGGCGTTCTGATCACCGACCACAATGTGCGCGAAACGCTTGGACTGGTCGACCGCGCCTACATCATCCACGCCGGCGAGATGCTGACGCACGGCAATCCGGAAGAGATCGTCGCCAATCCCGATGTGCGCCGGCTCTATCTCGGCGAGGCTTTCAGTCTCTGATCACCGCGTTTCCTTGCCCACCCTTGCCAGCAATGCCACCGGCAGGATGCCGATCACTACAATGATCAGCGCGGCGATCGAGGCCTCTTCGTAAGTGCCACGTGACGCTTCGCCGTAGAGGTGCGTGGCCAGCGTCTCGAAATTGAGCGGGCGCAGCAGAAGCGTTGCCGGCAGTTCCTTCATGCAATCGACGAAGACGAGGAGCCCGGCGGCAGCCAGCGCCGTCTTGGAGAGCGGCAGGTGGACATGGCGGAACGTGCCGGTGGACGTGTGACCGAGCATGCGCGCAGCGTGGTCCAGCGAAGGCGAGATGCGGCTGAAGCCGGCCTCGATTCCACCCGTGGCAATCGCCATGAAGCGGGCCGAATAGGCATAGATGAGCGCCGCTCCCGAGCCGAGCAGGAGAAGGCCTGTCGAGACACCAAGGAGAGTGTCGGCGGCGGTAGCGAAAGCCTGGTCGAACAGGCCGATCGGCGTCAGCAAGCCTATCGCGAGCACGGTTCCCGGAACCGCGTAACCCAGCGTCGACGCGCGCGCGACCAGGCTGGCGGCGGTTCCGTTGCGCAGTCGCGCGGCGTAGGCGACGATCAGGCCACAGCCGAGAACGACGAGCGTTGTAATCAGCGAGACCAGCACCGTGTTCAACGTTTCAGCAGCGATCTGAGCCGAAATCCCCGCGAACTGAAAACGCTTATAGGCTTCCGAGACGAGATAAAGACTCGGCGCGACGAAGCCGAGGAGGATCGGCACGGCACAACCAACAAAAGCCAGCACCGCCCGTCCGCCGGTCAGCCGCTCGGGCTGCATGACACGCGGCTTTTGCGCTGCAGTGTTGTAGCGCTGGTGGCGGCGGGCCCATCGCTCAAACAGCACCAGAGCAATCACGAGCGCCAGCATTGCCAACGAAATTTGCGCGGCGCCTGGTAGGTCCGTGCGGTTGATCCAAGTCGAGTAGATGGAGACAGTCAGCGTGCGCGCACCCAAAAATTCCGACGCGCCGATGTCGTTCAACGTCTCCATCAGGGCCAGGCTGACGCCGACGGCGATCGCCGGCCGGCCAAGTGGCAGACCAACCCGCCAGAAAACCGATCCTCGCCGGCTGCCCAAGGTGCGCGACACTTCCACGAGGTTGGCGGCCTGATTGAGGAAGATCGCCCGCGTCGTTAGATAGACATAGGGGTAGAGCACCAGCCCGAGCAGGACGACACAGCCCCACAAGGAACGGATTTCCGGCAGCCGGAACTCGGCCGGGCTGGCGTAGCCAAAGAGCTGGCGGATGGCGCCCTGGACTGCGCCTACGGGATGCAGAATGTCGAGATAAGCGTAGGCCACGATGTAGGTCGGCACCGCCAGCGGCAGCAGCAGAGCCCATTCCAGCAGAGCGCGGCCGCGAAAATCGTAAGCGGTGACGATCCAGGCCGTCGACGTGCCGATGACCGACACGATGACCCCAACGCCCGCAAGCAGGATCAGCGTATCGCGCGTCGCCACCGGCAGAACGTAGGCGAAAAGATGCGGCCAAAGCCCGTCGCTGCCCTGCAGCGCGATCACGACCAGCGCAATAATCGGCAGGCAGACAAGCACGGCGATGATCGCAGCGCCGAAAGCCCAACCCCAACCGGGCTGGGGACGGCTCCATAACCTTGCAGTGTCGGGATCTGCTGGGGGCATCGATTTGACGGTGCGGCGCGAACGCCGCACCGTTGAGGTTTTAGTTGTCGAAGCCGACTTTTTCGGCAAGTTCGCTTGCCGTCTTGCGGAAGGAAGCAACTTTCGTCAACTCGACACTGTCAGGTTTCAGCGTGCCGAGCTCAGCGATCAGCGGATCGACGGCCGCATTGGCATTGACCGGGTGCTCGTAATTGGCCTCGGCATAGATTTTCTGCGCCTCGTCGGAGACGAGATATTCCAGCAGCTTCACGGCGTCCGCCTTGTTTGGCGCGTTCTTGGCGATGGCCGCGCCGGAAACGTTCACCTGCGTGCCGCCATCCTTGAAAGTCGGCAGGATGACCTTGATCGCCTTGCCCCATTCCTGCTGCTCCGGTCCGCCTTTGCCGCTACGCATCAGGCCGACATAGTAGGAATTGGCGATTCCGATCTCACACAGGCCGCCCGCGATGTCGCGCGCGACATCACGGTCGCCGCCGCCTGCCTTGCGGGCGAGATTATCCTTCACGCCAGTGAGCCATTTTTCGGCGTCGGCTTCGCCATGATGGGCGATGTACGAGGCGACGAGGGCGACGTTGTAGGGATGCTGGCCGGAACGGATGCAGACCTTGCCCTTCCAGGCCGGATCCGCGAGCTGCTCGTAGTTGAAGGAGGCCAGATCGAGGTCCTTCTTCGCATAGAGCACGCGAGCGCGCAGCGACAGCGCAAACCAGTTGCCGTTGGCGTCGCGCAACTGGGCCGGGACGGTCTTGTTCAAGACGTCGGACTGAACGGGCTGGGTGAGCCCCTTGTCGACCAGATCGACAAGGTTGCCGATGTCGACGGTCATCAGCACATCGGCCGGCGATTTATCGCCCTCGGAGGCGACGCGTTCGGGAATGCCTTCCTTCAGGAAGACGGTGTTGACCTTGGTGCCTGTCGAGGCGGTGAAGGCGTCCAGCAACGGCTGGATCAGGCCCGGTTCGCGCGTCGTATAGATATTGACCTCAGCGGCCTGGGCGGCGGACACGCCGGCGGCAATCGCAAAAGCAGCGCCAGCGGCGCGGCGAACAAAAGAAGCGGTCACGATAGCTTTACCCTCCATGGTCAGTACGACCCGTCTAGCCGAACCCTTGGCAGGGTGCCATCCTTTTACCTGAGTGCCCGGGTAAAGATTTGGTGAGGTGTAGGCCAGTTCAGAAGACGAACGTCTCTTCCGGCTTCACCGCGACGCGGATTTCGTCGCCGGTGCGCAGACCACGTCGCTCGGTCGAGCGAATGCGCAAGGGCTCCGGCAAGGATTCGATCGCGAGCAAGATCTGCTCGATCTCTCCCATCAGCGCACAGGATACAACCCTTGCGGGTATCCCTACGCCTTCATTGACAACGCGCACGCATTGCGGGCGGATATAGACGACAGCGTGGTCACCGTCCGCATAACCCGGCGCGTGAAAGCGGCCAAGCGGCGTTTCAGCATGGCTGTTACTGCACGCGCCATGCACCTTGTTGAATTTGCAAAAAAATTCGGCGGCGTAAGCGGTCGTCGGACGATCATAGACTTCCGAGCCACTGCCGGACTGCGCGATCTGGCCGGACCGCATCAGCACCACACGATCGCCGATCGACAGCGCCTCCTCAGGATCGTGAGTGACGATGATAACGGTCGTTCCGAGCTCGCGCAGCAGACCGAGGGTCTCGTCCCGCACGCCGTCCCGCAACTTGCGGTCGAGATTGGAAAACGGCTCGTCCATCAAAAGAACGCTGGGTTGCGGCGCCAGCGCCCGCGCCAGGGCAACGCGCTGCTGTTCGCCACCGGACAGCATATGCGGAAACCGCGACTTCAAATGCGAAATCCCGAGTTTTGCGACGATCGCCTCGCAGCGCAGCAGGGCCTGGCCGCGCGGCATCTTCTTCAGGCCGAACAGAATATTGTCGACGACGCTCAAATGGGGAAACAGCGCATAGTCCTGGAACATCAGGCCGATGCGGCGCTCTTCCGGTTCCCGATAGCTACGTGGGCCGGCGATTTCTTCACCATTCAGGATAATGCGGCCCGCATCCGGCCGGTCGACGCCGGCGATCAGGCGCAGCAGGGTGGATTTGCCGCAGCCGGACTGGCCGACCAGGCAGACGATTTCACCGCTATCGACCGCAAGGGAAATGCTGTCGAGGGCGATCACGTCGCCAAAGCGCCGCGAGACGTTTTCCAGCCGAAGACTCGCATCCTCTATCGCTGACTCTGTCGCCGGATATGGAGAAACGTGCCTGTTCAAACCTGAAGCCTTTGCCAGACAAGTAGCAACCACGATTGGTGAAGTAAATGGTAAGGATTTCGGGCGCGGCACCGCAGCCATACTAACCAGCCGGTAAGCGCTCACTGCTATTGGTCCGGGTTGACAAGCAAGACGCGGGCCAGTTTGTACGCGACATGTTAAATTAGAAACGGCTTAAGCCCGGAGGAATAAAAAGCACGGATGGCGCTGACGGCCAAACTGCAGCTCAGGCAATCGCAATCGCTGGTGATGACGCCCCAGCTGATGCAGTCGATTCGCCTGTTGCAGTTCACTCAGGCCGAGCTGGAGCAGTTCATCGAACAGGAAATCGAGCGCAACCCGCTGATCGAACGCGCCGACAGTTCTGACGATGGCGGCCCGGCAGATATGCAGGAAGGACCAGCCGCCGAGACCAACGGCAGCGCAACCGATGACTGGTACGAGACCGACGCCGTGCCCAGCGCCGAGGCGATGGCGGACCGCTTCGACACGTCGATGGAGAACGTGTTCCCCGATGAACCGGGCACGACCGAGCAGGTGGGACCAAGCTTGGGGGAAAACTGGAAATCCGCCGGCAAAGGCGCGACCAGCGCCCAAACGGGCTCCGACGGCTTCGATTTCGAGGACATCGCGTCGGCCAAGGTCACGCTGCGAGATCATGTTGCTGAGCAGATCGCCTTCACATTTGCAAACCCGGCGGACAGGCTGATCGCGGCCGAACTGGCCGACGAACTGGACGAGACCGGCTATTTTCGCGGCGATACGGGTGAGATCGCCGAGCGGCTGGGTGTCAAGCGGCGCGAGGTCGAGCAGGTGCTGGCCCAATGCCAAACCTTTGAGCCCATTGGGCTCTTTGCGCGGGATTTGGCCGAATGTCTTTCCTTGCAGCTCGCGGCGCGTGACCGGCTTGATCCGGCCATGCGCATGTTGATCGCCAATCTGGCCCTGCTGGCGCGGCGCGATTTCGCGTCGCTGCGCAAGCTCTGCGGGGTGGATGACGAAGATCTGCTCGACATGGCTGCGGAGATCAAAACGCTTGATCCGCGTCCGGGCGCGGCGTTCACCGCTGGGGTGGCCGATCCGGTGGTCCCGGATGTCATGGTGCGCGCGGCGAGCGACGGAAGCTGGGCCGTCGAACTGAACAGCGACACGCTGCCGCGCGTACTGGTCGACAATATCTACTACACGCAGGTTCTCGCAAAAACGAAGCAGGCGACCGAGCGTGAGTTCCTGGCGGAATGCATGCAAAACGCCAACTGGCTGACCAGAAGCCTCGACCAACGCGCCAAGACCATTCTCAAAGTGGCGACGGAGATCGTGCGCCAGCAGGACGGTTTCATGGCCTATGGTGTGCGCCATCTGCGGCCCTTGAACCTGAAAACCGTGGCGGACGCGATCGGCATGCACGAATCGACTGTGAGCCGCGTCACTTCCAACAAATTCATGCATACGCCGCGTGGCGTGTTCGAACTGCGCTACTTTTTCACGGCCGCGATCGCGTCGGCGGAAGGCGGTGCGGCGCATTCGTCGGAAGCAGTCCGAGACCGTATCCGCAAACTTGTGGATTGCGAAAAGCCAAACGACGTGCTTTCCGACGACGCGATCGTCGATATTCTAAAGCAAGACGGCGTGGAGATCGCGCGCCGAACCGTGGCGAAGTATCGCGAGGGCATGAATATCCCCTCATCTGTGCAGCGGCGGCGCGAAAAACAGGCTTTGGCCGCCGTCGGGCGTTGAAAACCGGCAGTCCGTAACGGAACATTAGCCCCGATTGACAAGCTGGGGGCAACTGTCTAGAAGCCCGCCCGCATGAAGCGTGGGCATGATCCACGGTAATGTACCGCTAGAGGGCGGACTGTGTTCAACCCTAAAGTTCGAGACTGAAATCGGCGCTTTAGACGCCTGAAGCCTTGTACCCTGTGGTAGCCGGTATAAACTCCGGCAGGGCTGAAATTCGAAAAAGGAAGGTCAGTTTCCGATGACGCTGCGCATATCGGGTAAGCACATGGAAATCGGCGATGCGTTCAGGACGCGCATCACCTCTCGGATAGGCGAAGCGGTCAGCAAATATTTCGACGGGGGCTATTCCGGTCAGGTAACCGTGATCAAGTCCGGCAGCCGCTTTAACGCCGACTGCATGATTCACCTGGATAGCGGGCTTGCCCTTCAGGCCAGCGGCGGTGGCCAGGAGCCGGTGGTGGCCTTCGAGGAAGCGGCCGATCATTTCGAAAAGCGCATGCGCCGCTACAAGCGCAAACTCAAATCGCACGGCGTGGGCGCCGGCAATGGCGGTGCGACCGACATCGCCTACACGGTGGTGGCCGCAGTCAGCGACGATGAAGATGAGGTTCCGGAGGATTTTGCTCCGGCCATCATCGCCGAATCAACCATGGCTTTGAAGACGATGTCGGTAGCCTCGGCCGTCGTCGAACTCGATACCAAGGACAGCCCGGTTTTTGTGTTCCGCAATGCCGGCAATGACAGCGTCAATATCGTCTATCGCCGGCCCGACGGCAACATCGGCTGGATAGACCCGTCCACGGCACGGTCAGCCCAAAGCTGAGCAATGCGGCGTCACGCACGCCGCGCGCTCGACGCCGTCGGTTCAAACAAAGGAAATAATCATGGACCTGAGCGATTTGATCGAAGCGTCGGCGGTCATGCCGACGCTGAAGGCCAATTCGAAAAAGCAGCTTCTGCAACTGCTGGCGGAGAAAGCGGCTGCCATCACCGGCCTGTCGGAGCGCGAAGTCTTCGACACTATTTTGCAGCGTGAGCGCCTTGGGTCGACAGGCGTCGGCAACGGGATAGCCATTCCGCACGGGAAGCTGGCCGGCATGAAGCGCATTACCGGCATTTTCGCGCGCCTCGAAAATCCGGTCGATTTCGAGGCCTTGGACGACCAGCCGGTCGATCTGCTGTTTCTTCTGCTGGCCCCGGAAGGAGCCGGCGCCGACCATTTGAAGGCTTTGTCGCGTATTGCGCGCCTGCTGCGCGATCCCGAAACCGTGCGCAAGATCAGGGGAACCCGCGACGCCGCGGCCATCCACGCCCTTCTATCCACTGCTCCGACGTCTCACGCAGCGTGACGAGGCCAGCAACGGGCTCTGGCCGCCTGCTTTCTTTATTTAGTGAACGGCTACCGGCGTGAGATCATTCTGGAAAGCCCCGGCGATTGCACGCTCACGGGCATCCGACAAGAGAATAGGCTGGCCGTTTGCGGCGAAAAGCGCCCAAAGGCGTGTTCCGGACGCGATCTCCGGCAATCCGGGAAACTTCCCCTTCAAATCGTCGCTTTCAATCTCGCGCAGATAAGCGACGACGCCCTCGCCAATATGGGCAAGTTGGTCCTGGGTCACAGTGACAGTCGTTTGATTGCTGGTCATTTAGGCCTCCTTCTGGCGGGCCTCCCAAAGGAACAACCCGGACAAGAGCTTGCTGTTCCGGTGATCCGACTTCAGTCTTTCACCGAAATGTTTATTTTCCGTACGAGCCGCTCAGGCTCTGGACGTTCGAGGTCGATGGACAAAAGTCCGTTCTTCAATTCGGCAGCTTTCACCAGCATGCCGTCCGCAAGCACGAACACTCGCTGGAATTGCCGTGCTGCGATGCCACGATGCAGAAACTCGCGTTCGGCATCCTCTTCTTGACGTCCACGTACGACGAGCTGATTTTCTTCCGTGGTAACGTCCAGATCTTGTTCCTTAAAGCCGGCAACGGCCAAGGTTATGCGCAACCGTTCGCCCTGCCCGGCAACAGCGCCGATCCGCTCGATATTATAGGGAGGATAGCTGTCGCCCGTCTTAGCAAGCCTTTCGAGCGTTTTCTCCATGGCGTCGAAGCCAAGCAGCAGCGGGCTCGAGAAGGGCGTCATTCTACTCATGTTACCTTGTCCTCGTCCGAGCGACACATTGGGGAAAAACCCGGATGGCATTTTTCCCCTCAGTCATTGATATGGTCCGACCCACCGCCGAATTCAAGGCGCTTCGAATAAGCGTTCAGCGTCCCAGCAAGGAATTGAAATGCCGCAGAAAATCATCATCGACACCGATCCGGGGCAAGACGACGCCCTGGCAATCCTGCTGGCATTCGGCAGTCCGGAACTGGAGGTGCTGGGCATTACCGCGGTGGCAGGTAACGTTCCACTCAAGCTGACGCAGCTCAATGCGCGCAAAATCTGCGAGCTCGCGAACCGTGCGGACACCAAGGTTTTCGCCGGCGCGATCAGACCGTTAGTGCGGCAGCTGGTGACAGCGGAAGAAGTGCACGGCAAGACCGGCCTGAACGGTCCCAACCTGCCGGAGCCGAAGATACAGTTGCAGAAGGGCCACGCGGTCGATTTCATCATCGACACGCTGATGCGCGAGGAAAAGGGAACCGTGACACTCTGCGCGCTCGGGCCGTTGACCAATATCGCGCTGGCGCTGATCCGCGAACCGAAGATTGGCCCTCGCATCAAGGAGATCGTCTTGATGGGCGGGGGTTTTTTCGAGGGAGGCAATGTCATGCCGGCGGCCGAATTCAACATCTATGTCGATCCGCAGGCGGCCGACGTCGTGCTCAAAGCCGGCATTCCGACTGTCATCATGCCGCTCGACGTCACGCACAAGGCGCTGACGACGCGCAAACGGGTTGAGGCGATCCGTGCTCTCGGCACCAAGGTCAGCAAGGCGGTGGTCGAATTGCTGGAATATTTCGAACGCTTTGACGAACAGAAATACGGCACCGACGGCGGACCGCTACACGATCCGTGCGTCGTTGCTTACCTTTTGAAGCCTGACCTGTTCAAAGGCCGTCACTGCAATGTGTCGGTCGAGATGGCCTCTGAGCTGACCATGGGCATGACCGTCGTCGACTGGTGGGGCGTCACCAAACGACCGAAGAACGCGATGGTCATGCGCGACATCGACGCCGACGCGTTTTTTGCCTTACTGACGGAACGTTTGGGCCGGTTGGGATAGAACCCTACCCGGCCAACGCCTCATCGACATCTTTCATCACCGGGATTGCCGGCTGCGCGCCGGGCTTCAGGCAGGCCAGCGAAGCGGCGGTCGAGGCACGTTTCAGCGCTGCCTCGAGTGGAAGACCTGCCAACAAGGCAGCACCAAAATAGCCACAGAATGTGTCGCCGGCGCCGACCGTATCGACTGGCGTGATCTTCATCGCCTCGACCGAGACAGCCCCCTCGGGACCGGCGGCGACCACACCCTCGCCGCCCAAGGTCACGACGATGGTGCGGCCGGTCTGCTTGGCGAAATCCTGCATACGTTTGAGGCGATCGCCCGAGAGTTTAAGCGGTTTGGAATAGAGGTCGAATTCGGTCTCGTTGGCGATCACATAATCGGCCTTGGCGAGCAGCGGGGTGGCATCATCACGCGCCGGGGCGGTGTTCAGCACGGAAATGACACCGGCCTCGCGCGCCTTGTCGAGTGCTGCATCAACAGTCGAAATCGGAATTTCGTGCTGAAGCAGCATGACATGCCCCTTGACGAAGTCCGTCCGGGCAAAGTCGCCCGGCTGCACCGCAGCATTGGCGCCCGGGATCACGGCAATAATGTTCTCGCCGGCGTCCTCCACCATGATCAGCGCCGTGCCGGTGGACGCATGGGATTCGTGCACACAGGTGAGGTCAACCCCGCCGCCTTTCAGCAAGGCCAATGCATCGGCGGCAAAACTATCCTTGCCGACGGAGCCGATCATGCGCACCGGCGCTCCAGCACGGGCCGCCGCCAGCGCCTGGTTGGCGCCCTTGCCGCCGGGCGCGGTCTTGAAGGCGCTGCCCGACACCGTCTCGCCCGGGCGTGGCAAACGCTCGACATTGCCGATCAGATCGAGATTGATGGAGCCGATGACTGTGATCACTAGATGATGCCTCCCGTACGGAGAGACAGGCTAGCGTGGCGGAAATGATTCCGCCAGCGCTGCAGGATCAAGCCCGGGCCAGATTGCTCGCCTGGCCAGCTTCCCAGCCCAGAATGGCGCGCTTGCGCGTCAGCCCCCAATGATAGCCAGTCAACGCGCCCGATTTGCCGAGCGCCCGGTGGCATGGCACGACGAAAGACAACGGATTGGCGCCCACAGCGGCCCCCACCGCGCGGCTGGCCGACGGCGAACCGATTTCGCAGGCGATCGAGCTGTAGGTCCGCGCTTTGCCCATCGGGATGCGCAACAACGCTTCCCATACCCGAACCTGAAAGTCCGTGCCGATCATTACAACACGCAGCGGCTGGTCCGACCGCCATTTGGCCGGATCGAAGATGCGCGCTGCGTAGGGTGCGGTGGCCGACAGGTCCTCGACATAGGTCGCGTTGGGCCAGCGACCCGACATGTCTGCGAACGCCATACGCTCTTCGCCCGGATCGTTGAACGAGAGGCCGGCCAGGCCACGATCGGTGACCATAATCAGCGCAATGCCGAAGGGAGACAGATGATAGCCGTAGCGCATGGTCAGACCCTCGCCGCGTGTCTTGTAATCGCCAGGCGACATGGCCTCGTGGGTGACGAAGAGATCATGCAAGCGGCCAGGCCCGGACATGCCAACTTCAAATGACGTCTCCAGCAGCGGCATGCCGGCGTCGAGCAGCTTGCGGGCATGGTCGAGCGTCACCGCCTGCAGAAAGGCCTTCGGCGACAGGCCGGCCCAGCGGGTGAAGAGCTTCTGCAGGCCGGTCGGCGTGTCGCCGACATCCTCGGCCAGGGCTTCGAGCGAAGGCTGATCACGGTAGTCCAGGCTGATCTTCTCGATCACCCGGCGCACGATGTCGTAGTCACCGCCTTGCGGCGTGATGTCCTTCTGGAGGATGGCGGTCTGGGCGTTCATGGCAATCTCCTATGCCGCCAATATGGGCTGTGTGGGCGATTGCCTCCACCCGTTTCTTGACAAGTGGCCTATCGCGCCTTCGCAGTGGCTAGAGCAGAGGCAAAAGCCTTGGCAAAGCTCTCGCGGTCGTCGGGATTGAGAAACGAGCCGATCGGCACCGATTTGCCCTGCCCTTCCACCGCCATCGCGGTGATGCCGATCATCTCGTGCCGCGCTACCGAGAAGCGTGTCCAGAACGGATTGAAACGGTGCGCGGTGATGCGTCCGGACGGCGCATATTTGCGGATATCCAGCGCTGTGCGCGAGACCGACACCTCCTCGCGCGCCCGGGCTGCGCGATAGTTAGCGCGAAAGGCCAGATAAACCAGCAGGACGTCGAGCCCGAAGAAACCGAAGACAGGCCAGGCGCCATGAGCGAGAAAAATGATGCCGGTGGCCGCCCAGCCGAACAGCAGTGCGCCCATCAGAATCAGGAAGCCGGTGCGGCCCAGCGAACGGTGCGGTCGCAGCAACGCGCTAAAGAACGGTTGGTCGGCGGATGTTGTCTCGGCCATGACGGCCACTATAGAGGGACAATGGCCAAATCACAAAAACTTGCCGAGGGTCGGCGCAAAGGATCGAGCGTCAAGAAACCGCCACGGCCGACGCGGCGCGACCGCTATACGCCGGCGGAAGTGCGCGAGATGTTTCGGCGTTTTGCCGTGCAGCGGCCGGAGCCGAAAGGCGAGCTCGAGCACGTCAACGCTTACACGCTTCTGGTGGCCGTTGTACTGTCCGCCCAGGCGACTGACGCCGGCGTGAACAAGGCGACGCGCCCGCTGTTCAAGATCGCCGATACGCCCGAGAAGATGGTTGCGCTCGGTGAAGGCAAGGTCGGCGAGTACATCCGCACCATCGGCCTGTGGCGCAACAAGGCGAAGAACGTCATCGCGCTGTCGCAAGCGCTGATCGAGAACTACGGCGGCGGAGTGCCTGATGACCGTGACGAACTGGTCAAATTGCCGGGCGTGGGCCGCAAGACTGCCAATGTCGTTTTGAACATGGCCTTCGGTGAGCCGACGATGGCGGTGGATACCCATATTTTCCGGATCGGAAACCGCCTGCATCTGGCTCCAGGCGCCACGCCGGAGCAAGTGGAAGCCGGGCTGGTACGCATCATTCCGCATGAATACATGCGCCACGCGCACCATTGGCTGATCCTGCACGGACGCTATGTCTGCAAGGCGCGCAAGCCTGAATGCGAGCGTTGCGTCATCGCTGACCTTTGCAAGGCCGAGGTGAAGACGACATCAGTTCCCGCGCCCTTGGTAGAACTGGCGGCGCTGTCCGAAGACGCTGGTCAGTAGCCGATGCCGCGCGCCATGGCGGCGGCAAAGATCGGAATGAGGAAAAAGACCCAGCATTGCACCAGAACACGGCCGCGAACGCGGGCGAGCTCATCGGCGGGCGGGGCTGCGCCGGGCGTCGCGGCTGCCTGCTTGCGCCAGGCGGCGATGCGCATCGTGGGATAGGCGGATAGCGCCCCGACCGCGACAAAGGCCGCCATCTTGGCCCAGAAGGCCCAGTTGTAGATGTAAAACTCCCAGCCCTTCAGACCGAACAACACCCTGCCGATGCCGATCAGGACCACCGCGCCAGCGCTCGCACCGTAGATCATATCGGCACGGCTGAGTTTCCGGATCGCGGCTGCGCCGACCTCGCCTCTGAGCAATACAAATTCTGCAGCCAGCGCGCCTGCCAACAGAAAAATCGCGATGTGATGGGCGCAAGCCAGAACAAAATCGATCAGCATTGGAAATCCCGGAGCGACATGAGCTTATCGCATATGGAGGCGAGGGCGTGCGATTTCTACAAGGTCCCCGTTTCGCCCAATTTCTAGTTCGTCGCTGCCCGAATGCTCACTCAAAAGGTGGGAAACGCCCTTTCGTTAAAATTCTAAGGACCGTTCCAAAGCTTCCCTAATGCCGGTCCTGTAATGGGCTGAGCATGAATGCGCCCATCGCCAAGCCGGAGCCCATCGCCGAGAACACTGCCCGCATCGAATGGCAGGCGTTGGAGAATCAGGAAAATTCCGTGCTGCCGCGCCGCCCGAGCGCCCAGATCGATCATCGGTCGCTGCGCTATCTCGCCCCGCTTTCCATGTTGATGATCGCGGGCCTCGCGCATCTGACAGGCGCTCCCCCACTCATCATCCTGGGTTCGGTGGCGATTGGCCTGGCCAGCTTCGGACTGACGGCACGTTCGGTCAAGATTGACCGCCGAAAGCGTTCGCAGCTCGACGAATCGGCAGCGCGCAGTCGCGCCGAAATGGAACATCTCGCGGACCGCGTCTGGGAATTGCAGGAAAGCGAGGAACGCTTCCGAGGCCTGATCGATACATTGGGCGACTTGCTGATCCACCGCGATCGCGCCGGTCGTCTCGTCTACGCGAACAAAGTGTTCGCCGATGTCATGGGGCGGGACCCGCGCGATCTGGTGGGTAGATCCTTGGACGAGTTGGGCATCAATATTGGCGTGGTGCCGGATGCCGCCTTTGCACATGCCGACTACCTCTCCTCGACCGACGTCGAAATCCAGACCCCCGGCGGGCCGAGATGGTTCTCCTGGATCGAACTCTCGGTGCGCGACAAGGACAGCCATACGGCCTCGCACCGGGCCATCGCCCGCGACATCACCAGCCGCAAGCGCGCCGAAAGCGCAATGCTCAGGGCGCGGGAGCGCGCCGAGCATGCGAGCCAGGCAAAGTCGAGATTCCTGGCCACGGTGAGCCACGAAATCCGCACGCCGATGAACGGCATCATGGGCATGGCCGAGCTGCTCGGCGACACAAGGCTGTCGCCGGAACAGCAAACCTACGTGTCCGCCGTGAAGACCTCCGCCAGCTCCTTGCTGGCGCTGATCGAGGACCTACTTGACTACTCGAAGATCGAGGCAGGCCGTTTCGAACCGGAGCCACAACCCATGTCGCCGCGCGAACTTGCAGACGGCGTGGTCGAACTCCTGGCCGCACGCGCCCATGAGAAAGGCATAGGCCTGGCATGCCATATCGCCCCCGACATGCCTAAGCTCATTTCCGCCGATCCGGGCCGGGTGCGCCAGATTCTGCTCAATCTCATTGGAAACGCCATCAAGTTCACCGACGTCGGCGGCGTCGCAGTGTCGCTGTCGATGCTGCATCAGGACATGCCGATGGTCCGGTTTGCCGTGGCGGACACGGGCGAAGGCATTGCGGAAACCGACAGGGAGCGCATTTTCGAAGAATTTGAGCAGGCTGACACCACGCCGACGCGCACGCATAGCGGCGTCGGCCTCGGCCTCGCCATCTCGCGCAAGCTGGTGCAATCGATGGGCGGCGACATCACCATCGAGTCGCCCGCGGGAGGCGGCTCGGCGTTCGCCTTTACCATACCGGCCCTGGATGCCGTGTCGGACCCGGCCATAACCCCGGATTCCCTGGCAGGCCGCCGCTATCTGATTCTTTCCCCCAACAAGGTCGAGGCGGGGACCGTGCGCCAGGGCATAGAGGCCAACGGCGGCACCGCCCATCTCGCCAGCACGGCAAAAGAGGCGTGCGCGCTAGGCCTCGCCTTCGACGGAATTCTCGTCGATGCGGCCATCGAGAGCCGGCGGGGCGGTGTGCTGGCTCACCTGCGCAAACGCGGTATCGAGGTCGGCCGGGCCATTATCATGATCTCGCCGTCGAAGCGGCCCTATCTGCCCAACTACAAGGCTCATGGATACGCCACGTTCCTGGCTCGTCCGATACGCAGCTCGACACTGTTGCGCGTGCTGCTTTCTGGACGGGACGTGGCGCCTGCGGGGGTGAAGACCAAAACCCCAGCGAGGATCAGCCACGGCCCCAAATCCGCTGCACGGCCGCTGCACATTCTGCTGGCCGAGGATAATGCGATTAACGCCCTGCTGGCGCGAACGGCGCTGACCAGAGCCGGACATCGGGTGGATAGCGTCACTGATGGCAGGACGGCCGTTCAGATGTCGACCAAAAATTCGTCAAAAAGGCGTTTTGACGTCGTGCTTATGGATCTGCACATGCCCGTCATGGACGGGATGGACGCGATCGCGGCCATTCGAAGCTTCGAAAAGGCGAAAGGCGTCAAGCCGATGCCGATCGTCGTGTTGACAGCGGATGGACGCGAAGCGACCCGCCAGACGGTTCTGGCGGGCGGCGCAACCGGCTTCGTGGCAAAACCGCTTGATCCGGGGGCGCTCGTCCGGACGGTCGAAGACCTGGCCGAGGCCTAAAAGCTCCTCTTCAGATTTCTGCACCCGCTTGCCGTTACGGCATAGACAGGCGTCACATTGATGTTGCACTCTTTTATTATCCGTGAGGACAAGTGGGGCATTCACGGGAGAATCGCTCGTGCACACCGGAAGACGGAACGTTACCCTGAAATCATCTGCGCTTTTGACATCGATCGCGAATCAGACGGTGTTCGACGTGCTGGGCCGCATCGGCACCCTGGAAGTGCGCCTTGCCCGCAGCGCTGCCGAAATCCGCGCGGCGCAGAAGGTGCGGTTCAAGGTGTTTTTCGAGGAGCTTGGCGCAACCGCGCCCGGCAATGAGGCTAGCGAAACCATCGATGCAGACGGTTTTGATGATGCCTGCGACCATCTGATCGTGATCGACAACGCCCTGACCGACGCCGAACATCGGCGCATCGTCGGCACCTACCGGTTGCTGCGGCAGGATCAGGTGGCTTTCAGCGGCGGCTTTTATTCCGAAAGCGAATTCGAACTCGGCAAACTGGTCGCACGGCATCCCGAATTGCGCTTTGTCGAACTCGGTCGCTCCTGCGTTTTGCCGGCTTACCGCACCAAGCGCACGATCGAGCTGCTGTGGCAGGGCATCTGGACGTATCTCAATCGCCATCGCATCGACGTGATGGTGGGCTGCGCCTCGTTTCACGGCACGGTTCCAGCGCTGCATGCCGAGGCGCTATCCTATCTCGCGCATCATTGCCGCGCTTCGGAAGGCTGGGAAATCAGGGCTGTCGCCGGTCGCTACCAGGCGATGGATCTCATGCCGGTGGAAGCGATCAGCACGCGCTCGGCTTTGCTTGCCTTGCCGCCGCTGATCAAGGGTTATCTTCGTGTCGGAGCCAAGGTCGGGGATGGTTGCGTCATCGACCGCGAATTCGGCACGGTCGACGTGTTCATGATCATGCCGGTGAAAGAGATCGGCGCGCGCTATATCAATTATTATGGCGGAGAAGGGCAGAAGCTCGTTGCGTAGGGCAGTAGGGCAGTAGGGCAGTAGGGCAGTAGGGCAGTAGGGCAGTAGGGCAGTAGGGCAGTAGGGCAGTAGGGCAGTAGGGCAG
>JBFWUS010000031.1:0-61933 GCA_050247155.1 Rhizobiaceae bacterium
TCAGTAACGCCATGTCTATCACTCCAATGTCCCCTGCGATCAGCCTGCAGGGGCGGGTTCAAACATGGGTCACTTCTCAATGGAAAAACCGACCGAGCCCGGGTCAGTTCTCGGCGGAAATCAACAGATAGCCGAATCCGAGCGTGCCGGAGACCGGATTCTCCGTCGAGGTGAAGCCGTTGGGGTCGACCCCGATATCGCCGACTTTCGGCAGCCCGATCAGGTTGTTGCTAAAAAGCGATTCGTCGAAGAACTGGTAGTCGTCCTTGAACTGCCGTTCGACATTGTAGGCCAGATCGCCTCGAAGATACCACCCCGAGCCGATTTCGACCGGCACATATTCCGGCGTTTCCGGCGTCTCTTCGACATAGATCGGCGGATCATAGTCGGCGGCCACGGCTGCTGAACCAGCCAGGCCCGCTGCGGCAAGGGTAAGGGCGGCTAGGCTACGCCTAATAATCATCACTTCGTCTCCCGAGCGGCGGGGGCGCCTGGAATGCCTCCGCTCTACTGCTTCGAAGCTATTGTTAACCATGATGGTTAAGTCGGGGTTAAGGATAACAGTCCGTTACGAAAGACGTCGCGAATATGCGGTGGACCTAAAACAAAACCGCCCGGCGGGGCCGAGCGGTTTGGAAGTAGCCTGAATGATGTGGACTTATTTGAAGACGGGCTCGACCGCCGGTGGCTCGTAAGCCACCTCGGCTGGTTTCTCGCAGTTCGAGCGGCCACTGAACTGGTAGCGCAGGCCGCCGCGGACTTCGTGCGTATCGAAGCCGCCGTCGAAGCCTGGACCCGGATTGCCCGGAGCGATTTCGAACATCCGCCCGCCCTCGATCCGCGAGTAGCGGTAACCGGCGTCAAGCTTCAACTTGTCCGTCAAGCAGTAGGATGCGCCAGCCATGACCGCATAGGCAAAGCGCCAGTTGGCGGAGCCTTCATGCTCGACTGGCGGCAAGCCGGGAATCTCGTTGCGCAGATTGTCCCATTCAACATGAGCACCGCCGATACCCGCGCCGATGTAGGGCGTAAGGCCGTTATAGGTGCCCAAGTCGACATAGGCATTCGCCAGCAGCAGAAACGTGTTGACCGAGGACGTGTCTATAGACGTGCAGGGCGCTCCTCCGCACGTGCCGGAAGTCGAGCCTCTGAAATCCGAGTCGAACCAGTAGTCGCCTGTCAGATCGACACGAAAGTGATCATCGACCTGATAGCCGACACCGCCGCCGAGCGACATCGCGCCCTTGAGGTCGGTCTTGTCGAACTTGCCGACGCCCGGTCCGTAGGTGATGTAGTCGGCTCCATCGAGATCCGACCAGTGATAGTCGACGTCGCCGCGAATATACCAGCCGCCGACATCGGGTTCCTCATAGGCGATCGGCGCCACCGGGGCCGGCTCCACGATCGGCTCCGGCATATCTGCCGCGAATACTGGCATCGCCGCCCCCGCCGCCAGGGCAGCGATCGCTGCGCGCATTGCGAATTTCACCATATTGTTCACCCTTGCACCAAACCCGAGCGGTTCACACCCGCCGCATTGAATTCCGACATGGATAATGAAGGGCAAAGGTTAAAGTGCACTTAACCTTGTGTCTTAACCACGAATCCTTGGAGATTTTTCACCATAGTTCGTGTTGTGAGCGATGAGCGCGCCAGGCAGGCCGGCACGCGATCGGCCAGGCTATAGCTACGGGTGATTGATCGGATGTATCTCCATCCTTCCGGATGGGGTACAATCTGAACCAGTAAAGCGAGGGGCTTTACGCCGCGTTGCGGGCTTCGGAGATCACGCCCACAATGTCGTCGACCACTGTCTCAACCAGTTTCTGGTCGTCGCCCTCGGCCATGACGCGGATCAGCGGTTCGGTGCCCGATGGGCGAATGACGAGCCGGCCGGCAGCGCCGAGCCGCGACTTGCCGTCTTCGATGGCCGCCTTGACCGGAGCGAGCTCCAAGGGCTTCCCACCGGAGAAACGGACATTCTTCAGCACTTGCGGCACCGGCTCGAATTTGCGGCAGAGCTCGCTGACCGGCTTGTCGTAACGCTTGACGCAGGCCATCACCTGAAGGGCCGAGACTAGGCCGTCGCCGGTGGTCGAAAAATCCGACAGCACAATGTGGCCCGATTGCTCGCCGCCGACATTCATGCCGTTGGCGCGCATGTGCTCGACGACATAACGGTCGCCGACCTGGGTGCGATGCAATTGCATTCCCTTGCTGTCCAGGAAACGCTCGAGGCCCAGGTTCGACATTATCGTCGCCACCACGCCGCCGCCGGTCAGCCGGCCGCTTTCCTTCCAGCTCTCGGCGATCAGCGCCATGATCTGGTCGCCGTCGACGATCTCGCCCTTTTCATCGACGATCACGACGCGGTCAGCATCGCCGTCGAGCGCAATGCCGATGTCGGCGCGCACTTCGTGCACCTTTTTCTGCAGCCCTTCCGGATGCGTCGAGCCGCATTCCTTGTTGATGTTGAAGCCGTTCGGCTCGGCATTGATGACGATGACCTCGGCGCCGAGCTCCCACAGCGCCGCCGGCGCAACCTTATAGGCGGCGCCGTTGGCGCAATCGACCACGACGCGCAGGCCGGCAAGCGACATCGCCTTGGGCAACGTACGCTTGGCGAACTCGATATAGCGGTCGTGCACGCTGTCGAGCCGCTTGGCGCGACCGAGGCCGTCGGAATCGGCCAGCACCATGTCGATCTCCTGATCGAGGAGTGCCTCGATACGGTGCTCGATCTCATCCGACAGCTTGTAGCCGTCCGGGCCGAACAGTTTTATGCCGTTGTCATAGTAGGGGTTATGCGAGGCGGAGATCATCACCCCGAGATCGCAACGCAGCGAACGCGTCAGCATGGCAACGGCCGGGGTCGGCAGCGGGCCGAGCGGGAACACGTCCATGCCCGCCGCGCAGAAGCCGGCCACCATGGCGTTTTCGATCATGTAACCGGAAAGCCGCGTATCCTTGCCGACCACGACGCGATGGCGATGATTGCCACGCTGAAACGACATGCCGGCCGCCATGCCGACCTTCATCGCGATTTCCGCCGTCATCGGAAAACTGTTGGCCCGCCCGCGAATACCGTCGGTGCCGAAATAGCGTTTGGCCATGAAAAATCCCGCTGATCCCTCGATTTGCGGCGCTGTTTGCCACAGCAAAGGGGAGTTTTGCGTTCACATTTGATGATCCTATGTTACCAACCCTTTCGAATTGGTTCCAGATGGGCTCAGGGCGTCATCCCGGCGATCCATTCGCGCAGCACCGCCACCGCGTCAGGATCAGGGAGATGCCGTCCAAGCTCCGGCATCATCACGCCGGGTTCGACACTTTCGGCCCTATAGAGCAGGATCGATCCATCGGGATCTCCTGGAACGATATCGAAGGCCCGGTCACCGGTGCCCTTGCCCGCCGCGACGGGTCGTTTGCCAACGCCCAACGCAACTGGCTCGGCCTCACCATAAGTGAGAAAAAGTCCGGAATTGCTGGCCGGTCCCTCGCGCCGATGGCAGTGCGCGCAATTGACGTCGAGCCAGGCGCGAGCGCGGGCTTCGATGGGTGCGGCAGCATCGCGCCAATCGGGAACGCGTGGCGCGTCGTCGGCTGACGCGGCACCCTCTAGCATTCCAGCGGCAGCCCAATGCGCAAGCTGGTTTTCCGGACCTTGGCCGTAGTCCAGATCGCCGTTCAGATTACGCGCCTTCGGGCCCAGCGGCACGATTTCTCCATTAAAGGCGTGACACCCTTTGCACTGGTTCTTGTTCGGCACGGAATAGGTGAAGGCAATGGGCGCGCCCTGTTTGTCGATCGCTACGATGTCGACCTTCGCGCCGGCGATTTTCAGCGTCGCATCGGTCTGTTCGTGGTTCCACACGTAGGCCCAGGCCTGCCAGCCGGGCTCTTGCCTGAGCAGCACGCGCGTTTCGATGAAGCGGACCTTCTGATTCGGCTGTCGATAATCGACGGGGAAGGCGAAGGTCTTGATCAGCGCAGTACCAACCGGAAAATCGAACGCTTCGGTCGCATCGTATTTCGCCGCCTTGCCCGGCGGAATATAGACAAACCGCCGCTTCAGCGCTCCGTCCGAAAACAGCGGCGTATTGAGCTGGAACGGCACGACCTCTTTTGCCGGCTTCTGCGCTTTCAGATCGTCGAAGAAGCCGAATTCCGAAAGCTGTTTCGGCGGCGTTTTGGCAAGGATCGCGGTGTCGGAAGGCGCGGCGTGGGCGGGGTTAGCAAGAGTCAACGCTGCAAGGAGTGCGAGGCCACATCTCGCTTTACCCTCCCCCTTGTGGGGAGGGTCGGCGAGCGACTTTTGCAATGCAAAAGTCGTGAGACGGGGTGGGGGTAAAAGCCTCATCTTTTTGCCTTCAATACCCCCACCCCGACCCCTCGCAAGCTTGGGATCGACCCTCCCCACAAGGGGGAGGGTAGGCGCGCACTCACGCCCCGCTATCCTGCGGCAGCTTGACCGGCGCGGGCTCAGACAGGCTGCCCTTGTAGGCGGCGATATCCGTATCCGGCCACCAGCCCCAGGGCAGCAGCAGTTGCGAGATCATCTTCAGATTGACGAAGCTCGTACCCTCGGCTTCGTCGACATAGACCCCGTTCTCGGCCGACGCCCAGGAGAAATACTCCGGGATCGTGGTCACGCCATCCCAGACGATATCCGGCACCGGCGTTCCCGAAACGTCCGAGATCGTCTTGCCCACCTCGCCGTCCGGCGCGCCGCCGCCCTCGCCATAAGTATTGCCGTGCACATACACGCCACGCGGCACGAACATGTAGTTGTCGTCCTCATAATCGTTCGGGTAAGCGGCGATCAGCACATGCGTCGTGCCGTTCTTGTCCAGCCTATTGTTGAAGACATGCACGTTGCGGTTGGCCATCACCATGATGCCCATGCCCTTCGGCACCATGGCAACGGTGTTGCCCTTCGGCGCGAAATTCGCCGTGTCGTTGTTCACCACCTCATTGTCGAACACGCGAATATCATGACCGCCCTGCACCGGCAAATTGGGCAGATCGAACACCAAAATGCCGCCCGTATTGCGCGTCGCGACATTCTTGTAGACGTCCGCCTTCATCGAATTCTCGATCTCGATGCCGGCCACGTTGAATTCGACCCTAGAGTTGCGCACGACGATGTTTTCGCTCTGCCCGACATAAATGCCGGCATCCGCCGCGCCCTTCACGACGACCCCATCCACCAGCACATTTTTCGACGAGACGGGATAGACGCCATAGGCGCCGTTCTTCTCGTTCGGACCGTTGGTCCATTCGACACGCAAATTGCGGAAGGTGATCTGATCCGACCCCTTGGCCTTGACGCCGTCGCCTTTGCTGTCTTCGACGGCAAAGGCCTCCAGCACCACCTGGTTCGAGGTTACCAGCAGCCCCTCTCCTGAGCCGGTCTGGCCCTTGAAAGACAGGATCGTCTGGTCCGGTCCCGCCCCGCGTACCGTGACATTGTCCGCGTCGAGGGACAGCCCTTCCGTCAGGTCGAACCGACCCGCCCCGATGCTGACGACATCACCCGGCTGCGCCATGATCAGCGCTTCGGTCAGCTTTTCCGCCGCGTTCGGCCCGGCCTGGGCCGAAAGCTCGGCGGCGCGGACGCCCGACAAGCCCAAGGCAATCCACGCGATCAAAAATCCGGTCCGCCGCATCGAATTCCTCCCTCATATTGTCGCGAGCATGCGCCTTCTCCGCTGGCGCTGTCAACAAAAATGAAATATTTTCATTTTTGATGTTGCCGCCCCAACCTCCAGCCTCGCAAAAGATCGTGCCGATCCAGCCGCGCGCTCAGCGCACCCGCGCCGCGCTTCTCGATGCCGTCGAGCGCATCGTAGCCGTGCACGGACCTGAAGCGGTAACCACCACACGAATCGCACAGGAAACGAACGTCGCCGTCGGCACGATCTATCGCTACTTCACCGATCGCGACGAAATGCTTCTGGGCGCCTATGATGCGACCGTCACGCGTATCGTTGCGACCTGCGCAGCGAGCCAGGAGACGCCTGAGCGATCCGGTTCACCGTTCGACGCCGCCGAATACCTGCTATCGCTTTATCTTGAGACCGCCGAAAAGACCCCAGGCCACGCCGGATTGCTGAAGGCGATGCGCGCCATCCGGCCGATCGAGGCGGACCAGAGCGGCAATAACGAAGTTACCATCGTCGGCGCCCTGCTCCTGCCATTCTGGCAACGATACGCCCACGTTCCGCCAGACCCCGCAAGGCTGCATTTCCTGAGCGTACTGCTCGGAACGCTGGTCGACCTCTATCTGATGACGCCGGATCAGCTCGACCGAGAGCGCCTGCGCGGCGAAATCAGCGCCCATATGCGGCTAGCACTCGAGCGCGCGCTCGAAGGTTAGCAGAACGCCCCATGCGGGAGCGTCTCCCTGAGCCGCGGCGCTTGTAGGGAGCGGTTCTGCAACTGTCCTGACGGCAACGCCATTTATCGCAACTCTCGGTCGAAAATTTCATGACAGTTAAGATTGTTATGGAACATAACAAGAACATATGATAAACAATTCACGTTCTGTTCTTGTGGGGGATGTCATGTTTCTGAAATCCATATCGCTCGCTCTTCTTTTGGCGCTGACGGCTGCGCCGGCGGTGGCGCAAGAAGCCGCCTCGAATACGAAGCCGTTGTCATTCAAGGAATGCGGCGCGAAATACCGCGCCGCAAAGGCTGACGGCAGCCTGGGTGACCGTAAATGGCTCAACTACCGCCACTCGGAGTGCGGCATCACGGCGACCGCGTTCAAGAAACCTCCCACCCGCTCCGAGGCGTCGCGCACTGAAGTAACCCGTCGTTTGACCTTCCCGGTCGCACTGGCAGCCGAATTCAACGGCCAAAAGCCATGGGAAGCGCGCATGCGCACCTGCCTGAAGAGCTATCGCGAGGCCAAAAAGGCGGGCACACTTTACGGCGTCAAATGGGTCGAGAAAGGCGGCGGCTATTACAGCCTGTGCTCGGCCAAGCTGCGCGACGCGACCAAGATCTGACCGTCTGAATCTGGTGTAGACCTCGTGGCGACGCTGCCACGAGACCTAGCTGACAGAGTGTCTCGGGTTTGAAGGCTAATCAATGGTGGCGGATATGATACGCTTGGCTTTGCCAAGCACCTTACAGCGGCCGGAATGCCGGCCAAGCAGGCCGATGCTTTGGCGGAGGCGATCCGCGAGAAGGTAATGCCAGAACTTGCCACCAGGGCTGATATTGTCGAGTTGAAACATCTGATCGAGCATCAGGCGATGTTGCTCGATCAGCAAACAGCGAAGCTGACGATTCGACTTGGAGGACTAATCATCCTTCGGGTCGGCGCGCTGGCCGTTCTCATCCGGCTCACATAGTCGCAACGTGGAAGGCCGCGTCGTCGATAATCGGCAAAACGCCTAGCTGTTCAACCGGGTCAGCGGTCCAAAAAAACCGACGATGCGAGTGATTTTGCTGCTCGCGTCGAAGATCGCGAAGTCCAACCCCTCGGGGAGGGTGCTGCCATCCGGCAGGATGACTTGCCAGGCAAAACGTGCAGCGTCGTGATGCGCCTGCAACTCGCTGACGCGCACAATGCGGGCGCCTGGCAATTGGCTATGAACGCCCGCAATGTGCGCCAGCAAGGCTTCGCCGCCTTCGGCATGAACTGTGGGGTCGGTATAGGTCGCGCCCGGCGCCCAGACATCCGCCAGGGCCGCGGCGCGCCGTGCCGGATCCGGATCGGACCAAGCCTCGCAATAGCGGTCTATCGTTGCTTCGTGCGGCATGGCTCTCGGCTCCACTGCTATCGGTTCGATACCGTATGAACCCCTAGCCACATACACAACCCGGATCAAAGGTGAGATCGGATCGGGCTGGCGGCCGCTTTAGAGCGTTGGGCGATAACCCTGATCCATTCTGTTTGTCGTTTGACGAGGCGATCCGGCAGGAGGGTTGCCAAGGTCGATGTGGTTCATCGGCCGAGCAAGCCGAGTTATCGCCCAACGCTTTAATCGCCGCATCTAACGCTATCACGCTTCAGTGCTGCAGGATCGGATAGAGCGACAGCACCAGCAGCGCCGCCATGGTGATGTTAAACAGCCTGAGATGCGCTGGATTGCTAAGCAGCCGACGCACCTGCGTGCCGGCCAGCGCCCAGAGGCTGACCGAGGGTATGTTGACGGCCAGGAATACGGCGGCGACGACGGCAACCGACCCGATGGATTGGCTGGCCGCATAAAGCGAGATCGCCGCCAGCGCCATCGACCAGGCTTTCGGGTTTACCCATTGGAAGGCAGCAGCCTGCAAAAACGTCATCGGTTGGCTGCCTCTCGGCCCATCGTCGATGCCGGACGCGGAGGCGATCTTCCAGGCAAGGTACAGCATATAGACGACGCTCACGAGCTTGAGCGCCAGATCGCTATGCGGAATCGCCTGGAACACGCCCATCAGCCCAACCCCGACCAGGAACACCATCACACCGAAGCCGATGCCGACCCCAAGCATATGCGGCACGGTTCGTGCGAAGCCAAAATTGGCGCCAGACGCCATCAGCATCACATTGTTGGGTCCCGGCGTCACCGAGGTGACGAAGGCGTAGAGGCACAGGGCGGTGAGTATCTCGAGTGTCATGGCGCAACAATTGCATTAACGCTGCGCAATGTGCATTCTATATGCCGCGTCAATGGAGATTTTTTGCAATAAATGAGCGATCTTGATCGAGAGGACGATGCAATATTGCGCGTGCTTCAGCGTGAGGGGCGCATCAGCAATATCGATCTGGCGGCCCGCATAGGCCTGTCACCTTCCGCTTGCCTGCGCCGCGTCCAGCGGCTTGAGCGCGACGGCGTCATTCGCGGCTATCGGGCGGTGCGCGACCCGGCTGCGTTGGGCGTCCGCTTCGTCGCCTATGTGACGGTCGGGCTGTCCGAACACACCAAGAAAGCGCAGCAACAGTTCGAGAACGCGATCAGCCAATCGCCCGAAGTACGCGAATGCCACAACGTCACCGGCTCGGTCGAATACATCATGCGCGTGGAGGCTGCCGATCTTGAGGCCTACAAACGATTCCATACGGACGTGCTGGGAACGATCCCGCAGGTCAATTCGCTGACAACCTATGTGGTGATGGCATCGCCCAAGGATGAGCGGGCCTGAACCGGCGGTTCCAGGCCTCGACGAATTGCCGTCATGTGCCGGGTTCCTTCAGCCACTTGGCCATGACGACCCGCGGCGTCTCATCGTATCCCAATTTCTCATAGAACGAGAAGACCTTGGTATTCGACTGGCGAACCATCAACTGAACCTTTGGAATACCGCGCTGACCCAGCCAATCCTCAGCCGCGCTGACGAGCCGCCGCCCAATGCCGGTCCGCTGTAGTGCAGGGTCCGATCCGACATAGTAGAGCCAGCCACGGTGGCCATCATGTCCGACCATCAGTGCGCCAATGATCGTGCGCTGGTCGTCGCGGGCCACAAGCACCGTCGAGCTCGCACCTCCAATCGCAAGATCGAAATCCGCATGCGGATCATTGTAACTGACCACGAGACCGCAGACCTGCCACAAGGCTACGACCGCATCGCGATCGTCAGCCTTGGCGGTCTCAACGACAAAGCTCATCTTCCCCCCAAATCAAAAACGCTGCGGCGGGCCGCAGCGTTTTGAATGAAATCAATGGCGTCGTCGACTGTCGTCCCCGCCACCTTACCTCATGTCGCGCGGCAAGCGCGACCGACCGGCGTTCCACGCAGAAAGTTATTGCGGCTGCGGCTCCAGCCCGCCTTCCGGCTCCTGGCCCTTCTTCTTGCCGCGCGCGCCGCCGGCCTTTGGCACGGCCGAGCCGCGGCTCGGCGGCGTGTCGTCGCCGAGATCGCGCGAGGGCTTGTTGCCGGCGATCAACTGCTTGATCTCCTCGCCCGACAGCGTCTCATATTCGAGCAACCCTTCGGCCAGCGCGATCCAGTCCTTCTTTTTCTTGGTCAGCACCTGCTTGGCGGTCGAATAAGCCTCGTCGATCAGGCGGCGCACCTCGGCGTCGATGATCTGGGCGGTTTCTTCCGACACATTCTGCGTGCGCGCCACGGAGTGGCCGAGGAACACCTCTTCCTGGTTGTCGCCATAGGCAACATGGCCGAGCTTGTCCGAAAAGCCCCAGCGCGTAACCATGGCGCGCGCCAGCTTCGTCGCCTGTTCGATGTCGGAGGAAGCGCCGGAGGTGATGTTCTCCTTGCCGAACTTGAACTCCTCGGCGACGCGGCCACCCATCATGATCGCGAGGCGCGAGATCATATATTTGTAGCTCATCGAATAGCGGTCGCCTTCCGGCAATTGCATCACCATGCCGAGCGCGCGTCCGCGCGGGATGATCGTCGCCTTGTGCAGCGGGTCGGCCGAGGGCACGTTGAGCGCCAAGATGGCATGGCCGGACTCGTGATAGGCGGTGAGTTCCTTCTCCGCCTGGGTCATGGCCGACGAGCGGCGCTCGGCGCCCATCATCACCTTGTCCTTGGCGTCCTCGAACTCCTGCATGGTGACAAGGCGCTTATTGCGCCGCGCCGCCATCAGCGCCGCCTCGTTGACGAGGTTGGCGAGGTCGGCGCCGGAGAAGCCCGGCGTACCGCGCGCGATCACCTTGAGATCGACATTCGGCGCGAGAGGCACATTGCGCACATGAACTTTCAGGATCTTCTCGCGACCGATGATATCCGGGTTCGGCACGACGACCTGACGGTCGAAACGGCCGGGGCGCAGCAGCGCTGGATCGAGCACGTCGGGCCGGTTGGTGGCGGCGATCAGGATGATGCCCTCATTGGCTTCAAAACCGTCCATCTCGACCAGCAACTGGTTCAACGTCTGCTCGCGCTCGTCATTGCCGCCGCCGAGACCCGCGCCACGATGGCGGCCGACGGCATCGATTTCGTCGATGAAGATGATGCAAGGCGCGTTCTTCTTCGCCTGGTCGAACATGTCGCGCACCCGGGAAGCGCCGACGCCGACAAACATTTCGACGAAGTCGGAGCCCGAGATGGTGAAGAACGGCACGTTCGCTTCACCCGCGACGGAACGGGCCAGCAGCGTCTTGCCGGTGCCGGGAGGGCCGACCAACAGCACGCCGCGCGGGATCTTGCCGCCGAGACGCTGGAATTTTTGCGGATCGCGCAGGAACTCGACGATCTCTTCGAGGTCTTCCTTGGCTTCGTCAACGCCGGCGACATCCTGGAACGTGATGCGGCCATGCGCTTCAGTAAGCAGTTTCGCCTTCGATTTGCCGAAACCCATGGCGCGGCCGGAGCCGGATTGCATCTGGCGCATGAAGAAAATCCACACACCGAGGATGAGCAGCATCGGCAGCCAGCCGATCAGCGCCGAGATCAAGGAGCCGGAACCGTCATTCTCAGGGCGGGCGTTGATGGTGACGTTCTTTTCTTCAAGCCGCTGCACCAGCGTCGGGTCGCCGGGCGAATAGGTCTGGAAGCCGGTCGCATTGTCTGAATAGGTGCCGGTGATGCGGTCGCCGGCAATCGTCACCGACTTCACCCGACCGCTCGTCACTTCCTGGAGGAACTGCGAATACGCAATGTCGCTCACCGTGCCGCGCTGTTGCGGTGTCTGGAACAAGTTGAACAATGCGATCAACAACACGGCGATGATCGCCCAGAGAGCGAGATTGCGATAGTTCGGGTTCATCGAAAGTCCTGTTCAAGCCCCTGCCGAGCCAGCGTGGGGCGCGACGTTTACAACAACATAGGGAGGCGTTTCCCCCTTGCCAAGCGCGGCGCGCTGTCTCGGTTAAAGTTAAAGCCCTATTCTGCAGCAAGCTTCATCGTGTTTATGGCCACGGCAAGGCGGGTGGCGGTGTTTTGCCGAGAAGTTCATCGATCGCACGCGCCGGTTCTATATCGAAACACGGCAGCAGGTGCTGCCAGGGGGAACAGATCGTCAGCGCTCCCTCGTTAGGTCTGGCGCTATTGCCCCGGCGCTCCCGGGTGAGCACGATCTCGCCCTTCCGCTTGGCGATGACGGCCCGCGCCAAACTGAAACGACCGCGCTCTGTTTCTTGCAACCGCTGGAACAACGCTCCCGTCCGCTTCAGATCGGGCAGTTGTTCGGTTGCGCCGACAGTGGCCAGCAGAATGCGCAGGGCATGGATGGCGGCGTCGGGTTGTTCGAGAAGGAAGCTCCTTCCCAAGCCAATCGCATCTGCGTCGACGTCTTTACCCCCACCCCTAACCCCTCCCCACAAGGGGGAGGGTGATTCGCCAGCGCCGCCGCCAAGTCCCCCTCCCCCTTGTGGGGAGGGGTTAGGGGTGGGGGTATTTGCACTCGACAGTTGCGCGTATCTCGAGATAACCCCCGCCGCCCTACGTCCCAACTCGACCCTCCTCGCCGCAGCCCGCTCGCCGCTCTTGATCAGCCGAGTGAAATCATCATCCGAAAGCATCGACATGTCTCGCCGGACCCGCACCCTTTCGAACGCCTCGTTCTCGTTGCTGGGATCGTTGATCCAGCCAATACCGCGTTGCTGCAGTTCTTCCCGCAACGTCGCCCGGCGTTTGCCGAGCTGCGGGCGCACAAACCAGACCTTGCGTTGATGGAGCGTCATCGGCGCAATGCCGGCCAACCCGATCCCCTCTCCCCGCTCCATGCGCATCGAAATGGTCTCGGCCTGATCGTCGGCAGTGTGGCCGGTCAGAATCAGCCGTCCTCCGAGATCAACCGTCGCCTGTGTGAGCAGAGCGTAGCGCGCCAGCCGCGCGGCCGCCTGGATGCCGGTTGCTGGTTTATCTCCCTCCCAGCGCACGACCTTGTGCTCGATATTGTGGCTGGCACAAAGCGCGCCAACGGCGGCCGATTCATCGGCAGACTCTGGCCGCAAGCCATGATCGACCGTTACCGCGACAAGGCGACTGTCCGAGGAAATCTTGTCCTTTGCGCGGAAAAGCAGAGCGGTCGAATCGCTGCCGCCTGAAACGGCGACGACAATAACAGGCTCGGAAAGAAATGCGTCGGATGTAAAAATCCGGGAAAAATCGGTGACCGTGGTCACCGCGTCAGCAGGCGGCTTGCGCCTGCTCCTGGGCAACACGTTCCTTCAGCGCACTGGAAATGCCCGGATAACGCTTGCCGATTTCGGCGAAGGTTGCGCAGGCGACATCATTTTGATTGAGACCAACCAGCGAAACGCCGAGTTTCAGCATCATTTCGGGGGCCTTTTTCGATTTCGGAAAGGCTTTATTGGCGGCCAGGAACGTCTCGGCCGCGTCATGGTATTTGCGCTGGCCAAGCTGCGCCTCGCCGAGCCAGAAGCGGGCGTCGGCAGCTTTCACATCTTCGGGAAAACGCTTGGCGTGATCCGCGAAACCGGCCTCGGCCGTGGCGTACTGGCCGGCAAGGATGAATTCATATGAGGCCCGATACAGTTCTTCGGGATCGCTCGTCTGCGGCAGGGCTGCAACGACCAGGTTGTCGGCGCCAGGGAGAGTTTCAGCGCCGCGAGGATCGGCCGGGATCGTCGCCTGATCGCCGACGCTGCCGCCTGTCACATTGCCGCTCGGATCGAAGGTAATCGTGCCAAAGGTCTTGGAAGTCTGGTCAAGATCGCCGTTCGGCGTAGCCGCCATCTGTCCGCCGGCCATCGGCGTCGTCGGCTGAACCGCGTCCGCCGCTGGTCGTGTGCTCGCTGTCTGGTCGCCTGATGGCGAGGGCAACGAGCGAGGGGCCTCGGCCTGCTTGGTATCCGCGTCGGCAGGCCGCGCATCAGACTTCTTGCCGCCCTCGAGTTCCTGGAAACGGAACTCGTTGTCCTCCTGCATCTTGCGCAGTTGTTCCTGCATCTGGTTGATCTGGAAGTTCAGCTCCTCGACCCGCCCATTCAGGGCACGCAGTTGCTCTTCCAAATTCTGGACATTGGGATCGCCCGCCTGCGCCAGCCGAACAGCCGGCTGCGCGTTGCCCTGGAACACGCCCGGCAATCCCTGACCGGACATTTCGATTGCGCTATTGTTGCTCGCCGCGAAGGCTGAACCGCTCAGCGCCGTTGCCAGGAGCGCGCCGATGATTTTTCCTGATTTCATGATGTCTCGCCGAATATTCCGCCGTTCGGGCCGTTCGTGGGGTCGATCAAGCAAATGATCTCGGCCAAAGTTTGTTTGCAACGCAACAGAGCATCGACCGACGCGGAACGGATGTGGCGATTTTGTTAGCGGCGTGGCGGAACGGCAACGCCAAAAACGAGAGAAACGCCGGGCTTTCGCCCGACGCTCCCGTTGCCTGAGCCTTGAAAAGTCTTTCAGAGCCTTATGGCGCCGCCGGCTGGGACGCCGCCAACCAGCGGGCCGGCAATGCCTTTAGCTGCCAGCTCCATTCAGAACGGTAACCGCGCGACGGTTCTGCGACCAGCAGGAGATATCATCGCACACCGCGACCGGACGCTCCTTGCCGTAGGAAATGGTGCGCAGCCGCTTTCCGGCAACACCGCGGCCGACCAGGAAGTCGCGGGTGGCGGCTGCACGGCGGGCGCCCAGCGCCAGATTGTATTCGCGCGTGCCCCGCTCGTCGGCATGACCTTCGATGGTGATGGCGTAGTTGCCGTATTTGTTGAGCCACTGCGCCTGCTTGGACAGCGTCGCCTGGGCGTCGGCGCGGATGGACGAGGAGTCAGTGTCGAAGAAGATGCGATCGCCGACATTGACAGTAAAATCCTGCGCGGAGCCCGGCGTTGCCGCGCCTGCACCTGCACCGAGGCCGAGGTCCGCCGCGCTGTTCGGTGTCTTCTTCGACGCACAACCGGTGATCGCCAAAGCACACACGAGTGCAACGATAGCCGGATTTTTGGTCAATGTTGCGATACGGCCCATGCCGGCCTCTCCTTCGAAGTTTAATGAAACGGTTGAGCCTTCAGTAACCACATTGCGGTTAACCCCGGCTCAAGAAACAGGGTTAATTTTTGGTTTTCGCGGCCGTCCACCGGCGAATCCCTGTGTTTTCTTGTTGGCCGCGCCAGTGAGGGCCAAATGCGGCCAAAACGCGACGTGTGGGGCAAAAAAGGGTCGGCTCGGGCGAGATGCGGCAATTGGACGTTCCCTGCCGGAACGATCCTTTCAGTGCAATCTAACGGGGGCGCTTACCGGCAGCGCCAAACCGGGCCGATCGAAGTCGAGCTCGCGATCGGGAATCGCCTGTATCGCCTCAACAAGCGCCATTCCCGTTTTCCGCAATGCGGAATCGTCGGCAATACGATCGCTATCCTTCAGCTTCTTGTCGCGTTCAGACGGCATTCGGCAACCTCAATCCAGCAGTGGCGACCAGGCCGGGTCCGAGGCAAAATTCGGCGAAGGGACGGATTGCTCGTTGCGTCCGGTCAGATCGATTGTCTTCAGCTTCGGGCTGTTGCCGCCCGCGAAATACATCAGATAGCGGCCGTTCGGCGCCCAGGTCGGGCCCTCCTGCGAGAAGCCGGAGGACAGGATGCGCTCGCCGGACCCGTCAGTGCGCATGACGCCGATCTGAAATTCGCCACCGCTCTGCTTGGTGAACGCGATCAGGTCGCCGCGCGGTGACCAGACCGGCGTTGAATAGCTGCCGCCGCCAAAGGAGATGCGGTTCTGGCCCGAACCGTCGGCGCCCATCACGTAGATCTGCGGTTGGCCGCCACGATCGGAAGTAAACACGACCTGACTGCCGTCCGGCGAATAGGACGGCGAGGTATCGATGGCGCTCGAATTGGTGAGGCGGATCGTGGTGCGGCTACGCAGGTCCATTGCAAAGATGTTGGAATTGCCGTCCTCGCGCAGCAGGCTCATGATCACTTTCTGCCCGTCAGGCGAAAAGCGCGGCGCAAATGTCATGCCGGGAAAATTGCCGACCAGTTCGCGCTGTCCGGTCTCGATCTGCAACAGATAGACCTGCGGCTGACCGCTTTCATAAGACATATAGGTGATTTCCTGCCGGTTCGGCGAGAACCGCGGCGTCAGCACAATGGCGCTGCCATTGGAGAGATAGCGTACATTGGCGCCATCCTGGTCCATGATCGCAAGCTTCTTCACGCGCTTGGCGGCCGCACCGGATTCATCGATGAACACGACGCGCGTGTCGAAATAGCCTTTTTCGCCGGTCAGCCGCTCATAGATCGCGTCGGCGATGATATGCGCCACGCGGCGCTTGTTCTGCGGGTTGGCGAAGAACTGCTCGCCGATGAGCTGCTCGCCGCCAAAGGTGTCCCAAAGCCGGAACTCGGCGCGCACCCGGCCGTCACCTTCGGTCGACACGCGCCCGGTGACCAGGGCCTGCGCGTTGATCACCTTCCAATCCTCGAAGCGCGGCTGCGCATCCGGGTTGGATATCTTTTCGACAAAGGCGCCCTTGTCGATCGGCGCAAAAAGGCCGGAGCGCTGCAAATCGGCCGCCACGATCTGGGAAATCTCGGGATCGCCGAGAAAGTCGGTAACCGCGATCGGCAGCGGCTCGATCGTACCCTTGTTGATGTCGATCACAACCTCGGCGCGGGCGGGCATCGTCGCGATTGCCGCGCCGAAAGCCACCACACCAGCGGTCAGGATCGCCTTGAGAAGTTTGTTCATCAGCTAAGCCTCTTTGGTCCTTGGATGACCCGTTGGATCAAAACATGTCCGTGGGGTCGAAATTGACGGTCACATCCGCCCAGGTTTCATATTTTTCCGACGGCAGATTGTATGGGGCGCAGCGCATCACCGCGCGTCGAGCCGATTCAGCCATCGCCCGTTCGATGCCCGCGCCGCCGCCCCCTTCGACAACCTCGGGCCGGCCTTCGACCTCGCCCGTCGGCGTCAACCGCATCTTGATCGAAACGCGCAGGCCGGTGGCGTCCAGCGCACCGTCCGGCACGATCCAGCATTTCTGGATCTGGCCGCGCAACGCATCCATTTCGCTCTGCGACAGCGAACCCGCACCGGTCGTCTTCTTTCCGCCCAGCGCCGCCTGTTGCGTCGAACGTTTGGCGCCGCCTCCGGACGATTTTTCCTTGTTGAGCAGCGCGGTCACTTCGTCGAGCACGCCGTCATCGTCGGATTTCGGCTTGGAAGCAGCCTCCTTGACGGGTTTGGGCGAGTCCTTCCGGTCTGGCGCCTTGGCGGTCTGGGCCTCGGCGGGGCGCGGGCGCGCCTCCGGGGCCGGAGCCGAATTCGGCAGTTGGACGCTCTCCTCGACGGGCTTTTGCTGTTCCGAGGCGATTGCCTCGGCCACTTCATCGGGTTTGGCCGGCTCGATTGCAGCCACCGTCTCCGGCTCGACTGCGGGCTTGGGTTCGGCCGGCTTGGCAGGCTGCGGCTTGGGCTCCGCTTTCACCGGCTCGGGCTGCACCTCTTGCTTCGGCTTCGGCGCCGGAGCCACTTCCGTTGCCGGCGTCGGCTTCGGCTCTTCCTTCGGCTTAGGCGTGTCTTCCGGCTTCGGCTTGTTCGTCGGCGTTGGCGCTGGCGCGGCCGCCTCTGCCGTCTTGACGGGCTTCGGCTTCGGCGCGGGCGTCACCGGACTATCTGTATCCAGTTCGTTGTCGCCGACTTTTTTGGCGTCGGGAACCGTCTCGGGACGCTGCGTCGGCTTCGGCGCCGGCTTTTCCGCCATCGGCGCTGTTTTGTCGCCTTCCTGGATCTGCGTCATTTCCTCGATCGGAACGATGTCGACCGGCAGCGCCTCGACATCGGCCACGTCGAAGGAGCGCGGCGACGACAGCGAGATCAGCCCGAAGCCGAGGATCGCTGCGTGCAGGACAACCGAGCTGGCGAGGCTGGACCTCATGCTGCCTCAGGAACCCGCCTTGGGCAGCCCGACCAGGCCGATATTCTTGTAGCCGGCGGTGCTGATCTCGGCCATCACGTTCATGACCGTGCCGTAGTCGGCTGTCTTGTCGCCGCGGATCAGGATCCGCTCGTCATAGCCGGTCTTGGCGATGGCTTGCAGCTTCGGCACGATTTCGGTGATCGGATAGGCTTCGTCGCCGATCCAGATTTCGCCGGCCCGGTTGACCGAGATTTCCAGCGGCTTGGTGTCTGCCGCGGCTGCAGCCGCGTTGGCGTTCGGCAGGTCGATCGGCACGGTAGACGTCAACAGCGGCGCTGCCACCATGAAGATGATCAAAAGCACCAGCATCACGTCGACGAATGGCGTAACGTTGATTTCCGATACCAGTCGGTGATGCCGGCCGCGCCGTCTGTGGCCCCGGCCGCCGCGCCCGCCGCCCGGCGCGCCTGCTGACATACCCATCGTCGCTATCCCTCTTACGCGGCCATACGCGGCGCGACTTTTTCATCGATTTGCCGCGAGAGTATGGCCGAGAATTCATCCGAAAAGCCTTCCATGCGCATCGCCAGCTTACCGGCGTCGGATGTCAGCTTGTTGTAGGCGATGACCGCCGGGATAGCCGCCAAGAGGCCGATCGCGGTGGCCAGCAGCGCTTCCGCGATGCCAGGCGCGACGACCGCGAGGTTGGTTGACTTCGACCCAGCGATCGCCTGGAACGACGTCATGATGCCGACCACCGTGCCGAACAGGCCGATGAAGGGAGCAGCCGAACCGATGGTGGCGAGGAAGCCCAGTCGGCCTTCCAGCTTCTCCATTTCGCGCGTCAGAGCCAGGTCCATCGCCTTGTCGATACGCGTCTGCAACGACAGCGGTGAACGCGCGCCCTTCTCAAAGCTCTTTTTCCACTCGCGCATGGCGGCGACGAAGATCGCGCCCATGCCCGTGGTCTTGCGGTCGGACAGCGTGCGGTAGAGCTCTTCCAGCGACTGCCCGGACCAGAACACCTGCTCGAAGCGTTCGAGACTGGAACGCATGCGTCGGAAAGCAAAGATCTTGTCGAAGACGATGGCCCAGGTCCACACCGACGCCGCAAGAAGGCCCAGCATGACCAGCTTGACCACCCATCCGGCCTGCCAGAACAGGGCCCACACGGAAAGTTCCGAGCCCGTCGTCGCGAGAGGCAATGATTCCATGACGAACGTCCTTAAAGAGAGACGGCCAGCCGACTGGCTGAACCTCGCGCAAACCCTACCCGACCCGACACCGCCGAGGCGGCCACAAATCCCCGAAATGCGCGTATTGCGGCCTTCTCGCGGCTAAATTTGGTGAAAGGAAGGCACGCGCGATGCGGCCTATTTTCACTTCATCGTTCATGAACCGGTAAGGTTAAGGAAGGGTTAGGGCGTCGGCGGCAATCGGCAACGCATACCCTGACCGCCGACCGTGACTTGCGGTCCGTGGCCAGCATCGGACCGTCCTCCGCCCAGCTCGCGCGCTATCGGTTCGGTTACCGCCATCACAGAGATGAAATTCATCACGCTCTCCATCTCGGGCAAGAATGTCGGAACCTGAATCTAGCGTCAGACTCTAGTTGCCTATTCAATGGGCGTCGGGCGCTATTCGCCGGACGGCGTGCGATCGGGACCGATAAGATGCTCGACGAATTGCGCAAAACGGGAGAGGACGAATGCGCCCGCGATGGTGACGAAGAACATCGTCCAGTAGACGACCACCGAACCTGGAAGCGCCTGATGATAGGTGCAGAACGCCAGCGCTGACGCCATGACCGGGCGCAACTGTACGGCGAGTGTTCTCGCCACGGCGATCGCTATCTGTGGGAATTGGCGGCGATGTTTCATTGTCCAAAACGCCGGTGGGCCACCCTCTCAAAGAGGCCCTGCCGGCGTCCTTTCCGCGTGATGCGACCGCTGTCGCGTGGTGACCGGCCGCCGTATCCGGCGACCGTCTCTCATCTTTCCGGCGGATGTTCCCGGTTAACGATGAAGGGAATTTCGCTGCGCGATATGCCTATGTCCTTCAGTATGAAGTCCGGCATGCCGCGCAGCTCTCTTGCTGCTTTGCGCGCCCGCAGTGAGCGCGACAGATTCTTTGCAAAGGTAAACATAGGTTCCTCACAGTGGTTGATCTGGTGTCCAGTAGAGAAGGCGCATCAGGGCTTCCTGATGCGCCGTAGGGTCTTTGACCGGGCCGAACGGCCCGGAATGCGTTTCGGACGATCGTCAGCGCCGTGTAATGACGACCTCGAGATATTCGCTCGGCACCACCATCGAGCCGTCATTCGCCCGATTGAAACGATCGATCAGCGCCAGCAGATCTGCCGTCAGCGCCTCCTGGCCGGCTGGCGGCAAGGCGGCGAAGGTTTTCAGCATCGGCCCGTAGACGTTCTTGAACACGTCGAGCCAATGGCGCGGCGATCGGTAGCGCATCACGAACTGCCGCGGCGTTGCCGCGACTGAGGCGACGCTGGCCGGAAACAGCTCGTCGAGGCGCGCACGGGTGCCCCAGAGCGCCGGGGAGCGCGCTCCCGCCGGCGGCGGGACGTGCTTGCCGATCGTCTTGAACACCTGGCCGATAAAACCTTCCGGCGTCCAATTGGCGAGACCGACCGAACCGCCGCGCTTGCAGACACGCAGCAACTCCGCCGCCGCGCTCTCCTGATCGGGCGTGAACATGACGCCGAAGATCGACATCACGACATCGAAGCTTTCGTCGGCGAAGGGCAGCGCCTCGGCATCGGCTTCCTGAAAAGTCATCTCCAGGCGCTCCGCCTTGGCGCGCTCCCGGGCACGGTCGAGCAGCGCGGGAACGTAGTCCGTCGCGGTGACGTCGCACCAGCGGCGCGCCGCGGCGAGTGACCCGTTGCCGTTGCCGGCGGCGACGTCGAGTACGGTTGAGCCGGCTCGAACGTCGAGCGCCTCGCACAGGCTTTCGCCGACGATTTGCAAGGTGGTGCCGACGACCGAATAGTCGCCCGACGACCACGCGCCATGCTGGCGGGCCTTGAGGGCATCGAAGTCGATCGTCTGCGGCGCGTCATTGCGGACGGCCAGGGCTGCGGATGTGGACATGTTTGCGCTCCTTGAGGCAAATTGAATTGGTGTCTTGGGACAGATGGCTGCCATTGCCGGCTGCGTATGCGCCGTTGGCAGCGGTTGTCTTTGTAGCGACCGACCGTGGGAGGCAGCGTGGGAGACGTCGTGGATGAGGGCATGGAATCGAACGACCGGCTTGCGCCGGCGCTCGAAATCCGCCTGCTCGGTCCGTTGACCGTCAGCCGCGCGGGCGTCGCCCTGCCCTTCCCAACCTCGCGCAAGGTGCGCGCCCTGCTGGCCTATCTTGCGTTAGCTCCACATCCGACGACACGCAGCCAGCTTTGCGCCTTGCTCTGGGACGTTCCGAACGACCCGCGCGGCGAATTGCGCTGGTGCCTGAGCAAGATCAGGGGGCTGATCGACGACGCCGACCGACGCCGCGTCCAAGCTCAGGGAGAGGCGGTTGCACTGGATCTGAAAGACTGTCTGGTCGACGCACTCGAAATTGCCCGCGCCGAGAAGGATGGGCTGGCTTCGATCGGGCTCGACCGTTTGCGGGCGCTAGAGGTTCTTTATGTCGGCGACTTCCTCGACGGCCTGGAGGTCGACCGCAGCCCGGCCTTCGAGAGCTGGCTGGTTGCCCAGCGACGGCGCTTTCGCGAGATCCGCGACACCTTGCTTCAGCGCCTCGTCGCCGGCGCACCGCCGAATGACGCCGGGCATTACCTCGACAAATGGCTGCGGCACGCCCCGTTCGACCTTCGGCCGCACGAAACCCTGCTCGCACGCCTGGCCGAACACGGAAAGCTCCATGAGGCCGAAGAGCATCTATCAGTGACTGCCAAGCTGTTCGCGTCGGAGGGCTTCGACAGCAAGTCGCTGAAGGACATCTGGCAGCGAGTCCGGACGCAGGGGGCGCCACCATCATCTTATCCGCAGCCGGCGACCACCCCACAGCCAACCGCTCCCGATCCGCCCCCAGAAACCACGCCAGAAGTCCATCGGCGTTCGGTCGCGGTGATGCCTTTTGCCGACATGTCTGCCGCAGCCATGCCGGGCGGCCTCTCCGATGCGCTCGTCCACGACGTGATCACGCGCCTAGCGAAACTGCGGAACCTGCGCGTGATCGCCCAAGGCACGGTGTTTGCCCTGCGCGACCAGCGCATCGGTCCCGAAGAGGCTGGACGTTTGCTCGGCGTCGACTATGTCGTCAGCGGCTCAGTGCAATGGCGCGGCAACCGCGTGGTCGCCCGCATCGAACTGGCGGAGACCGTGAGTTCGCGCATCGTCTGGGCGGAGGTCCTCGACCACGCGGCCGACGATACCTTCCTGCTCCTCGACGATATCGGCAACCAGATCGTCTCCTCGGTCGACCGCGAGATCGAGACGATGGAGCGCAACCGGGCAGTGTTGAAACCGCCGAATTCGCTCGATGCCTGGGAAGCGCATCATCGCGGCTTGTGGCACATGTATCGTTTCACCAAGGCTGACAATGACCAGGCGCGGCACTTTTTCGAGACAGCGACGCGGGCCGACCCCACTTTTGCTCGTGCTCATGCCGGCCTTTCCTTCACCCATTGGCAGGACGCGTTCCAGGGCTGGAGCGACCGCCAGCGATCGACCGATCTCGCTTACGCCGCCGCGGGCCAGAGTGTCATGACCGACGACCGTGACCCAGCCGCGCGTTGGGCGATGGGACGCGCGCTTTGGCTGCGCAACCAGCACGACCAGTCCATCGGCGAACTGTCCACCGCCGTCGACCTCAGCCCCAATTTCGCGCTCGGTCATTATTCGCTGGCCTTCGTCCATTCCCAATCCGGTGACCCCGCCAAGGCGATTATCGCTTCAGACCACTCGCGCGCACTGAGCCCGTTCGATCCCCTGCTCTTCGGCATGCTCGCCTCGAGCGCTATGGCGCTGGTGCGGCTCGATCGGTTCGACGAGGCCGCAACCTGGGGTGTGAAGGCGGCGCTGCGTCCAAACGCGCATGTCCATATCGTGGCGATCGCGGCCATGACGCTTGCCCTTGCGGGGCGCCTCGACGAGGCGCGTGCCCACCTTGCAGCCATCCGCGGCAAGATGCCGAACTACCAACTCAGCGACTTCTTCCAAGCCTTCCATCTCGAGCCGGAGGCGCAGGCAAAATTTAGGACCGGCGCCAGATACATCGAGCTCGGCTGATCACTTGCCGTAAATTTTCTTTAGCGACAAGCTAAGTTCTTTAAATTTTATTTATGGTGAGAGCTGGTTTTTGATGGCGTCATGGAAGGCGCCTGGGAGGACCCGAGGAGCCCAAGCGGAGGTCGGGCTCGACGATGAATGCCGTAACCAGGACTGCTTTTGCCACCGCTGCCTTCATACCGCCTGTGCGCCTGTTGATGGGCCCGGGGCCGTCGAACGTATCGCCGGAGGTCGGCGCGGCGCAGGCGCGTCCGACAATCGGCCATCTCGACCCGGCCTTTGTCGACCTGATGGAACAGATCAAGGATCAGCTCCGCGCGGCCTTCCAGACCCGCAACCGCATGACCTTCCCGTTGTCCGCGCCGGCCTCGCTGGCCATGGAGATGGCGCTGGTCAACCTGCTCGAACCCGGTGACACGGCGATCATCGCGCAAAACGGCGTGTTTGGCGGCCGCATGGCCGACATCGCCCGGCGCGCTGGCGCCGAGGTGAAACTGGTCGCGGGCGAATGGGGCAAGCCGGTCGACCCGGCCGCCGTCCACGCCGCGATCAAGGACAATCCAACCGCCAAGCTGCTCGGTTTCGTCCACGCCGAAACATCGACCGGCGCACGCTCCGACGCCGCCACGCTTTGTAGCCTCGCGCAGAAAGCAGACATGCTCTCCGTGGTCGACACGGTGACAAGTCTCGGCGGCGTGCCGGTCGCTGTCGACGAATGGAAAGCTGATGTCGTTTATTCCGGCACGCAAAAATGCCTGTCGGCCCCGCCCGGCCTCGCGCCGATCACCTTCTCCGAAAGGGCCGTCGCCGCCGTCAAGGCGCGCAAGACGCCGGTGCAAAGCTGGTTCCTCGACCTCAATCTCATCCTCGGCTATTGGGACGGCGAAGGCGCGCGATCCTACCACCACACCGCACCGGTGAACGCGCTGTTCGGCTTGCATGAAAGCCTGCGGCGTCTACTGGCAGAAGGCCTGGACGCAGCCTGGCGGCGTCACCGCGAAACCCATGACTATCTTGCGCAACGGCTCGAAGCGCTCGGCTTTTCGTTTGTTGTCGACAAGGAATATCGGCTGCCACAGCTCAACACGGTCTGGATTCCGGAAGGTGTCGAGGATGCGCCGACCCGCCGCAAACTGCTCGACGATTTCGGCATCGAGATCGGCGGCGGCCTCGGACCGTTGGCCGGCAAGATCTGGCGCATCGGCCTGATGGGTGAAACCTGCCAGACGGAAAATGTGGATCGGCTGACAGAGGCGCTCGTTTCGATTCGGAGGTAACAGCATCGCGTTGGGCGCGAGGCCACATCCAGTAGCCAATATTTTCGAAACGGCTTATGAATGCCCGTAGGGGAAACAGCCGTTTGGCGCACGATGGCGGATATCAAGGCTTCCGGCACATCTTCGTCGCCACTTCAGCGGTGGCAGAAGCCGCTTCGGGTGCATCTCAGCTTCATCATCGTCGCCCTGCTCGTGGCCATCTCCATAGCCCTGCTCGCCTTGGCCTATCGGCAGGGCACACGCGCTGCCCTATCGGCGGCCAAGGAGCACATGGATCTGCTCAGCGACCAGACGCTTGGCCTTTATGAAAGCGTCTTCCGAGACGGCAAGGCTGTCGTCATGATCGCGTCGGTGTTGCGGTCCCTGCGCGACGCGCCGCCTGCCGACCTTGAACCGAAACGCCGCGTCCTTTTGAAGGCACTGCAAGGTTCACCGCATCTCGACGGCGTCTATGCGGGGTATCCCGACGGCGCCTTCATCCAGATGATCAATGTCGAGCGCAATGCGCGCTGGCGTCAAGCTGTGGCAGCACCTGAAGCAACCGCCTATGCCATGCGCACGATCCTGCCCTCGCCAGGCGGCCAGCGCATGTCGGCCTGGCGTTTTTTGGATGCCAGCGGTAGCACGATCGAGGAACGCGCCAGCGAGCCGACATCCTACGATCCGCGTGAGCGGCCGTGGTACAAGGCGGCGATAGGCAAGCCCGAGCCAGACTCGATAGGCCCATACGTCTCGGCAAGCACGAACTCGCTCACCTTCTCGATGTTAAGCGGGATGGAAGCCGATCCATCCATCGTCTTCGGCGCTGACATTCTGTTGGAAGGCATCAGCGCGATGCTCGCCGAGCAAAAGGTTTCCGAGCACGCGAAAGGTTATGTCTTCGACGAGGATGGCCGCCTGGTGGTTCATTCCGACCCGGAAGTGATGGAGGACATCGTCGAGGCGCTGTCAGCGCCGCATGCCGCAGGCGTCATGGTCATCCCGTCAGACCCGATACTCCCTGCGGTGGCGAACCTGGTCAAGAATGCGACGGACGACCAGGAGCAATTGCTGGAGTTCAGGTTTGGCGGTGAGGACTATGTCGCGCGTGTCGCGCGGCTCGGGGTGGCCGATGATGCGCTGGACCGTGGCGTCGCGGTGATCGCCGCACCGATCGACGACTTCACCGGACCGAGCCTGCGGGCGCTCAACCAGACAATGGCTGCCGCAGCGGCCCTCGTCACGCTGGCCGTCCTACTGTCGCTGCTGATCGCCCGCCTGATCAGCCGGGCCTTGATCGAACTCGCCGCCGATGCCCGGCGCATTGGCGACCTGAATTTCGAAAGCAGGCCGCGAGGCCATTCCTGGATCACCGAGATCAACATGTTGGCCAGTGCGCTGGCATCCGCACGCAGCGCCATCCGCACCTTCGCCCTTTACGTGCCGCGCGAGCTTGTACGCAAGATCGTGGCTGCCGGACAAGGCGACGACGCCGCCCGCCAGGAGGTGTCCGTGCTGTTCACAGACATCAAGGATTTTACGACCATATCCGAGCAGCTGCCACCGGAGGACGTCGTCGAGATGCTGGGCGAATATTTCCAGCGGCTCAACCAGATCGTCGAACGAAACGGCGGCGTTATCGTGCAATATCTCGGCGACTCGATCTTCGCCATGTGGAATGCGCCGATTCCCAATGCCGGCCATGCCGACGCGGCGTGCCGCTGCGCGATCGAGTTGAAGGCCGCCATCGGCGACATGAATGCTCAGCGCCGGACTGCGGGCAAGCCGGAATTCGTCACGCGCATCGGCCTGCATACCGGCGAGGCCGTCGTCGGCAGCGTCGGCGCTGCCGAGCGCCGGCAATATACGGCCATGGGCGATACCGTGAATGTCGCCTCGCGGCTCGAAGGATTGAACAAGGAGTTCGGCACGACGATCCTTGCCAGCGCCGCCACGCGCGATGCCTGTCGCGAAACCTTTCAGTTTCGCGAACTCGGCAGCGCCCACGCCAAGGGACGGATCGCCGGGATCGAAGTCTTTGAGCTGGTCGGCGGAACCTGACGTTTCAGGCTGAAGGCATAAACGCCGCGATCCATTCCTTCGGAAAGCGCTTGGGCCGGCCGAGCTCGCCGATGATCGCGGCCTCAACCTTGGCGGAAACCAGCAGTTCGTGGTTACGCATCAGGCGTTGCGCCATAAAAATGCGTGCGCCCGAAATTTTTTCCGCGCGCGTTTCCACGGTTAGGATGTCGTCGATGCGGGCCGGGCTGTGAAAATCGATCTCCATGCGCCGCACCACCCAGACGATGCGTTCGCCATGTTTGCCGTCCATCAATTCGGTATGATGCACGCCCGAAAGTCGCAGAAAATCCGATCGACCGCGCTCCAGGAATTCGAGATAACGCGCATGATAGACGACGCCGGAAAAGTCGGTATCGGCATAATAGACACGGACCTTCAGCCGGTGGCCGTCCGGTGTGATCGCCCCGGAAATGCCGGCCAGAAGCTCAGCCTCCTGTTCACCATGATTGCCCATCGCGCTTCCCTTTTGACCCGTCGCCTGACAGGTAGTCGGCGGGTTCGGGTGAGTGCGATGGCATCCTTGGCGAGAGTAATCAAGCTGGCAGCATGCGGCGCACTTCTTTGGAGCGCAACGATATCGAATGCGGCGGCTGCCGATTTTCAGCCGCGGCGCGGCATTAATCTGGACCAGTGGGTGACTTGGCCCGCGGAAAGCCAATGGGCGGACCCGGCCGCGATGCTGCCCTTCCCCGAATGGCGCAAGACGCTGGATCAGGCCGGTCTCGCCGAGCTGAAGGCTGGCGGTTTCGACTTCGTTCGCATGCCGGTCGATCCATCGCCGTTCCTGTCGCCGACGGCTGCGCCCTTGCGCGACCAGCTTCTGGACCAGGTGCTGGAATCAGTGCGCCTGATCAATGGCGCGGGATTGAAAGTCATCGTCGATCTGCACCTGATCCCATCCAGCAGCGCCCGCGCGATCGGTGTGCATGAGGTGCTCGATGACGCCAATATGTTCGACGCCTATGTCGGGCTGGTGCGCGATTTCGGCCGGCTGCTCGCAAAGGAAGACCCGACCAAGGTCGCCTTCGAACTGATGAACGAGCCGACGATCGATTGCGACGAGGACGGCTCCAACAAATGGCCGGGCCTGCAGAAACGGCTCTTCGCGGCTGCCCGCGCCTCCGCCACGCGGCTGACGCTGGTATTGACCGGCGCCTGTTATTCGAGCGCCGGACGGCTCGCCAAGATCGACCCCAAGGACTATCCCGACGACAATATCATCTGGGGATTCCACAGCTACAACCCGTTCCTGCTGACCCATCAGGGCGCGACCTGGGCGGGAGACTTCATCGGCTATGTGACCGGGCTGCCCTATCCACCTTATGCCGTGCCGCGCGCCGAACTCGATGCCATCGTCGAGCGCATCAAGGAGAAGATGCGCGCCGAGGCGCCCTGGGCGCGGCGCGACGGGCTGACCTCTTACCTCGACGAACTGCTCGCCACGGTCGACACCAAGGAAAAGCTGGAAACGGTCATCGAGGAGCCGTTCACGACGGTCGCCCAGTGGGCGGCGTCAAATGGCATTTCGCCAAACGACATCCTGCTCGGCGAATTCGGCATGATCCGCCAGGAATATGGCAACGATTTCGTCATGCCCGCCGCTTCCCGCGCCGCCTATTACAAAGCGATGATAGACCATGCGGAAAAACACGGCTTCGCTTGGTCGATGTGGAGCTATGGCGGAGCGTTCGGCGTGGTCGATGCGTTCGAGGGGAAAAAGGCGGAGCCGGACGTGCTGGAGATGGTGGGGGGGCTCAAGTAGTACTACGAGCGATCGCTCCAGATCAGGTGTTCGACATCGTTCGGTAAGCTCCCAAGCTGCCGCCGTAGGAATGACGGCAACAGCCTGACTTTGGCTAAGCTGTCCGGATCGGTCGCAACCCAGCGAAAATCGAGCATGCCCGCACCTTCGTTGAGACGATGGACAACCTCTCCTCGATTTCGGGGAAAATGGTCTGGCAGATGCATTTCATAGATGAACAGGAGTTCATGGCACGCAAAGCCGGCGTAGTCGAAAAAGTTTTCGACCAGGAAGAGGAGGCGACCGATCTTGGCGTCCACCGCGAGTTCCTCGGACATCTCGCGCGCGAGGGTCGCCTGAGAATCCTCGCCCATTTCGGCGCGACCGCCAGGTAGGGTCCAGAAATCGTCAATCACATCCGAATGCAGAAGGACGAAACCTGCGTCGAGGGCGACACCGGCAACCCGGCAGGTGAAGCGCCGTCCTTCATCGTGGAGAGTAAGCATGCGCCTTTGCGCCATTGCTTACTCCTCCTGAAACAGATTGATCTGCTGCAGCGCCAGATCCTTCGGCGCTTCCAGGCCGAGATGCCGCCAGGCATTGGCTGTAAGCACGCGCCCGCGCGGGGTGCGCTGGATGAAACCCTGCTGGATCAAGTATGGCTCGATGATGTCTTCGATGGCGTCGCGCGGTTCAGACAAGCCTGCGGCGATCGTCTCGACGCCGACCGGCCCGCCGCCGAAATTGTTGGCGATCATGGTAAGATAACGCCGGTCGAGTTGGTCGAGGCCGAGCGCATCGACCTCCAGCCGCGACAGCGCCTCGTCGGCGACCTTGCGGTTGACGTGTTCGGCGCCGGCGACGCTGGCGAAATCGCGGACGCGCCGCAGTAGCCGGCCGGCGATGCGTGGCGTGCCGCGCGCGCGGCGCGCGATCTCAACCGCGCCATCGTCAGCCAGCGGCATGCCCAGAATGCGCGCCCCGCGCCGCACGATCAGCTCAAGCTCTTCGACCGTATAGAAATTCAGCCGCACCGGGATGCCGAAGCGATCACGCAACGGGTTGGTGATCAGGCCGAGCCGCGTCGTGGCGGCCACCAGCGTGAAGCGCGCCAGATCGATCTTTACCGAGCGCGCCGCCGGCCCTTCACCGATGATGAGGTCAAGCTGATAATCCTCCATCGCCGGGTAGAGGATTTCCTCCACCGCCGGATTGAGCCGGTGGATCTCGTCGATAAAGAGAACATCGCGGTCTTCCAGATTGGTCAGCAGTGCCGCGAGATCGCCGGCCTTGGCGATGACCGGGCCGGAGGTCGAGCGAAAATTGACGCCCATCTCACGCGCCATGATCTGCGCCAGCGTCGTCTTGCCGAGGCCAGGCGGGCCGACGAACAGCACATGATCAAGCGCCTCGTTGCGGCCCTTCGCTGCCTCGACGAACACTTTTAAATTGGCGCGCACAGCCGCCTGGCCGACAAACTCGTCCAGCGACGACGGCCGCAACGACTGGTCGACATCCTCGCCGCGCTTTTCCGACGAGATTAGGCGGGGAGCGGTGGTCAAGCCAGCAGTTCCATGGTGAGGATGGCCTTCGCCGCATCTTTGTCAAAGGTGTAAGTGAAATCGAGGCCAACCTCAGCATTGCGCGCCGCAAGCAAAGCATCCTCGAATTCACCCCGCCCCTTCTCGTAGATCGACAGAGCCTGAGCGACAGCATCCGAGCTCTCGACGTCGAGATATCGTATCATCAGCAATTCACGCATTGTTTCGCAAAGCTCGCTTTGCGGGACCTTGTATCGGCTCCGCAGGACCCAGAATATTTCAAGCAAAGCTGGAACGCCGAGATAGGCTCGACGCGTCTCCCCCAAACCGGCAAGCAGGTTCCGCGCAAGCACCGATTGTCGTGGATGATCGTTGAGCAGCGCCCGCAGAATTACATTGGCGTCGAGGCCGAAACGCTTCACGCGGCCTCATCCTTCTCTCCGCGCTTCACATCCTCTCGTGCGAAATATTCTCCGATCGCATGCTTGTAATCCTGCAGAGATGTATCCTTGACCGCATAATCGTGAAGTCGACCGAACAGGCCGGCTGCTGGGCGATTGCGGGGAATAATCTCATAATGCCCGTCGATCAGAACAAACTGAATTGTATCGCCTGCTTCGATCCCGAGCCGTTCGCGCACTTCGACCGGAATCGTCGTTTGCCCCTTGGCTGTAATTCGGGACTCACAGGCTTTCATCACGGCTTCCTCTGTCCCTTACTTTTCCATAATAGTAAGGAGAAACGCAAAACGCAACCATTAGCGCGCCAATTCCTTCAGCCCTAACCGGATGAGCTTGGTCGAGTCCGCCCCGTCACCGGCCGTCTTCAGCGCGACCGCCACCGCATTGGCGGCGATGTCGCGCGAATAGCCGAGGTTGGTCAGCGCCGAGACGGCGTCAGCGACCGGAACAGGCGCGACGCCTTCACCCAGTTCCTGCTTCAGCCCGATCGTTCCCGACGCAGAGCCGGCAAATTGCGGCGCCTTGTTCTTGAGCTCGGTGACGATGCGCTCAGCCACTTTCTTGCCGACGCCGGGCGCCCGGCTGACCATGGCGATGTCGCGCAGCGCAATCGCGTTGGCGAGATCCGGCGGCGATAGCGTGGACAGCACGGCCAGCGCCACCTTCGCGCCGACACCCTGCACATTGTTCATCAACAAACGAAACCACTCGCGCTCCAGCGCAGTCTGAAAACCATAGAGCCTAATCATATCCTCACGGACATAGGTCTCGATGAACAGCTCGACGGCAACGCCGACGCCCGGCAGCGTCGCGAGCGTGCGCGACGAGCAGAAGGCGACATAACCGACGCCATGAACATCGACGACGCAGTGATCCTCGTCGATTTCGTCGATCACGCCCTTGAGTTTGCCAATCATTCCGCTGCTTTCCTCACGAATGAGTATCCGGCGCAATGATATTAAGACCGGGAAAATAGCTGCGGTATCGTGATGCGTCCCGCGTCAACAAGCGATGACCTCTTGCCTGAGCATGGGCGCCAATAAGGAAATCTGGCAAAGTACGCTCGCGCGCCCCGCCCTTACGGCGATAGGCCGCGTGAGCGATGCCCGCAGCAAACGCTGCCGCAAAGGGAAAGTCTTCTCGTACAGGTCGGAGCCATTCCAAAGCTCGAAGAACTTGCTCCTGAGGTAAATTCATGCCCGCAAGCTCGGCCCACACAATCGCGCTGACAACGATGGAACCGGCTTCCGTCGATTCCTTTAAGGCCTTGAGTGACCATGGCCGAGCAGGTAAAGACTCCGGGCCTAGAACGTCGATCAGCACATTGGCATCAACGAGGGTCGATGTCGTCACGATCGCCCCTTAGCCAGTCGATGTAGGCCTTTCCATCCATGCCGCCAGCATCGAATGTTCCGGCAACGCCACGCGCCCACTCATCGAAATTCATCGCATTGGCCTTGGCGCCTCCCGGACGATGCCTGAACACGACAACATTCTCCTTCTCCACGAACTCAACTTCCGAACCGGGTTCGATTCCTAGCCGGTCTCGAATGTTTTTAGGGATTGTCACCTGGCCTTTTGTCGTCACGCGCATGGTAATACCTCACAGGTATTACCTACCGCGCCAACGTGAACAAGTCAAGAACACGCAGCGCTATTCCGCCGCCAGCCTGTAGCTCACACTCTGCCGATGATGCGCGTGGCAGATGGCGATGGCCAGAGCGTCGGCGGCGTCGCTGGTGTCAAAACCCGCTTTCGGCAGAAGCACTTTCACCATCAAGTGGATCTGCGCCTTTTCGCCATGCCCGACGCCGATGACGGCCTTCTTCACCGCATTGGGCGCATATTCCGCGACCCGCAACCCCGCCAAGGCCGGCACCACCATCGCTATGCCACGCGCCTGGCCAAGTTTCAGCGTCGCGGACGCGTCCTTGTTGACGAAGGTCGCCTCGACTGCCGCTTCCTCGGGCTGCTGCTCGACGAGGATTGCGGAGAGGCCATCATAGAGTTGCCTGAGTCGCGTCGCCAGTTCGGCCTTGTCGTCCGACTTCACCGTTCCAGCCGCCACAAAACGCAAGGCATTGCCCTGCGATTCCACGACACCCCAGCCGGTACGTCGCAACCCGGGATCGATGCCTATGATACGAATCGCTTGCGCCATCGGGAGACTCTACCTGTCCCGAGTCGGCTTGCCAGCAGAATGTGAACAAATCAGAAACGTAGTTGGGGAAAGGTCTGCAAGGAGGCCTTGAGGATTCAGCCGCGGCCGAATGCAGTTTTCAGCAAGGTGATCTGCTCGGAGACCGGATTGAGATCGCGCTCAACGGAAGCGGCTACAGCATTCTCTCCGTAAATCTCCTCATCCATGCGCCGCACGAGAGATTGCAGGCGCAGCGAACGGTCGACCAATTGCCGGAATGACGACGGCAGTTCAGACCAGCCGTCGGTTTCCTGATGCGCCGACGCCGTATCGAGCCGCACCTTGGATTTCTCGGAAGCGACCTGGTCACGCGTCATCTCGCCTGAATTGGCGGCGCGCTGCAGGAGAAGCCAGGACGCGATCTGCATCAGGCGAGTGGTCAGGCGCATCGATTCGGCCGCATAAAGAGTGGCCGCATAGCGCGACAGATTTTTGGCTTGGCTGCGGCCTTCGCCGTCCAGATATTTGGCGGTCTGTTCGACCAGCCGCATGCCGTCATTGTAGAGCGGCTTGAAGGAATCCGAGAAGATGCGATGCTCGGCGAGCCTGATGGTCTTCCCGCTGTCCCTCGAAGGCTCGCTCATCAATACCGTCTCTACTCACTGATCGCCGGATAGCGATCGACCCGCCACAGCGCCTTTATGACAGGCGTGCCTGAAAATGCGCCCGAGCAGGAAGCTTGGCAAGCGTATGTTTAACAGAAGGTTAATGCGCCGCGGGGCCGTTAAGTTGCGCACAAAAAAAGAGCCGCGGGAAGGCGGCTCTCAGGAGTTAACAGGGAGGCGTCAAACAAAGTGGCTCCAACCACTCGGTAAGAATCCAGAACACTGGATGGCCTCAATGTGCACGCGTAGCCTTAACGGACGGTTACCGGTTGAGGAAAAATTCAGCCTTAATGTTTCGTGGAGGGACAAAAAGCGAGGCTTACGCTCGCGCCATCTCGCGCAGCTTGAACTTCTGGATCTTACCCGTTGAAGTCTTCGGGATTTCGGCGAACAGGATGGCCTTCGGGCATTTGAACCGCGCCAGCAGCGTGCGGCAATGCTCGATGATCTCGGCCTCGGTCGCCGTCTTGCCGGGCTTGAGCTCGACATAGGCGATCGGCACCTCGCCCCATTTGTCGTCCTGTCGCGCCACAACACCGCAGGACGCGACCGCCGGATGCTTGTAGAGCGCATCCTCGACCTCGATGGACGAAATATTCTCGCCGCCGGAAATGATGATGTCCTTCGAGCGGTCCTTGAGCTGGATATAGCCGTCGGCATGCATCACGCCGAGATCGCCGGAGTGGAACCAGCCGCCGGCGAAGGCTTCGTCGGTAGCTTGTCTGTTCTTCAGATAGCCCTTCATGACGATATTGCCACGGAACATGACCTCGCCGATCGTCTCGCCGTCGGCGGGCGTTGGCTCCATTGTCTCGGGGTCCAGTACTGTCAGGCCTTCCAGCGCGGCGTAGCGCACGCCCTGCCGCGCCTTCTTGGCCGTGCGCGCGGAGCGGTCAAAGCCGTCCCAGTCGCTGTGCCATTCGTTGACGACGGCCGGGCCGTAGGTCTCGGTCAGACCGTAGAGATGCGTCACCGCGAAGCCTGCATCGGCCATGCCGGCAAGCACCGCTTCCGGCGGCGGCGCGGCTGCCGTGTTGAAGGTAACCGTCTGCGGAAACTCGCGCTTGTCGGCATCGGGTGCATTGATCAGCGTCGACATCACGATGGGCGCGCCGCAAAGATGCGTGACGCCAAAATCGGCAATGGCATCGTACATCGCCTTGGCCCGCACCCAGCGCAGGCAGACATGCGTGCCGGCCTGCACGGCCAGCGTCCATGGGAAACACCAGCCGTTGCAGTGGAACATCGGCAGCGTCCACAGATAGACGCAGTGCTTGGCCATGCCGGCATGGATGGTGTTGGTGTAGGCCATTAGCGCCGCGCCGCGGTGATGGTAGACGACGCCTTTCGGATTGCCTGTCGTACCGGACGTGTAGTTGAGCGAAATTGCGTCCCACTCGTCATCGGGCATCGACCAGTTGAAGTCAGGATCGCCACCCGCGACAAAATCTTCGTAGTCGAGCGTGCCGATGCGGTCACCCTTCGGATAGGGCGCGTCGGCGGCATAGTCGGGATCGTCGAAGTCGATGATTAACGGCTTGACCTTGGCCAGCGCCAGCGCCTCCTTCACGACGCCCGAGAACTCGCGATCGACGATCAGGATCTTTGAGTCCGCATGGTCGAGCTGGAAGGCGATGATCGCCGCGTCGAGGCGCGTGTTCAGCGAATGCAACACCGCCTTGACCATCGGTACGCCGAAATGCGCTTCCAGCATAGGCGGAGTGTTGGAAAGCATCACCGAGACGGTGTCGCCCTTGCCGATGCCTTGCTTGGCCAGCGCCGAGGCAAGCTGCAGCGAACGTCGCCAGAAGTCGCCATAAGTGATGCGCTGGCTGCCATGGATGATGGCGATTTGTTGCGGGAACGTCTTTGCCGCCCGCTCAAGATAAGTAATCGGCGTCAGCGGCTGGTAATTTGCCGCGTTCTTGTCGAGATTCTCGTCGTAAGGATTGATCATGGACATCCTGCCAAAGCTTTGCGGCTTTTAATCACACCGCTTTCCCGTCGTCACGCGGCTAATAGCGCGGACAGGCCGTCATAAACGAGCTTCACAGCGATGATCGCGAATGTGACGTAAGAAACGAGATAGAACACGTCCGACTTCATTCGCCGCACCACCCAGGCCCCCGCCAGAGTGGCCAGCGGCGCTAGCGGCAGTAGAACAATGGAAGCGGTCAGGTTCGTGGCGTCAAACTGGCCGAGCGCGAAATATGGGATCAACTTCAACGCGTTGGTGACCGCGAAAAAGATAACGGAGGTTCCCGTGAAGACCTTGGGATCAAGGCGAAGAGGCAAGGTATAGACCTGATAGGGTGGGCCACCGACATGCGCGACGAAACTTGTGAAGCCGGCGACGGTTCCCCAGAACGCGGCAAGCAGCCGGTTCGGCTGCGCCGTGTACTCCTTGCCATGTCGATATTTGAGATAGAGCCAGCGACCGACGAAAACAATTGCCACCCCACCGATGATCAAGCGAACGCCTTCGACTGTGACAAGCGTTGCAGTTGCCCACCCGATAGCAATGCCAAGAACAGCGCCTGGCATCATCGACAACAGGATCGACCGATCATAATGGCCGCGCCAGGTCCACAGCGACACCAGGTCCATGACGCACAGAATGGGCAGCAGGATCGCAGCCGCCTGGACCGGCGAGATCAACAGCGCCATTAGCGGAACGCCTATGAACCCCATCGCGCCGCCGAGCCCACCCTTCGAGAGGCCAACGAGTATGACGGCGGGGATGGCGACGGCGTAGAACCAGGGGTCGGTGAGCAGCGGCATTGAACGGATTTGCTGGGAAGGAACGCCCGCATAGACGGAATATCAGGCCTTGGCGAGCGGTATCCCGCGACAACCACGATGCATTGTAGCCGCCGCGCCCCATTGCAACCATGATCGCCTTGCAATAGCGAGCGACGATCATGACCGACACCGCCCTACCAAATCGCTGCCGCATCGTGCTGATCGCACCCGAAGGCGCGACCGCCGATCAATTCGCGGAAGCGCTGCGCCAGGCGCTGGCTGGCGGCGATATCGCCTCGCTGATCCTGCCGCAATATGGCATGGACGAGGCTGCGTTTCAGCGGCTGGCCGAGGCGGTGACGCCGCTCGCGCAGGCAGCCGGCGCCGCAGTCGTCATCGCCGGAGACAGCCGTGTCGCGGGACGCGTCAAGTCCGACGGCATCCACATCGAGGGCAAGGCGGACCTTGCTGACGCCGTCGAGCGCTGGCAGGCCAAGATGATGGTCGGCACGGGCGGCGCCAAGACACGCGACGATGCGCTGGAACTTGGCGAGGAACGGCCCGACTACATTTTTTTTGGCCGCTTCGGCTACGACGCCAGGCCCGAGGCGCATCACCGCAATCTTTCGCTCGGCCAATGGTGGGCGGAAGTGATCGAAGTGCCCTGCATCGTCATGGCTGGCTCCGACATCGCGTCGGTCGAGGCAGTTGCGCGCACCCGCGCTGAGTTCGTCGCGCTGTCGAGCGCAGTCTTCGGCCCGGACATAGATCCGAAGGACGCCGTCGCGCGCGCCAATGCGCTGCTGGACGAGGTCGCGCCACACCTGGCGGACGCCCCCTGATGCTGCGGCGTCTCTGTGTTTTGGCGACCCTGACGGCCCTGGCAACGCCGGCCGTGCCGGCAACCGTCGAACAGCCGGCGGGATCAGTCGATCCCTCGCGCTTCGGCGAGATCAAGCCATCGAATCCACCGGTCAGCGCCCAGCAGCCGGGCGGAGTCGATCCGGCTCGTTTCGGCGACCCCTCGACGCCCAAGGATGCGATCGGCAAGCCGCCGGTGACGATCCTGAAATCGAAGGAGATCACGCCGGACGCTCCAGTTGCCCCAGCGGTGGAAGATGGCGTCGACCCGAAACGGTTCGGCGGCAAGGTGGCCGACGCGGCCTATGGCGCGTTCCAGCGTGGGCTCTACAAGACGGCCTACAATCTGGCACTGCCCCGCGCCGAGCAAGGCGACTCTGCGGCGCAGACGTTGATTGCGGAATTGCTGACCCGTGGACTTGGCGTTCCCGCCGACCAGGAGGCGGCAGCAAAATGGTATGCCAAGGCCGCCGAAAATGGCGTGCCGGCGGCGCAGTTTCAGTATGCGCTGATGCAGGCCGACGGAAAGTTTGTGAAGAAGGACGGCGCCGGCGCGATGGAGCTGATGAAGGCTGCGGCCGATGCCGGTAACACGCTGGCGCAGTTCAACCTGGCGCAGATGTATGTGCAGGACGATCGCGGGCCGTCCGGCTTTTCCAAAGCCCTGCCCTATTACGAAAAGGCAGCGGCGACCGGGCTGCCGGATGCCCAATATGCAATGGCGCAGATTTTCGCCAGCGGCGCGGCTGGCAAGAAGCAGGACCTGGCGGAAGCACGTCGCCATCTGTTGCTGGCCGCGAAGCAGGGCTTTGACACGGCCCAGCTCGAGCTCGGCACCTGGATGGTTGAAGGGCGTGGCGGAGAGCGAGACGCCAAGGGCGGCTTTGTCTGGCTGAGGCAGGCGGCTGAAGGGGGCAATGTCGCCGCCATGAACCGGCTGGCCAAGCTCTACATGAACGGAATCGGCACCGACCCGAACCCGATCGACGCAGCCGCCTGGTACTTCCTCGCCCGCCGCGCCGGCCTGAACGATTTCGAGATGGCCGATTTTTTGGACGGCTTAACGGCAGAGCAGACTAAAGCCGCGCTGGAGCGCGCAAACCGCCTGCGCTGAAAGCGCCAAACTACGAGCCGGCTACGCTACCTCCTGCCCGCCAGCCCACGCTCCAGGCACGCGGTTGCGCAGTTCGTCGACCAGCACGCGCATGTTTTCCGAATAGTCGATCGGCACATCGACCAGATGCACGCCGCCACCGGCAAAAGCTGCTTCCAGCGTCGGGCCAAGCGCGCCGACACTGGTAACGCGCGAACCTTTCGCGCCATAGGCTTCGGCGTATTTCACAAAATCCGGATTGCCGAAGGTCATGCCGAAATCCGGGAAGGCATCAACCGCCTGCTTCCAGCGGATCATGCCGTAAGCCCGGTCATCCAGGATCACAACGACGAGGTTCAGACCCAGCCGCACCGCCGTCTCCATCTCCTGCGAGTTCATCATGAAGCCGCCATCCCCGCACACCGCCATGACCCGCCGCTGGGGGTAGAGCATCGCCGCCATCATCGCCGACGGCAGGCCGGCGCCCATGGTGGCCAGCGCATTGTCGAGCAGCAGCGTGTTGGCGACATGGGTACGGAAATTGCGCGCGAACCAGATCTTATACATGCCGTTGTCGAGGCAAACGATGCCATCATCAGGCATCACCTTGCGCACTTCGCGCACGATGCGCTGCGGGACGATCGGGAAGCGCGCGTCGTCGGAACGGTCGTTGAGACGCTCGAGAATGTACTGGCGCAGCTTCAGCATTTCCGGATCGGCTTTCAGCTTGCCGCCCAGCTTTGCAGAAAGGGCGGAAACGCTGGCGGCAATATCGCCGATCAGTTCAGCATCAGGGTGAAACACCTGCTCGACGGTCGCCGGCACGTAGCCGACATGCAGTACTTTGGGGCCGCCGGCCGCGCGCATCAGGAAGGGTGGCTTTTCCACCGTGTCGTGACCTATCGAGATCACGAGGTCAGCGCGGTCGATGGCCTCATGCACGTAATCACGTTCGGACAGCGCCGCCGTGCCGATATAGAGGTTCGAGCCGCCATCGACCGCGCCCTTGCCCATCTGCGTGTTGAAGAAAGGCAGACCCATCGCCCACACGAAGGCCGACAAAGGTTCGACCAGCCGAGGCCGGTTGCCTGCCGCGCCGATCATGATCACCGGCCGCTTCGCCGCCAAGATCATTTCGGCGGCGCGATCGATCGCCTCCGATGAAGGCACAGGGCGTTCGATCGAGTGGCGGCGCAGCACGGACATCTCGCCAGTCTCCATGCCCGCCACATCTTCCGGCAATTCGAGATGCACGGGGCCGGGCCGCTCTTCGCTGGCGACACGGAAAGCGTCGCGCACGATCGAGGGGATGCTGCCGGTGCTGACGATCTGCCGCGTCATCTTGGTCAGCGGCTTCATTGAGGCGACGACATCGACGATCTGGAACCGCGCCTGATTGGCGGTCATGATCGCCTTTTGTCCGGTGATCAGGATCATCGGCATTGCGCCAAGGTGCGCGTAGGCTGCGCCGGTGGAGAAATTGAGCGCGCCGGGACCAAGTGTGGCCAAGCACACGCCCGGCTTGCCGGTGAGCCGACCATGCGTTGCCGCCATGAAGGCGGCCGCCTGCTCATGCCGCGTCAGCACGAGCTCGATTTTCGATTGCCTCAAGGACTCGACGAGATCGAGGTTTTCCTCGCCGGGAATGCCGAAAATGCGGTCGACGCCCTCGTTTTCCAGCGCTGCGACGAAGATGTCCGATCCCTTGGGCATGGCGAAACCTGACTGCGTTTGTGGTGAGACACTTAGAACACGGGGCGGAGGCGGAGGGAACGGTATTGATGCGAGCCTAAACTAAGCCAACAGCATTGAGATGCCCCCTCACCCAGCCCTTCGGGCCACCCTCTCCCCGCTGGGGAGAGGGTGGCCCGAAGGGCTGGGTGAGGGGGACTATCCGCCAGAATCGGCCGATTGAAAGGCTCGCTCTGTCGCACGTCGCTGGCTTCGCCTTGCCTCTGCCCGCATTTTATGGTCTTGGAGCGCCGAAATCGCGGCCTCATCGGCAGCGCGAGCCGAAATTCTCATTCGAAAGCAAGAACAATGGCCAAGATCAATGGCAACGAAATCCGTCCGGGTTACGTCATCGAACATGATGGCGGGCTGTGGGTGGCGGTGAAAACCAACACAGTGAAGCCCGGCAAGGGCGGCGCCTACAATCAGGTGGAACTGAAGAACCTGATCAACGGCACGAAGCTCAACGAGCGGTTCCGTTCCGCCGAGACGGTGGAACAGGTTCGCCTCGACATGAAGGACTTTTCCTTCCTCTACGAACAGGGCGACTCGCTGGTGTTCATGGACACCGAGAGCTACGAGCAGCTCGAATTGCAGAAGGATTTCGTCGGCGATCGCTCGGCCTTTCTGCAGGACGGCATGATGGTAACGGTCCAGCTTTATGAAGAGAAGCCGATCGGCATCAAGCTGCCCGACCAGGTGACGCTGGAGATCACCCAAGCCGATCCTGTCGTGAAGAACCAGACGGCGGCTTCGTCCTATAAGCCGGCGGTGCTGGAAAACGGCATCCGCGTGTTGGTGCCGCCCTTCATCGAGACCGGCGAGCGTATCGTGGTCGACACCAACGAACTGACCTATCTGCGCCGGGCGGACTGAGACAACATGGCCCGCTCCGCACTCCTCAATGTCATGGTTCAGGCCGCTACCAAGGCCGGCCGCTCGCTGTCGCGTGATTTTGGCGAGGTGCAGAACCTGCAAGTCTCGCTCAAAGGCCCGGGCGACTATGTCAGCCAGGCCGACCGCAAGGCCGAAGACATCGTCTTTGCGGAGCTCTCCAAGGCGCGGCCGGGTTACGCCTTCCTGATGGAGGAGCGCGGCGAGGTTGCCGGTGACGACGCCCAGCATCGTTGGATCGTCGATCCGCTCGACGGCACGACCAACTTCCTGCACGGCATTCCGATCTTCTCGATCTCGATCGCGCTGGAGCGTCAGGGCCAGATCGTCGCCGGCGTCGTCTACAATCCCGCCATGGACGAACTCTACACCGCCGAGCGCGGTGGCGGCGCATTCCTGAATGACCGGCGCCTGCGCGTCTCGGGGCGCACCAAGCTATCAGACGCGGTGATCGGCTGCGGCGTACCCCATCTCGGTCGCGGCCATCACGGCAACTTCCTGATTGAATTGCGCAACGTGATGGCGGAAGTTTCCGGCGTCCGGCGTCTTGGCTCGGCGGCGCTCGACCTCGCCTATGTCGCGGCCGGCCGCATGGACGGCTTTTGGGAGGTCGGCCTTTCGCCTTGGGATGTGGCGGCCGGGATGCTTCTCATCAAGGAAGCCGGCGGGTTTGTTTCCGACATGAGCGGCGGCCAGGCAATCTTCGAAGACCGGAGTCTGATCGCCGGCAACGAAGCTATCCACCGAGCGCTGGCGCGGACGCTGCGTAAGCCGCTCAAGGCGGGCTGACGTCTTCGATGCGGTGACGTCGGAGCAGCTGTTGTTCGGCATCACGCTCGAGCGTCGACTTACTTCCCGTCAACCACGTTTCGAGACCATATTTTCACCCAACGCGCTTGCGATCCGGCAACGGGTTTGTGGCACGATTGCTGCATGGTTCCACACGGTGTGGGCGGTGAAACGGGTTATGCGTACAGAGGCGGAACAGTTGGCAACCCAGATTCCCTTCATGGGACGCTGGAACGCCACGCGCGCCGAACGCATCGTCGATGGCGTCATCCATATCGTCGGGCTGGTGTTCGCGATCTCTGCGGGATCGATCCTGCTGGCGCTGTCCTTCTTCCGCACCAATTCCGGCGAGTATGTTGCCGCGATCGTCTACGTCGTGTCGTCGTTGACCGTGCTCTCCATCTCGCTGGCTTACAATCAATGGCCGCTCACTCCGGTCAAATGGATGCTGCGGCGCGTCGACCATTCCGCCATCTACCTGCTCATTGCCGGCACCTATACGCCGTTCCTTGTCCAACTGCCCGATGAAGGGTTGGCCAAGCTCGCGCTGTCGGCGGTCTGGCTGGCGGCCGCCGCCGGCGTGGCAGTGAAAATCCTGTTTCCGGGGCGGTACGACCGCCTCGCCGTCGGTTTCTATCTGGCGACGGGATGGAGCGGCATCGTCATGGCGAACGAGTTGCAGGCGGCGCTTCCGGCGTCGACTCTGGCGTTGCTCGGCGCTGGCGGCGTCGTCTATACGATCGGCGTCATCTTCTACACTTGGCGAAGCCTCAAATTCCAGACCGCGGTCTGGCATTGCTTCGTGGTCGTCGGCGCGGGCCTGCACTGTTCGGCGGTGATGGATTGCTTCGTGATCGCCCGGCTCTAGCCACCGACTTCGTCTTTCAATTTGGACACAATTTCGCTTAGAGTCCGCGCTCGACAGCAAATCGGCAGCAGGACTAAGACGCGAATGGCTTTGTTGAACTCTCTGAGGATGGGCGGGGCGTCCGAGAAGGAGTACGACCCGCATCACCTTTCGAGCCCGCAGGTCTTCCTCTGGTCGATGGTCATCTTTCTGGCCATCGTCGCCTTCATCGCTGTTATTCTGACCCGTCAGATCAGCAACGCGTTTGCCACCAATCCGGGCCTGAACGGGCTGATCGTCGGCGTGCTTCTGGTCGGCATCCTGCTTTCCTTCGGGCAGGTGATCCGACTTTTCCGCGAAATCCGCTGGGTGAACTCGTTCCGCGCCGGCACCGAGGCGGCTGAGCCCGTCCTGCTTGCGCCCATGAAGGCGATGCTGGCGCGCTCATCGATGGCGTTCTCGACCAGCTCGATGCGCACCATGCTGGACTCGATCGCCACCCGGCTCGACGAGATGCGCGACGTCTCACGTTACCTCGTCGGCTTGCTGGTGTTCCTCGGCCTGCTCGGCACCTTCTGGGGTCTGCTCGGCACGATCGGCGCGATCGGTGAGACGATCCAATCGCTTGATCCAGGCTCGGGCGATACGAAGTCAGTGCTCGACGCCTTGAAGTCCGGCCTGTCCGCGCCGCTGTCGGGCATGGGCACGGCGTTTTCTTCGTCGCTGTTCGGCCTGTCGGGATCGCTGGTGCTCGGCTTCCTCGACCTGCAGGCCGGCCGCGCCCAGAACCGCTTCTACACCGAACTGGAAAACTGGCTGTCGACCGAAGCCGACATGTCGCTCGACATGGTCCCCGCCGATGCCGGGCGCACCAGCTCGGCGGAAGACATCAAGGCGATGTCGGAACGCCTGCGGACATTGCAGGAGACAGGTGGTTCCAACCAGCGCGTCGCGGCCGCTATGGCCAATCTCGCCGACGGCATTTCCGGGCTGGTGAAGAACATGCGCTCGGAGCAGCAATTGATGCGCGACTGGGTCGAGCAGCAGTCGGACGAGCAGAAGGAAATGCGTGCGACGCTGGAAAAGCTCGCCAGCGCGCTGAAAACCAGGGAGCGCATCTGACGTGGCGTTGGCCAGGGCGCGGCGCGACCGCCGCATCGACTATTGGCCGGGGTTCGTCGACGCCTTGTCGACGCTGCTTCTGGCCATCATGTTCCTGTTGTCGGTATTCGTGCTGGCGCAATTCCTTCTGTCGCGCGAAATCTCCGGCCGTGACGAGGTGCTGAACCGCCTCAACTCGCAGATCAACGAACTGACCCAGCTTCTGGCGCTGGAGCGCGGCAACACGCAGGACGCGCAGGACCAACTGGCCAACCTGCAAGCATCCCTTGAAGCCGCCGTGACCGAGCGCAGCCGTCTGGAACGCCTGCTCACAGCAGGTTCCGGCCAGGATGCCGCCGCCAAGGAGCGCATTGGCTCGCTCACCGGTGAACTCGACACCGAGCGCCAGGTTAGCCAGCGCGCCCTCTCACAGGTTGAGCTGCTGAACCAGCAAATCGCGGCCTTGCGCCAACAGATCGGAGCGCTGGAAGTTGCGCTCGAGGCCTCCGAAAAGCGCGACCAGCAGTCGAACACCAAGATCGCCGATTTGGGCAAACGCCTGAACGTGGCGCTGGCGCAGCGGGTGCAGGAACTGAACCGCTACCGCTCCGATTTCTTCGGCCGTCTGCGCGAAATCCTGTCGGACCGCGAAAACATCCGCATCGTCGGCGATCGCTTTGTCTTCCAATCCGAGGTGCTGTTTCCCGCCGGTTCGGAACAGATCAACGATGCTGGCCAAGTCGAGATGCAGAAGTTGGCCGGAGCAATCATCGAATTGCAGAAGGAGATCCCGCCGGAGATCAATTGGGTGCTGCGCGTCGATGGCCACACCGACAACGTGCCGCTGTCGGGCGCCGGGCGTTACGCCGACAACTGGGAACTCTCCTCCGCGCGCGCGACCTCGGTAGTGAAATTCCTGATCGCCAATGGGGTGCCTGCCAACCGGCTGGTTGCCGCCGGCTTCGGCGAGTACCAACCGCTCGACACGGCCGACACGCCGGACGCGCGCAACAAGAACCGCCGCATCGAGCTGAAGCTGACGGAGCGCTAAGGCCGCTTCACGACGGCTTGATCTTTCTTACCGAAGCTTAATTTGAAGCCGAACCCCGCGCGCTTACATCATCCTATGCAGATCGAGATGCGCCGGCGATGACAATCGCGACTCGACACACCGGACGATCTGGGAACGCGGCGCGGTCTTGAAACGACCGCTGCTGTGATCACAGGAGCAACATCCATGCGCACTTTCACCCTCAAGGCCGGCTTGACCACGACCCTTCTGTTCCTCTCCGTTGCCGGCACATTCGCGGCCAGCGCGCCGCTGACCGAACTGCAACGCGAGGCGCTTGAGAACCATGACGCTATCGTTGCGTCGATGTCGGATCAGGTCGCGCCTGAGCACGGCTACGCGACCCATGCAATCCATCCGACCAAAGCGTTCATTGGCCGGTCGATCAACCCGCCCTACCCCGGTGAGCCACGCCTCAGATAGCCGACAGAGGGGCCGGTGCTTGACCGGCCCCTCTGTCCTTGGTTGCGCGGAGTATTTAGTTTGACGCTGACGCCTCCGACACCAGCGCCGGGTCCTCGCGAAAATCCTGCGGGAACAATCGCTTCAGATTCTCGATTTTCGGCAGGTCATTATAGACGATGTAGGGCTGCGTCGGATTCAGCGTCAGATAGTCCTGATGGTAGTCCTCCGCCGGATAAAAGGTCTTGCCTGGCTCGATCGTCGTCTCGATCTTCGCTTGGTAGACCTTGGCCATGTCCAACTGGTCGACATAGGCCTTGGCGATCTTTGCCTGTTCGTCATTCGCCGGGAAAATGGTCGAGCGGTACTGGGTGCCGGTATCAGGCCCCTGGCGGTTAAGCTGGGTCGGATCATGCGCGACCGAGAAGTAGATTTGCAGCAGCTTGCCATAGCTGATCTTCTTCGGATCGTAGGTGATCTTCACCGCCTCGGCATGGCCGGTGAGGCCGAGGCCGACGATCTCGTATCTCGCCATATTCTCCGGGCCGCCGGCATAGCCTGAGACGGCGTTCTTCACGCCGTCGGTGTGCTGGAAGACGCCTTGCACACCCCAGAAACAACCGCCGGCCAGCACCGCCGTTTCGGTCGCCGCTTGGCTGGCGGGTTCGTCAATGGCTGGCGGGGGAATGGCGATGCCTTCTTCAGCCATCGTTTGCGGCATGCCCAGAATGCCGGCGCCCAGCAACGCAGCACTTATCACTAATGCGGAAATAATCTGATGACGCCTCATCGGCTGTCTCCATTTCTGATTTCTTTGATCAGGCAGCAGCCGGCTTGAAACTCATGGCAACGCCATTGATGCAATAGCGCAGGCCGGTTGGCTTCGGTCCGTCCTCGAAAACGTGGCCGAGATGCCCGCCGCAGCGGCTGCAATGAACGGATACTCGGACCATGCCGAGGGACGTGTCGTTTTCCGTGCCGACGGCCTTGTCGATCGGCGCATAAAAACTTGGCCAACCGGTACCGCTGTCGAATTTGGTTTTAGACTCAAACAGCGCCTGTTCGCAGCCGACGCAGGCGAAGAGCCCGGTGCGATGCTCATCGTTGAGGGCGCTGGTGAAGGGATATTCGGTGCCGCTTTCACGCAGCACGTTATACTGCTCGGCAGATAGCTTCTTGCGCCACTCATCCTCGCTCATCGACACTGCGAATGCACCCTTGGCGCGCGTCGGCGATGTGCGCATGGAGAGGCTTGCCACGACGGCGAGTGCACCGACGCCACCCAGCAATAGTGTGCGCCTGTCGATCATGTTGGTTCTCCCGAGTCTTTCAGCTTGTCGCCTAAGATACGCTTCACCGTGCTCCGGCGTTACACCGCTGCCCATGAAATCACGCGCAAGTGAAGTCGCCTACCAGCCGAACCAGAGCGCAATCAGCGCCAGCAGAGCAGGAACGGTCTGGATGTAGAGAATTTTTCGCGACGCGGTGGCCGCGCCATAGATACCCGCAACGGCGACGCAGATCAGCATGAAGACTTTTAACTGCCAGCCAGCATCGCCAAGATAGAGGCCCCAGAGCAGACCGGCAGCAAGAAAGCCGTTGTAGAGCCCCTGGTTGGAGGCCAGCACTTTGGATGCCTTGGCGAATTCCGGCGTCAGATTGAACGCCCTGTGTCCCGTCGGCGTGTCCCATGCGACCATTTCCAGATAGACGATATAGCAGTGGATCAATGCGACAAGGCCGATGAGGATGTTTGCGATCATGGGACCTGGTGAATGGTGAATGGTGAATGGTGAATGGTGAATGGTGAATGGTGAATGGTGAGATTGAAACAGACGGGCTTGACGGTCCAGTGCTTTTTAGCGCTGTTCCATTCACCATTCACCATTCACTGGATAAACCATGTCCTTCCAGAAACTCGACGATCTCGGCCGCAAGCTCGAAGCGCTGGAACACGCGCTGGCAATCCTTGGCGCCGACGAGGCTACACATATGGCTGTCGGCGGTGGTGAGAAACGCGCCGAGGCGATGGCTGCATTGGCCGGCATGCTGCACCGCCAGTCGACCGCGCCCGAAATCGCGGACTGGATCGACACCGCCGAGCGGGAAGACCTGAACGACGACCAGAAGATCGCGGTTTCGGAATTTCACCGTCATTACACGAACCTGACATGCTTGCCTGCCGACTTCGTCGAACAGCAGACAAGGGCCAGGCTGCGCTGCGAACAGCTCTGGCGCGACCTGCGCGCCAAGAATGACTGGGCGAATTTCCAACCGGCGCTGGAGGGCATTGTCACGCTGGTGCGCGAAGAGGCGGCAATGCGCGCCGACGCCCTCGGACTCGAGCCGTATGACGCTTTGATGGAACAGTACGATCCCGGCAATCGCGCAGCCGACATCACACCTGTCTTCGACACCCTAAAGGGCTTCCTGAAGGACTTCGTGCCGACGGCGTTGCAGGTCCAGGAAGAGCGGCTGGCCAGGAGACCGCTGAAACCCCTGTCCGGCGCCTATCCGATCGAGAAGCAGCGCGAGCTTGGCCTTGCCATGATGAATGCGGTCGGCTTCGACATGACCCACGGCTCGTTGTCTGTTTCGCATCACCCCTTTTGCGGCGGCGTGCCGAGCGATGTCCGCATCACCACGCGCTATAAGACGACTGACTTCCTGTCCGCCTTGATGGGCGTTCTGCATGAGACGGGACACGCGCTCTATGAGCAGAACCTGCCGCACGAATGGGGGCACTGGCCGCTCGGAAAGGCGCGCGGCATGGCAGTGCATGAGAGCCAGAGCCTGTTCGTGGAAAAGCAGCTCGGCCGCAACCCGGCGTTTTGGCAATGGGCGCTGCCGCTCGTCGAGGCGCATCTCGGCGAACGCTGGTCGATCGACGATATCCTGCCCCATGTCCATCAGGTCGGACGCGGCTTCATCCGCGTCGACGCCGACGAGGTTACCTACCCGCTGCACGTCATCCTGCGCTTCGAGCTTGAACAGGATTTCATCGCCGGCCGCCTTGCTGTCGCCGATCTTCCGGAGGCGTGGGACGCCAAAATGAGCGACTACCTAGGGCTTTCGACCATCGACAATCCAGCCGACGGCCCGATGCAGGACGTGCACTGGCCGGGCGCGGCGTTCGGCTATTTTCCGTCCTACACCCTGGGAGCCATGATGGCGGCCCAACAATGGGCGGCGTTCGAGACGGCAAGCCCAGATGCAGATGCGCAGATCGCGGCTGGTAAATTCGATGCCGTGAATGCGTGGCGCCGTAACAACATCTGGTTGCAAGGATCGCGCTGGTCGACGCCGGAACTACTAGAACGTGCAACCGGCGCGAGTCTGGATGCAACCTACTTCATGGAGCATCTGACCAAACGTTACGGCGTTCAATGACCCTTTGTATAATTCTCGGGTACAACCATATCAGCGATCTTGCGGATTAGGTTGCGGTCGGCGAAAAACCTGCCATCATCAGCCGAGTTTGGGACAGTGGGGCGATCCGCGATCGCGGACCGGGCGGCTAGCGCAATTTTCGGGGCCTGGAGATTGTGAGCCTTGGGGGAAGATGGGGTTAGATTGAATCATTCTGTTGTCGTTCTGCATGGCGCTCGACGAACGCCCGACGGTGAGGCGAGACGATTAGCCAGCACCGCAGGTAGAATTGTCCAATCTAATCTCATCTGCGCTAGTTTGCCGTGACGGAGGGGACAATGGCCGGAGGCCGGCAAGCGTCGAACGCCTGGAGAGTGCTGACTGTGCTCTTCCTGGCCAACCTGTTCAATTTTTTCGATCGCGCGGTTCCGGCCATCGTCATCGAACCTATCCGGATGGAATGGGGTCTCAGCGATCTGCAGATCGGCATGATTTCGGCAGCCTTCACCGTCGTCTATGCTGTGGCCGGCATCCCGCTCGGGCGCCTGGCCGACACCGGTTCGCGGAAAAGGGTCATGGGCTGGGGCCTGATCGTGTGGAGCGCCTTTACGGCTCTCGGTGCGGCCTCGTGGAACTTCATCAGCTTTCTGGCAACCCGTATCGGCGTCGGCATTGGCGAAGCGAGTTACGCACCGGCGGCCAACTCGCTCATCGGCGACTTGTTTCCAGCCAACAAGAGATCGCGGGCGACGGGTGTTTTCATGCTTGGTCTGCCGCTCGGCCTGCTGCTTGCCTTCTTCACCGTCGGCGCGATGGTGAAGGCATTTGGGTCCTGGAAGGCGCCTTTCGTCATCGCGATGTTGCCTGGGCTGGCAATCGCGATCGCCGTATTCATGATCCGCGAACCGGAGCGCGGCGCCGCCGAAGTCGTCCAGACGGACCAGACGCCGATTGCGAATCCTATCCGCAGCGTCCTCTCGATCAGCACGATGTGGCTCGTGGTGATAGCCGGAATAGCGGCGAATTTCGCGGCCTATGCGGTCAATTCGTTCATGGTGCCGTTGATGCAGCGATTTTTTGGCCTGCCGCTCGAACGCGCGGCCATCGCCACCGGGGTTATCGTCGGTATTACCGGGCTGATCGGCCTCGTCGCGGGTGGTTGGGTGGCCGACCGTGTCCATGAGCGCTCGCAGCGTGGACGGCTGATGCTCGGCGCGGGATCATTGGCAGGCGCGGCGCTCGCAACCTGGTACGCCCTTTCCTTCAGCGCGGAGCAAGTCGGCGCGTTCATCGCTCTGTTCTCGATTGGCTGGCTGCTCCAGTATATGTTTTATGTCTGCCTCTACCCGGCAATCCAGGACGTGGTGGAGCCTCGGCTGCGGGCGACGGCGGTGGCCATTTTCTTCGCCGCTCTCTATCTGCTCGGCGGCGCTTTCGGGCCGATGGTGGTCGGTTATTTCTCCGACCGCTACGCCGAGGCTGCGATGGCGGCGGCCGGCGCCACGGCCATGACGGAACAGTTCAAGGCCATCGGGCTGCATGACGCGCTGGGACTGGTCCCCATATCCCTGCTGATTACGGCAATTGCCTTCCTTGCCGCCACGCGGACATTTCCCGCCGACGCCCGGGCCATGTCGGAAAGGCTGGCGCGCAGCGGCACGGTGCGGCAGCCGGCGTAACGGTTCTTATTCCGCAGCCTGGAAGGCGCTGGCGCCGGTTTCGAACTGCATCTTCGCCAGGCGGGCGTAAAGGCCGTTCTTCTTGACGAGCGAGGCATGCGTGCCCTCCTCGACAATCCTGCCCTGATCCATGACCAGGATACGATCTGCCTTCAGCACCGTGGCGAGGCGATGGGCGATGACCAGCGTGGTGCGCCCGCGCATCAAGCCTTCCAGCGCCTGCTGCACCAGAAGTTCGCTTCCGGCGTCAAGCGCCGAGGTCGCTTCGTCGAGAAGCAGGATCGGCGCATCGCGCAATATGGCGCGGGCGATCGCGATGCGTTGGCGCTGGCCGCCCGACAGGGTCACGCCGCGCTCTCCGACCGGCGTGGCGTAACCCTCCGGCAGCTTCTCCACGAACTCATGCGCATGGGCGGCCCGCGCGGCTGCCTCGATGTCCTTATCCGACGCACCGGGCCGGCCGAAGCCGATATTGTCGGCCACGCTGGCGGCAAAAATCGTGACGTCCTGCGGTACGACCGCGATGCGGCCGCGCAGCGCGGTCGGATCGGCGTCACGCAAATCCACGCCATCGATCATCACTTGGCCGGATTGCGGATCGTAGAACCGCTGCAGCAGGGCAAACACCGTCGTCTTTCCTGCGCCGGACGGGCCGACGACCGCGATGGTTTCGCCCGATCTGGCGGCAAAGCTCAGACTGTGAACGGCCGCTCGATCCGGTCTGGCCGGATAACTGAACTCGACGCCGCGGAATTCGATCGCGCCCCGTGCGGGCTCAGGCAGCGGCTGCGGGTTGGCGGGCGCCTTGATCTCGGGCTCTTCGGCGAGAAGCTCCGTCAGCCGCTCGGCGGCGCCGGCGGCCTGGCTCAATTCGCCCCAGACTTCCGAGAGCGCGCCGAGCGCGCCGGCGGCGAAGACCGAATAGAGCAGGAATTGGCCGAGCGTGCCCGGCGACATCACGCCCAGCAGCACGTCGCGCGAGCCGAACCACAACACAGCCACGACCGACGAGAAGATGGTGAAGATGGCGACGAAGGTGAGTACCGCCCGCGCCTTGATCGACGATCGCGCAGCATCGAATGCGGTGGCAACCGCCTTGGCAAAACGGCCGGTGACCAGTCGCTCGTTGGTGAAGGATTGCAGCGTGCGTACCGCGCCGATCTGCTCACCGGCATAGGCAGTGGCTTGCGCCAACGTGTCCTGCGCCTGGCGCGACTTTGCCCGCACGGAACGTCCGAACGCCATGAGGGGCAGGACGATGATCGGGATGGCGGCGATGACCAGTCCTGAAAGTTTCGGGCTGGTGTACACCATCATCCCCAGCGCCCCGAGACCCAGGAGCACATTGCGCAGCGCAACCGAGGCGGTGGCGCCGACGGCCGATTTGATCTGCGTCGTATCGGCGGCAAGCCGCGAGACAATCTCGCCGGATTGCGAGCGGTCGAAGAAGGCCGGCGACAGCGTCGTGACATGCGCGAACACGTCGCGGCGGATATCGGCCACCACCCTTTCGCCTAACGTCACGACAAAATAGTAGCGGCAGGCAGAGGCCAGGGCGAGCAGTGCGGCAATCACCACCAGCATCGCAAAGTAGTTGGCGATGAAGGTGGAATCCGTGGACGAGAAGCCATGGTCGATCATGCGCCGCACGGCGAGCGGCAAGGTGAGCGTCGTCGCCGCGGCCAGAGCCAGAAAAAACAGCGCGGCGACCACCTGGGCGCGATAGCGCAAGACATAGGGCGCCAGCCGCCGAAGCGGTTTCAGCGAACGCCGGTTTGTCGCTTCCCTATTCGCCGGCTCAACGGCCATCGGTCACGCGTTTCCCTGTTCGTTTCCCCATGGTCGCGTGGCGCGAAATGCCGCGCCCACGGCCTTGTGATTCAATTTTGGCTGATGTATAGCCCAGCCCGACTGTTTGAAGCCGTACATTCGTATGGAATGTGCTTCAAGTTTTCCATGTGAGCGACATCGCCGCAGGCAAGTGCTAAGGCGCTCGCGGGCAAAAAGTTTTGGGATTGACCGATGAAAGACAAGATCCACCCCGACTACCACACCATTAAGGTCGTGATGACCGATGGCACCGAGTACTTGACCCGTTCGACCTACGGCAAGGAAGACGACACGCTGAACCTCGACATCGACCCATCGACGCACCCGGCCTGGACCGGCGGCCAGCAGACCCTGCTCGACCGCGGCGGCCGCCTGTCGAAGTTCAAGAACAAGTTTGCCAATCTGGGTATCTAAGCCCCGGCAAATGGTTTTACCGTTTCGAAGAACCCGCCCTCGTGGCGGGTTTTTTTGTTGCCGCGAAGGTCTCCCTAGCCAGCAACGTATCGACCCGGACAAACATGTTGTGTTGGCTTCCAGTGCGCATGTTCCGGAATGTCGAAGTAATCGACCGTTCTCTAGCAGGCCGGCATCATGCGTTTAGAAACGGGCTCTCACTCCTTCGCGCGCTCCACGTAGCTCCCGTCGGCGGTCATCACCACGATGCGGGTGCCGGTAGCGATATGCGGCGGCACGGTCGTCTTCACGCCGTTGGAGAGAAGCGCCGGCTTGTAGGATGAAGAGGCGGTCTGCCCCTTGGTGGTTGGTTCAGTATCCACGACCTCGAACACTGCTCGCTGCGGCAACACGATGGCGATGCCGACGCCTTCGTGCACCGAGACATCCACCGACATGTTCTCGATCAAATACGGCGCAGCGTCGCCGACGACATCTTTCGACACCGCGATCTGGTCGTAGGTTTCCGGATTCATGAAATGGAACCCTTCATCATCGTTGTAGAGGAAGGTGTGCGGACGATCCTCGACATAGGCGCGCTCGACCTGCTCGGTGGTGCGGAAGCGTTCCGACACTTTTACGCCATCGGAGATGCGACGCATGTCGAGTTGGGTGACCGGCGTGCCTTTGCCGGGATGAATGTTTTCGGCTGACAGCACGATGTAGAGCTTGCCGTCCTGATCGACCACATTGCCCTTGCGCAGCGAACTCGCGATGACTTTGACCATAAGTTCATTCCAGTTTGTGTGTTGCGTGCGGCCTTAGCGCAAATCGGGGGAGTAAGGGAATAGGGCAGTAAGGCAGCAGGGGAACAACAACCGTCCGCAGGGCAGAAATCTTTCTCTTCCCTACTGCCCTATTGCCTTATTGTCCTGCTGCCCTATTGCCCTCCGCATGATCTCAGCCTCTCCCTGGTGGACTCGCCATGTCCACGCTGACCGACGCCCGCGCCTGATGGCCCGCAATGCCATCGCGGCGGCACTGCGTAACTGGTTCGTGGAGCGCGAGTTCATTGAGGTGACGGCCAACACGTTGCAGGTGTCGCCGGGCAATGAGGCACATCTTTCGGCTTTCGGCACCGAGTTCCTGCATCCGGACGACTCGCGCACGCCTTTTTATCTCCACACATCGCCGGAATTCGCCTGCAAGAAACTGCTGGCAGCCGGCGAGCCGCGCCTGTTCAGCCTGGGGCCGGTCTACCGCAACCGTGAACGCGGGCCGTTGCATCATCCCGAATTCACCATGCTGGAATGGTATCGCGCCGGCGAGCCCTATGAAGTGCTGATGCAGGATTGCGCCGCCCTTCTGACGCTGGCGGCGGAGCAAGCAGGCGCTCGGAAGCTGACATTTCGGGGGCGGGAAGCCGATCCTCACGCCGAACCGGAGCGCCTGAGTGTGGCCGAGGCGTTTGATCGCTTCGCCGGCATCGATCTTTTGGCAACGGTGACAGCGACAGGGGAAACCGACGAGCCGACCCTGCGGGCAAGCATCGAAGCCACAGGCATCCGCACCGCTCCCGACGACACCTGGGCCGATCTTTACAGCCGGGTGATGGTGGAAAAGATCGAACCGAGGCTGGGCGAGAGCAGGGCGACAATCCTCTATGAGTACCCCGTCTGTGAGGCAGCACTGTCGCGGCCGGCGGCGCGCGATCCGCGCGTGGCGGAACGATTCGAGCTCTATTGCTGCGGCGTGGAATTGGCCAACGCCTTCGGCGAGCTGACCGACGCGGCTGAACAGCGCCGCCGCTTCAATCTCGAAATGGACGAGAAGGAGCGCGTTTATGGCGAGCGCTATCCGCTCGACGAGGATTTTCTGGCCGCGCTTGGCAATATGCCTGAAGCCAGCGGTATCGCTCTTGGTTTTGACCGGCTGGTGATGTTGGCGACAGGGGCGAACAGGATCGACGACGTGATCTGGACGCCGATGCCGGAGTAGCTCTCTCCCTTCTCTCCTTGTGGGAGAAGGTGTCGCCCCGATGTCGCGGAGCGACGGAGGACAATGCGACGGATGAGGGGTGTTGGAAGAAATGAGACGTCGGCGATCCTTCCAACACCCCTCATCCGACTTCGCTACGCTCGGCCACCTTCTCCCACAAGCGGAGAAGGTAGAGGCGCCGCCAACTCCCTGAGCGCCATGCGTTTATAAGCTTCCACCAGCCGATCTCCCTCCGGCCGGCCGACCGAGATAGCCAGCCGCATCGTGGCTTCACCAAGCTGCCAGATGAGGAACGCGGTCGACGACAGGGCCTCAGGGTCTGCGTCCGGGCGCAGGCGCTGCCAGCAATGGACCAGCGTCTGGGCGCTGGCGCGGCCATCGGCGAGTTCGAGCGCGCGTAATGTCTTGTCGGCTTGCGTACCCGACCAGATGTCCCGCATGGCGGGCTCCGCCAGCCAGATGCCATGATAGACGTCGATCAGCTCAGAGAAGGCAGCAAGAAGCTCGTCCGACGTGCGAACACCAAGCAGCGCCGCGTCGATACAAGTCTGGCTTTCGGCGTTGTAACGCTCGGCAAGCGCGCGGATGATCGCGCTTTTGTCCGGGAAGAATTGATAGAGAGAGCCGATCGACACGCCGGCACGCTCCGCCACCTCGCCCATTTTCATCGCATCGCTGCCGCGTTCGGTAATCAGGTCGCGCGCCGCCGTCAGCATTCGTTCGACGCGTTCGCGGCTGCGTTGCTGGGTCGGTTCCTTGCGCAGAATTGCCGTTTCGTATGCTTCACTCATAATATGAGCTTTCCTCACATTTTTGCTTGACAGTCAGAATATGAGGATTTATCACGTTTATCAATATGAGACTTCCTCATATTTCGATGGAGCGAGAGATGAATATGCAAAGTTTTGAAAAACCGATCCTGGTCTTGGGCGCTACCGGCAAGACCGGCCGCCGCGTCGCCGAACGCCTGACGGCACGCGGCCTGCCAGTCCGGCTCGGATCGCGTAATGCAACGCCGGCCTTCGACTGGAACGATCGGTCGACATGGGCCGGCGCGTTGGATGGCGTACGCGCCGTCTACATCAGCTACTATCCCGACCTCGCCGTGCCCGGCGCAAAAGATGCGGTCGAGGCGCTGGCCAAGCTTGCGGTCGAGATGAGCATCAAGCGGCTGGTGCTGCTGTCCGGCCGTGGCGAGGAAGAAGCGCAGGCCACGGAAGAGGCGTTGAAGGCATTAGGCGCTGAGCTGACGATCGTGCGCGCAAGCTGGTTCAACCAGAATTTTTCCGAGGGCGCGTTCCTCGACTACATCCTGGCAGGAGAAGTCGCCCTGCCGGTTGGCGATGTGCGCGAACCTTTCATCGATGCGGATGATATCGCCGACGTCGTGGTAGCGGCGCTGACCGGTGACTGGCATATCGGCCAGCTCTACGAGGTGACCGGCCCGCGTCTGCTGACCTTCGCCGAGGCTGTCGGCGAAATCGCGGCCGCGGCAGGACGCGAGGTGCGCTATATGCGAATCACGCCGGAAGAGTTCCGCGCCGGCATCGGCGAAGCTGGCCTGGCACCGGACCTGGTCTGGCTACTCGACGAGCTGTTCACGCGTGTGCTCGATGGCCGCAACGAATATCTGACCGATGGCGTCGAGCGTGCGCTCGGTCGCCCGCCGCGCAGTTTTACCGACTATGCCTGGGAGGAAGCTTCGCGCGGCACGTGGAACGCGGCGCAGGCGGCGTAGCGCCGGCTTGTCTCAAAGAGTCATGGAGGCGATCATGTTTTCGCAACTCACGACGGTCATCACTTTTCTTGCCCTGCTCGGCAGCGGGCTGATGGCGGGACTGTTCTTCGCCTATTCTAATTCGGTGATGCCGGCGCTGGCCAGAATGCCAGGGCCGCAAGGCATTGCCGCGATGAACCACGTCAACGTGGTTATCCTGAATCCATTGTTTCTGACAATCTTCATGGGGACGACGGTCCTGGCCCTGCTGCTGATCGTCGCCGCCCTGCTGGGCTGGTCGGCCAAGCCGGCTTGGATCGTGGCGGGCGCGGTGCTTTACCTTGCCGGCAACATCGCGATCACCATGGGCATCAACGTGCCGATGAACAACGCGCTGGTCGCCGCGGGAGCCGACAGCCCGAACAGCACAGCGCTCTGGGCGACCTATCTCGATCGATGGGTATTCTGGAACCATGTTCGCGCGGTCGCTTGCACGGCATCCTTGGCGGCGTTTGCGGCAGCGCTAATATAAAAGGCTGCGAAACAATCAATCCTTCTATAAGCGGCTGTCCATTTGTTAAGCACCTTATTACACGCCCGCTTTATGCCAAATTGATAGATCAGCTATGCTGGTCGCAATTTGGAGAGAGGGTGGGGGTATGGGGATAGGCAAACAAGCCGGACTTATCACCACTCTGATAATCTGCCTCCTGGCAAATAGCGCAGCCGATGCGCAGGGCCAGCAGGTCCACGACTACATGCTCGGCAAACTCGCACAACTGCGCGTACGCGACGGACAGTTGTATCGAGAGACCTTTATCGTGCAGGCGATGGAGGAGTTCCGCCAGCATGCCGGTGAAGATCAGATCGTGGATCAGACAGACGTCGCCAATCTGGCGACGATCCAGACAGCGGCTCGGGCGAGTTTGCGCACCGCGGTCGTCGAACGCATCATGAAGAACGATCTCGACGCCGATGGCGAAGTTCGTGAGGACGAGTTGAAGAGCGCTCTACGTTTTTCTCCCTCGAACAGACGTCAAGTGACCGATGAGTCGATAAATCAACTCGCTGAAGCCTATTTTGTCGCCGACCTTAACAGAGACAGGAGAATTGCCGCTTCCGAGGCCGGCCAATACGGAGCGCAGCGGGCCATGGACTATTCCGTCGACGACTGGACCCCAGCCATCGAAACCCTCTTGAGCATGGACTTGGATCGGGATGGGCGCTTGACCGCAAACGATGTGGAAAGCATGGCGCAGCTGGCATTCGATAGTTTTGACAAAGATGGTGATGGTCGTCTTGCGGGTGCCGAAATGCAGGAGCTGGACGACATCCGAGCCAGTGCAGCGGGCTTCTTCGGGACTATGACATGCAATCTGCCGGCGCCAACCGCCAAGGCCCAAATTGTGCTCGCTGTCGGAAGTCCGATGGACACCTTGTCGAACGTCACGATCACCGGGCAGAACGACACGACCCGCGCCCAAACCCTGTCGGTCGCCGAGGGCGACACGCCCATCTACCTCTTGGCTAATGCTCACTTTCCAATGATCTGGAAAATGACAGGCAACACGGATCGCATCGAACGAATTGTCTTGCCTGGCAGCAGTGGGGGCGAGGTCCAAGACCCACATGGAAACGCGGTGGCCGGCCTCGACAGGGATAAGGTTACATTCGCCAATCCCCGCTGCTTCCCGACACCTGTTGTAAAGGGCATTGTCGATGCGGAAACGGCGCTACCAATCCTTGCGAAAAGTCTCCGGCGTCAGCCTGCCGATATCCTGCTGGTGAACGGGTCGCTCCCGGAACAAAACAAACAAGGCGTCCAGGGTGACAAGATGGCGCCGACGCCAGGCGTGGTCTTTTTACGAAGCGTCCTGGAGCCATTTGACTCCAAAGGCGGGCGGATAGACCGGCAAACCTACGAATCGATGCTTCATTCAAATGCCGGAGGTGTGACGCATTTCGATGTTGATGACGTCATCGGGCCTCGAGCGGTTAAGGTTTATCAGATTCTGCCACAGCAGGCCGGCTTGATGCAGCTGCTGGAGCAGGGCCTGATCGAACCGGTCGCGGCGGGGGTTGCGATGTCGGTCAAGGTCAAGGGCAGCAATCGGCAGATCAATCGGACCGGCTACAGGATTGTCGCCCCGTTCCCGCGCTTGCCTGCGGATGTGAACGTCCTGTTTGTTCTGCCCAAAGGCATCCCGCTGCCAAAAGGCTCGTATGTGGTGCACACCGTCATATCAGAAGAGACCGGCCAGCCTATTGCGCCTCCCCGGTACAATCCTGACTTGGACCCCTTCAGGGACCTGGCAAACGTGTTCCGTCGCCGCTTCTGAGCCGCAGGCGCTCGCTCGCAAGCCGAGCCTGGAATTTCTAAATCTGGTCCGCTCGAGTTGAGTGGCTTGCGCCCTTCCGGTCCGCGTGGCCGAGGTCGCGCTCCGGGTCGATCGCATCGCGCACCCGCCGCTTCAGCTCTGCCGCATCCGGAAAGCCGCCGTCGCGCTTGCGCTCCCAGATGAGCTGATCGTTGCAGGTGATCGAAAAGACACCGCCGGTGCCGGGAACCAGCGTGACTTCGCCTAGTTCAGCACCGAACGTAGACAGAAGCTCCTGCGCCATCCAACCTGCACGCAACAGCCACTGGCACTGCGTGCAATAGGTGATGCGGATGATCGGGAGGCTCGGCATCACGCCGCGCTGAGCTTGGCCATCGTGGCTTCGTCGACCTCGAAATTGGCGTAGACGTTTTGCACGTCGTCGTCGTCTTCGAGCACGCCAACGAGTTTCATCAGCGACTGGGCGCGTTCCTCGTCCACCGGCACATTGTTCTGCGGCTTCCAGATGATTTTCACGCTCTCGGCTTCGCCGAGCGCACCTTCCAAAGCCTTGGATACTTCATTCACGGTTTCGAAACCGCACAGGATGGTGTGGCCTTCATCGTCCGACTGCACGTCATCCGCGCCGGCGTCGATTGCCGCTTCCATGACCTTGTCGGCGTCGCCGGCCTTGACCGGATAAAAAATCTCGCCGGCGCGATCCCACATGAAGGACACTGAGCCGGTTTCGCCGAGCGCTCCGCCGGCCTTGGTGAAGGCAGCGCGCACATTGGCGGCGGTGCGGTTGCGGTTGTCCGTCAGCGCCTCGACGATGACCGCGACGCCACCCGGGCCGTAACCCTCGTAGCGCACTTCATCATAGCTTTCGGCATCGCCGCCGCTCGCCTTGTTGATGGCGCGCTGGATGTTGTCCTTCGGCATCGACTCAGCTTTGGCGTTCTGCACGGCCAGCCGCAGGCGCGGGTTCATCGCCGGATCGGGCATGCCCTGCTTGGCGGCGACTGTGATTTCGCGGGCCAGCTTGGAAAAGATCTTCGAGCGGACGGCGTCCTGCCGCCCCTTGCGGTGCATGATGTTCTTGAATTGTGAATGGCCGGCCATGGGCGCCCCTGTCGTCTTATGCGGCTTTTGCTTGAGTGGCCGGGCTTGTAATTCAATTGCCAGCGAACGTCCAGAAGGGCGTTCCTCGCGCAAACGTGACTTCGCCTCGGCCCTGATGCGGCCATACTGCGCCGGGGCTTCGGAGGCGGCAATGACGCAGTGGCGTTTCATTTTCGCGGGATTGGCCATGCTGGTCGCCGGCGCGGCGGTGGCGCAGGAGCAGCCCAAGACGACGGACGACCAGATCGTTTCCAAATGCGTTGCGATCGCGCAGGGCTTTCCGGGCGCGACCTACGCCAATTTCACGCCGACAACCCAGCCGCCTTTCCTGCCTGCCGGCGGGGCGCACGATGGCGTCGTCGAAATCACCTATGCCGGCCATTCGACTTATCTGATCGAGACGCCGGCCGGCGTGCGCATCGCGACAGATTTCAGCGGCGTTTATGGCGGCGAGTTCAACCCGCGTGTCGCGACGATGAACAAGGCGCACCGCACGCACTATACGCTGACGCCGCCCGCCAGCATCGAATATGTGCTGCACGGCTGGGGCGAGAATGGCCAGCCGGCGAAGCATGGATTGGTGGTCGACGATGTGACGATCCGCAATGTGACCACTGACATCCGCTCCTGGGGCGGTGAACTGGAGCGCGACGGCAATTCGATCTTCATCTTCGAAGTGGCTGGTCTGTGCATCGGCCATCTCGGCCACCTTCACACAAAGCTATCCGACAAGCAGTTCGGCCAGATCGGCAGGCTCGATATCCTGATGGTGCCGATCGACGGCGGGCTGACCCAAAACATCGAGTCGATGACCGAGATCACCCAGCGGCTCTATTCATCGATGATCCTGCCCATGCACCGGCATTCGATGACGATCGGCGAGTTCACCAGCTTGATGGGCGACGGCTTTGCCGTCGATTTCCGCGCCAGCCGCAGCCTGACCGTTTCACTCGGCACGCTGCCCGACCGGCCGACTATCGTCGTGCTCGACGGCGTGTGAGGCGCGCGCGGCGCCTATTCGCCTAGCTCGGCCTGCATCTTGTCCAGCACGCTCAGCGCATGGCCGGCATACTGGCTGATCCACCGGTCGCTGATCGCCTTGATCGGCATGGCGTTGAGATGATTCCACCGCTCGCGGCCCTCGCGTTTGGCGATGACCAGTTCGGCATCCTCCAGCACGCGCAGATGTTGCATCACCGTGCAGCGATCCATCTCCGGAAAGGCGTCGCAGAGCGACCCGGTGGTGCGCGGCTGATCCCTGATGCGATCCAGCAGGCCGCGCCGCGACGGATGCGCCAACGCCTTGAAAACCAGGTCTTCTTTCGAATCGCTTGACATGTTATATTTTTATAACATATCCTCTTAGGCAAGCAAGTGAAAGGAGCCGGCCGTGGGTTACGAATTCAGGGTGAATGCGCGGATGGGCAAGCCGGTCGCCGAGGTGTTCGACGCGGTAGTGAACCCGAAAAAGCTCTCCGGCTATTTCGTCACCACGGGCGGCGGTGCCAATGCGCCGCTGGTCAAGGGCACGACGGTGCTCTGGTGGGGCGACATCGAAGTTGCTGTCGACGAAGTGGTGAAGGACACGCGCATCGTCTTTCGCTGGGACGCCAACGCGGCCAAGGACGAAGCGCCTTACAAGACCAAGGTCGAGATGGGTTTCGAGCCGCTCGACGATGGCGGCACGATGGTGACGATTTCCGAAGGCGCCTGGCATGCCAACGAGAACGGTCTCAAGAGCAGCTACCTGAATTGCGAAGGCTGGACGCAGATGCTGTGCTGCATGAAGGCCTTTCTCGAACACGGCATCAATCTGCGCGAAGGCCATTACCGCTCCGAAATGCGCGGCGAGCCGGCGCGGCCGGACAATATCTGAGGAGATTTTAATGCACCTCACCAAACCCGTCGTCGCGGTTTCCGGCATGCTGATCCGCAGGCCCGCGCATGATTGCTACGAGGCCTTCGTCGACCCAGCGGTTACGACGAAATTCTGGTTCACCAAGTCGACCGGCCGGCTGGACGAAGGCAAGACGGTCACCTGGACATGGGAAATGTACGGCGTCTCCTCCACGGCAAAGCCGCTGGAGGTCGTGCCAGACAAGAGGGTCGTGGTCGAATGGGCCAATGACATCGAGGTCTCCGGCATCATCGAATGGACCTTCAAGCCGTTGAAGGATGGCGCCTTCGTTGGCGTCGAAGTGCGCGACATTCCCGGCGACGGCGACGCACAGGTGAAAATGGCCATCGATATGAGCGAGGGTTTCGGCATCGTGCTGTGCGGCGCGAAAGCCTGGCTGGAACATGGCATGCAGTTGCGCGGCGTCGATGATCGCTGGCCGAGCGACCTCACCTGAACAATCGCAAAGAACAAGGAGGCGACGATGCCCACCATGCGACCATTTCTGATGTTCCAGAAGGGCGACGCCGAGGCGGCGATGACGCTCTACATCTCACTGTTCGACGATGGGGAGATCATCGACACGGTTCGCTGGCAAACCGGCGAGCCTGGCAAGGAAGGCAGCATCAAGCTGGCGAAATTTCGTGCAGCCGGGCAGACGGTATTTGTCAGCGACAGCCCTGTAAAACATGCCTTCGAGTTCACGCCATCCTCGTCGTTCTTCGTCGACTGCGGCTCGAAAGAAGAACTGGAACGGCTGTTCGCCGCGCTCGGCGATGGCGGAGCGATCCTCATGCCGCCGGACAACTATGGATTCAGCCAGCGTTTCGGCTGGGTGAACGACCGCTTCGGCGTCTCCTGGCAAATCAATTTGCCGTAGCCGTTGGCGGCCGGAGCGGAAGCCATTCGTTCTCCAAATGGCTTCCGGAACGATACTTCTTAATGGCCGCTCGCCCCCGATTTCGCCTTCTTGCGCCGGCGGGCCAGCATGTTGAGCCCCTCGACAAGGGCGGAGAAACCCATGGCGGCGTAGATGTAGCCCTTTGGCACATGGAAGCCCATGCCGTCGGCGATCAGCGTCATGCCGATCATCAACAGGAAGCCCAGCGCCAGCATGACGATGGTCGGGTTCTTCTCGATGAATTTGGCCAAGGGCGCCGCGGCCAGCATCATGACCGATACGGCGACGATGACGGCAAT
>JBFWUS010000032.1:0-60995 GCA_050247155.1 Rhizobiaceae bacterium
GAAGCCGGGGTGGATCTGCCGCGGTTCAACGGCAACCAGACATGGTTTCTACCAGTACCGGCCGTGTTCGTCGTTAGGCCGGACGGCATCGTCAGTGCGCGACATGTCGATCCAGACTACCGCCGCCGGATGGAGGTCGACGAGATGTTGGAGGCCGTCAAGTCAGCGAAAGCGTCACACTGACCAGCTGGCCGACCTCAACAGGTTCAGGAATGTCGCCACTACAGGCTGTCGATGACGGCCGGCGACGGCGTAGATCGCGACGGGACGCGTCACGACCACGTCCTCCAATCTGATACGGCGCGTTGATGGCAAGCGGGGCGCGCTCGCGGGAATGATGCCGACATATCCGTTGGCCGCGACGAGCGCTAGCAGATCATGGTCGTTTGCGAGCCAATGAGATGGTTCCAGCGCCAGCCCGGCAGCTGAAATACAATCGGCAAACCTGCTGTGAAAATCGCAGTCGATGCGTCCAAGCAGCGTTTCTGGGGCAAGCTGCGCGAGCGGCATGGAGTCACCCCGGGAAACATCCGCCAGGCGATGGTTTTCGGCCACCACCACCTCGACAGTGTCTTCAAACAGCGCCCAGCTGTCCAGCCGATCCCAATCCTGACCCAGCGGACCGGCAATGGCGAGATCGACGCCGCCATTCTTTAGAGTCTCCAAGACTTGCGAGGGCAAGGAGCGCGCAATGGTCAGTTGGACTTTTGGCAGCGCGCGTGTGAGTTCGCTGAAGTGTGGAATCAATAGGTCGATGTTGACGCTTGTCGAAACGGTGATGCTGAGCGGCGCTACCTCATTCTTGTTGACCGACTGGGCGAGCGCCTTAGCGCTGTTTGCCGCTTCGTAGCATTGCTGCAAGAACGGCAGCATGCGCTTGCCCAGCTCGGTGAGGTGCGAATGATTTCGTTCGCGGCGAATGAGCTCGCCGCCGAGTTCGTCTTCCAGCTGCTTGATCGAGCGGGTCAGCGCCGGTTGCGTAACATGGCATTCCTCCGCCGCCCTCGTAAAATTGAGCGTCGACGCCAAAGCCAGGAAATATCGTACCTGGTGCATTTCCATGCACTACCGACCGTCCCTCATTGGTCAGGTCGGCAACCTATGCGCGCGTCGCTCGCAAGTAAATGCTGCTGCAGCGACGCTGCCGTCAGGATTGCGGCAGGAGATTGCCAGCGCCCAACAGCAGCGCCACATAGGTCAGGTGGTGCAGCAATTGATCGCCCCCATGGAGAGCCCAATAGGTGCGAGACTTGACATCGAGACTGGCGCTGAAGGGCAGATTCGATTTGCCATAGTCGATAAGGTAATGGGTGCAGAATTCCGCCGCGCACAGCCAAGCTGCCGTCAACGGCTGCAGGCCAAATTGCAGAAGCACGGGCAGAGACAGCGACGCGTGGATTCCCGCATGAGCATAACCGCCGATTTTGGCAAAGCTGTTCTTGCCACGCAGCATCCAGCCCGGCTGCAACAGGTAGTCGGCAATAAAATGTTTTGCTTGCAGGAGCACCAAGGCGATGAGGAGGAGGTCGACGGACGGCATGTCTAGCTGACCTTGGCGGAACCAGTGATCTCATGGATCATCACAGGCACGGCCTTGCCGCGGACCGTCTGCGTGCCGAGCGGTTTTGACATTATGGCCGCTGTGGTTGCTTCCAATGTCATGCTGCTCGCGACGATCTCGACGTTGTGCTGCTTGGCCACGCCGACCAGCCTGCTGGCGAGGTTTACCGTGTCGCCGATCGCCGTGTAGCTCAGGCGTTCGGAAGAGCCGACGTTTCCGACAATGGCAATGCCGGTGTTGATGCCGATCCGCACGCGGATTTCGTCGCGGTCCTGGGAAATGGCGGGAATGGCGTGCATCGCATCGCGTATGGCGAGCGCCGCGCGGCACGCGCGCTCGGCATGGTCGGATATGCTGGAGGGTGCATTCCAAAATGCCATCACGGCATCTCCGACGAACTTGTCGACGGTGCCGCCTTCGGAATGAATTGCCGCGACGGCGAGGGTCAGAAAGTTGGTCAGATGCGGTTCGACCCCGGGTCCAAGCTCCTCGGTCAGCTCGGTGAAACCCGGCAGGTCGGCGAAGAAGACGGTGATCTCCGTCAGCTCTCCTCCCGGCCTTGGCGCAGCGCCCGCCTCTACCAGCGGCCTGACGACATCGAGCGGAAGATAGCGGGCAAAAGCGGAAAGGCCGGCCGCCATGTGCCGCAGGGCCAACGACAGGTCATTCAGTTCCAACAGGTAGGTAGGAACGTGCCGCACCCGGTCCAATTCGAAACGTTCGATGTTGGTCAATTGGCTGGCCAGGCGTCGCAGTGGTCGTGAAAAGGCGAGATTGGCGAACAACACTGCCGTCATAGCTGCGACCACTACCAGCGCTGCAACAACAAAGAGGACGCGCCGCGTGTTGCGGTCGATTTCTCCTGCGAATGCAGACCTCGGTACTGCGGTCAGCAACCGCCATTCCTTGAACGGCAGTAGCGCCGACGAGACGAACACCGTGCCGACATCAGGCCTTGCGATCTGCGTCCTATACTGCTGCGCCGATCGCAAGTGTTCGGCAGAAGCCGTAGCGGCGGCCAATGTGTCGTGGGCGGGAAAATCCGCCAGGCGAGCAGCACTTCCCGTCGCACCGGGATCCGACGTCGCCAGCACGCGGCCGCCTGCCCCGACGACAAACGCTTTTGTACCCTCTGGCATTTCCAGCGCCTGGAGCGTGCGCGATAGACGACTGAGGCTCACAGCAACCATGACGACGCCTTCGAAACGACCGAACATTTCGACCCGCCGCGACACAACGACAGCGGGCTCGAACCCGCTGGGTAAGACATCGACCACGGTCCATACTGGTGCATCAGCGTCCCGAGCCTGCCGATACCAGGCCGCCCCGAGCGACACATAGTCCGTCGAGCCTTTGATCCGCCGCTCGAAAAAGACGTCTCCAGGCAGTGGGCGGTAGACGTCACGCCTGAGCGGCCGCTTGGAGCCTGCCCCACCTGCGCCGATTTCGAGCATTTCAATCTTGCCATCGGGCAGTGCGTGAGAGCCGAAGAAACGCCCGTCCGGAAAGCCATAGCCAATCCACGCAATCGAGGGCTGTTCGCGCAGCAGTGACAGGAAGAGGAACTCGCGCTTCACCTCATCATCAGCTTTGATGGCGCCCTGGAACAGGATCGAGCGCACGATCTCCGCTGTGGAAGCAACCAGCGAAAGAGTGGCGGTCAATTCGCTGCGCACTGCCCCCAGGCTTTGCGTATCGAGGGTCTCGACGATCTTTTCGATGTTCGAGGTCGCGGTGCGATGCCAGATCAGATGGATGAGCGTCGCCGTCGACAATACGGCGACGAGTAGCAGCGCGGTCACCACGCGGCCGAGCCGCAGACGCGGCATCCACGGTCTATTTGTCTCGGCCGCCGGTGATGAGGCGCGCGCCACGGTCATATGTTGCATAGGCCCAGGCCCAATCGAGGAAGACGAAGATCCTGTTGCGAAATCCGACCAGGAACCACAAATGCGCGAAGCTCCAGATCAGCCACGCGGGCAAGCCGGACAAGCGAACCCGTCCGAAATCGGCGACCGCGGCCTTCCTGCCGATGGTGGCGAGCTTGCCGAAGCTACGATAACGAAATGGCTCTACGGGTTGGCCAGCAATGCGGCTGATGATCGAGTTGGCAATGTACTGACCCATTTGCTTGGCCGCCGGCGCCACGCCTGGAACCATCGTTCCATCGGTAGACCGAACCGCGGCCGTGTCTCCGATGACGAACACGTTCTCACGGCCGAGAACATGGAGCTTGTCGTCAACGATAACTCGCCCCGCGGGATCGGACGTGACGCCCAGCCATTTGGCAGCGCGTGACGCGACCACGCCTGCTGCCCAGAATGTGCAGGCGGCGGCGATTTCCACGCCGTCGGAAAGGCCGACGCCATCGGCGCCGCAGCGGGTCACCGCCGCGTTGAGGCGCACTTCGACCCCGAGCCTTTCAAGCTGCCGTTTCGCCTTGCCGGACAGGCATTGCGGCAGGCCGGGCAGAAGTCGACTGCCAGCCTCCACCAGCACGACCCGCGCCGAACCAGTGTCGATGTTGCGGAAGTCACGGACGATCGAGCGCTGCGCGAGCTCGGCGATCGCGCCGGCAAGTTCGACGCCGGTCGGTCCACCGCCCACGATGACAAAAGTCAGGAGCCGGGAGCGCCGCGCCGGATCGCGTGTGGCTTCCGCCTGTTCGAACGCCGTCAGAATCCGTGCACGGATATCGGTCGCGTCGGCGATCGTCTTCAGGCCTGGCGCAGTCGCCTCCCAGTCGTCGTGACCGAAATAGCCGTGCCGCGCGCCCGTCGCGATAACGAGATAGTCATAACAGATGATCCCGCCTTCCATCGTCACGGTCTTCGACATGGTGTCCACGCCAATGACCTTGTCCATAAGCACCGTCGCGTTCTTCTGCCCGGCGAGGATGCGGCGGATCGGGGTCGCGATCTGCGCCGGCGACAGACCGGCTGTGGCAACCTGGTAGAGTAGGGGTTGAAACAGATGGTAGTTGCGCCGATCGATCACGGTCACGTCTACATCAACCTTTCGCAGGCCGATTGCAGCATTGAGCCCGGCAAATCCGGCGCCCAGAATGACGACGCGCGGACGCGACGCGTTTCCGGCTGCTGCGGCGCTCATTTGTTCGGTCGACTCGAGACGAAGCATCGCTCAAATCCTTCAGGCCAGGAGACGCTTGACGAGATGATCGATCGAAACGACCCCCGGTCCCCGACCAAGGATCAGCAGCAATACCGACGCCCACAGAAGATGTTCCGCCCAGTGGCCGGGATAGACGAAGATCTGGATGGTCGAGACGACCCCGAGCAGCATCAAGGCCGCCAGTCGGGAACAGAAGCCGAGCGCGAGAAGCACCGCGCCCGACAGCTCCGCGGTTGTCGCAAGTGTTGCGGCGACATCCGGTGGCAAGATGGGCAATTTGTACTCAAACGCGAAGAGCTGCTGGGTCACCACCCAGGAGGCCAGCTTGGATTGGGCAGACTGCCAGAAGACATGTGCGACAGCGATCCGGCCGGCAAGCTGGGCCAGCGAAAGCGGCAGCCGGTCGGCCAGCATCAACAGGCTTCGATATCCGGTCAGCAGCGCGTTTGGACGTCGATTGGGCAAGGAATGAATCGCGGTCATGGAAACCTCCATCAGTTCGCGGTGGATCGATTGAATTGCACATGGGCGACGAGTCCTTCTCCAAAGAGGGCAATCAGCTCGGACAAGAGATCGAACATCGGATCGTGCGCCATGGCCCGGCCTACGGCAGCCTCCAGGCTGAGGCCGGCGCGCAACGCAAAGCGGAATGCAAATTGTGGAGCGGTCAGGCGCTTGAACCTGACGTTGTCGCCGGAGCGCCAGAGCGCGACGCGTTCACCCAGCCTTTGTGAGGCATCGATGGCCTGTGTCGGATTGCTTGGTTGATGGGCTTCCCAGATCGACAGAACCGACCAATGCGAGGTGACAAGGCGCAGCGAGGGCTGCAGCGTCAGCATTGGTTCTGTTTCGTCGACCTGCAGCTCAAGATCGGCTAGCGGCCGCGGCTGCCTTGATGGAGCGTCCAGCGCTTCCGCGATCGCCCATTCCAGCTTCGCGGTCTCGGAAACGAACGGCAGCTCGTCCAGGCCCGGAAACGTGCGCAGGAAGTTGGGAAATTCCTTGCCGTAGTGCACGAGACGCGCTTCGCGCGGCGGGTGATTGCGGACGAACTCGCTGGCGGCAAAACGGAAGAAACGTTCGTCGACCAGGCGTACCGTCACCGGGAATACCGCGATTAGCGTCGATGTCAGTGAAAGCCGCGTGTTGTTCTCGTAAATCCGCAGCCGTCCATAAGGACTGTATCGGCCGCCGGCAAGCAATGCCGATAGCCCGAAGGCGGGTTGGCCTACGACTGAGCGAGCGATGGTTTGCTGGAGATTATCGAGCGACAGCACGGGAGGACCTCCTCATTTCGAAAGTGCGGGCACGCGCTGCCGGCCTGATTGTCTCGAATGCCGCGAGCGCGGGCATCGGCAGGCCGGGGCGACTAAAGTTGATAAGGGTCTGGTGGTTCGACCCCATCGGAGGGTTTGCCGGAACTGACTGGCAACGATTGCCCCGCTGATAGACAGCGGCGAGCATGTCGGCCCACATCGCCTCGCCCAGCAGCACGTCGAGTTCCGGAACTTCGCTGTCCCACTCGATCAGGGTGGGGCGAGCGCCGATTCTTTCCAGCGCGTAGCCGTAGAGCGACCAGACGGTCGGTGGCACCATCGAACCATGGTTGTCGATCAGGACTGTGTCGTCGCCGACCTCGTTGACGGCATGGCCGGCAAGGTGAATCTCGCCAATCGCTTCAACCGGCAGAGTGTCGATGAAGGACTTCGCATCAAGGTCGAGATTGTGAGCCGAGACGTAGACATTGTTGACGTCGAGCAGAAGGCCGCATCCGGTACGGTCGACCAGCTCGGCGAGAAACTCAGCTTCGGACATAGTCGATCCTGAGAAGGCGATGTAGGCCGAAAGGTTCTCGATCAGGATCTTGCGCTTCAGTACGTCCTGAACCTGCTTGATGTTGCGCGCAACGATCGCCAAGGCCTCGTTGTCATAGCGCAGCGGCAGGAGGTCGTTGAGAAACGCGCCGTCGGCAATGCTCCACGCCAGGTGTTCCGATACCAGGTCGGGCTGGAAGCGCAGGCACACCTTGCGCAGCCTGTCGAGATGGTCGCGGTCGACACCGCCCGCGCTGCCGAGCGACAAGCCAACGCCATGAACCGAAAGCGGATATCTTTCCCGCAGCAGTTCAAGCGCGGCGACGGCTGGGCCGTCGCCCATGTAATTCTCGGCGTGCACTTCCAGCCATCCGATCGTTGGCCGGCGCGTTAGAATCTCCGCAACATGGCGGGAGCGGAGACCGATGCCCGCCGCGTTAGGGATCGGGAGGGAGGGGAGGATGTCGGGCATCGGTCTGTTCCTTTAGGGAGTTGCGGTCGATCAGGCCTTTGGCTCGTTGGAGCCACCGGTCAGCTTTGCGCAGGAACCTGCCGGGACGTAGATCCAGGCGTCACCTTGGTTGTCGGCGGTCGAGGTGCCGGCGCAGGAGTGCGTCGCGGTCTGGCAGTCGTTCTGGCCGGCCTTGACGACGCCGTAGCACTTCTCGAACGAGAACTCGGGCTGGGCGGCCGGCCCGGCAATGGCTGCGGAAGCGGCGAGGGATGCCGCCGCAGCCAAGGCCGAGGTGATCAGTGAACGCGTGTTGAGCATGGTAGTGTCTCCTTTTCGATTTCGATCTGAACGGCCATCGGCCCGTTCCAAGGAGAAGTCTCGTCGAGCAGCGATGCGTTTTGAAATGCTGTCTGGGCATCGTTTCGATGAAGGCGAAGCATCCGACCGGCATGGCGCAAAAAAAAGCCCTCCGGAGGGTGCCGGAGGGTTGGACCGCGAGAGGGGCGCCGCGGTCAGGCTGGCGAGCGAGGGACCTCGCCAGGGACTACTCAGAGGAAGCGTTCGCGGATATCGACGGTTGAGCGCTTGCCGATGTCGTCATAGCTGGAGGTGAGCCACTCGTCGGCCCGCTCGCGGCCGCGATCACGCAGATCGGTCAACGCGCCCCATTCAGCGTTCAGCTTGGACGAAACTCCCAACTTCTTCATGGCTTCGTCATCCGAGATGCCGTGGACGTAAATGCGTTTCAGATCGAGTGACTTACCTGCCTCGGAATCGATGAGCTGCGTGACGAAGGCGATGGCCCTCATTTCCCGCAGCAGCGAGGAGTTGAAGCTGATCTCGTTGATCCGGTTCAGGATCTCGATGGCCGAGCGGGGAAGCTCGGGCCGCTCGATTGGGTTTATATGGACGATCAGGACGTCAGGCGTTTCGCATCCGTAGATGAGAGGGAAGATCGCCGGGTTTCCCATGTAACCACCATCCCAATACGCCTCGCCATCGATCTCTACGGCCTGGAAAAGAAGCGGCAGGCACGCCGAGGCCATGATCGCATCGACCGACATCTCATCGTTGGGAAAAACCTTCACCTTGCCGGTGCGCACATTGGTCGCGCACACGTTGAGCTTCACCGGGCAGCGCGCCTGGCGGATTGCCTCCAGGTCGATCGACTGCTCGAGCACCTGGCGCAATGGGTTGAAGTTGAACGGGTTGAATTGATAGGGCGACATCAGTCTCGTCACCATGTCGAACATCATGAAGGCGGGCGAAAACTCAAGCGACCTCGAACCCAGCATCCGGTCGAGCGGGCTCGGCTGCAAGGGACTGAATGCGGCGGCGTGACTGACGCGGCGCCAGAAATTCTCCAAGGCTTTCTGCGCGCCGCGCCGTCCGCCTTCAGCCAGTCCGAAGGCAAGAACGGCGGCATTCATCGCTCCGGCGCTTGTCGCCACGATACCCTCGAAATTGAGGTTCGGCTCCTCCAGCAAGCGGTCGAGTACGCCCCAGGCAAAAGCACCGTGCGCTCCACCCCCTTGCAAGGCGAGATTGACCGTTCGGGGCTCGCGCATCAACGGTGCTGGCATGATCTCGGGCGCGGGCCCGATCGACTCCATGGCGACGTGCGTGTTCATCGTATCCTCCGGTTTTCCGACAGCCTTAGCCGTCAGCTCGCTTGATCAGTGCGCCGTCCAGCCGCCATCCACCGGAAGCGCGGTTCCGGTGATGGAGCTCGCCGCGTTGCTGCAAAGAAACACGGTCAGCGCGCCCATCTCCTCGACCGTGGCAAAGCGGCGCGTCGGCTGATTCTTGAGGAAGACGTCCCGAATGACCGCGTCGCGCGCGATGTTATGTGACTTCGCCTGGTCTTCGATCTGCTTCTCCACAAGCGGCGTCCACACATAGCCAGGGCAGATGGCATTTGCCGTGATGCCTGCTTCTGCACCCTCCAGCGCCACGACCTTGGTCAGGCCGATCATGCCGTGCTTGGCGGCGACATAGGCAGACTTGTAGGGTGACGCGATCAACCCGTGGGCAGAAGCGATGTTGACGATGCGGCCGAAGCCTCGTCCACGCATGCCGCCGAACGTTGCCTGAATGAGGTGGAACGCCGAGGCGAGATTGATCGACATGATCGCGTCCCACTTTGCGGCGGGAAACTCGGTGATCGGCGCGACATGCTGGATGCCCGCATTGTTGACCACGATGTCGACCTGGCCGAACCGTGCCGCCGCGCGTTCCACCATCAGATGGATGGCGGCCGGATCCGAAACGTCGGCGGGATCGTAGGCGATATCGACGTCGTTTTCCTCCGCCATGCTGCGGCGCTCGGCCTCGATCTCTTCCGGATCGCCGAAGCCGTTCAGCATCACCGCAGCGCCGTTCTGGGCCAGGGCCCAAGCAATGCCGAGGCCGATGCCGCTGGTCGAACCGGTGACGATCGCCGTGCGACCTTCGAGCGTGCGTCGCGTCCCGGTTGAAGCGGTTGTCTTGATCTGGTCCAGCACGGGTAGTCTCCATCGTTGTGGCCATCGGCCGCTGTTGATGGGACTCTCCGGGACCGTCCGTCAGAATGGAAATGCCGCTATGCTATCGAAACCATGCATGGCCTGCATTGGCGCGCGGATGCAGGCGCGCGGTAATACTCACCCCATGGACATGCATCACATCCGATACTTCCTCGCCGTGTGCGAGACCCGCAATTTCACGCGCGCGGCTGAGAAATGCCACGTCACGCAGCCGGCGCTCAGCCGCGCCATCCAGCAACTCGAGGACGAGGTCGGTGGCCTTCTGTTTCGGCGCGAGCGAAACCTGACCCATGTGACGGACCTGGGCGCATTGCTGCGGCCACGCTTCCAGCAGGTGTTGGACGAGCTGTCGGGCGTTCGCAAGGAAGCAGCCCGTTTTCTTTGCCTGAAGGACGCGCATCTGAAGGTCGGGATCATGTGTACGATTGGGCCGCGCCGCTTCACCGGGTTACTGACGGACTTCAATCTCCGCCACAACGGCATCCAACTGCAGCTTGTCGAAGGCGTGCCAAGCCGACTTTCGCAGCTTCTTGAATCCGGCGAAATCGACGTTGCGATCATGTCGTCCAGCGACAGCTTTCCGGAGCGTTTCGACGTAACTCAGCTTTTCCGTGAACGCTTCATGCTTGCGTTCCCGCCGGGCCATCGGCTTACCGCCTTATCTTGTGTGCCGATATCCGCCATCGATGGCGAGATCTATCTGAAACGGGCGAACTGCGAATATTGGGACCATCTCTCAGATATTTGCATCGCCAAGGGCGTGCGTCTGAAGATTTCCTACTCCAGAGAACGCGAGGACTGGATCCAGAACATGGTCGCTGGCGGCCTGGGTATTTGCTTTCTGCCCGAATACACAGCGGTCATTCCCGGCCTCCAGGTGCGGCCTGTCGCCGAACCCGAAGTATCGCGCGATGTATGCCTGGTTACCGTGGCCGGCCGGCGCTTTTCGCCCGCGGTGGCCACATTTGTGAACGCTGTCAAATCATATGGCTGGGCGGCGGGCAATGCGCGGCCCGAGCTGCGGCTCTCGGCAGCGTGACCAGACGTCGACCATACGTTGCGGCTATCGATTTGAGAAAGAGCCGGCATTTCTCTCCGGCGCCATCTTAAACCACTCTCCCGGCATGCCCCCGCGGAACAACCCGCAAGGGGTGACACAACTGGAGAGACCTGATGCAGTTCAAATCCGTATTTCGCACCCCGACGCAACTCGTGTTCGCTGCTGCCCTGTCAGCCGCCGCACTGACCGTCCCATCGCTTGCCTACGCCGGCGAATGTCCCGCCGATCAAATCGCTGAGAATGCTATGGAACCAGGCGCAACCATGCCTAAAGACGTGACCGACGACGTCATCTCGTCGATCGACCTGACTTCGAAAGGCGGCGCGTGGAAAGGCTATCAGCTGCGCATGCGCAAACTCGTCGTGCAGCCCGGTGGCATTGTGCCGTGGCACTCCCATGACGTCCGTCCGGCCAATATCCTGATCACCGAAGGCGCAATCACAGAATACCGCAGCACATGCAAAGTGCCGATTGAGCACAAGGCCGGCGACGTGACGGCCGAGTTCGGCGGACTTTCGCACTGGTGGAAGAACAATGGCGCGGCGACGGCCGTGCTCTATTCCGCCGACATCCTGGCGCCCGCCGCTGAAGCCGACGGCTCGATGTAATCCCATCAACCAAGCCTGCCTTCGGCGCTCCCGCACGATGCTGGAGCGCCGTTTTCGTTGGAGACGACAATGGTCTTTATTCAAGGAAATCTTGCAGCGTCGAAATCGCCCGACTCCGGTCCGGGTCTTTTGCTGATCACCACGATCGCCTTCCTCACGCTTGTCGATCTTTTTGCAGCACAAGCCATCCTACCGTCGCTTGTCACCAAGTTCGAGGTCAGTCGTGCAACGATGGGATTCGCGGTCAATGCAAGCACCTTGGGAATGGCTGCCGCCGGGCTGCTTGTGGCGTTACTGGCGCCTGCGATCGATCGCCGCAAAGGCATCTGGGTCAGCCTCGCGATCCTTTCGGTGCCGACAACCTTGCTGGCGCTCACCGACAACATCGTCGTCTTCGCACTCCTTCGCATTGTGCAGGGCCTCTGTATGGCTACCGCGTTCACGCTTACCATGGCTTTTCTTGCCGAGACCCTTGCGGCTACGGCCGTCGCCAATGCACTCGCGGCCTATGTCACCGGCAATGTCGCCAGCAATCTCTTCGGCAGAATCTTCTCGGCGGGCGTTGCCGATGTGGCTGGCATTGAGGGTAATTTCCTGGCATTTGCCATACTGAATTTGGCCGGCGCATACCTCGCATTCAAGACCGTTCGCGGCGGCCGTCGGACGAGCGCTCCCCACGTCGGAGTGATGATGCGCGGCTGGCGCGGCCATCTCGCCAACAGGCCGCTGCGACGCGTCTTTGCTATAGGCTTCCTGATCCTTTTCGTGTTTCTCGGAGCCTTCACTTATGTGAATTTCCGGCTCGTCGAACCGCCTTTTTCATTGTCTCCGATGGCGCTCGGCCTCGTCTATCTGGTCTTTGCACCGTCAATGCTTACCACCCCCATCGCTGGGCGCTATGCCGGTTGGCTTGGGGTCGAGAAGTCCATCGTCCTCGCCCTGATGTTGGCGATCCTTGGCCTGCTGTCGCTCCTGTCTACCCATGTCGTCGTCGCATTGGCAGGTCTCGCCGCCGTCGCCGTCGGCACATTTCTCGCACAGGCCATCGCAACAGGTCAGATCGGGCGCCTCGCGGCCACGGAAACATCGTCGGCCAGCGGCATCTATCTGGCATCTTACTATCTCGGCGGACTGATTGGCAGCTTAGTGCTGGGACAGGTGTTCGATAAATTTGGCTGGGCCGCGACCATCGCAACCCTGGTGGTCGCCCTGAGCGGCGCGATCTGTCTGGCGCGGAATCTGGCTACGCCATCGACGATGACTTCACCGCATGAAATCGCGAGCCAATCGGCATTATCAAAACGGGCATCGGTGTCGCACTCTTAGGTCACAAACCGAACAGGAGTTCGACCATGCAGACCCTTCTTACTACGGCATCCATTTTGGCTCTCCTCACGGCGATCTCGTCAACCGCGATGGCCCATGCCAAGAAACCAGAACCGGCCATCAACAGTGCCAAACAGCACTCGATGATGGCATCCGTGAATGCCCCTGCAAAAAAGCAGCCGGTCAAGTCCGTGCCTCGGATCGGCGCCGACATCGCAATTGATTTCTTGCCGACCGACTTCTGACACCACTGAACACACTCCATCCCAGTCCTGACACGGGAGAACATCCATGTTGAATCTGATTAAGTCTGCCATTGCTGCGGGACTGTTCGTAGCCGCTCTTGCCGGTCCATCGCCGGTCAAGGCCGATGACGCAAACGGCGTGGTTTCCGTTAAGAGTCGCTATTCGGTTGCCGATACGGTTAAGCGAATTCGCCGCGACATCGCGAAGAAAGGTATCATGTACTTCGGCACCATCGACCAGGCACGGCTCGGCAATGCCGCCGGAAACGACGTCAGACCATCGCGGCTTGTCATGTTCGGCAATCCGGCGCTCGGCACCACGTTCATAACGGCCAATCCCACTGCCGGTCTCGATTGGCCAGTCCGCGTTCTTGTCCATCAAGCGGCCGACGGCACGGTCTACGCCTCCTATACCGATTTCGCCTGGATCGCGCGCCGGCATGGCATCGAGAACCGTGAAAAGGAATTCGGCATGGCTACCGAGGTGATTCAGTCGGTCACATCGGCCGTGCAATAATCCTCAACCGGTGCCGGGTGTCCCGGTGACCGGACTTGTCCGGTCGCTTTGCATTTGACCGGAGCTCGCTACGTTCTTTTGCTCCTGATCGATGCCAGATGATCCGGATCCGCCACAACACGAAATGCCGCTTTGGATGATGTAAGCTAGCTCAACACCAGCAAACTCGCGTCCCCATAAGCTCTGCTGCTAAACTGTAGGTAGCTTTGAGGGACAACTGGACGACTAATCAACGACCGCAATGGGGACGGCTGCCAGACGGCCGCTTTTCGCAAATTCCGGCCCCAAACCGGCACTCAGCGTGTACCCATTCTGGCATGGTTCTTCTACCTAAATGCATGGACATTCGTCCGCGCCACAACTACGACTTTTGCATGCGAGTACATTTGCCGCGTAGCGTGTAATGACCAGCAGGCCGGTCCAACGCCGTCTGGCTGCGATTCTCGCTGCTGATGTCGCTGGGTTCAGCGCGCTGATGGAGCGCGACGAAGTTGGCACTTTCTCTGCTATCAACGCTCGACGTCGCGCGATTTTCGACCCTACGGTGGAGACCCATCAAGGGCGCGTTGTCAAAGTCATGGGCGACGGGTTCCTGGCCGAATTCACCAGTGCGGTCAACGCAGTCGAGTGCGCGATGGCGCTGCAAAACCTGATGGCGACGAAGAACGAGCAGGAACCGCCTTTTCGTCGCCTCCTTTTGCGCATCGGCATCAATCTTGGTGACATCATCATCGAGGATGGCGACATCTTTGGCGATGGCGTCAACATCGCCTCGCGGCTGGAGGCACTTGCGGAGCCTGGCAGCGTGATAATCTCCGCCGGTATCTATGATCAGGTGAAAAGGAAGCTGGAGCTGGCGTTCACGGACCTCGGGCTGAAGGCACTGAAGAACATTACAGAACCTGTCCACGTCTACCGACTGGGCGAGTATATCGGGATGAGGGACGCAACCGTCGCGGAGCCACTGGCATTGCCCGCCAAACCTTCAATTGCGGTGCTGCCTTTCACCAATCTCAGCGGAGACCCTCACCAGGACGCCTTCTGCGATGGGCTGACTGAGGACTTGATTACCGATCTCTCGCGCGACCCCCGATTGTTTGTCATCGCCCGACATTCGACATTCACTTACAAAAACAGGGCTGTCGACATTCGAGTAATCGCTCGGGAGCTGGGTGTCCGCTTTGTCCTTGAAGGCAGTGCGCGAAGTGCGGCGGAACGGGTACGCATAAACATTCAACTCGTCGACGCGGTTGGCGGCAATCATCTTTGGGCAGAGCGTTTCGACCGCAATCTGCAGGACATTTTCGCGGTGCAGGACGAGGTGATCGCCAAAATCGTCGAGGCCCTTGCCGGTCGTCTGACCAGTCTTCCACAGCGACAAAGGCCGGCCAGCATCGAGGCTTATGATCTTTGCGTTAGGGCGCGTGGGCTGATCGCAACTTTTACGGCCTCTCCAGAGGCGACGCGCGAATCCATCCTGTTGCTGAAGCAAGCCGTCGGGATCGACCCACACTATGCGGAGGCACACCGTTGGTTGGCCTTCAACTATTGGCAGCTCTGGGCGCACAGCATAGAGCCGTCCGTCGAGAATCGCGATAACGCACTTGCATCAGCGCAAACCGCTGCCACACTCGATCCCAACGATGCCGGAAACCGTTGGGCGCTCGGTTACATGCTGGCCTATCGAAAGCGTTGGGACGAGTCGGAAGCCGAATTTGCGGCCGCCTTCGAACTCGATCCAAACCATGCGGATGCAATGGTCATGTACTCTGATGTGGCCGCGCTTGCTGGCAGGACGGGTGAGGCGGTTGAATTGACACAGCGGGCATTGCGGCTGAACCCTCAGCCGGCAGCATGGTATCTTTGGGCGCTCGGCGTGGCTTACTACGCAGACCAGCGATACGAAGATACCGTCCGCCTCCTACGCACAGAGGCGGTCTACCGCAGCGGCTCACGTCGAGTTTTGGCGGCCGCACTCGCTCAGCTTGGGCGTTTGGACGAGGCCCGGCAGGAGGCAAGTCTTTTTCTTGCGAAGACGCCGTTCTTTACAATCACGCATTGGGCTGACCTCCAACCTGCCCGTGACGCCGGTGTGCTGGAACGTTTCATCAACGGCTACCGTATGGCTGGGCTGCCAGACTAAATCTTCGGAATGACGCGTACAAATAGTGATGCCTCCTGGGCTCAGAGCCTGACTCATAATTCGGCCTTTGCGACACGTCGTGCTATTCGAAGGCGCGGCGTTGCTGCTTTCGAGGGACGGTTCGTATCCCCGCAACGTCTGATCCCGGCAATTGGAATGTCCATCTCACGGTTCAGAATGTGAACAATGTGCCCGACGGCGCCGCGCCGGAAGATGCCGCAACCGTGATCGGAGGGCATGTCGTCGGTGCCAATGCGCATGCCGCTGGATGTATCGGCATCATGCTGTTCGATCACGCTTTCGAAGTCACCTAGCAATGCGGCGCGTGTACCATGAGTGGGTCCACCTAATCTCTGAGCGCTGCCTCGACCGCCAGTGGCTCAGCGCGGTGCTCGCTGGCCGCTCTGGCTGCCTTCACAGGAATGATCGGGCTTGACGCCCGCTTGGCGCGAGATGACAGTTAATGCGGGTGTTAGGGGGGGATATGCTCATGACTGCAGCAACGGACGTCATCGTCGTCGGAGCAGGGTTAACCGGCCTCAAGGCGGCGCTCGATCTTCAGGCGAAGGGTTACAACGTCAAAGTGCTGGAAGCGCGCACGCGCGTCGGAGGACGGGCGCATTCCGTCCAGTTGAGCTGGAACGGCAAACCGACGACGTTTGATCTCGGCGCACATTTCATCGGCGACGAAGATTATCAATCGTCCATCTGGGAGCTGGTGAAAAGCCTCGGCCTGATCGCGTTCCCGCAATATGACGGTCCTGATACCAGCCCGGCGCCCAACCTCCCGTTCTGGGCCGGACAGGGAGCGAACCTGCAGGAAAACACCGGCGGCGGCTTCGACGCCTATATCGGCACGACCATTCCCTCGAACCCGGGCGACCAGGCCTATCTGGGCACGATGCAGGCGATGGTCGACACCGTGCCGATCGATGCGCCGTGGAGTGCTCCAGCCGCAGACTATCTCGATTCTGTCTCGGTGGCCGATTGGATCAATACGGTGTCCCTGCCAGAGGTCGGCCCACCGACGTCTTACTTCAAAGGCTTGTTGGCGATGCTGTGCCGTGTCGGCTTCTCCTGCGAGCCGCGCGACATCTCCATGCTTTGGTTGTTGTTCTATGTCGGCTCCTCGGGCGGCTTGGCGCGGTTCCAGGCGATCCGCTGGCCTATGCAAGGGGCGCAGGGCTACCGGCTTGCCGAAGGCGCGCAATCGATCGCCGAAGCGATGGCGGCCAAGCTTGCGCCAGGCTCGCTGATCACCGGGTTCCCGGTCAAAGGTTGCAGCACAGCGGGGAACAGCGTGACCGTGTTCGACCCTAACGGGAATGCCCATTCGGCGACTTACGCGCTCTTTGCGATGTCGCCGTTGCTCTATTCGCAGGTCACCTTCCAGCCGCCTCTGCCGGCAGGCCGGCTCGCCGCCGCCGCGAACATGGCCAATTCCAACATGTTCATGACGTTCGTGCGCTTCGACACCGCATTCTGGCGCAACGACACGACCACTTACACCTCGGGTACGGTGAACGGCATACCGGTCTATCCGAACAACCAGGATCCGATGTTTAGCGGCAACATCTCGCAATTCGGCTTGTCGGGCGACGTTCTGTTGCTCGATGGACCAAGCTGCTGGATGATGGACAACGCGTCTTATGAGGGCGCGCCGGCGTTGTTTGCATTCATCGTCGGCGACGAGGCGGTGAAGGCCCGCAAGATGTCGCCGGCGCAGCGGGCGCAGATGATAATCCAGCGGATGACGAAGGTTTTTGGACCCAACGTCGCGAAGAACAATCCGCAATACAACGAAATGGACTGGAACTCCGAGCCGTTTTCCGCCGGATGCCCGGCCGGACATTTCGGCAAGGGCAGCTTCGTTTCAGGTGGACCCGAAATCCTCTTGTCGGGCAAGGGGCGACTGCCGGTCGGCAACCTGTTTTTCGCCTCGACGGAGACCGCAACGATGTCGAACGGCTATATGGACGGGGCAGTCTGGTCCGGGACGCAGATCGCCCTGGCCATCGACGAAGTGCTGAGAGGGGTCTCGCCGGTCCTGAACGACGATTTCGAACGCGCCGCGGCGATGCGGTATTGCGTGACGACAATCCTCGGCGCCATCGCCGCCCAGAATCCGATGATGGAATGGCCGGTAATCGATCCCAAGATCGTCTTCCATGGCCCGGGTGGCCAGACGCTCGGCGGCGATTTTCCGGGATATCAGGGCACCGTCGATTTCTATACGCTGCTCGGGCTGAATTTCTCGATCACCCAGCTCAACGTGGAGAGCATCGTCACCGACGTCGCTGCGAACCGCGCCTTTTGCTGGTGGAGCGTCTCGGGGACCGTCAATGCGACGGGTGCGTCCTTCCGGGATGTGAAGGGCGTCATGGTCTTCGACTTTTCGCCGCCTGGCGTGTCGCCGATCCTGGTGGTCGAAGACTGGCTGCTGATGGATACTTCGCTGATCGACGCCTTGGCATCAGGATTGCCGCCCAGCGATCCGGCAGCGCCCGTTCTTGCCGCTGCGGCAGCCGCGGGCGATTTGTCCTGGCTCGCGGGCGCCGTAGCCGGCGGCGGCGCGGTCTGGGGACCCGGCGGTGGCGCGGTGCCTGAAGGGCCGTATTTTGGCGCTAGCGGTGCTGCGAGCTTGCTTGCGGCCTTTTCGGCCATCCCCAACTTCAAGGTCATGTTAGCCGGATCGCGCAGCGATCCCGCCGCGCTTGGCGGAGTCCTGCTCTACGATATTTCGGGCAATCCGAAGAGCGGCGCGTTCAGCCAGCGCATGACGGTTTCGCTATGGTTCGGCAATGGCCCCGGGCATGCGCTGCGCGAGGTGCGGATGCAAACCGACGGCACGGCATTGGGCTGATCATTCCCACAGAAGCGGCCGGGGCACGCCGAGCCGGGCGAGGATTTCCATCGCGCGCGGGTCTCCCAGCCTTTGCCAGGCGCCGGCTTCGTCATAAGGCGTGTGCATTGTTTCCGCTTGCGTCTGCGCCCTGGTCCATTCGCGGCGCGCTCGATCCATCCGACCATTCAAGGCGTGGAGGTCACCACGCGCAAGCATCAGCTTTCCTCTGGCGGTGGGATACTGAGCTGCCAGGCGCTTCGCATAGGCAATGATCTTTTTCTGCGCCGAAACGAGCATTCGCGGAGCAACGCCACGGCGCGCCAACCGCGCCAGCATGTCGGTGACCATGGTTACTGGCTCCATGCCGTAGATCGCCGGGTTCTTCAGCGTTGCCAGCAGGCGTACCGTTTCGTTGAGCGCGTCCAGCGCCTCGGCATCACGACCGGCAGCAATCGCTGCGGCGGACCGCGCCAAGTGCAGCGTCATGTAATTGTCCGTGCTGCCTTCGCGCACATTGGCGGGGTTCGCGAAGATCGCTTCCATCCTCGCGATGCAGACGTCGAGATCATCAAATTTGTTCAGCATCGCGTTGCTTTTGGCCAGCGCGGTCCATGCCCAGACTTCGGCAAGGACCATGCCTCGGTCCAAAGCGCGACCGAGCAGGATCTGATCCTGCGCCTGACTGTCATGGAGCCGCCCCTCGACACGCAAGACGTTCCCCAGCGAGGCAACGGCCGAATACCAGTTCTTGATCTCGCCTGTCTCCTCGCAAATAGGGATAGCGCGGCTGAGGTAATCGCGCGCCGATCCAAAATCGCCGATGCCAAACTCGAAATTGCCTGCGATGAACAGCACCCACGACCAAAGCGCCGGATCGTCGAGCCTGGCGGCCATGGCGAGCGAACGGTCGCGATAGGCCAAGGCGTCGATTGCCCACGGAGCCGACAGCCCGACGAAAGCCGAGCCCATCAACAGCTTGGTCAGTTCCACGCTGTCGCCGCCGGCGCGTTCGGCCTTGTTGAGACCGGCGAGCAGACTGGCGAGGGTCTGCGGAATGTCGTCGTGTTCGTAGCTGATTTCCGACAGCGCGTGCATAGCGCCTGCGACCAGCAGCGCTTCCTCGCGTGATCCGCCAATGCTCTGCAGGCGCGGCAGTTTCAACCGCACCAGCTCCTTGATCGACCGAAAGACAGCAGCGGCGCCGGATATCGGCATCGGTTTGTCGAGCAGCGAGATCGACGTGCGCAACGCGTCGACCCCGCGCCGGTAGTAGCCCATTTCCCGCAGCGAGTTGCCTGCAAGATAGTGCCAACGGCCGGTGCGCGCCGGCTTGGGCGCCGACTTGGCGTGCGCGCCATGATCGAGCGCGCGAGACACAAACTCCACGACTTCCGCATGCGCGCCGATCATGCGGGCATGATCGGCCGCGCGTTCGAACCCTTCCATTGCGCGATCGTGCTCTTCGGCGAGGGACCAGTGTTGAGCGATCAAAGGCGCCGTTGCGGCTTTGATGTCACTTTCGCCCTCGAGCAGTCGCGCGGCAGCGGCGTGCAATGCGATACGTTGCTCGCGCAGCAGGAGGGAATGAGCGCTTTCCTGGATCAGCGCGTGATGAAACCGAAAACCGTTGTCGGCGTCCGGCTCGATCAGGCCAGACGCGATCATCACGTCGATATGCGCCTCGGTCGACGCCAATCCGGCCGATGCCGGGCGGATGGCGGCCAAGGCTTGCCCCGAGAAATGGCGACCCAGCACCGAGGCCGCCTTGACGGTCAACTGAACTGGCGGGTCGAGCATCGAAATACGCTCCGCAATGACCGCCTCGATGCCGTCCGGAAAGTTGATCGCTTCGATGCCGCTCTCGTCGAGCCGCACGGTTGCACGGCCAGCGGCCGTCTGCACCAGGCCCCTGTCGCGCAACGAACGCGCCAGTTCTGCGGTGAAGAGTGGATGCCCTTCGGCGCGGTCGTGAATGCGCCGCACCAGCGCCGGCGGTAAGTCGTCCACACCCAGTGCGTTGGCCGCCACGGCTCCGGCCTCTTCTTGGGAAAGAGGACCCAGTCTGATCTCGCTTGCCTCCGGCAAACTGAGCAGCGCCACGGCCTCGCGTGGAAGGGACTCTGGATCGCTGCCACGTGTCACAAGCAGCAAAGTAAGATTCGGCCTCTTGCGTCGCAGGTCAGCCAAGACCAGCCAGGAGGCGCTGTCGAGCCAATGCGCATCCTCGATCACTAGCACACCCGACGGATCTGGCCAGAGCCTGGCAGCCGCCTCGCCGATCGCTTCGCGAGCCAGCGCGCCGCGTGTCCCTGGATCGAGCTGCCGCAAGGCATCCGTGTCCGGCAATGCTTGGGGCAGCACGGGATTGAGCAACGCAAGCCGCCCAGCCAAGACAGGGACGTCTTCCAATGCCGCCAACGACATGCCCGTCACCAAGTCTGCAAAAACCGCAGGCCAGGCGTGGAACGGGCTGGTTCGTCGGAGGCTGTCGGCGGTGGTTGCGCGCAAGCGCTGTCCGCGCGCAGTAAGCTCTTCCCGCAAGCGCGCCGTCATGCGCGATTTTCCGATACCCGCCTCGCCGATCAAGGATACAACGGCCCCAGTCGCAGACAGGAGACCCAGCGCTCGTGTGAGTTCGTCGGTTCGCCCGACCAGCGCCGTCGCGCCAGTCGTGGTAGTGATTCTCTCGACGGGGTCGCAAAAAACCGGTCTCGGTGCGCGGTCGCTTTTGGTGCGGATCGGTGCTGCGGAACTCAAGCTGAAACGCGTAGCAACAGATTCCGCAGTCGCTGCGTCGATCCGCAACTCGCCAGGCGATACGCGGGACAAGGCCGAGGCCAGGTTCACCGGGTCTCCAATCACGGCGAATTGCTGTTCCGCCGGACCGCCCAAAAGTCCGAACCAGACCTTGCCGCTGGCTATACCGGCCCCGCCACCGACCTCGCGCAGCACGGGCTGCATGGCCACTGTCGCCATGATGGCGCGGGAGGCGTCGTCTGCATGGGTGTTGGTAGCCAATCCCCAAACGGCATGCAGCACCAGGCCTTTGTCATCTGTCAGGATCTGGAGGACAACGCCATCCGCAGCGGCGATCGGCGTGGCCAGTGCTCTTAGCACGCTAGCTAGGTTGCTTTGGGGCAGCGGGGGCAAGGTCGCGAAAAAGATCGAGGCGCGGCGGAATTCCGCCAGCCAGTCGCGCGTATTGCCTGACAGCAAACGCACGACCTGGGATGCGATATACGGCGTGGCATCGCAGGCTGGAGCAACGGGCGTGTCGGCGCGTATCGGCGCGAACGGTCCGGCCAATAGGTGGACGCTCTCGCCATGCTGGGGTGCGATGGCGGGATCGGCCAACGCCGCAAGGAATTCCGTGGAGGCGCCGGTGTGGCCCGTCGTCACCCTGGCGGCATAGGTGCCAATTCGATCCAACGGCTTGCCTTGCGCCAGAACGCGGCGACCGGCGTCATTCAGTTCCAGGTCGAACACATGGAGCGAACCGACATCGGCGAAGATTCTGAGCGGGAGCGGTTTCGCCATCGTGGCGGCGGCAATCGCATGCAAGGAATCCGCGCAAGCCAGCGCTTGCCTGCATGCCGCAGCGCTCAGCGGCCAGAGCGCCATTGTTGCGTCGCCCGCAAATGCGAGGACTGAGCCGCCGTGGTAGTTGATCGCCCCCGCGAATTGTTGCGTCAGCCGATTGAGCATTCGCCCGACCGCCTCCGCGCCGCGTGCGTCATGTTCGATCAGCTCGGCGCAGAAGCGGCTGTAGCCGGCGAGATCCGCGAACAACACGACCGCTTCAAACGGGTTGGGCCCGCCCGCCAACACCTGCCGCATGGCAATCGGCAGAAGCGGTGCGAGCGATGGATTATCCATCTCAGCCGTGCTCGGCCACGCGATTGGCGGTCACGACCTTTTCGGCCAGCGCGCGCATGACGGCCCGCGACACCGCCATCGCCAGAGAGGGGTTGTCGCGCTCCAGGCGCTCCAGATTCTCGCCGGGAATTCGCCGTAGAGCCACTTCGGTTTCGGCAACCACGTCCGCCGTGCGAAGGCCGCGATTGGCGAAGCCGATATCACCGATGATCGAGCCAGCAGCCATGGCGCGCAGCCGCAGCGGCTCGCCGGCTGTATCCCCCTTCCGCCGCACGGTCACCCGGCCTTCTTCGAGCAAGACAAGACCATCGGCGGGTTCGCCCTCAACCAGGACGCGGGTACCTCGCGCCAGTCGTTCGAGCGGCAGACTTGCGAAGTATTCGGCCAGGCGTGGCCCGTCTGTTTCAAGCACCGCATAACGCGCAGCGATCTCGGATGGCGACACCGGTTGATTTGAAGCGCCCAACAGCATCTGCTCGGCTGTCTCGACCGCTTCGTCCAGCGTTTCGGCGTGCGTCACGTGGCTCGCCGTCATCAAATCCGGCGCAGCCCTTTCCAGCGCGCCAACCAAATCCGGGCGCAAACGCGACAGGACAAGCTCGATGCCGCGCTCTCGCGTCAAAGTCGCGATGCGCTCGACCAGAGCGAGCGCCGCGCCATCGAAGCCCGAGACCTGGCCAAAATCAAGGATCAGCCGGCGCAGCCTAGGCAACCGTGCGTCCGCCAAGCGGGTCTTGATCTGAAGGCGCAGCCGCTCGGCGGTTCCGAAGAAGAGGAAACCTTGCAGCTCGTAGACCGCTACCACGGCGCCGGTCTCCCGAAGCAAGGCAGTCTGTTGCGGGTCGCGGTCCAGCGTACTGCGCAGGCGGTCGAGCGTCTGCGTGCGCCGCAGGATCGGCACGCGGGCATAGTTGAATACGAACAGAACCACGGCAATCGCCAACCCGACCGCCACGCCGGTTGCAAAACCGGCAACGGCCACGGCGACGACGATCACCACAACGATCGCCCATTCCGCCGGGCTGAGGCGGCGTCGCGTGTTGACAAGCCAGTCGCGCAACAGGTCGGCCCCGAGATAGACGATCAGACCCGAAGTAACGAATATAGGGATCGTCGACACGAGCGTGTCGGCAGCGGAGAGGCCGAGCACCGTCACGGCCGCCATCACGGCTCCGGCGGCGCGGCTGCCGGGACTGATCCTGTGCGCGATCAGTGAGCTGGCGAGCCCACTATAGCCGGGCGGCGCTGCGATTACGCCGCATGCGATGTTGGCCAGCCCCGTCAGGCGAAGCTCGCGATCCTGGTCCGCCTCCTCCCCAAGCAGGGTCTCCAGTGCGGAGGTATTCATCAAGGACGCAAGCAGACTGAGTGCCGCAACAATGCCAATGAGCGGCAGCGTTGATACAAGGGTCGGCCAGTCGACATGCTGTGGCATGCTGAAAAGGTCCGTCAGATTGCCTGTCGGGGGCGCGGCGGCCAGCCACCCGGCAGACTGCGCTTGCACTATGTCATGGCCGGTCGCGGCAAGCACGGCATAAAAAGCAGCAACGCCGACAACCAGTAATATGGCCATCGCGGCAGGATGTGCGATGCGTGGCAACAGAAACCATAACACCAGGGCGAAACCGATCACGGGCGCGATATGGGCAATCCTGTCGCCGCTCCAGACGTCGGGATCGAACAGTCGGTCCATCGACAGATTGGCAGCGACAGCGATGCCGCTGATGATCAGCAGCCAGCCGGTTCCCGCGAGGAAGCCGGCAATCACGGTTTGCGGGAAGAACCGGACCATGCGTCCAAGACCGAGGCGACCTGTCACGTACATCAGCAGGCCGGTGGCCAGCGATGCCGCTGCAATAATGGCAAAGGCGGTGGCAATCGACGTTTCCGCCGTCACGGTCCCCGAGGCGGCAATCGCAGCGAGCGCGGGCGCCATCAGTGCAACGCCGATATCCTGCACGTGGCCAATGTTGCCGCGCAGGCCACTTCCGGCGCTCAGAGCCAAGGCGATGACGGCGGTGGCCAGCAAGGTCAAAGACGCCGCCAGCCCTACTCCCCCTGCCAGGGGCCCAGCAAACATCAATGCAGCCAAAGCGATATTGAAGCCGATGCTATCGATCCCGGCGACCACGCCCGCGAGAACCACCCTCATTGCGCATATGCCATCGCGTGGCGGCCTGATTGGCGCACTCCAAAACCCCCCCTTCAGCCCCCATCGACTATGCCAGTCTACGTCGACCGTGCCAAGGAGAGTCGAGCTCCTGCATCATGATGTTAGCGACGCGGTTACGGTCTGGCAGGCATCCGACCGATCGCCGCAATGCTGGAGCGTGTCAGAGGCTGGATCCTGCGGTCGGGAGACTTTCATCGTTGCAAGCCGTCTATCATCAACAGCAACGGCTCCCCAACACGCGGTCCCCTATTTAAATCTGCACCAAGCGCAGAACGGTCTCCACATTGAAGTTAATTCTGGTCTCAAGCGCCGCTGGCGTCATGAAATCGCGCTTGTAAAGGACCGCCCCCGTGAAGCGGTTTGTAAAGTAGTAATAGCTGATCGCTGCGATCGTCACGTTGAGTTGCATCTCGTCGATGCCGGTGCGAAATACGCCCTCGTGCACCCCCCGGTCCAGGATATCCTGCACCATGCCGTGAAGAGGCCTGTTGATCGCCTCGATGTTGGTGGAGGTTTTCAAGTGTCGGGCCTTGTGCAGGTTCTCGCTGTTGACCAGTGTCAGAAACTCCGGATGGTCGAGGTAATATTTCCAGGTAAAGCGCACTAGCTTTTCCAGGGCTTCCTTCGCTGGCAGTCCGGCAAGGTCGAGCTTCGCTTCAGCTGCGCGGATATCCTGGTAGGCTTCTTCCAGCACCTTCTTGAACAGGTCCTCCTTACTGCCGAAATAGTGATAGATCATGCGTTTGTTGGCGTTGGCCTTTTCGGCAATGTCGTCGACGCGGGCGCCGCCGAGACCGAGGCGCGAAAATTCGCGCTTTGCAGCAGCTAGGATTCGTTTCTGTGTCGCATCCGCGTCCCGCGACCGAGGGGCGGCTTTCAATCCCGGCATTGTGCTGTCAACCACCGTGTCCGCTCCTCTAGTCGGTCCCTCGATATAACCAATTAGTTACATTCGACGGGCGGATTTGTATAGTCGCGTCAGGAATTTCGATGCCTCAATCGGCGCTCTCGCCAGGCATCGCCAATCACGCATTGGATGCTTCCCAGCCGACCTCCCAAGTCCCGCGGATCATTGCGCTTGAAACTCGATTCAAAATCCGCTAATGAAGTAACCAGTTAGTGCAAAAGACAGGGAGGAAGCTTATGCCATCGAAGATAATTTCGCTTGAAACTGCCCTTATCAACCGCCGCTCGCTGCTTACCGGCATTGCCGGCCTGGGCGCTGCGGGCTTAATGGCTGGCGCGTTCCCGCGTCCCGCCATTGCCCAGGAAACGACCTGGACATTCGCGAACGCCTTGCGTTCGCTGGCCAACCCATATCACGCGACCTTCGCCAAGGGCGGCGAAGAGTTCGCCAAGTCGATCGGCGCCAAATACGAGACGCTGGTCACCGAGGGAAACTCTGAAAAGGGCATTTCAGATATCAAGGCGCTGCTTCAGCGCACCGGCGGCAAGCTGATCGTCAATGTTGACCCCAACGACTCGCCTGACGCCCGTGTCATCGTCGAGGAAGTGAAGAAGGCCGGCGGCTTTGTGGTCACGCAGTGGAACAAGCCGGACGACCTGCATCCGTGGGATTTCGACCCGAATTACATCGCCCATATGTCTTTCGACGGCGTACCCAACGCCGAGAAGATCGCCAACGCCCTGTTTACTGCTTTCGGCGGCGAAGGCGGCATCGTCGCACTGGGCGGCATTCTGTCGAACGTTCCCGCGATCGAGCGCAAGCTCGGCCTCGATAATGCGATCAAGGCGACTGGCGGGAAGGTGACGCTGCTCGATTTCCAGCCTGCTGACTGGAACGAACAGAAGGCCTTCGACATCATGCAAGCCTGGATCACGCGCTTTGGCGACCAGATCAAAGGCGTGTTTGCTGCGAACGACGGCATGGGCATGGGTGCGCTTGAAGCGCTGCGCCAGAACAATCTGGCCGGCACGGTTCCGGTCGTCGGGATTGACGGCATCGACGCGGCGGTTGCCGCCGTCGAGGCCGGAGAGTTCGCCGGGACAGTTGCCTGGGATCCGTTCTGGACCGGCTCGATGGGTCTCGCCATTCCTTATGCGCATGCGACCGGCAAGATCGACATCGCGAAGGAGCCGAAGGAACATCGCGAGTTTTACGGCACCGGCATCGTGATCACCAAGGACAACGTTGCCGGGTACAAGGCCAACCCGCCCAAGACCGACTTCAACGATCTGTGGGGCAAGGTGACGGGCCAGGTCCAGTATCGCAGCTAAGCTGCCGCATCATGCGGCCGGGCGGTGCGCCCGGCCGTTGTTTTTGGCGCAGGTCGAGGAGGCACGCCGGTGCATGCCAGTAGTGCGACGTCCAGCTATTATGTCGAGCAGTGGCGCCGATGGGCGCCGTTGGCCGTGTTGGTTGCATTGTGCATCCTGGTCAGCCTGTTCAATCCCAACTTCCTCAGCATCGGCAACTTCGTGCGTCTGCTGAACAGCGCCGCGATCCCGGTCGTGCTGTGCATGGGCATGACGTTCATTATTCTGATGGGCTCGATCGACCTCTCCGTCGAAGGCATCGTCGCGCTGACGGCCGTCACCGCGAGCCTGTTGGTGACAAACGACATCACTGACTATTCGATCGGCTTGGCGGCCGTACCAATCGCCGTCCTCATCGGGGGTGGGATGGGGCTGTTCAATGGCCTGATCCACGTCAAGTTGAAGACCCCGTCTTTCATGACGACGCTCGGCATCGGCTTCGCTGGATTGGGCATCGCGACCGCGATCCTCGGCGGCCTCACGGTGCGCATCTCTGACCCCACCTTCCGCTATCTGTCGCTTGGTCGGGTACTCGGCGTACCGATGGCGGTCTGGATCGCCTTCGCGGCGTTCCTGATCGCCTGGACGGTGCAGCAGCGGACACGTATCGGGCGCTGGATCTATGCCATCGGTACGGACGAGGTGACGGCACGGCACGCCGGCATTCCGGTGGAGCGAACGCGTATCCTGGTATTTGCAATCGCCGGTCTGTTCTTTGGTCTTGGCGGCGTGTTGGCGGCGGCCCAATTCGGCCAGGGCCATGCCCTGATCAGCCAGGGCCGTCTGTTCACGACGATCACCGCTGTCGTGGTCGGCGGCACCGCCTTGTCGGGCGGTGTGGGCTCGGTCGTCAATTCGATCATCGGCGTATTTGTCGTCGTGGTGCTCGCCAACGGCATGGTCCTGATGGGCATTGAGCCCTATGTGCAGCAGGGCGTGCAGGGGCTGCTGATTATCGCGGCCGTGTCACTGGCGCTGGATCGGTCCAGACTGGCGGTGGTGAAGTGAACGCTCACGTCGAAAAGCCGATCCCTGCGCTCGAGCTGCGTGGCATTTCCAAATCCTTCCCGGGCGTCAAGGCGCTGGACACCGTTTCGCTCACCATCAACCGCAACGAGGTTGTCGGCATCATCGGTGAGAATGGCGCCGGCAAGACCTCTCTGCTCAAGGTTCTGAACGGCATCTATCAGCCGGACGGCGGCGCGTTCTTCGTCAATGGACGACAGGTCAAGATCGCCTCGCCGCGCCAAGCCTTCGACACCGGCATCGCGATGGTGTTCCAGGAACAGTCCATCCTCCCGTCGCTCACGGTGGCCGAGAACATTTTCCTCGGCCGCGAGGAGGAGTTCCTGCGTATGGGCCTGATCTCCAAGGCGCGGATGAACGAAGCGGCGGCGGTGGAACTCAAGAAGGTCCATCTCGACATCCATCCCGGCACACTGTGTTCCAAACTGACCTTCGCCGATCGCCAGATGGTCGAGATCGCCAAAGCCCTGTCGCTGGACAGCCGCATCGATGGCGACATCACCATCCTGCTCGACGAGCCGACCTCGGTATTGGAGCGCAAGGAAGTCGAGCTGTTGTTCGAGATCATCGCCGATCTCAAGAAGCGCGCGTCGATCGCCTTCATCTCACATCGTCTGGACGAGGTGCTCGCGGTCAGCGACCGTGTCTATGTCATGCGCGACGGCAAGGTGGTGAAGGAATTCGCGGCCGAAGGCGCGACCGAAAAAGACATGCACCAGTACATGGTGGGCCGCCAGCTCCACAATGAATACTATCGCGAGGCGCGTCAGGCGGCGTCGTCTGGCAAGCTTTTGATGGAGGCAGCCAATCTGGGCAAGGCCGGCGGCTTCAAGAACGTCAATTTCAAGCTGTATGGCGGCGAGGTGCTTGGCATTGCGGGGGTCATCGGCTCCGGCCGCGAGGATTTGGCGCGCTGCCTTGCGGGCCACACGACCGCCGACACCGGAACCCTGACCGTCAATGGCCGGGCGGTGAAATTCACGTCGGTGCCGCAGGCCACCGCTAACGGGATTGGCCTCGTGCCGGCCGAGCGCAAGATTGAAGGTCTGGTGGCGCAATTCAGCGTCGCCGAGAACATGACCTTGGCCGCGCTGCCGAAATTTGTTTCGGGCGGCATGCTGAAGTTCGGCGCCGAACGCGAGCAGGCAAAGACTTGGATTGATCGGCTGAAGATCAAGACCCCGTCGACGGCTGCGATGGTCGGGGGTCTCTCAGGCGGCAATCAGCAGAAGGTTGTGCTGGCCAAATGGCGGATCGCGGGCGTCAAGGTCCTCATCCTCGACCATCCGACGCGCGGCATCGATGTCGGCGCCAAGGAGGACGTCTACGAACTCGTGCGCGACATGACCGCCGAAGGCCTGGCCGTCATTCTGCTCGGCGATACGCTGGAGGAAGTCATCGGGCTATCCAGCCGCATTCTTGTCATGCGTGACGGTGAAGTCACGGCGACGTTCGACGCACCGCCGGGCGGCAAGCCGACCCAAGTCGACCTCGTTGAGCACATGGTGTGACGTCATGAACGATGCGTTCAAATCCCAGATACAGACATACCTGCCGATCGTCTTTCTGGTCGTGCTGGTGCTGTTGGTTGGCGCCTACGACCCGACCTTTCTGTCGGTGAACAATTTCCTCACGGTCACCGCCGACACGATGACGCTGTTCCTGAAGGCGTCAGGCGAGACGCAGGTCATCATTATTGGTGGCATCGACTTGTCGATCCAGGCGGTAGCCTCGATGTCGAGTTGCATACTCGCCGCCTATCTGAGTCGCTTCGGCGCATGGACGATCCCACTGGCTGTTCTCGGCGGCGCGGTCGCCGGCCTGGTCGGCAGCCTCGTCTCAACAAGGCTGCGCATCCCGTCCTTCATCGCCACGCTGGCGGTGAGCGGCGTCGTGCTGTCGGCCGGCTACTGGTTCTCGGCGACGCGCTCCATCAATATTCCGCCGGATCTTTCGGCGAGCTATCTGTCCTGGGCGGTAGGCACGACGCTTGGCATACCCAACGAAATCTGGGTTGGCGTTGTCGCCATGATCCTGCTCAGCGTGCTGCTTCAGTTGACACCGTTCGGCCGCCTGATCCGCGGCATCGGCGCACAGGAGCAGGCGGTCATCGCGTCGGGCATCAACGTCGATCGCATCAAGATCGCAGCCTATGTGCTGTCGGGTACGATGGCGGCGGTCGCCGGCGTTGTGATGGCCGCGCGTCTCGGCTCCGGCTCTCCAACCCTGGCCAACGAATTCCTGCTGCCGGCGATCGCCGCGATCATCGTCGGCGGCACGGCCATCACCGGCGGCGTCGGCTCGGTTTGGCGCACCTTCGTCGGCGCACTGATCGTACAGGTCGTTCGGATCGGCATGACGTTCATGGGCGTTTCAGTCTTTGCCCAGCAAATCGTGTTCGGCTTCATCCTTGTCGCCGCCGTAGCCATCACCATGGACCGCAGCAAGCTGCTGGTCGTGAAGTAACAAGAAGGAGGCGTCATGGACGCGCGCACCCCCAACCCCGCCTTGCCGGCCAACCCCCGCAGTTTTGGCTTTTTCGTCGATGGCTCCTGGATCGAGACGGGAGGGCGCAAGACGCTGGATCGAATCAGCCCCGCGCACGACGTGCCGGTCACCACCATCGCGCTTTGCACCAAGGAAGACGTCGATCATGCCGTCGCCGTGGCGCGCGCCGCGTTCGAGGACGGCCGCTGGTCGAACCTGCCGGCGTCTGACCGCGCGACGATCCTGTTGAAGGCGGCGCAAGGCATCCGGGTAAGGGCCGAGGAACTGTCCGTGCTCGAAACGCTGGAGACCGGAAAGCCGATCACGCAGTCGCGCGGCGAGGTCGACGGCGCCGCCAACATCTATGAATTCGCGGCCGGTGCGGCGCGGCTGCTGCATGGCGACACGTTCAACAATCTCGGTGACAAGATGCTGGGGCTCGTGACGCGCGAGCCGATCGGTGTCGTTGGCCTGATCACGCCGTGGAATTTTCCGTTCTTCATCCTGGCCGAACGTGTGCCTTTCATCCTCGCGGCGGGCTGCACGATCGTCTGCAAGCCGTCCGAGTTCACCTCGTCGACGACGCTGATCATGGCGGAAATTCTCGCCGAGGCTGGCCTGCCGGCGGGCGTGTTCAACGTCGTCACCGGGCTCGGCGCGGAGGTTGGCCAGGCGATCACCGAACATCGCGACATCGACATGGCGTCTTTTACCGGTTCGACGGCGACCGGTCGCCGCGCGCTTCAAGCGTCCGCCGGGAACTTCAAGAAGCTCGGACTTGAGCTCGGCGGCAAGAACCCGCAGATCGTCTTTGCCGATGCCGATCTCGAGGACGCAGCGGACGGCGTCGCCTTCAGCATGTGCTTCAATGCCGGGCAGTGTTGCGTCGGCGGCAGCCGGCTCGTCGTCGAACGCTCGATCGCCAAGGAATTCGAAAAGCTGGTGGCCGCCAAGCTGCGGAAGGTTCGCGTCGGCGATCCGCTCGACCCGAAAACGCAGGTCGGCGCGATGGTGACGCCGGAGCACAACGCCAAGGTTCTCGGCTATATCGAGAAGGGCCGCCAGGCCGGCGCACGCCTCGTCACGGGCGGCGGCAAGGCCGATACCGAGGCCGGCAATTTCGTCCAGCCAACGCTCTTCGGCGATGTGACCACCGACATGGCTATCGCGCAGGACGAAATCTTTGGCCCGGTGCTCGGCATCATTCCCTTCGACACAATCGAAGAGGCGCTCAAGATAGCCAACGGCATCGACTACGGTCTCGCTGCTTCCATCTGGACTAAGAATCTCGACAAAGCGGTCACGCTTGTGCGCGGCGTGAGAGCCGGCCGTGTCTGGGTCAATTGCACCATCACCGGCGGGCCCGAAATGCCGATCGGCGGGTTCAAGCAGTCTGGTTGGGGCCGCGAGACAGGTATCTACGGCGTCGAGGAATATACGCAGATCAAGTCCTGCCATATCGAACTCGGCAAGCGTTCGCCCTGGGTTTCGTGACGGGGCTAACGATGGCGGCGAGATACGACTATATCATCGTTGGCGGCGGCTCGTCGGGCTGCGTGCTGGCTAACAGGCTGACCGAGGATTCGGACTGCAAGGTCCTGCTCCTTGAGGCCGGCGGCAAGGACACCAACCCGTACATCCACATGCCGGTCGGCTTCGCCAAGATGACGACCGGGCCGCTGACCTGGGGCCTGACTACTGTCCCGCAGCGTCACGCAAACTACCGTGAGATCGCCTATGCGCAAGGGCGCGTCATCGGCGGCGGCAGTTCGATCAACGCGGAAGTCTATACGCGGGGGCACCCCGCCGACTACGACCGCTGGGCCAAGCAGGAAGGGGCGACCGGCTGGTCGTTCGAGGAGGTAAAGCCGTATTTCCTCAAATCGGAAGGCAACGATACGCTTGCGGGCGAATGGCACAACACTGACGGCCCGCTCGGCGTCTCGAACCTGCGGCCGCAGAAGATGAGCCAGGTCTTCGTCCAGGCCTGCCAGCAATATGGCATGCCGTATAACCCAGACTTCAATGGTCCGACGCAGGCCGGCGCCAGCGTCTACCAGACCACGACCCGCAACGCCCGCCGTTGCTCGGCCGCCGCCGCGTATCTGAGGCCGATCAAGGACCGCCGCAACCTCACGATCCTCACTGGGTGTCAGGTGTCTCGCATCGTGCTCGAAAATGGCCGCGCGACGGGTGTCCGCTACCGCGACGCTGGCGGCGAGCCGACGGCCCATGCCGAGCGGGAGGTTCTCGTCACCTCCGGCGCCATCGGCACGCCAAAGCTGATGATGCTGTCGGGCATCGGCCCGGCCGATCACCTCAAGTCGTTTGGCATCGACGTTGTCCACGACGCGCCCGAGATCGGCCAGAACCTGGCCGACCACTACGGCATTGATCTCGTCTACGAGCTGAACGGTCCATACAGCCTCGACAAATACAACAAGCCGCACTGGATGCTCTGGGCCGGACTTGAGTACCTGCTGTTCAAGTCTGGTCCGGTGTCCTCGAACGTCGTCGAAGGCGGCGCCTTCTGGTACGCCGACAAGCGGTCGCTGTACCCCGACCTGCAATTCCACTTCCTCTGCGGCGCCGGCGTCGAGGCGGGCGTACCGACGGTGCCCTCAGGGTCCGGCCTGACATTGAACTCATATACGCTACGTCCCAAAAGCCGCGGCTCCGTTCGCCTCCGCTCGTCCGACATGGCCGACAAGCCGTTGGTCGACCCGAATTTTCTCGCCGAGCCGGACGATCTGAAAACCTCGGTCGAGGGGGTGAAGATCAGCCGCGAGGTCATGCATCAGTCGGCCTTCTCTAAATATGTGACGCGCGAGCATTTCCCCAGCCTCGACGTGAAGACGCAGTCCGATCTCGAAGGCTATGCCCGTCAGTATGGCCGCACATCCTACCACCCGGTCGGCACCTGCCGCATGGGGTCGGACGAGCGGTCTGTCGTCGACCCGCAACTGCGCGTACGTGGCGTCGATGGACTTCGCATTTGCGATTCGTCGGTGATGCCGAGCCTGGTCGGCTCCAACACCAACGCGCCGACGATCATGATCGGCGAGAAGGCGTCTGACCTGATTCGCGGTAACCGTTGAGTCGGGCGTCGGCCGTCAATCCCAATCCGGCGCCCATTTGACGCGATCGCGCGTCACAATGCGATAGCGAGTCGCGCCAAGGCGATCGATGCGCGCCATATCGACGCTGGAGAGTGTGAAATCCATAACGTCGAAATTGTCGTGGATGTTTTCCCGCTTGGTCGACATGGTGTTCACGGCGACGCCTTTCTGTAGAATCCAGCGGAGCACAATCTGGCCGGCAGATCGGCCATAGGCAGCGCCAAGCTCCTCGAACAATGGATATTTGAACACCTCGCCGCGCGCGACCGACGAATAAGCGGAAAGTGGAATGCCGGTTTCGGCGCCTGCGGCCAGCAAAGCCGTCTGATCGAGCAGCGGATGGAATTCGATCTGGTTTGTTGCCAGCGGGGCCGACACCAGCTCGCGCGCCTGGCGCATCATCGCCGCCGTGTAATTCGAAACAGCGATATGCCGCGTCAGCCCTGCCTGCAAAGCGGTGTCCAACAGTTCAAGCGACGGCCTGATGTCACCGCCGATCGGTGGCCAGTGCACGAACAGCACGTCGACATAGTCGAGCCGCAGATCGCGCAGGCTCGTCTTGACGCTTTCCAGGAAGCGATCAGGCGCAAAATTGTCTGGATGAACTTTCGTCGCAATGCAGAGCTCGTCGCGTGGCACGCTCACATCCGCCAGCGCGGCCCCGACATCGGCTTCGTTGCCGTACATTTGCGCCGTGTCGAACGCGCGATAGCCGGTGTCGGACGCAGCCCGCATCGCCGTTTTCAACTCGGCGCCACGCAGCGGATACGTGCCGAAGATGCGCTGGTTGGACTTCTGGAAATAGATGCTCAAACTTCCCTCCATCATGGGTCGCATGTGGTTCGGCTACAGCCGTGAAACGCGCTTGAACGCCGGTCCAAAACCGTCTATAGATAACTATCTAGTTACTTATTTAGATGCAAGCTTTTATGCGGAGGCGATGATATGTCCAAGATCATGACGGCGGCGGTGGCGGTCGCCTGCATCAAGGACGGCGCGACTGTGGCGGTGAACGCCTCGTCGGGCCTGTGCTGCCCCGAGGCTGTGCTGGCTGCGCTCGGCGAACGTTTTGGGCGCGAGAAAGGCCCGCGCGCGCTGACGATGCTGCATCCCATTGCAGCTGGCGACATGTTCGGCACGAAGGGCATAGACCATCTCGCCGCCCATGCGGGTATGATCGATACGATCATCGGCGGCTCTTATCCCTCCGGCCCCTCCTCTGCGGAGCCGCCGGCGATCTGGCAGCTGATCGGCAACAACCAGGTTGCGGCCTACAACGTGCCCTCCGGAATCGTTTTCGACATTCTGCGTGAGGCGGCCGGCATGCGCCCGGGCGTGCTGACGAAGGTCGGCCTCGACACATTCGTCGACCCCGATCTTGAAGGCTGCGCCATGAACGAGCGGGCGAGACAGCATTCCATCGTGCGCAAGATGGAGTTCGAGGGCGAGGAGTGGCTCTATTTCCCGGCGATCAAGCCGGACGTGGCGATCATCCGCGCCACCACCGCCGACGAACGCGGCAACCTCACCTTCGAGGACGAGGGCGCATATCTCGGCGCGATGGAACTGGCGCTCGCCGCGCACAATTGCGGCGGCAAGGTCATCGCCCAAGTCAAGCGCATCGCTGCGGCCGGTTCGCTCAAGCCGCATGATGTGCGGGTGCCCAGCATGCTGGTCGACTACATCGTCGAAGCGCCTGACCAGCTCCAGACCACGGCGACTCCCTATGATCCCGCCATCTCGGGTCAGCTCTTCCGCCCAATCGAGTCGTTTCGGCTCGCCGAATTCGATGTAGCGAAAATCATCGCAAGGCGCGTCGCCATGGAGTTGCAGTCCGGCTGGGCCGTGAACATCGGCTTCGGTATCTCGGCCAATGTACCGCGCATTTTCATAGAGGAGGGCCGCCACGGGGAAGTGACCTGGGTCATCGAGCAAGGGGCTGTGGGTGGTATCCCGCTCCTCGACTTCAAATTTGGTTGCTCGTCCAACGCAGAAGCGTTCGTCGCCGCGCCGCATCAGTTCACCTATTTCCAGGCCGCCGGCTTCGACGCGTCGCTGCTGTCGTTCCTGCAGATCGACCGGGAGGGCTCCGTCAACGTGTCGCGGCTTTCAGCCAGGCCGCATGTGACGGCTGGTGCAGGCGGATTTGTCGACATCACGTCGCGCGCCAGGAAGATTGTCTTTTCCGGCTACTTCAATGCTGGCGCCAAGCTTTCGACGTCCAACGGCCGGCTTGTCATCGAGAAAGAGGGCAAGATCGGCAAGATCGTCGACAAGGTCGAGCAGGTTTCGTTCTCGGGCCGCCGCGCTGTTGCCCAAGGGCAGGACGTGACTTACGTGACCGAGCGCTGCGTCATGAAGCTGACGACGCAGGGCCTGGTCGTGACCGAAATCGCTCCGGGCGTGGACATCGATCGCGACATTCTTGCCCAGGCTGCGATACCGCTTGCGATCGCCAGCAACGTCAAACAGATGGACGCCGCGCTGTTCCATTCGGACCGCATCGGCCTGACGCTCAGGCAGGCCGCGTGACTGCCTGAAGCTTAGGCGGCGGGGCGCCGCAATACCATCAGCGTATTGATGCCGCGCTGCACGATTTCCTCGTGCTGGTTCAGGACGGCGAACTCGACTGTGATTATACCACGATCCGGACGCCGGGTTTCTCGCTTGGATTGAACCGTCATCACCGCGCGGATGAGGTCGCCGGGAAAGACAGGGCCGGCAAATTTCCAATCCCAGCCAAGCGACGCAACGGCAGCAAATTGGGCCGCAGCTTGGTTCTTCAAGCCGTCGACCAGCGACAAAACCAGCAATCCATGCGCCACGCGGTTCGGAAAGCCGTGTTTCGCCGCGCCGGCCTCGCTCATATGGATCTCGAAGCGGTCGCCGGTCAGCTCGGCAAAACTGTCGATATGGCGCGCTTCCAGTTCCCGGCTCGCCGTCTCAATTCGATCTCCGACCTCGAGATCCTCGAGAAAATAGCGGCCGGGTCCGAGCGTCTGTCCGCTCATGCCGGCACGGGCGCGTCTTCACGCAGCAGACCTTCGGCCTTCAGCTCCGACCAGAATTCTGCCGGTATCGGCCGGCTGAACCATTCGATGTTTTGGGCGAGCTGCTGTTCGGTGCGCGTTCCCGCGCAAAACGATGCCACCGCCGGGTGCGCGACGACGAATTGCAGCGCTGCCGCGGGCAAGGGTACGTCATGCGCGCGGCAGACGTTCTCGATAGCCGCAACGCGCTTCATGATATCGTCAGGCGCGGCAGAATAGTTGTACTTCGCGCCGGGCTTGGCGCCTGTTGCCAGGATGCCCGAATTGAATCCGCCGCCAACGACAACCGCGGCGCCGTGCTCGACGCACAGCGGAAGGAATTCGTCTAGTGCTTCCTGTTCCAGCAACGTGTATCGGCCGGCCAGCAGGAAGCAGTCGAAGTCGCGACGCTTCAAGGCCTCATGGCAGACCTGCCATTCGTTGACGCCGACGCCGATCGCCTTGACTACCTTCTCGTCGCGAAGTGTTTGCAGCGCCTTCCAGCAGCCGGTCATCGCCTGCTCGAACACGGCCGGCTGTTCGCCGCCACGCGTGAACACGTCGATATCGTGGATGAAAAGGATGTCGATATGCTCCAGCGTCATGCGCTGCAGCGAATCTTCGAACGCGCGCATCGTGCCGTCGTAGGAATAATCGAATTCGAGCCGGTTGGCCGCGGCCTCCACCCAGGGCGCAAAATCGATGTCGGCCCGGCGCGCCGGTTTGAGCACCCTGCCGACCTTCGTCGAGACGACATAGTCGCTCCTGTCCTTCCAGCGCAAGGAATGCCCGAGCCTTAGCTCCGCGAGACCATGCCCGTAATATGGCGCGGTATCGAAGTAGCGGACGCCGGCATCCCAGGACTGGCCGATCATCGTGTCCGATGTAGCCTCATCGATGGGCTTGAAGATGTTTCCAAGCGGCGCGGTGCCGAACGAAAAAGCGGTAACGTCGAATCCCGCGCGACCGAACGCCTTCCTGTCGGAGACTTGCATCTGGTCCTCCAAAAGCAGTAACCAGATAGTTACTAAAGGCGCTTTTTCGAAAACGCAAGCGTGTCTGCGCAACGAAGTTCGTTTGTCGAAGCACCCCATATTGACAGCGCAGCGGTATCGGATTATTAAGTAACTAGATAGTTATTTACGGGAGAAAATCATGCGCCTGACCGAGACGCAGGTCCAGGTCCGCGACATGGCACGGCAATTCGCCGACGAGGTGATCCGTCCCATGGCCGAGAGCCTCGACCGCGACGAGCGGTTCCCGGCTGAGCTCTATGGCCAGATGGGCGAGCTCGGTCTGTTCGGCATCGGGGTGCCGGAGGAGATGGGCGGGCCTGGTTTCGATACTGTGACCTACGCGCTTGTCATGGAAGAGCTGTCGCGCGGCTACGCTTCGGTGGCGGACCAATGCGGCCTTGTCGAACTGGTCTCTTCGCTTCTGGTCAGGCATGGCACTGCCGAACAGCGCGAGCGCTGGCTCGGCGGTTTGCTGTCGGCCGAGCTGAAGGCGGCCTATTGCATCACCGAGCCCGAGGCCGGCACCGATGTATCGGGAATTCGTACGACGGCGGTGCGCGACGGCAAAGGCTGGCTGCTCAACGGCGGCAAGATCTGGATTCACAATGCGCCTGTGGCGGATGTTGGTTTCGTGCTCGCACGCACCGACAAGGAAGCTGGCAATCGCGGTATGAGCATCTTCATCGTCGATCTCACGGCGCAAGGGGTTGAGCGCGGACCCAAGGAACACAAGATGGGACAGCGCGCGAGCCAAGTCGGCGCACTGACATTCACAGACGTGCGCCTGCCGGCGGATGCGCTGCTCGGCGAAGAAAATCGCGGTTTCCACATGATGATGAGCGTGCTTGACAAGGGCCGCGTCGGCATCGCCTCGCTGGCGGTCGGAATCGGTCAGGCGGGGCTCGAAGCCTCACTCGACTATTCGCGCCAGCGCAAGCAGTTCGGCAAGGCGATTTCCGATTTCCAGGGCGTTCAATGGCTGCTAGCCGACATCGCCCGTGATGTGGAAGCCGCCAGGCTGCTGGTGCACAGCGCCGCGGCCAAAATCGACGCCGGCGAGGACGCGACCCGCTATTGCTCCATGGCCAAATGGTTCGCTTCCGACATGGCCGTAGCGCGGTCGGCCGATGCCGTGCAGATCTTTGGCGGCAGCGGATACATTCGTGGCTTCGAAGTGGAGCGGCTTTACCGTGACGCCAAGATCACACAGATCTATGAAGGTACCAACCAGATCCAGCGGGCGATCATCGCTCGTGAACTGCTGAAGCATGGAGCGGCGGCATGAGCGAGGCGCGGCAAGCGGCGCTGATCACCGGCTCCAGTCGGGGCATCGGTCTGGCCGCGGCGATCGAGCTCGCCAAGCTTGGCTTCGACATCGCGCTGAACGGCCTCGCCGACGACGCCGAGTTGGCGGCAGGGTTCGATGCGGTGGCGAGACATGGTGGCAAGGTTGTCAAAGTCGTTGGCGACGTCGCCGACCTGTTGCGGCACGAAGCCATGCTGGATGCGGCCGAGGCCGCCATCGGCCCGCTGTCGACCTTGGTCAACAATGCCGGCGTTTCGGTTCTCTCGCGGGGCGATTTGCTCGATGTCAGCGAGGAAAGTTACGACCGATGTATGGCAGTCAACGCCAAGGCGATGTTTTTTTTCAGCCAAGCCTATGCGCGCCGCCTCGTGAAGCGCGACCGCAACGACGGCCGTTTCTACAGCCTGGTCAACGTCTCCTCATCGAACGCTGTCGCGGTCGCCGTACAGCGTGGCGAGTACTGCGCTTCGAAGGCCGCCGCCGCCATGACCTCCAAGGTCTTCGCCGTGCGGTTGGGCGGCGAGGGGATCGCCGTCTATGATATCCAGCCGGGCGTCATCGAGACGGCGATGACGAGCGTCGTCAAGGATAGCTATGAGCATCGCATTCGCGACGAAGGGTTGACCCTGCTGCCGCGCATGGGCCGGCCGGAGGAGGTTGGCCGCATCATTGCCACGCTCGCCAGTGGTGCGTTGCCTTACACCACCGGTCATGTGATTTCGGCCGACGCCGGCATGTTGGTGCAGAGGTTCTAGGAGCACGATGTGAAAATCGACCTGCCCGACGCAAATGGCAAGCTCGTCCGATATAGCCTGATCGGTAAACCGATCGAGACGGCAACCTTCGACCGCAATTTCAACCGGATCGTCTTTTCCGCCGCTCATGTTGTCGTCGATCCGTTCACCGCTTCCGATCCAACCGGCCCTGCTGTTATCGATTGGGACAAGACGATGGCCTTCCGACGCCATCTTGTTTCGCTTGGCTTGGGCATTGCGGAGGCCATGGATACCGCGCAGCGCGGCATGGGGCTTGACTGGCCCGGAGCGCTGGAACTGATCCGCCGCACCAAGCAGGAGATGCCTGAGGCGCTGGTGTTCAACGGGGCCGGCACCGATCACCTCGACTCCAGGGATGCACGCACGCTGGACGATGTCCGGCGCGCCTATTTCGACCAGGTCGACGCCGTGCAGAAGGTCGGCGGACGCATCATCCTGATGGCAAGCCGCGCGCTAGCCAAGGCTGCGCGGTCGCCGGACGACTATGCCAAAATCTATGCCGAGGTGCTGGCCCGCTGCGACCAGCCGGTGATCCTGCATTGGCTGGGTGACATGTTCGACCCGGCGCTCGCAGGCTACTGGGGCGACGTCGCTTTCGATGAGACGCTTGAAACCGTGCTTGGGATCATCGCCGACAACAAAGCGAAGGTCGATGGCATCAAGATATCGCTGCTCGACAAAGATAAGGAAATCGCCATGCGCCGCCGGTTGCCGGACGGCGCGAAAATGTACACCGGCGACGACTTCAACTATCCCGAGCTGATCGCCGGGGACGAGCAAGGTTATTCCCACGCCCTGCTCGGCATCTTCGATCCGCTTGCGCCAGCAGCGGCCTACGCCATGTCGCAACTCGCGCGCGGCGACAGAGCGGGCTTCCGCGCCTCGCTCGACCCCACAGTGCCCCTGGCGCGGTTGATCTTCCGGTCGCCGACGCAGTTTTATAAGACCGGTGTCGTCTTCCTGGCTTGGCTCAACGGCTTCCAGGACCACTTCATCATGCTCAATGGCGCGCAGGCCATGCGGCCGCTGCCTTATTTCACGGAAGTTTTCCGCCTCGCGGACGGCTGCGGCCTTTTGCGCGACCCCGAACTGGCCGCCCGCCGCGTGAAATCGCTGCTGGCGCTTTACGGCGTCTGATGCGCGACTTTTCCAACGACCACTCCGCGCTGGCGCTGAACACCGCGACGCTCGGCCACAATCTCGATGGCCATGGCGCCGGGTGGACGCCTGAGCAGGTGATCGACGCCTGCGCCGAACTGGACTACGGCGGGGTCGTGTTCTGGCGGCGCGAGATCGGCGCGCGCGCCGTTGAGATCGGAGAGTATGCACGCAAGGCCGGATTACCCATTGCCGGGCTTTGCCGCACGCCCTTCCTCGTTGGTCCCCTGGCCCCTGCACCGCGCCAGGCGATGCTGGATGATTTCAGGGCGTCAATCGACATGGCGGCCGGTTTGCAAGCCCGCGTCCTGACCATTGTCGTCGGCGGTGTCGAACCAGGCACCAAAGGTGTCGCAGAAAGCCTTAGGCGCGTCGCCGACACGGTGGCGGAAATGGCGCCTCTTGCCACCGCGCGCAACGTCCGCCTCGCGCTTGAGCCGCTCAACCCCGTCTATGGCGGCGACAGGTCATGTCTTGTCACGATGCGTGATGCCGTCGACCTGTGCGAAGCAATCGACCACCCCGCGGTTGGCGTGGCCGTCGACGTCTATCATGTCTGGTGGGACACGAGCATTTCCGGCGAACTCAAACGCGCCGGCAAGGATCGCATCCTGGGGTACCATCTCTGCGATTGGCTGGCCGAGACCCGCGACGTGTTGCTGGATCGCGGCATGATGGGCGACGGCGTCGCCGATCTAAAGGCGATTCGTTCCGCCGTCGAATCGGCCGGTTATGACGGCCTTTGTGAGGTCGAGGTCTTTTCGGCAGATAATTGGTGGAAGCGCCCGACGCGCGAAGTCCTGCAAACCTGCATCGAACGATTTCGCTCGGTGTGTTGATCCGTCGTGCTCAAGCGCCGCGCTTTGCAAAGTCGGTCGTGTCGAGATCGAACACGAAGACGCCAGCCACGCCGCCCTGGGTCGCGGCAACGATACGCGCGCCGACTTTGGCGTGCTCCGCGTCCGCCAAGTAGGCGTCGCGCGCCGCTGCAGTGTCGAAATTGACGATGAAGCCTTCTGAAAATCCCTTGTCGAGACCTTCAGGGCTGATGTTGACGCCGACCTCTACGTCCAGGAAGCCCGGAATTCGGTTCTTCAGCGCGGAGACGGCTTCGTAGATGGCGATTCGCTCGGCGTGCCGGATTTCAGGTCTGAAATGCAAAAAAACGCAATGACGGATCACCATGTACTCCTTTCGGTACGATAGCTCATCAGCCGTGCACTGGCGTCACAGGTTCGGGGCCGCACGTCAATCCACCAAGGTCCACATAGTCTGGAGCTGCTGGATCGTTGCCCAGCGGGGTACTTAAGCATTCGAGAACTTGCTTGCGTCGCTGCGGGCCTGACGAGTAGTGAGCGATTGCAGCTTCAAGTCAGGGGATCGAAACAGTGGATGCTACGCTCGGCCGGTTTGTCGAGGCACATGCCGACGAGATAGCGCGTGATGCCGACGGTTCCCTGCGCAAGGAAGCCAACACGATCCATTCTCTTGCGTCGGAACGCATTCTTTCCGACATCCTGTCGATCGACGGACTGTCGAAGCCCGAGGCTCGCGGATATGCGCATGCCCGGTTGAGCCAATGGGTCATGTCGGCGCCGCTGGATGAACGAATCGCGGCCGATCTTTCGATTGAAGTTCCATTGCCGCCGGTCCATTTCGTGCCCGGGCTCTATCCGATCTTCTATGACTTCAAGAACACGAATCTCGTACTCGATCCACTGCCGGCCGCCGGCGTTACACTACGCGGCTCGTTGCTCGATTTCGGATGCAGCTCAGACCGAAACCTCAGCCGCTCCGTCGGCAGGACGGGCAATCGCCACGACCTCTATTTGGTCAAGCGCGACTGAAAGGCGTCAGCTTGTCGCCACAAGGCCCCGCCTGGCATTTGCGCGCCGATTACTGATTTCGGGCTCGAACGCATGCACGGTCATGCTTTGCCGGGTCAATGTCACGAAGCTGCTCGGTGGAATGGCCTGCCAGGCGCAGCCATCGCGATCGAACGGTTCCGACACCAGTGACCGTCCGGCCGTGTTGCGCAACTCGGCGGCATAGAGGGTAGGCGCGTAAGCATCCGTCGCATACCGCACGGCGTACAGGCGCTCGCCGTCGGAATATGCAGCGGTCAGGCGCAAATGAGGCTCCAGTCCCGCCGCGCGGGAAGCTGCGACGATGCGGCCGGCCGCGCGGGCAGCGGCAAGATGGGCATCATCATCAAGACCTTCCTGCAGCATGAGCAGGAAAAACAATTCGGAATCGGTGGTGCCCTCCAGCCGATCGTAAAGATCGTCCGAGATCTCGCTCTCCAGCTTGCGACGCAGGCGCTCGAAACCGCCGATCTGGCCGTTGTGCATGAACGACCAGCGTCCGGCGACGAAAGGATGGCAGTTCATGCGGCTGGTCGCCCCACCGGTCGAGGCGCGTACATGCGCCAGGAACAGCGGCGAACGGATTTGTCTGCAGAGGCTTTTCAGATTGGGGTCGGACCAGGCCGGCAGGATGTCGCGGTAGAGTCCGGGTTCCGACCGCGCACCATACCAGGCGACGCCGAAACCGTCGCCATTGGTTGGTGTCTTGGCCTCGAGTGCTTGATGGCTCTGCGCGATCAGCGAATGACAGGGCGCGGCAACAATGTCCTCAAGGAAAATGTCGTCGCCAATATAGGCGGCCCACCGGCACATTGAACGTCCCCAAACAGCATCCCAAGCATCAACTCTGCGGCGTTATGGGTAACAAATGGTAAAACTGTGGTCGAAGGTGGGGGATATCGTCGTCGCCGGCGCGGAATCCGGTTGACCCCGGACAGGTCCCGACCAATATGCGCGCCATGCAGATCGTTCGTGGCCATCAGCCAACAATCGGCGTCGTGCGGCTCCCTCATGGCGCGGGTATTGCCTTGCCGTCTTACGAGACCGCGGGCGCCGCAGGAATGGATCTGCGGGCCGCGGTTGCGGACGATCGACCGCTCTACATCCTGCCCGGCAAGCGTGCGCTGGTGCCCACCGGCCTGATCCTGGAAATTCCGGATGGTTTCGAGGGGCAGGTGCGGCCGCGATCGGGCCTTGCCTTCAAGCATGGCGTGACCTGCCTGAACACGCCCGGCACCATAGACAGTGACTATCGCGGCGAACTGAAGGTGTTGCTCGCCAATCTGGGCGAGATCGAATTTGTCGTGACCCGCGGCATGCGCATCGCGCAGATCGTCTTTGCCGCCGTGCAGCGTTTGGCCGTTGAAGAGCGCACTCAGGCTGCTGCGACGGCGCGCGGCGCAGGCGGCTTCGGTTCGACCGGCACGGGCTGAGCGAGTCTGATTCAGAATTGTCGATTGATGTCAGCTAAGCGCGTCTGCGCTAGCCACTGGCCTTTGCTGGCCTGACGCGCGCGCACTACAGTCGGCCCATCTTCATTGCGGAGCAGACCAATGGACAAGGGCGCTACCTTTCGCCGATTGCACGAAAAAACATTCGTCATGCCGAATCCGTCGGATATCGGCACCGCCCGTTTTCTCAGGGCGGCGGGCTTCAAGGCACTGGCGACGTCCAGCGCGGGTTTCGCTTTCTCCCGTGCCTTGCCGGACGGCGGCGTCGACTTCGAGACGATGATCGCCCATTGCCGGGAGATGGCGGCTGCAGTCGATGTACCGGTGTCAGCCGATCTCGAGCGTGGCAAGGGCGACAGCGCCGAAAGCGCTGCCGAGACCATCTTTGCGGCAGAGGCGGCAGGGCTGGCCGGCTGCTCGATCGAGGATTTTTCGGGCGATGAAGCGAATGCCATCTACGACTTCAAACACGCTGTCGAGCGCGTCGCTGCCGCGGCGGAAGCGGTCCGTTCGCTAAAGCGCGACTTCGTGTTCACCGCCAGGACGGAGAATTTTCTGCACGGCCGCCCGGATCTCGACGACACCATCAAACGCCTGCAAGCCTTCGAGAAGGCAGGGGCGGACGTGCTCTTTGCGCCAGGTATTTCGGACGAAGGGACGCTGGCGACGATCTGCGCCGCCGTCGGCAAGCCGGTCAGCGTCATCTCGCCGAAGGATTCGTCGGTCGAGTTGCTGTCCAAAGCCGGCATCAAGCGAATCTCCACCGGGCCGCGCATGACCCAGGCGATGTTCGGCGCAGTCGAGCGCGCGGCACGGGAAATCCTGGACAAAGGGACTTTCTCCTTTATCGGGGAGGTGACACCCTTCGCGACGTTGCAAGGGATGTTTTCGAAGGGTGACGTATGACGCTGGCGGTCGTGGACATGCATACCGGCGGCGAGCCGGTGCGGATCATCACCGGTGGCTATCCGGCGATCCCCAAGGGCACGATTCTGGAAAAGCGCGCCTATGTGCGCGACAATCTGGATGATCTGCGCAAACTGCTGATCTTCGAGCCTCGCGGCCACTATGACATGTATGGCGCGCTGCTAGTCGAACCGGATCTGCCGGACGCCGATCTGGCGGTACTGTTTCTGCACAACGAAGGCTACTCGACCATGTGCGGTCATGCCGTCATTGCGCTCGGCCGCTACGCCATTGATCAAGGCATCGTTGCGGCACGGGAGCCATTCACGACGGTCAAGATCGAATGCCCGTGCGGCTTGGTAGTCGCACGGGTTGCGGTCGAAAACGGCAAGGCCGGAGCCGTGTCGTTCGAAAGCGTGCCAGCCTTTCTGTTCGCTGCGAACAAGACGTTGCAGGTTCCGGACTACGGCGAGATCGGTTTCGATATCGCCTATGGCGGTGCGTTCTACGCGCTGGCGGATTGCGGTCAGTTCGGCCTGCAATTCGGCCGCAACCGCGTGCGCGATTTTATCGACGCGGCCACGGCACTGAGCGAGGCCGTCAAGCGTGATTTCCAGATCGTTCACCCGGACGCCGCCGACCTGGGCTTTCTCTACGGCTCGATCCTGACCGAGGGCGATGGATCGGACGGCCGCGCGACGAAAAATGTCTGCGTCTTCGCCGACGCCGAGGTCGACCGGTCGCCCACGGGTTCCGGCGTGACAGCACGGTTGGCCGCGATGCACGCCAAGGGACAGATTGCGCTTGGCGAGGCGCGCATCTTTGAAAGCATTGTCGGTTCGCAATTCCATGGCGCGGTCGAGAGCGTGACAACCTGCGGCGCTCACGCAGCGGTGACCGCCCGTGTTGGCGGTCGAGCCTTTTATAGCGGCAAGGCCGAGTTTATGCTGGAGACGGACGATACGCTGGGAAAGGGATTCCTGCTCAGATGAGACCGCAACGTTTCCTTCCCGCCGCGGCTTTGCTTTGCCTCACGCCCGCGGCCAGTGCGCACGACACGATGCCGGACACGACCGGCCCCGAAATCATCAAGGCCATCGTGCCCGCCATCCAGAAGTGCTGGGCGATGCCGCCGGCGCCGGAAGGCCAGCGGCCGCATGCGCAGCTCAAGGTCAAGTTCAATGCCGACGGATCGCTGAATGGCGCTCCGGAAATCGTCAAGGCCACCGAGGGCGAAGGTGGCCAGGCGTTTACGCAAAGCACCGTCCGCGCCGTGCAGAAATGCGCGCCCTATGATGTTCTGCTAAAGCATCCCTACGAGCGCTGGCGCGAGATACTCATCAATTTTGATCCGCAATAACTGCGCCATCCGTCGCAAATTGCGGTTTGCGAAAACGATCCCGAACCGCTAGACCCGCCCGCGGCGCGGCACTTGCCGGCGACAGGCGGAGACTTTCATGAGCCAATACGACGTGCTGTGCATCGGCAACGCGATCGTCGACATCATCGCGCATAGCGACGAAAAGTTCCTGGTCGACAACGGCATCATCAAGGGCGCGATGAACCTGATCGACATGGAGCGTGCCGTCGATCTTTACAGCCGTATGGGTCCCGCGATCGAGGCGTCCGGCGGCAGCGCCGGCAACACCGCGGCTGGCGTTGCCTCCTTCGGCGGCCGTGCCGCCTATTTCGGCAAGGTCGCGGCCGACCAGCTCGGCGAGATTTTTACCCATGACATCCAGGCGATCGGCGTGGCGTTCGACACGCAGCCGCTGGCTGGTCCGCCGCCGACGGCGCGCTCTATGATTTTCGTCACGCCCGATGGCGAGCGCTCGATGAACACCTATCTCGGGGCTTGCGTCGAACTCGGCCCGGAAGATGTCGAGGAAAATAAGGCCAAGGGCGCCAAGGTCACCTATTTCGAAGGCTATCTGTGGGACCCGCCGCGCGCCAAGGACGCAATCCGGCTCACCGCGAAACATGCGCATGCCGCCGGCCGCCAAGTGTCGATGACCTTGTCGGATTCATTTTGTGTCGGCCGCTACCGCGACGAGTTCCTGGACCTGATGCGGTCGAAGACCGTCGACATCGTCTTCGCCAACAGCCACGAGATCAAATCGCTCTACGAAACGTCATCCTTCGAGACCGCGCTCGACTTGATCCGCAAGGACTGCCGCATCGCAGCCGTCACCCGATCGGAAAAAGGCTCGGTCATCGTCCATGGCGACGAGACGTTCGAGATCAAACCTATCAAAGTACAAAGGGTTGTCGATTCGACCGGTGCAGGTGACCTCTATGCGGCCGGCGTGTTGCACGGCTACACGCAAGGCCTCGACCTGCAGACTTGCGGCGACCTCGGCTCGTTGGCCGCCGGCCTGTGCATCCAGCAGATCGGCCCGAGGCCACGGGAGAACTTGCTGGTAGAGGCGAAGAAGGTGGGACTGCTGTAGCTACGAGAACGCTTCAGGCCATTCTTGTGCGCCGTGCATGACAGCCAGAATTTCAACATGGTCGTGAAGCCTGTAGACGACGATGTAGCGCGTTCGCGGCAAGACCAATTCGCGCGTTCCAGCAACTCGTCCCTGACGCCCCAGATGCGGGTTCTCTGAGAGAAGCAGTTCCGTCCGGTCGAGAATGTCCGTAACGAGGCGGTATGCTGCCGCAGGGCTTTCCTTCGCGACAAAATCTTCTATTTCTTCGACGTCCCACAAGGCCGTAACGGTCCAAGAGACGCGCATCAGGACGCTCTATATTTATTCCGCACGCGTTCGATTTCGTCCGCTGAGGCGAATTCGCCACGATCGGCGGCGTCAATGCCCCGGATGACTTTGTCTAGGAACCGCTCCTGCCACTCTAGCGAATGACCGTTTTCAAGGGCATCGGCAACAACTTCGGACAAGGACAGGCCGGATCGCGCCGCGACGGCATCCAGTCTAGCTCGCAGTTCCGGGCTGATTTCAAGCTTTGCCATTCGCGAATTATCTCATGGGAAGATGTGGAGACCAACATCTAATGCGGATTCCTCATCCCGCCAACACATGCGCTTTGCCGGTCACGTCGATGCGCACGCGGTCGCCGATCTTCGGCGCCAGCGCGCTGTTGACCTTGACGGTCAGCGGCGGTCCGCCAGCGACCGAAACGGCCACCGTCCAGGCCGGCCCGCCGAATTCGACATAGGTGATTTGGCCAGGGCAGCCGACTGAACCGATCTTCTCTGATTTGGCGTCCGACATCGAAAATTGTTCGGGGCGGATCATGATCTTCGCTGGCCCCGACGCATGTGCAGCGTCGAGTGCGATGCGCCCTAGCACACACTCGGCGGCGTCGTCATCGATGTCGGCGTCCAGCACCACGGCTTCACCGAGGAACAACGCCGTCTGCTGGTCTTTCGGTCGAAAATAGAGATCCTGTGGCGTGCCTGCCTGCACCAGTCTGCCGTCACGCAAGACAGCCACCTGATCGGCAAAGGACAGAGCCTCGGCCTGATCATGTGTCACCAGCACGGTCGTGATATTCGCTTCCGCCAGCAGGCGTGCGACGGCACGACGCATATGCTCACGCAGGCCGGCATCGAGGGCTGAAAAGGGTTCGTCCAAAAGCATCAGCTTCGGCTTGCGCGCCAGCGCTCGGGCCAGCGCCACGCGCTGCTGCTGGCCGCCCGACAATTGGTGCGGCCGGCGCTCGGCCATGCCAGCATCGAGTTCGACGATGCCCAGCAATTCTTGGATACGACGATTGTGGTCGCGAGCATCGCCGTTCAGACCAAAACCGATATTGTCGCGCACCGAAAGATGCGGGAACAGCGCCCCGTCTTGCGAGACGATGCCGATTTGCCGCCGATGAGCGGGCGTCGAATACAGGCCGTCGCAGAGCGTCTCGTCGTCGAGCGTCACAGTGCCCGCGTCGGCCGTCTCGAAGCCGGCGACGATGCGCAGCAGTGTGGACTTGCCCGAACCTGATGGGCCAACGATTGCGGTGCGGCTGCCGGCGGGAACTTCGAGGTGGACGCCATCGAGGGCTGTCACCGGGCCGTAGCGCTTGGACACGCCTTCGATGCTGAGCAAGGTCATTGGCCTGCAAGCCTTCCGGATTGAGCGTGCAGCAGCAGGCTGAGCGGCAAGGAGAGCACGATCATCATCAGCGCATAGGGGGCGGCAGCGGCATAATCAAGTTCGGAGGTGTATGCCCAGAACTCGGTCGCCAGCGTGCGGGTACCATTGGGTGACAGCATGAGCGTGGCCGTCAATTCATTTGTAATGCCCATCGCAACCAGCGCCATCGCCGCTGCTGCTCCGGGGGCGGCGAGCGGCAGCGTGACGCGGCGAATGGCGGTGAAGGGAGTGCGTCCGAGCGCCATCGCCGCCTGTTCCAGCTCCAGCGGCGCCTGAGCAAGGCTGGCCCTCAGGCCGGCCATGGCGCGCGGCAGGAACAGCATCACATAGGCAAGTAGTAAGGTGACGTAGGTCTGGTAGAGCGGCAGCACCAGCCGCACGGTCACGGTCACCAGTGCGAGCGCCACGATCACACCGGGCAGTGATCCGACATAATAGTTGCAGGCTTCGAAAAACCGCTGCAGCCCGCTCGGCGCCCGTACGGCAAGCCACGCGGCGGGCGCTGCGGCGAAGGTGGCGAGCAGGCCACCCGCGACGGCCAGCGCCAGCGTCTCGAAAAAGGTCGGTGCGATCTCTTCTGCCGGCCACACACTCCAGCCACCAAAGGCCACCCAGCGCAGCACGGTCGCCAGCGGAACACCAAGGGATAGAACAGCGGTAACGAGCGGCAGCAGCAACGCTAGCGCCGTAAGTCTGCAGAGCTTCCGCCGGGTCGGTGGCCGTTGCGCACCCGACCCGACGCGGGCATAGCGCTCGCCGCCGCGCAACCAGGCGTCGAGCGCCAGCAGCCCGAGGCAACAGAGCACCAGCACGCCACCCATCATGTTGGCGGCGGGGCTGTTGTAGGCAGACTGAAAAACATCGACAATCGCGGTAGAAAAAGTGTCGAAACGGATCATCGCATAGAGACCGTATTCGGCGAGAAGATGCAGCCCGACCAACAGAGCGCCGGCCAGGATGGCCAGACGCAATTGCGGGATCACGACGCGGAAAAATACCTGCCATGGCGTTTTGCCAAGCGAGGCGGCGGCATCTTCGACCGCCGGATCGAGACGTCTGAGCTGCGCCGCCACGGGGAGATAGATGAAGGGGAAATAAGCTAGCACCGACACGAGCACCGCCCCCCAAAGCCCATGCAGCGTCGGGATGACGTTGACCCAGCCATAGCTGTGCACGAAGGCGGGAATGGCGAGCGGCGCTACTGCCAACGCGCCCCAGACAGAACGGCCCGGCAGATCGGTGCGCTCGTTGAGCCAGGCCAGCGATACCGCCAGCACTGTCGACAGCGGCACGGTCAGCAGCTCCAGAAACAACGTGTTGAGCAGGAGTTCGCCGATCCTGGGTCGAAAGACGAGCTCAACGATTTTCGCCCAGCCCGTCTGGACGGCGACCCATGCAACGAAGCCAAGCGGGATCAGGCTGAGTAACGAAACCACGGCCGCGGCAACGACCACCGGAACATAAGGCCGCCGGCCATTGCGCACCCGAAGATATCGCCCAACACCGACAGTGGGCGCGAACGTCTGGCTGGCTTGCGACGAGGTCATGAAGCTGGCTGGCCGGGCAGGGATGGATAACCGTTTAGAGCAAGCCGGCTTGAGTCATCAGCCGGGTAACCGCCTTGGAATCGAGTTTGGATGCGTCGACCAGCGGCGCTTGCAATTTGTCCAGCGGTTCCAGCTTCGGGTTCGAGGCTTCAGCATTGCCGACCGCATATTCGTAAGAATTTCCATCACGGAGGATCTTTTGACCGCCCTTGCCGGTGATCCATTTGAGATAGGCTTGCGCCTCCTTCGGGTGCTTGCTCGAGGCTAAAACGCCGCCGCCGGATACGCTGACGAAGGCGCCCGGATCCTGGTTGCGGAAATAATAGGAGCCGACGTTGTTGGAGTTTTCGCCCGTCCGCGCCTGATCGTTGAAATAATAGTAATGGTAGATCACGCCGCCTTCGACTTCCTGATTGTTGACGCCCTTCAGCACATTGTTGTTGCCGCGATAGATCGAGGCGTTCTCCTTCATGGCCGTGAGCCACTTGGCCGTCACCTCCTCGCCCTTCAGCGCTAGCATGGCGCCGACGATCGCCTGGAAATCCGCGCCGCTCGGCGAGGCGGCCCAGCGGCCTTTCCAGCTCGGATCGGCAAGGTCGAGGATCGACTTCGGCAGCTTGTCTTCGGTCAGCTTCGTCTTGTCGTAGACAAAAACAGTGGCGCGCGCCGCGATACCGACCCATTTGCCGTCGGCCGGACGATAGGCCTCCGGCACCTGGGCGAGCGTGTCTGCTTCGACGGGCGCGAACAGGCCGGCGGCATTGACCACATCCATCGCCGGCGAATTTTCGGTGAGAAAGACATCGGCGGGCGATTGCGCGCCTTCGGCCACGATCTGGTTCGCCATGTCGAGATCCGAGCCCTTGCGCAGCGTCACCTTGATGCCGGTTTCGGCGGTGAACGCTGCGGTCCACTCTTTGGCCAAGCTATCGTGCTGCGCATTGTAGACGACGATCCCTTCGCCATCCTGTGCCACGACAGCGCCGCCAAAGACGATGCCCAGCGTCAGGGCGAGCCCGAGCTTCCGAAACCACGCCATCATATTGAAACCTCAACCGAAAATGCCCGGACAGACCGGCTGTGCGGCGCCTTGGCTGGCCACGCGAAATTCCACTGTTTAATTTGCGGACCTGAATAGTCAAGTTAAACGCGGCAGAGACGCATTTCCTTCCGCGATTGTGGACGATTGCCGATCCACGGCGCGCCGCCTATCTTGCCCGCCGCATGATCCGCTTTCTGTTCCGATTCCTGGCCACGATTTCGCTCGCCATCGCCGTCATCATGGCGGTGCTGGACGCGACGCGCACCGTTGCGGCAAAAACACTGGTCATGACACCGCTGATGGTCAGCTGGGACAAGACCTTTCCACAGCAACTGGCCCAATTCCGGGCCTTCCTCGAGCAGAAGATCAGTCCGTTGGCCTGGGATCCGGTGGCGCTTACGCTGCTGACATTGCCTGGCTTTGTCGTTTTCGCAATCCTAGCCTTCTTGCTCTACGCAATCGGCCGCCGCCCACAACGTCGGATCGGCCGTTTTATCGTTGATGAATAGGCTTTGCGCGCCCACATGTCTCAGTGTCTGAATCGAAAAGCGTCATTTGCAGCCCGGGATGATGACTTTTGGATCAGACAGTAACGAACGCCGGATTTTGGACGAAGTGCCAATCGAGACTGCCGATCGAGCGGTTTCAGTTCCCATCCGGCCCATGCTAAAAGCGAGCGAGCATTGTCTTGCGCCTTGGGCCGATGCACGAAAGGAAAAGATCATGTTCTTTCTGAGCGACATGCTGAACAAGAAGCTGCATCTGCCGAAGCCTGGCGAAGCACTGCCGGGCCGTGACCAGCCGATCCCGACATCGGCCAAGCATTTTGTCTCCAAGCGTCCGCTGAAAGGCCCTTATCCGGAGGGTCTGGAGCTGGCGCTGTTCGGCTTGGGTTGTTTCTGGGGCGCCGAGCGTCTGTTCTGGCAGATCGACGGGGTCTGGGTGACGGCGGTTGGTTACGCCGGCGGCCTGACACCCAATCCGACCTATCAGGAGACCTGCACCGGGTTGACCGGCCATGCCGAGGTTGTGCTGGTCGCGTTCGATCCCAAGATCGTATCCTACGACACGCTGCTGAAGATCTTCTGGGAGGCGCATGATCCGACCCAGGGTATGCGCCAGGGCAACGATGTCGGCACCACCTACCGCTCCGCCATCTACACCTATGGCGAGGCGCAGATGCGGGCCGCGCTCGCATCTCGCGATGCCTATGACGCCTCCTTGAAGAAGGCCGCGATGGGCAAGATCACCACCGAGATCGCGCCGGCGCCGCAGTTCTACTTCGCCGAGGCGGACCATCAGCAATATCTGGCAAAAAACCCGTATGGATATTGCGGCCTGAAGGGCACCGGCGTCTCCTGCGCCATTCCTGCCGCTGCGTCAGCCTGATTTATTGCGGGAAGTCTTCTTGACCATGCCCAAGAAGACTTTTCCAATGGGTCAAAATTTCCCGTGAAATTTCAAATGGGCCGTGCAACAGTGCGGCCCATGCGGGCATCGAAAAGGCCTGCGACGCACCCGTTTGGCCCAAAGCCGGGCGGGAGGCAGGGAAGACAACAACAACCTACAGGGTGTGGATCACATGAAAAAACTCGTTCTTGGCCTTCTGGCATCGGTTGCGATTGCCGGATCGGCCTATGCTCAGGACAAGCCGGCGCTGCTGTTCGATCTGGGCGGCAAGTTCGACAAGTCGTTCAATGAGGCCGCCTTCAACGGCGCCGAAAAATTCAAGACCGAAACCGGCACGGAATATGTCGAGTTCGAAGTCTCGAACGCCTCTCAGCGCGAGCAGGCGCTGCGCCGTTTCGCCGAGGACGGCCGCAATCCGATCGTCATGACCGGCTTCTCCTGGGCCGACTCGTTGACCAAGATCGCTGACGAGTTCCCGGACACGAAGTTTGCCATCATCGACATGGTGGTCGACAAGCCAAACGTGAAATCGGTGGTCTTCAAGGAAGAAGAAGGCTCTTATCTCGTCGGCATCATGGCCGCTATGGCCTCGCAGTCCAAGAAGGTCGGATTCGTCGGTGGCATGGACATTCCGCTGATCCGTAAGTTCGGCTGCGGTTATGTCGGCGGTGCGAAAGCCGCCGGCGCGACCGACGTCATCCAGAACATGACCGGCGATACGCCGGCCGCCTGGAACGACCCGACCAAGGGCGGCGAAATCGCCAAATCGCAGATGGATCAAGGCGCGGACGTGGTTTACGCCGCTGCCGGCGGCACGGGCGTAGGTGTGCTCCAAGCGGCCGCGGATGCCGGCAAGCTCGGCATCGGTGTTGACTCGAACCAGAACGGCCTGTTGCCGGGCAAGATCCTCACCTCGATGGTTAAGCGCGTCGACGTTGCCGTGTACGACGCTTTCAAGACGGCCAAAGACAACGCCTTCAAGCCCGGCATCAACGTGCTTGGCCTGAAGGAAGACGGCGTCGGCGTCGCCATGGACGATAACAACAAGGCGCTGGTCACACCCGAAATGACGGCCGCCGTCGACAAGGCCAAGGCTGACATCATCGCGGGCACGACCAAGGTGCACGACTATATGGCGGACAACGCCTGCCCGTATTGATCGGATTAGATCATTTGCCTACAAGGCCGCCGGACGAACAATCCGGCGGCTTTTTCATTCCTCTCGCTTCTGGCCGTTACCGCAGTCTCCCGCATTCGGTCCGGCAACTCATCTTCTGATCGGCCCGCATGAGACTTGTCACCATCATCTTGCTTCTCGCGGCTGGCATTCTGGCCGGAACCCAACTCGGCAAGATCGCGCCACTGGTCGGCTGGTATCGTTCCGGCGCAGGCTTCTCGCTGGTCATGATCGGCTGGCTTGCGGCGCTGATCGCCGTCTTCGTCGCAGTTGCGGCGCTGCCGGCGGGCTGGGTGATTCATCGCATCGGCACGCGCAAGGCGGTCGTCTTTTCGTTCGTCGTGCTGGCTGTCGGTGGCGTTGCCTTGGCGCTGGCGGCGTCACCTTGGCTCGTGCTGGCGGCGCGCCTTGTCGAAGGCGTGGGTTATCTGCTGCTGGTGATTGCCGTGCCGGCACTGCTCAGTGACATGTCGCCGCCGGCTTGGCGTGGTGCGGTTCTGGCGGTCTGGGGCGGCTTTGTTCCCATTGGTTTTGCAATTGCGAACTTCCTGGCCGCAGCGGTCATACCGACGGCCGGCGAACAGGTATTTCTGCTGTGGGCTGTCGGTCTTTTCGCAGTGTTCGCCGTACCGTCTGGCTTGTTGATCGGGCGCGTGCGCGATTTCGATGCCGCAGAATCGGACAGTGGCGAGACCGTCACATTGGCGCAGTCGCTGAACCGCAACATCTGGCTGCTGTCTCTGGCTTTTGGCCTTTATGTGATTTCCTCGATCGGGTTCTTCACCTTCATGCCGACCTTCGTCACTGAGACAGGTGAACGTTTTCTGATATCGGCGGGCGTCATCGCGCTGCTGGTGCCTGGCGGTAACGTGCTGGCGGGTCTGATGCTTCAGGGCAGGGAAGGCCGGTTTGCCGCGCGATTGACCGTTGCCGGCTTCTTGGCGACCGCGCTCTTTGCAGTACCGGCGTTCGCGGCAACATCTCCCGCCATTGCCACACTCTGCGCCGGCGTCGTCGCCGTTGGAGGTGGCGTCGTGGCATCGGCCTTGTTCGCCGCTATCCCCTATTTTGTGCCGCGTGGCGGCTCGGTCTCGATCTCGATCGGCCTCGTAGCCCAAGCCGGCGGCCTCGGCACGCTTGTCGGCCCGCCGCTCGCAGGTTGGATCATCGAGGTTTGGTCGTGGCCGGGCCTCGGCGTCTTCTTGAGCCTGACGGCGGCGTTCGGCATAGTGGCCGCCCTGCCTCTGGCGCTCGTGAGGAATGGACCGTCATGGCAAAGGCAACAGGCATAGGCGGCTTCTTCTTCCGCGCCCGCGACCCCAAGGCGTTGTTTGCCTGGTACGAGCAATATCTCGGAGTCAGCGACTTCAACAAGACGATTTGGATGCAGGCGGCTGGCCCTACCGTGTTCGCTCCCTTCCCTGCCGACACGGACTATTTCGGCCGTATGGATCAGCAGTTCATGATCAATTTCCGCGTTGACGATCTCGACGCGATGATGGCCCAACTGAAGGCTGCGGGTATCGCGGTCGAAACCCGGCCGGAATGGGATTCGGAGATCGGCCGCTTCTGCCGCATTCACGATCCCGAAGGCAATCCAATCGAGCTGTGGGAGCCTGCCAAGTGACGAACTCAATAGTGCGGCGGTCTCGTCGCCTCGTGGCCGGGCGCCGTCTGCTCCTCCAGCGCCAGAAACCGGTCGGTCAACGCCGATAGTTTCTTCTCCAGCCGCTCGATCACCTTCCACTGCTCGGCGATCTGCCCGGACAGTTCCTCGATCGTCTTTTCCTGCTCGGCATTGCGGATTTCCAGCGTCGTGAGCCTGTCGGCCGGCATGACCATCGTGTTTGGTCCCTTTGGCTTCATGATTCCACGGCTTTCCGTGCCGGAAAAGCAGCGCGCCGTGCTTGGAAATTGACAAGCGCCCCGCGAATTGTCGAGAGTGCAGTATGGCCGGCGTTTTGGGAGACGCTTGAGCCAGGGTGGGCGGCCAGCGAACGAGTTGCCCGAACCAAAAGGGGATGGGACGGCACATGGCGGATCTCGCAATCCAGCTCATCGGCATCAACAAGAGCTTTGGGCCGGTGCACGCCAACCGGGACATCAATCTCGAAATACCGAAAGGCACCATACACGGCGTTATCGGCGAGAATGGCGCCGGCAAGTCGACACTGATGTCGATCCTCTACGGCTTCTATCAGGCCGATTCCGGCGAGATCAAAGTCAACGGCAAGACCGCGACGATCAAGACGCCCAACGACGCTATCGCGCACGGCATCGGCATGGTCCACCAGCACTTCATGCTGGTCGACAATTTTACCGTGCTCGAAAACATCATTCTTGGCGCCGAGGCCGAGGCGCTGCTGAAGTCATCTATCTCGAAGGCGCGCTCGGAGCTGAAGCGGCTGGAGCAGGAATACGAACTCGAAGTCGACCCCGATGCGCTGATCGAGGAGTTGCCGGTCGGCCTCCAGCAGCGCGTGGAAATCCTGAAGGCGCTTTATCGTGGCGCCGACATCCTGATCCTCGACGAGCCGACCGGCGTTTTGACGCCGGCCGAGGCCGATCACCTCTTCCGCATTCTTCAGATGCTCAAGGATCAGGGCAAGACGGTCGTTCTCATCACGCACAAGCTGCGCGAGATCATGGCGATCACCGACAATGTGTCGGTCATGCGCCAAGGGACAATGGTTGCCACCCGCAAGACCAAGGAAACGACCGTCGGCGAATTGGCAGAACTCATGGTCGGCCGCCGTGTCCTGCTGCGGGTCGAAAAGGGCGAAGCCAAACCCGGTGAGACCAAACTGTCGGTGAAGAACCTGACAGTGAAGGACTCACGAAAAGTCACGATGGTCGACAACGTCTCGTTCGACATCCGCGCCGGCGAGATCGTCGGCATCGCCGGCGTTGCGGGCAATGGCCAGTCGGAGCTGATCGAGGCGATATCAGGCATCCGCCGCGCTGAATCCGGCTCGGTCACCATGGACGGCAAGCAGATCGACGTCATCGGCATCGCTGACCCTGGAGAACTACGCGACCGGGGGCTGGCGCACGTACCCGAGGATCGCCACCATGTCGGCTTGGTTCTGCCCTTCGAGGAGAACGAGAATTCGATCCTCGGCTATCACGACAAGCCGACCTATCTGAATGGCCCGTTCCTGAAGCTCGACGCCATCGTCGAGGACGCCAAGGCCAAGATCGCGGCTTATGACATCCGTCCGGCCAATCCACATCTGAAGACGGCCAATTTTTCCGGCGGCAACCAGCAGAAGATCGTGCTGGCGCGCGAGATCGAGCAGGATCCCGGCGTGCTGCTGGTCGGCCAGCCGACGCGTGGCGTCGATGTCGGCGCAATCGAGTTCATTCACAAGCGGCTGATCGCCATGCGCGACGCTGGCAAGGCGGTGCTGGTGGTGTCGGTCGAACTGGATGAGATCCGCTCGCTGTCGGATCGCATCCTGGTGATGTTCGCCGGCCGCATCGTCGGCGAGCGCGGCCCGGACGCGACGGAAGGCGAGCTCGGCCTGTTGATGGCTGGTGTCGAGCACAAGGAGGCTGCGGAATGAGCGTCCCGTTCGCAAAATTGCCGCGTTGGGTCGATTACGGCCTGATCCCTGTGCTCAATCTGCTCGTCGCCTTCATCGTCGCCGGCATCGTCGTGCTTCTGGTCGGCGAGAATCCATTGCAGGCCGCATGGGCGATGATCCAGGGCGCGTTCGGCAGCGGCCGCAACATCGCCTATACGCTCTATTTCTCGACCTTCTTCATCTTCACAGGCTTGGCGGTGGCGATCGCGTTGCATGCCGGTCTGTTCAATATCGGCGGCGAGGGCCAGGCCTTCGTCGGCGGCCTCGGCGTTGCGGTTGTCGCGCTGGCATTGGACAGCATCGTTCCGTGGTACATCACCTTCCCGATTGCGATCGTCTCATCCGCGCTGTTTGGCGCGCTTTGGGCGCTCATTCCGGCCTATCTGCAAGCCTATCGCGGGTCGCACATCGTCATCACGACCATAATGTTCAACTACATCGCCGGCAGTCTCATGGTGTTCATGCTGAGCAATGTGTTGAAGCCGCTGGGGTCTATGGCGCCCCAAACGCGGTCCTTCGATGTCGGCGCGCAACTGCCGAAGCTGAACTGGATCTTTAACATTTTGGGAGCGAACGTTCGCTCGTCGCCGCTCAACATCACCTTCCTGCTGGCTCTGCTGATGGCCTTCCTGATCTGGCTTTTGATCTGGCGCACCAAATTCGGCTACGAGCTGCGCACGCTGGGTTACAGCCCCAAGGCCGCGCGTTATGCCGGCATTTCGGAAAAGCGAATCGTCATCGTGACCATGCTGATCTCCGGCGCTCTGGCCGGGATGATGGCGCTTAATCCGACCATGGGCGACCAGCACAACGTATCGCTCGATTTCGTTGCCGGCGCCGGTTTCGTCGGCATCGCCGTCGCGTTGATCGGACGCGGGCATCCGGCTGGCATCGTAGTGGCGGCGATCCTGTTTGGCGCGCTCTATCAGGGCGGAACGGAGGTCTCGTTCCAGATGCCGGACATCACACGCGACATGATCGTGATTATCCAGGGTCTGGTCATCCTCTTCGCCGGCGCTCTGGAGCACATGTTCCGGCCGCAGGTACAGATGCTGTTCGCGAGCCTGAGTCCGAAGTCGGTCGGGTTGGCGACGGCCAAGAGTGGGGGAACGTGAGATGGAATTCGCCGACACCCTCGTCCAGGTCATCACTTCGACCATCCGGCTGAGCACGCCACTGCTGCTCGCCTGTCTCGCCGGCCTGTATTCCGAACGCGCCGGCGTGTTCGATATCGGCCTCGAAGGCAAGATGCTGGCCGGCGCATTCGCCGGCGCAGCCGCCGCAGCGGTGTTGGGCTCCGGCTGGCTGGGGCTACTGGTCGGCATTCTCGTTTCGGTCTGTCTAGCGCTGGTGCACGGGTTCGCCTCGATCACGCATCGCGGCAACCAAATCGTCTCGGGCGTTGCGATTAACTTCATCGCCGCGGGCTCGACCATCATTCTGGGCCAGGCCTGGTTCCAGCAGGGCGGCCGCACGCCTGCGCTCAGCGCCGACCAGCGCTTCGAGGCGATCCATCTTCCCTTCGCCGATGCATTGCGCGACGTACCGCTGATCGGCCAGATCTATTCGCAGATCATCTCGGGCCAGAACCTGCTTACCTATATCGCGTTCCTGATGGTGCCGGTCACCTGGTGGGTGCTTTACCGCACCCGCTTTGGCCTCAGGCTGCGCGCGGTCGGCGAGAATCCGGCGGCCGTCGATACGGCCGGCGTGTCGGTCATCTGGCTGCGTTATCGCGCCGTAATCTGTACCGGCGTGTTGTGCGGCCTTGCCGGCTGTTATCTGTCGATGGCGCAGGGCGCGGGTTTTGTAAAGGACATGGCGGCTGGCCGCGGCTATATCGCGCTGGCGGCCTTGATCTTCGCCAAATGGCGGCCCATCCCGGCCATGTTCGCCTGTCTGCTGTTCGGCTTCCTCGACGCCGCCGCGATCCGCTGGCAGAGCCAGCTCTCGCAGATCGTGCCGGTGCAGCTCATCCAGGCGCTGCCGTACATCCTGACGGTCATCCTGCTCGCCGGTTTCATCGGCAAGGCCATCCCGCCCAAGGCCGGCGGCGTGCCCTACGTGAAGGAGCGCTAGCATTCGATGTCGCATGATCTATTCGAGGCCGCCACAGCCGCGATGACCAAGGCGCATGCGCCCTATTCGAAGTTTCCGGTCGGCGCGGCGCTCCGCACGGCGGATGGGCGCGTCTATTCCGGCTGCAACATCGAGGTTGCTTCCTACCCCGAAGGTTGGTGCGCCGAGACGACTGCGCTTGGACATTATATCATGGGCGGTGGTGGCCGCATCGCCGAGATCGCGGTGGTGGCGGAGCGCATGGCCAAGATAACGCCCTGCGGCGGTTGCCGGCAGCGACTGGCCGAGTTCGCCGAAGCGGACACGAAACTGCATCTGTGTGACGCCAATGGTGTCGTCGAAACTGTACGCATGGGCGATATGCTGCCCTACGGATTCCAGGGTGATATTCTGAAATGACCAAGGCTGTTGATGTTCTGGTCGAGCGGCTTAACGGCTTGGCTCCGAAAATTGCCCTCGTGCTGGGCTCCGGTCTTGGCGGGTTGGTCGGCGAAGTCGAGGATGCCACGCGCATCCCCTATGGCGATCTTCCGGGTTTCCCCAGGAGCGGCGTCACGGGCCATGCCGGCGAAGTGGTGGCGGGTCTGTTCGCCGGCACGCCGGTGCTGATGCTTGCCGGCCGCGCGCATTATTACGAACATGGCGACGCGTCTGTCATGCGCCCTGTCGTCGAGGCGCTGGCAGGTTTCGGCATAGAAAAGCTGATCCTCACCAACGCGGCCGGTTCGCTGGACCAGAAGATGCCGCCGGGATCGATCATGCTGATCACCGATCATATCAATTTTTCTGGCTCTAACCCGCTCTTCGGCGAACCGACAGACCGTCGCTTCGTGGGGTTGACGGAGGCCTATGATGCGCCGATACGCGCAGCCTTCGAGAAAGCCGCCAGGGCGGCGAATATCGAGCTGCACAAGGGCGTCTACATGTGGTTCTCAGGCCCGTCCTTCGAGACGCCAGCCGAAATTCGCATGGCGCGCAGCTTCGGCGCCAATGCGGTCGGCATGTCGACGGTGCCGGAAGTGATCCTGGCGCGGTTTTGCGGCGTGCGCGCGGCGGCCTGTTCGGTTATCACCAATTACGGTGCGGGCATGACCGGCGATGAGCTTTCGCACGAGGAAACAAAGGACGTGGCACCACAAGGCGGCCGCAAGCTGGCGACCGTTTTGCGGCGTATGTTCGAGGACGGGCTGGTGGATGTCTGAGGAAGCGCGCCCCACCCTCCCCCTTGTGGGGAGGGTCGACGAGCGACATTTGCCTGGCAAATGTCGTGAGGCGGGGTGGGGGTATGTTCCAGATGCCCTATGCCTCTCGTCTTTATGCAATACCCCCACCCCGACCGGCTTCGC
>JBFWUS010000033.1:0-59467 GCA_050247155.1 Rhizobiaceae bacterium
ACGCTGCAACACGCTCACGCAACGCCATCGGATGCGGCTTGCCCATCGTGGTTCTCCTTCAACCACAATGAATCATCAAACCGACACGCCGGGAATCCCGAATCCGTTAAACCGCGACACGCTTTAGTAGCCACAAACTACAATGATGGCTCGAAGGGAGCGCCTCGCGATGGACTTGAACGATCGCAGAACGGCAACTTCGCGCCGTCATTTCGGACGCTACCAAATGTGCCGTGAGACCCTAAAAGCAGTCATTACGCTGATGCCAGCGAGCACGCTCAAGGCCGATTGACAAACTCTACTTTCGTTCCCTACTTTCGTGGCTGGAACAGGTTCCGCCGCGAGGCGGATGAAAAGGGAACTCCGGTGAGGCTTGGCCAAAACCGGGACTGCCCCCGCAACTGTAACCGTTGAGTCTTGTCCCACATGCCACTGGCGGTCCTCCCGCCGGGAAGGCGGGCCTGGATGTTGAAACGGAAGTCAGGAGACCTGCCTGATCCAGTCACCCATGTCTGGCCACGGGGTGTGGCGAGGCGCGGCGCTCCGTAGCGGTGACACTTGAATGTGTTGCCGTCTGCCGGAAGGCCGGGACAAGGGTCGATCTCCCCTCCCCAGCTTGTCAGCAGCGGTTCTTTTTGAACCAGGCGCTTGCGAGCGCCGAAATGCTTGTGGGGACAAGATGAAGAGAGCAATCACGATGGCCGGCGTTGTGTCGCTGGCATTGGGCGGCAGCGTCGCGGCGCAAGAAATCCAACTCGATCCAATCATCATCTTGGGTGAAACCGAGGTCGAGGCCGAAAACACCGGCAAGGCCTACACCGTGATTACCGGCGAACAATTGCAGCAGAATCAGGTTCGCTATGTCGCCGATGCATTGCGGCAGGTGCCGGGTTTCGCAGTGTCGCGCACCGGCTCCTATGGCGGCCTGACGCAGGTGCGGGTTCGCGGCGCTGAGGCCAACCACCTGCTAGTGATGATCGATGGCGTCGAAGCCAGTGAGACCTCGGCCGGCGAGTTCGATTTCGGCAGCCTTCTGGTCACCGACATTGAGCGTATCGAGGTGCTGCGCGGCCCTCAGAGCGCGTTCTGGGGCTCGAACGCGACAGCTGGCGTGGTGAACATCGTCACCAAACGCGGCGAACGCAACGGCTTCAGGGTCGACGCACGATCCGAAGCTGGCACGGATGGCGCCTTTTTGGGTGGCGTTTCGCTCAGCGGCGGCCGTGACAACTTCGATGTGGCGCTTTCAGGAACCTTCCGGCGTACAGACGGCTTCGACATATCCTCTGACAACAGCGGCCCATTCGGCGGCGAAGAGGATGGCGACCGCAACACGACGCTGAACGGCAAGGCGACGTGGGATGTGACGTCTGACCTCAAGCTGGACGGGACGCTGCGTTTTGTCGATCGCAGGAGCGAGTTGGACGATCAGGATTTCCGGTCTCCCGATACGCCGACGCAAGGGCTGACAATCGACACACTCGATGAGGTTGCCACCCGCGAATTCTTCGGGTCAGTCGGCGCGACCTATGTCGCGCTCGACGGCGCGCTGACGCAGAAGCTGCGGCTTACGGGCAGTGACGCCAAGCGCGAAGGAACCGATGCTGACATCCTCGATTACGCCAATACCGGTTCGCGCCTGAACGGCAGCTATCAGGCTGCTTATGCCTTCGAAACTCTCGGCTTTGCCAATGCGAAGCACACGATAACCGGTGGCTATGAGTGGGAGCGCGAGACGTTCGAAACGCTGCCGCCCGTTTTCAGCCCGACACAGCTTGGTGAACGCGAGCGCCAGACGAGCTCCTTCGTCGGCGAATATCGCGGCGAGTTCCTCGATCAGTACTTTGTAACTGCGGCGCTGCGCCGCGACCTCAACGATGAGTTCCAGGATGCGACGACCTACAGTGTCAGCGGCGCGTGGCGCATTCCTGGCACGGGTACGCGGCTACACAGTTCGGTGGGAACCGGCGTCACCAATCCGACCTTCTTCGAGCAGTTCGGCTTCGATCCAGATACGTTCATCGGCAATCCGGATCTGATCCCAGAAGAGAGCTTCGGCTGGGATATCGGCGTTGAACAGCGCCTCTTCGGCGATCAGCTCGTCGTCGACTTGACCTATTTCAATCAGGATCTGACCAACGAGATCTATACGCAGTTCCTGCCCGATTTCCTCTCAACGCCCGCAAACAGGGAAGGCAGGAGTAAGCGGCAAGGCGTGGAGCTCTCCGCTACACTCAACCTCGCCAACGGGTTCACTCTGAATGGAACCTATACTTACACCGATGCGACCGAGCAGACCGCTCTCAACGGACCACGGTTTCGCGAGGTGCGCAGGCCCGAGCATTCCGGATCGCTTGGCGCCGCCTACGTATTCTACGATGGCCGCGCGCGCGTGTTCGCCGACGCAATCTTCAACGGCGCGATGGAGGACAATGAGTTCATCAACGCAACGCCTTCCAATCGCATTACGCTGGGCTCTTACACGGTCGTCAATATCGGCGGCAGCTTCAGGTTCAACGAGCAGCTTGAGGCGTTCGCCCGGGTGGAGAACGTGTTCGACGAAGACTATCAGGAAGTCTTCAGTTTCAATGCGCCCGGGCGAACAGCCTTTGTCGGCTTGAAAGGCAATTTTTAATGGCGTTAGCGCGACGGCCTGGGCATCTCGTGACGCTGGCCTTTGTTCTCGCACTTGCAGCGGAGACAGTTGCCGCCGCGCCGCTGAAACGCGTTGTGTCGATGAACGTGTGCACCGACCAGTTGGCGATGCTGATCGCCAGGGACGGCCAACTGCATTCTGTGTCCTACCTGGCCAGCGATCCGGACAGCTCGGTGCTGGCGGCGGATGCCGCGCGCTATGCCGTCAATCATGGCCTGGCGGAGGAGGTGTTCCTCATGCAGCCAGATCTCGTCATCGCCGGGACTTACACCACCCGGACAACGGTATCGCTGCTGCGCCGGCTTGGGGTGCGGGTCGAGGAGTTTGCACCGGAATCTGCTTTCGACGACGTCCGCATGAACATCCTCCGCATGGGCACAATTCTGGACAGGTCCGAGCGCGCCACGGAACTCATTGCCGTGCTGGATACGGGGCTGGAGGAGCTGCGCCGCAATCCGGCGGGGGGCCAGACCGTCGCGACTTATTACGCCAACAACTTCACATCGGGTTCGGGCACCTTGGTCGATGCCGTCATTGCGGCGACGGGACTGGAAAACCTTGCGGCCAGGCTTGGCTATGCCGGCACTGCGCAATTGCCGCTTGAGCTTCTCATCCTTGCGAAGCCCGAAATCCTTGTCGATGGCGGCGAGCGCTACGCCGCGCCCGCACTGGCGCAGCAGAGCTTTTCCCATCCCGCGTATCGCGCGATAGCTGAGGATGCGAAGCGCGTCGATATTCCGGCGAAGTACACGATCTGCGGGTCCCCATTCACACTTGAAGCGGCGCGCATCCTGCAGGGGGCAGCGAACAAGCCATGAGCGACGTTGCTCGCTACCGGCCCCTGCTCATCGCCTTGGGGGTACTGACAGCAATTCTGTTCCTGTTGTCACTAACCATCGGCCCCGCTGCCATCGCCTTTCGCGAAAGCATCGCGGCGTTGTTTTCCAGCCAACGTGATGCGGTGGCGCTGATCATGCAGCAAGTGCGCCTCCCGCGTGCGCTGCTCGGCCTGACGGTCGGCGCGACGCTCGGCCTGTCCGGTGCGGCCTTGCAGGGATACTTGCGCAATCCGCTCGCCGAGCCTGGGCTGATCGGCATCAGCGCTTCGGCTTCGCTCGGCGCGGTGCTGGCCATCTACACCGGGCTCTCGGCGGTCTTTCCGTTGGCGCTGCCGCTTTCTGCGCTTGCTGCGGCTTTCCTCGCCGTGCTGGTTGTTCAGGTGCTGGCGGGGGCGAAGGGAAGCCCGCTAGCAATCATTCTGGCCGGCGTAGCTGTGTCCAGCTTTGCCGGCGCAATGACGTCGCTAGCACTCAACCTGTCGCCAAACCCCTTCGCGAGCCTCGAGATCATATTCTGGATGCTCGGTTCGCTGACCGACCGGACGATGGCGCATTTCTGGCTCGCGGCTCCGTTCATGCTTGTCGGTTGGATCATGCTGGGTATGCTTGGCCGGGCGCTCGACGCGTTCACATTGGGGTCGGATACGGCCGTAACGCTCGGCTTCGACATTCGCCGCGTTCAGTTACTTGCGGTGCTCGGTACCGCAATCTCTGTTGGAGCAGCGACAGCGATCGCAGGCGCGATAGGTTTCGTCGGGCTCGTTGTACCCCATCTGCTAAGGCCGCTCGTCGGCGCTCGGCCTTCCCGATTGCTGCCCGCCAGCGCACTAGGCGGAGCAAGCATGCTGCTCGCCGCCGACATTCTGGTCAGGGTCGTGGCACCCGGTCGCGACCTCAAGCTTGGCGTGCTCACCGCGATTGTCGGCGCGCCGTTCTTTCTCTGGCTGGTCTATCGCGCGCGGAGGAAGCTGACGTGAGTGCGCTGGAGATCAGCGGCCTCTGCGTCCGGTTTGGCTCGCAGGAGATTCTCAAGGGCATTGGGCTGGAAGCCAAGGCTGGAGAGTTTATCGGGCTTATCGGGCCGAATGGTGCGGGCAAATCGACCTTGCTGCGCGCTGTCGGCGGGCTGTTGGCCTACGATGGGCAAATCGCAATCGAAGGGAAGCCGGCACGGCAGTTTATCGCGCGCGAACGGGCCAAACGCGTGGCTTACCTCGCGCAGGAACGCGAAGTTGCGTGGGATATGTCGGTTGAGACCGTGGTTGCGCTGGGCCGGTCGCCGCACATGAGTGTGTTTGCCCCGCCTTCCGATGGCGACAGAACTGCGGTTGAGGCAGCCATGCGCACGATGGAGATCGCCTTGTTCCGCGACCGGCCGGCAACCGAGCTTTCAGGCGGCGAGAAGGCCCGCGTTCTGATCGCTCGTGCACTCGCACAGGAATCTCCGATTCTGCTGCTGGACGAACCGACAGCAGGGCTCGATCCCGCCCACAAGTTGAGCCTCATGCGCATTTTCGTGGATCTGGCCGCGCAAGGCCGAACGGTGATCGCATCGCTGCACGACCTTGGCCTGGCGGCGCGCTGGTGCTCAAGACTGATACTCCTCGAGGACGGCAAGGTGGCTGCCGACGGGCAACCGGCGGCCGTGCTGACCGACGAGCGACTGGCGTCTGTCTATGGCGTTGCCGCCTATCGCGCAGAAGCAAAAGGCTTGCCCATCATCCAGCCAATCGACCTGACAGGAGTCTCGAAATGACCGAGCTTGAATGGTTGCTCAGCACGCATCTGCGCGATCCGCGTTCCGGTTGGAGCATGGGCAGTTTTGGCGCGATCGCCGAGTTTCATCAGGATCGCGGCGAGCCGGTTGTAGTCGATGAGCCGACCAGTTTGATGCGCGTCACGCGGCGCGGCGCAATCCGGCTCGACCGCACCGCCGTCAGGAACGTCACGGCGGTCGCCTATGAGACCCTAAGCTCCAAACGTCATAGGTGGAGCCACGCCATAGCGCTCTGCCTGAAACAGGATGAAGCCCGGCAGGCAAGGCGCTCTGTTCTGACCGAACTTGGCCCGGACGACGCGGCAATTCGTGGCATCGACCGGACCGGCATCGTCTTCGACATGGGCCTCAACCTGCCGCAATGCAATTTCTGCATCCGCACCAGCGAGCCGAAGCTGCTCGGCGCATTGCGTTCAAACCTCGGCCGATCCTTGTTCGAGCACGACAATCCCGCGATGCCGGCAATCCTTTCGGCGCATCCACACCGTGTCGTGCTGAGCAAGCTTGGTCGCGTCGAAGTCTACCAGAAGATCGGCGGACCAGACACGGGCGGGGTCTCGCCTCCCGGTCCTCATACGCATGTGCTGCCCAAGCTGCTGAAGTCCGGGCGCACGCATTCGGCAAATACGCCGATCCCCGATGGTCTTTGGCCAGTCGCGTTCCTGCATCCGGGCAATCCGGTCATAGGGCCGATGGGCGAGGAGCGTCCGTTCGACCCTGAACTACACCACGATTTCCAAATGATCCTGGCACGCTATGGCTTGTCGGAATCTGCCTCGGCCAAAATCGGCATTCAGGATGCTATTCTGAGGGGCAAGGATCCGATCTCTTACGATATGCCCGCAGGCCGGTTCGAACGCGCCGCCGCGCGCATTGCACTTCGCCAGCTTGGGCGGGCGGCGCTCCACAAAGGCGATGCGGCCACCCAAGAACGGCTCTCAGCCTGGCAGGCCCATTTCGACCACGGGGATGAACAATCGGACGATGACGCGCCAGGGCATTGAGTGGTTCGGCCCAGGCCTACAGCCGCCAATCCTTGGCCGTCCGTCGCTGCTCCCAGTATCCCGCGAACCGTCCACCATTACGAATCAGATCCTCGCGCGGGCCCTGCTCGACGATCCGTCCGCCCTCAATGAAGAGAATGTTGTCCGCATGCGCAATCGTTTCGATGCGATGCGCGACGATGAGAACCGTGCGCTCGTCGTAACCTTTCAATGCGGTGGCGATTGCCGCCTCGTTCCCCGTATCGAGAGAACTGGTCGCTTCGTCCAGCAACAGGATCGGCGCGGACTTGAGAAGCGCTCGCGCGATACTGACCCGCTGCTTTTCACCACCCGACAGTTTCGAGCCGCCTTCGCCGACCGAAGAATCCCAGCCGCCGCGTTGGGTGACTATGGTGTCTACGCGAGCCGAGCGCGCTGCGGCTTGCAGTTCTTCTTCGGTCGCTTCCGGTCTGGCGATGCGCATGTTGTCGGCAATGCCGCCTTCGAAGAGTTGCACATTCTGGAACACAATGGCGAGCTGGTTCATCAGAGTGCCCGGAAGGTAATCGCGTACATCCTGGCCGGCCACGAGCACCTTGCCCGAGTGCACGTCATGAAAGCGGCCGACCAGCGACAGGATCGTGCTCTTGCCTGAGCCCGACGGCCCGACGATAGCGGTGGTCGTTCCCATCGGCACCGTGAACGAGACATTATCCAGCACCTTGTAGCCGGAGGGCGCAAAAGTGACGTTTTGGAACTCGACCATCGCCAATCCCGGCTTCTGGTCGTTCGCGGGACGGGAAAGTGCGGGGAATTTCAGGATGCCTGTCGTGCGCAACCAGCCGCCGCGGGCGACTTCCACGGCTGGAAACAGATCCGACAGCGTGTTGAACGGATCGAGATAGCGGGTGATGACCACGATCAGCGCTACAGCCACGGCAGCGTCGATGCGCCCGCTGGTAAACATCCAGGCGATTGTCGCAACCATGGCGACCAGGGCGACCTGAAGGGTCACCGTGAAGATCAGCGTGCCCGGCACAGTGCGCCACAACATGCGCAAAGTCGTGCTGCGTTGCGCATCGATGGCTGATCCGAGTGGCGTGCCTGTAGTGCCGGTTCTGCCGGCGGCGCGCAGCACGGCCTGGACTCTTGCAAACTCGTCGGTGCGTGTTGCGGCTTCTTCCGAAGCCGCCGCGAAATCCGCTTCCGCTTCACGCATCAGCCGTGCGCCGAAAAGCAGGACGCCGATAAGGATGGGCGCCGCGATAATGGCGACGATTCCTAGCGGCCATGCAACGAACAACAGGCCGATGCCGATCAGGAAGGGCAGCATCGTGGCAATCGTGATCTGACCACCGAGATTGACGAACGCGGCAAAAAGGTCCGGCACAGAGCCGGCCAGCCCAGTCTTGGCCCCGGCTCGCCGCTTGGCGGTGAGCTCGCCGACGGGAACGGCGAGCATATGATCGACCATGACGTTGTTGATGTTGTCGGCTACCGTGAAACCGAAGTCGAAAGCCCTGGGCATGAGCTGCGTTTCGAATATCCATCCGGCGGCAATGGCGACCGCAAGCCAGCCCAGCCAGGGTAGGGCGTCGGCAGCGCCCGTTGTGAATAGTGCGCTCAGCAAAGGTACGAGAATGATAGCGGCGCCAGCCCGCGCCGCAGCAGTCAAAAAGGCGAATGTATAGAACGCCGGCAGATAGGTTTTGGCGCGATCCGGTACGACTGAGACGCTCATGCCGCGATCTCCGCGCCTGCTTGCCACAGCTCGCGATAAGGCCCGTTCTTCCCAAGCAATTCGGCATGCGTACCCTGCTGCACGATGTGGCCTTCATCCATCACGACAATCTTGTCGGCATTGGTGATCGTGTGGAGACGGTGCGCCACGACCAGCACGGTGCGGTTGGCATTCAAAGCGCCTATCGCCTTCTGCACCAGGTGCTCGGATTCCGGATCGGCGAAGGCCGTTGCTTCGTCAAGAATAAGTATAGGCGGATTCGCCAGCAAGACGCGCGCGATCGAAAGCCGCTGCGCCTCGCCTCCCGAAAGATGCGCGTCCTCGCCAATGACGCTGTCATAACCGCGCGGAAGTGCAACAATTCGATCGTGGATTTGCGCTGCCCGAGCTGCCCGCTCGATATCTTCCTGCGAGGCGCCGGCGTTGGCTAGTACAATGTTGTCGCGGATCGTCCCCTGGATTAGCTGTACGTCCTGGAACACGAAGCCAATGCTTGCTCGCAGCGCCTCAGGAAGCAGCTCGCGAATATCAACTTCCGTGCTTTCGCCAGTCACTTTGATCGCGCCTGCGGCAACTTCGTGGAACCGACCGGGAAGTAGCGCCAAGGTCGATTTGCCAGCACCACTCGGTCCAACCAGCGCAGTTAGCGTGCCTGGATTGAGGTCGAGTGTTATGTCGTGCAGGACCGGCCGGCGCGGGTTGTATCCGAACGAGACATCGCGGAACGCGAGCCCTAGCTGACCATCAGGGCTGGGATGCACAGATCGGCTCTGATCCAATTCCTTCTCCTCCAGCATATCGCCTATGCGGCGTGCTGCGGCGCGGGCTTCGCGTACGGGTACGAAACCGTAGAGCAGCGCCATGATTTGCGCCCCGAAGGCCGTGCCAAGGAACAGGAAGGGAAGGAGCTCGGCCGGTGTCATGCCTCCGGAGGAAATCCGCCAGATCCCGCCGGCTATGATGACCAACAGGAAGGTTGGCGGTTGGATCGCCAATTGCGCTGAGATCTTCTTGGCGGCCATCGGGCGCTGCCATTGATAGAGGAACTCGATCTGGCTCCTTAGCGTGTCGCGGAGCTTGCGGCCGTCTCCGCCAAAGACGCGCATGACCGGCAGTGCATCCACAAACGCGCCGGCGGTGGCGGTTGCCTTCTTGGTCCATTCGGCGACGCGCACCAGCCTGTCGCCAACACCGCTCATCATGTTGATGAACAGAAATACGTAAGCCAGGATCGGCAGGAACAGCATGCCGGCAAGTCCGGCATCCACGGTGAAAAGATAGGTGATGACGACCAGCGGGGTGACGCCACCCGCCACAGCATCCGGAACGGCGTGTGTCACGAGGTGATGCAGCTTCGCGGCGTCGTCTTGCACGGCCTGCCGCACCGCTGCTGCGTTGCGATCTGTGAACCAGCCAAGTGGCAGGCGGGTGAGCTTGTCTATCACGGTACGACGCAATTCGTGGCCGAAACGCGCATCGACAATATGCAGCCAGAGCATAAGCGCTGAAGTCAGAAGCGCCGAGCCGCCGAACAGAAGCAGCGTGGAAACGACAAGCGTCTGGTAGGTCTCCCAGCCAGTCTGTCCATCGAGCAGACGGCGACCAATCTCGGCCAGCAATATGAAGGGCGCAATGCGCATCAGCGAAATCAGGCCCTGTAGGAAGCCTCCGGCGCGCAGTCTCCACCGGATGCTGCCGAGCAACTCGGCGCTGCGCTGTGAGCGCCAGCGGGCTGTCCGGGCAGAAGCGGTGGGTTCAAGCACTGCCGGCGCGCGTGTTTCGATTGCTGTCGCATGCGATGCGACGTGATTGTCGGCATCGTCTTCGCGGTCTTTCATCAACCGCATTGCCTTGCCGCGCACCCAATAGGCGCGGTGCTGGATATCAGCGAGTGGGAAGCCGTGCTGCTGGTTGAGCACAGCCCGCACGTGCTTGACCGTCTTGCCCTCGCCGGCAAGCCAGGCCAGCCAGTTCGACCAGTCGCGCTGCGGAATGGCGGCGGCAAGCGCAGCGGCGGAGTTGTCGTGCACCCAGGTCACGGTTGCGCCAGGGTGAGACGTAACAGGGATGCCCTCGTCTCCCGGTGTAATGACATGCAGGAGCACTACAACTTCTACCTCGGGCGGGAGGATGGCGAGTATCTCGTTAACTGCGGGAACAGCCGAAGGATCGCCGATCAGCAGATACCCTTCTGGCTCTGGCTCCGGAATGTCGAACTTTGTGAAAGAGGCATAGGAGGCGGTTATCGTATCGCCCGGCTTTGCACCCGCCGCCCAAAGGCCAGCCGGGCCCGAAGGCTCATGAAGCACGAAGTCGAAGGAGACTTCGCCTGTCGCCGGGTCTGGGTCGATCAGCGTGTACCCGCGCTGATGAACGCGATCGGACGCGGGATCAGGGTCTGGAGCCCAGAGACGGATGAAGCTCGCTGTGGGCGTTTCGCGCCCATCGATCATAGTCGGGGCATGTACGCGGATGCGGCGAAAACCCGGTGTCAGGTCGTTTATCCAAACAACGGTAAGTTCGTGCTCAATGGCGCCGAACGCTCGCATCATTGCGTTGTCGAAACCGCGCGCCATTTATCCCAACCGCCCCGAGCGGGCCTGTCAAAAAGTGGATTGTCAGGCTCATGAAATACTGGCGTAGCTCAGCCGCCGCAATCCACCGCACTATTGCGGGAGCAAGGAAAACCATTGCGGAACAACACGCCGCTCAGGAGGTCTCAGCTGCGCTGGTCGGCTGTCGGTGGGCGTCCAAAATGTTTACGATAGGCTGCAGTGAATGCCGCCGGATTGGTGAAACCGACCCGAGCTCCTGCTTCCGCAATACGCGTCCCATGCTCCAGGATGAGTATGCGCGCCATTTCCAGTCGCTGCACGCGCACATAGCCGAAAATGGTCGTGCCGAATGACTGCTTGAAGTCCGCCTGCAGCGTGGTGAGATTGACTCCGACCTGGCGAGCTAGGTCGAGGGATTTCGGTGGGTCCGATAGCGAGCGGTCCAGTATTTCCCGGGCGTGCGTCGCGCGCTCATATCGGATGCGGCCAACCCTTTTGCTCGCACGTTGCTGCTCCTTCAGAGAAAGCACTATTTCCAACAGGAACCGCAGTGCATGACTTTCGTGGAAGAGCGTCGCAAGCTGGCCACTGTAGGGATGACTAACCACGCTATTTGCGATGTCAACCAGGGCTGGTCTCCATGGTAGAGTTATCCGTCGAAACCCGGGAGCCATCAACTCCTGAAGTGGAGCCAAGTCATCGCTTGTAAGCGATCGCGAGAAGCGCTCCAGAAAGTGCGGCCGCAGCGATATGCCGAATGTTCGCGCATGGCTCCCCGCGCGCCACGGCCGATGGCACCGGACCGTATCTCCGAAGCCGATGATCTCTACGTGGTTGGTCTTGTGCGCCACGATCCCGTGCCCATCGATCGTCATAGGCAAGCTCTCGCCATCCAGCAGGATGCCGCAAAGCAACGATTGATCGATCTCGACTGCAAGCTCGCCATCGGCAATGTGAGTCAGGTCGTAGGCGGACATCAGAAGACCTGGCTGAACCTCTTCAGCCCGCAAGGTGCCCGACATTGTTGGTGTTTGCATCGAAGGGATTTCGTCGACGAGGTAGCGAACTTGTATCGAACGCTCCGCGGCTTCGCGGAGCAGGTCCAAGAGGGAGAAATCGCCGACGATGGCGGAAGGCGTGTGGGCCGACATTCTGGGTGCCTTTTGTCAAGGGCGATAGCGTCACCACCCCGGCCGTAGCTGACGCCGCGATGATAACTTGATCTGACGATGATTTTGCTTGTTGCCGCGATAGCCGCTCGATTGCGGTGGGGTCAGGCACTGGCTAATAGATGACTATTATAGTCATAAAATACGCCTCTTCCAGTGCTGACGGTCGACGGCGTGTGCAGCTGTGCGGGGGCATTGGATGCGGCATCGAAATTTCCGGCGTTATCTTCTGACGACCTTCGCTGCTATCTCAGTTCTTCCGACGGCCGCCCATCATGCTGTGGCGCAAGAGTCAGTCGTCCTGGGCGAAATCGTCATCACCAGCCGGAAGCGCGCCGAAACCGAAGAGAAGGCGCCGGTCAGCACCACCGTCCTTGAAGCCAAAGACGTTCCCGCATCGACCCTCGATTCCGCCGCAGAGATCGCCAAGCGTTCACCGAACGTGAACTTCATCGATTACTCACGTTTCGGCGAAAGCTTTTTGAATATCCGCGGCGTCTCGACGCTTGGCAGCCCGCTGAACTCGTTGGACTCAACGGTTGGGTTTGCGGTCGACGGAGTGCCGACAAGTGTGCTCGGCTTTGGACCGCCTCTACTCGACGTCGAGAGGGTTGAGGTTCTTCGTGGGCCTCAAGGAACGACTTTTGGCCGCAACTCACTGGCCGGAACAATCAACGTTGTCAGCCGCCCTGCGGACGGGGAGCGCGAACTGCGCGTGGACACCGAGATTGGAACCAACGGCCACGCCTATGTCCAGGGCACGGCCGATGGTTGGATTGTTCCCGACAAAGTCGCCGGGCGCGGTGTCGTTCGCTTCCAGAAGTTTGACGGAGACGTACCAAATCCATTGCTGGGCGAGGATATCGGTGGCGCCCAACTGGGGGCCGCTCGGGGCGCGCTCCGCTTTACACCTGACGATACTTGGACAATCGACATCAGCGGCAATTTCAGTCGGGACGATCGCTCCAATCCCGCCTACTTGCTCTACACGAAGCCTGATTTCCCGGTCAGTGGAGAAGATGTCGAGCCGCAGCAGTTGCGCACGATCGGGCAAGGCACGATCAACATAAGCAAAGAACTGGAGAGCGTCATACTCACGTCTGTGACAAGCTACCAGCATACGGACATTCGTAACTACGCCGACTTCACTGACTCCTACTTCTTTGGAGCGATCACCGGGTTGCCACCAGAACTGCTCTTTAACCCGGACGCCGACAAGATCTGGACCGACGAAAAGGAAGGGGTCTTCAATCAGGAGTTCCGCGTTAATTCGGCTCAGGATTCGGACTGGCAATGGGTGCTGGGGACCAGCGTATTTTACGCTGATTATGAAATGCATCGCGAGGCCGGAACGGCCCTCGTCCCGTTCTTCAACGGTACATTTGACAACAGGCTGACCAGTAGCACCTATGCGGTATTCGGTGATGCAACAGTGCCTGTCGGCGAACGTTGGGAAGTGTCTGGCGGCCTGCGTCTTGCACACGACCGCCAGAGTTTCGCCGGCGACTATGTTTCGAATGGCGCGCCGGGCACAGTTCCTATTTTCCATCAGGAAGGCGAGGTTTCAGACACCTACCTGACCGGCCGCGCGGCGCTGAGTTATGCGTGGACCGACGACATAATTAGCTATGCGGCCTTGGCGCGCGGTTATTCGTCGGGCGGCTTCGAGAAGGCCGGGACTTATGCGCCCTTCGCGATTGCGTCGCCGCCATTCTTGCCTGCAAAGGGCTGGACCTATGAACTGGGCACAAAGGCGCAGGTGACTGACCGGGTCGCCCTGCGGTCCGCAGTGTTTTACAACGATGTCAGCGACGGCGTTCTGAGCGGGTTCGATCCCGCCACGTTCCAAGTCTTCTTGAACAACCAGGACTATCGCAGTTATGGCGCGGAATTGAGTGGATCTGTCGACTTGACGGATACACTCCGGCTTAACGCAGGGATCGGCTACACGAAATCCGAAATGGTGGATGTCGATGCCTTGTCGGCACTTGCTGGCGCTCAGGAGGGTAACGCGGTGCCGCAGGTACCGGCATGGACGGCGACCCTCGGGCTTGAATACACCCTACCCGGCGAGGCGTTCAACGTTAGCGGCAATTTCACGGCTGGCGTAAACTACCAGTATGTCGGCGCGCGCTACTCCGATCTCGCCAACGACCAGAAGATGCCCGAGTACCATATGGTCAACGCAAGGATCGGCTGGGAAAACGAGCGCTTCGGCTTCCACGCATTCGTCAACAACCTGCTCGACGAACGGCCCCTGTCGTTCCAAGTCGCGTTGCCACAATTGCCTCTAGGTACTGGCTCGGTCACAGGCGTCTACGCGACACGCGGGCGTGTCGCTGGTCTCGGTGCCAGCTTGAAATTCTAAAGCAAGTCGCGCGTCGCGCCCAAATGGCTGCTTTCACGCTTTCATCGGTCAGCAGCCGCCAGTCTCCTTGCGTGAAGAGTTTCGTACTCCTGCCGGCGGCCGAAACTCTTCACGGAACCGGAATGACAGCTATCTGTGCGACCGCCGCCAAGATCTGACAGCCCGGTATCGGCCCCGATACGTGGAGTGCGCCCCATTAGCCTACCGACCTAGACCTTGCGTGGCGTTGTCGGGCGGCATGATCGATAAAGGCGAGCCAATATGTGAATGGAATATTAACCTCATAGCAAAGACGCCACCTCGGCAGTTACGCTTCATGGATGAGCGCGGATAATAATAGGCGCCACGGCTCCACTCCGATCCGGCATTCTGTCCATGGCGATTTCCATAGAAGCGACACGCGATCTGGCAGGCGAAGTTGGCAAGAACGCCGGAAAGGCGACTGCGATCAACAGCACGCTGAAGACGGCGCTTCTTAGCGCTGTGCTTGCAGCTTTGTATGTGCTGTTCGGACGTCTGACTTTTGCGGTCTCGGTGGAATACGGCAATGTAACCAGCGTGGTTTTCATCCCGGAAGGGATTGCGCTGGCTTTCTGTATCTTGTTCGGTTCGCGGGTTGCTGGCGGCATTTTGGTAGGACAGACGATCCTCTCATTATGGTCCGGGCCTTCGCTGCTGGGCGGGGTGGTGATCGGCCTTGTAAATGCTGGACAGGGCGCTCTGGGCGGCTTTCTATTTCGCCGCTGGTCATTGTCACCACGCTTCGATCATCCGAGAGACGTGTTCCGGTTTTTCGCGATGATTTTTCTTGTACTACAACCGATTAGCGCTACCGGCGGCGTAACCGTACTGTATCTCCTGGGTGTAATCCCACAGAATCTCATCCCGCCCGATTGGGCTGCCTGGTGGATACAGGGATTGCAAAAGCCCCTACCGTCCGCCGAATTGATTCCTTCCGCATGGGTGCATTGGTGGATCGGTAATTCCGTCGGACAATTGCTGGTGGCCCCGCTGATCCTGGCGTGGACCGCTAGAGGTACGCCAGCCGAACACGCAAGAGGAGCGTTCGAGACTGCGGCTGGTGCTGCGGGCATCTTATCGATCATCCTGCTGACTGTGAGCGACTTGCCGACGCATCCCTTGCTGTTGTTGGCAGCAACCTATCTGCTATTGCTGTGGATCGGCCTGCGCCGCGGATTGCGCGGCATCACGCTGGCGAACGTCCTCATTGGTGCTGCTGTTACCTGGGCGGCGGCGTCTGGCGCCGGCTTCATGGCGCATCTCACGATTGCTGATCGGCTATCCAATGCCGGATTCTTTGTCGCTGCTGCCTGTATCTTGTCCCTCTTCCTGTTCGCCCTCCTTGAGGACAGGCGTATCTTGATCGAACGTCTGACGCGGCTTGCGTCGTGGGATTCACTTGTGGAGTTGCACAATCGCCGTCACTTCATCGAAATGGCGGAGCAAGCCGTCGCATCGGCTCACGCTGAGAAGCGCGACCTCGCCCTGCTGATCTTGGACGCGGACAAGTTCAAGGCGCTCAATGATCGTTACGGACATGCCGCTGGCGATGAAGCCCTAAAAATGATCGCGCTCGCCTGCGCATCAGCCAGTTATCGCCGCGGGTGCGCAGGCCGCATCGGTGGGGAGGAGTTTGCGATTTTCTTTTCCGATACCTCTGTTGTGGAAGCTCGCAGCATTGCGGAGCGGCTACGCGCACAAATAGCTGTGACGCCCATTCATGCAACACCAGACCTCATCATCCATACGACGGCAAGTATCGGAGTGGCCTCGCTTGCGGACGGCGCCGATCTCAAATCGATGATGCGCGCGGCAGATCAGGCGCTATACGCGGCAAAGGCGCTAGGTCGGAACCGGGTTGTTTTGGCTACCGACGAGATGCACCCAGAGCGCGCTGCTGGTGGCGAGAACGTCCCTTCAAGAGCCGGCCGATGCCGCAGGCAAGCGATATCGGCCGCTCGCTAGCTGCATCTATCTATGAATTTGCGTCGCGAAGAAGGATCGGACCAGCCGCAGTGTCCGTCGTCAGGGTTTTTGGGACCACATGCGGCGTGATCTAGTGGAGGCTCTGGTCCATCAGGGTTGTCATACTAGGCAGCCGCTTCTCGATGAAGCAAGCGGCGCTGTCTGATGGTTTCGCGCTTGATCCTTTGCCTTTCCAGCATGATGATGTCGCTGTGCCCAAAGTAAACGTCGGCAGGTGCTAGATTGCCGAGGCTCTCGTGTCGCGGCGATGATTGTAGTGATCGACGAAGGCGTTGATCTGCCGCTCGAGATCGCCTGGCAAGAAGTAGTTTTCGAGCAGGATGCGGTTCTTAAGCGTCTGGTGCTAGCGCTCGATCTTGCTCTGTGTCTGGGGATGGCAGGGCGCACCGCACGTGTGATCCATGCTGTTGTCGATAGCCATGCGGCGAGGTCTGACGAGACGTATGACGGGGGGGCCGTTGTCGCAGAGCAATCGCGGCCGCTGCACGACCGTTGCGCTGTCGCAGCCTGATGCTGTGAGCGCTATAGTCAGCGTGTCGGTGACGTCTGCGGCCTTCATCGTGGTGCACAGCTTCCAGGCGATGATGTAGCGGGAGAAGTCGTCGAGCACCGTCGACAGATAGAGCCATCCCCAGCCGATGACCTTGAGATAGGTAAAATCGGTCTGCCAGAGCTGGTTCGGCGCCGTCGTCTTGTCGTGGAACTCGTCGGCGGCCTTGATGACGATGAAGGCTGGGCTGGTGATCAGCTCATGGGCCTTGAGCAGGCGGTAGACTGAGGATTCCGAGACGAAGTAGCCCTTCGTATCGGTGAAAGTGACCGCCAGTTCGTGTGGCGACAGCTCCGGCTCGTTCAGCGCCAGCTCGACGATCTGGCCCCGCACCGCATCGGGAACACGGTTCCAGACGCGATTCGGCCGGGGCCTGCGATCCTCCAGCGCATTGATGCCGCCGGCAAGGAAACGGTCATACCAGCGATTGAAGGTCGAACGCGGAATGCCGAGTTTCTGCAATGTGCGCCGCGCCGACAGGTGCGGGTTCTCGACCAGCCGGATGATCTCCAGCTTCTCGGATGCGGGGTATCTCATTCGTCGTCGCCCCCATCCGCGATCATGCTTTTTTGAGAACCCGCAGTTCCGGGGCCTGCTCGGCGACGACTTCCTTGAGATCGCGCGCCTGCTTGCGCAGTACCTTTACCTCGTCGCTGGTGGCGGCGCGTGCCGTGTCGCCGGCAAGCCGCTTCTTGCCGGCTTCCAGGAATTCCTTCGACCAGTTGTAATACAGGCTCTCGGCGATCCCCTCGCGCCGGCACAGCGCAGCGATCGATTCCTCGCCGCGGAGACCCTCCAGCACAATGCGAGTCTTCTCCTCCGCACCGTACTGCTTGCGGGTCGCACGGCGGATGTCCTTGATGACCTGTTCCGCAGGCGCTTTCCCTGTTCCGGATTTCTGTCTCATCTTCGCTCCTTTGAAAGGCTACGATGAACCAGAAATCCTCCGCTTTCAGTTAAGCCAACTTGGTCCCATCAGTGGTGAAGCCGGACAAGTCCGCGAAACTTATCGAGCCGCGATGGACTTTCTCGCAAGCCCTTGGAAACTTTGGCATTCGGACCGCCGTCAGGACCGCCGTGCCGTGCTCAAACTCGTGTTCGCCGAGCGCCTGCCATATTGCCCGGAAAAAGCGGTTATCAAACCGCTGAAACATCCTTAACTTTCAAACTGTTAGGAGACATGAAAATGTTCAAAAATGGAATGGTGCCCCTAGCCGGAATCGAACCAGCACTCCTTGCGGAATCCGATTTTGAGTCGGACGCGTCTACCAGTTCCGCCATAGGGGCCCGCTCGACCTTCAGGCATAGCGCCTGCCGATAGCGAACGGCTGCGGATATACGAACGGACCCGCGCCAGTCAACAGTGACGCGCCGATTTCCTCCTGGATCGGGAAATCGTCGCATCCTCGCCACCTTTGACAGAACAGTAACTGCAAACTGGCAAAACCGGCGGCGAGCTGCGACAAGCCGTGCGCCGTCCACCATTGCAGGGGTTTTGGAATGTCCGTAGACACCGCCACGCAAAAGCCGAGGCGCGGAATGCTGAGAAAACTCTACGACTGGACGCTGTCGCTGGCGGCGCGCAAATCGGCCGAATGGTGGCTGGCCATCATCGCCTTCGTCGAAAGCTCGGTGTTCCTGGTGCCGGCCGACGTGCTTTATCTGCCGATGGCCTTGTCGCGGCCCGACCGCGCCTACCGCTACGCTTTCGTAGCGACGTTGGCCTCGGTGCTGGGCGGCATCGCCGGCTGGTTCCTGGGCCACTACGCCTACGAGGCAATCGCCAAGCCGGTGCTCGAATTCTACGGCAAGCTGGACGAATTCGAGGCGCTACGGACGTCCGGGGGCACCGGCTTGATTCTCTTGATGCTGGTGACCTCCGGCCTGGCGCACCTGCCGCCGATCAAGGTGGTGACCATCCTGTCCGGCGTCATCGGCTTCAGCCTGCCGCTGTTCATCCTGTCGGCGATCATCGCTCGCGGCGCGCGGTTTTTCGCGCTCGCCTGGCTCTTGAAGACGTATGGCGAGCCGATCCGCCACTTTGTCGAGGAGCGGCTTGGGCTGATTGCCGCAGCGGCGGCCGGCGCCCTCATTCTGCTCTATATCCTGGTCAAATACGCTTTCTGACCTAGTTTGAGCGACCTTTCATGACCGTGCTTGCATCCTCGTCCGTTGCGTCTTCGTCCTTGAAGCGGACGGCCTTGTTTCTCGCCGTCGCCATGGCTGCGACAGTGCTGACGGCGCTGGGGTTCCAGTACATCGGGGGCTACATCCCCTGTAAGCTGTGCCTCGAGCAGCGTTGGCCCTTCTACATCGGCGCGCCGCTGATGGCAGTCGCGGGCTTCTCGGGTGGTGTTGGCGGCTCGCCGAAATTGACGCGCGGGCTGCTTGTGCTCGGCGGTATCATCATGGCCGTCAGCCTCTATCTCGGCGTCAAGCACGCCGGCGTGGAATGGGGATGGTGGGCCGGCCCGACCGACTGCGGCGCTGTTTCCGGCGTCGATACCGGTGGCAAGGGTGTGCTCGACGCGCTGGATACAGTCGTGCCGCCATCCTGCGACAAGGCCGCATTGCGCGTGCTGGGCCTGTCTTTTGCCGGTTGGAACGCGGTGGTCAGCTTCGTGCTGATGCTCGTGGCGTTTCGCGGGGCGGCAAAGAGTTAGCACCTCTTCCTTCTCTCCGTTTACGGGGAGAAGGTGTCACGAAGTGACGGATGAGGGGCTGTCGCCAGAAGCGGCAAGTGTCGCGCTGCCCCTCACCTGCCTGCCGGTATCCTCTCCCCGTTAACAGGGCGAGGAAAGACTGCCTTACGGCTCCAGTTCGACATCCCAGTAGAGATAATCCATCCAGCTTTCGTGCAGGTAGTTCGGCGGGAACAGCCTGCCATTGTTGTGCAGGTCGTGCACCGTCGGCTGGTAGGGTCTCTGACGCGGCCACATTTTTGCGTGAGCCGGCATCAGGCCGCCCTTGCGCAGATTGCAGGGCGAGCAGGCGGCGACCACGTTCTCCCAAGTCGTCGCCCCGCCGCAGCGGCGCGGGATGACATGGTCGAAGGTTAAATCCTCTTCGGTGCCGCAATACTGGCACTCGAAGCGGTCGCGCAAAAACACGTTGAACCGCGTGAAGGCCGGATAACGCGAGGGCTTCACATAGCTCTTCAGGCTCACCACCGAAGGCAGCTTCATGGAGAAGGTCGGCGACGAAACCTGGTGCTCATATTCGGCGACAATGTTCACGCGATCCAGGAAGACTGCCTTGATGGCATCCTGCCAGGACCAGAGCGACAAGGGGTAATAGCTGAGCGGACGGTAATCCGCGTTCAGCACCAAAGCCGGCAACCCATCGGGAGACACGGCAATCGTCACGCCCGCCACCTCCTGCCTCAGAACCAATCGGCCCGCATAGTGTAAGCCCTAGATGTCAGGAATGTGAAGCGGGGGCAGGGGGGCGAAACCGGCCAAATCCCGCATTTTCTTCGCGATTCATGCTGCCTGAGGCTCGATCGGGACCGCGTCGCGCCCGCGAATCGTCCGGTAGTATGCCCAAAACAAGCGTGCCGCGACCCCGCGCCAGGGCGACCAGGCCTCGGCGATCGCAATCAGCGCCCTGTCGGCCGGGCGTGATTCGTGGCCGAACGCGTGACCGACTGACGTCTGCAAGGCGACGTCTTTGGCCGGAAAGATGTCTGGATGGCCCGCAGCGAAAAGCAGATACACTTCCGCCGTCCAGGGGCCGATGCCGTTGACGGCAGTCAGCGTCGCGATCGCCTCGTCGGCGTCGCGTTCGCACAGATGGTGAAGATCCAGCCCGTCGCCGACCGCTTGCGCTGCTGCAATCAGGCCGCGTTGCTTGGGCCTGGAAAGTCCAGCCTGGCGAAACAGATCGTCATCGGCGGCCAAGATCGCTTGAGGCGTCAACGGGTTGGCTAGTGCGGTCAGCCGCCCGAAGATCGCTCGGGCGCTTGCCGTCGACACCTGTTGGCCCACAATGATCGAAGCAAGGCTTTCGAATCCGGGCTCGGAAAGCCGCAACGGCACCTCGCCCGCAGCCGCGCGGATCGGCTGGAGGCGCGGGTCGATCGCCATCAAGGCGTCGAGCCCTATGGCAATATCATCGAGATTGCGGATACGCTGCATTCGTTTGAGGCTCGGCCTCTTGTCGTCGAAACGCCGCGACCGTAGCAATCATGGCATGGCGCGCAACCCGATTTCCTGCTGATGGTTTTGTCTGCTGACAGGCCGGTGTTCCGATTCGCGCCCAGCCCGAACGGCGAACTGCATCTCGGCCATGCCTATTCCGCCTTGCTGAACGACAAGCTGGCGCGGCAGACCGGCGGCCGGCTGCTGTTGCGCATCGAGGACATCGATACCGAGCGTTGCACGCCGGAATTCGAAGCCGGCATCTTTCGGGATCTCGAGTGGCTCGGCGTCGAATGGGAAGCGCCGGCGCGCCGACAGTCGGAGCATTTTGAGGAATATCGAGGGGCGCTGGATCGGCTCGTCCGAGACGGCATTGTGTATCCAGCTTTCATGAGTCGGGGCGACATCCGCGCTTTCGTCGCCGGTTTGCCTGATGGCGGCAAGGACTGGCCGCGCGATCCCGACGGCGCGCCGCATTACCCGCCTGCGGACAAGGCGTTGGCAGACTTCGAACGGCGACAGCGGATAGATGATGGCGAGGCTTTTGCCTGGCGGCTGGACATGCAGAAGGCGCTCGATGCATTGGGGCCAAAAAAAACCCCCACCCCTAACCCCTCCCCACGAGGGGGAGGGAGATTCGCCAGCGTTGCCGCCAAGTTCCCCTCCCCCTTGTGGGGAGGGGTTAGGGGTGGGGGTGTTGCCCCACTAAGCTGGCGCGAGTTTCCGATAGGCCAGGATGAGGAGCCAACCACTGTCAAAGCCAACCCCAGCCGTTGGGGCGACGTCATCCTCGCCCGGAAAGACATACCGACCAGCTACAATCTGTCGGTCGTCCTTGACGATGCCTTGCAAGGCGTCACGCACATCGTGCGTGGGCAGGATCTCTTCGAGGCCACAAGTGTCCATAGATTGCTGCAGGAACTGCTCGGCCTGCCAGAGCCTGTCTATCACCATCATCGCCTGATCATGGGACCAGATAGCCGAAAACTGTCCAAGAGTTTCCGCGACACCGGTCTTCGGACCCTGCGCGAGGCAGGAAAGACGCCGTCGGACATCAGAGCAACGGTTGGTTTCAAGCCCGGTAAAGCCTGACCGGACTGCCCTTCATGCGCTTGATGACGCCTTTCGCCTCAAGGTCCAACTGAACCGCCTTGGCCCACCAGCCTGCCTTTGCACCGCCCGGAAACAGATCATCCGGCAGATGCGCCTTCGCTTGCGCCAGAATCTCGGCAGGCGTCAGGCCGGGCGGCGAACCCGGCGCAACTTTGAGATATGCCTGCCGCATCGCCCCGTACTTCTCGGCATTGACCGTATAGGTCGAACCGGGCTGAATGACGTTCTCGATCTGTATCTTGGTCATGATGCACTCCTCCTGAGCGACCTTGATACCGCAAGGACGGTTTCAGTTCCTGTGCGCCGACACGGTCGCGGGGAAATCCGAGCTTCAACCCGCTCAATCATCAAATCAACCGATTTGGATTGTCTTGGCCGGCACGCCGCCATAGAGCGTGGCGTCCTTCATCCAGGCCCGTCGATGCATCAAGCCCGTCAATTCGTGCCCGCCCTGTTCGTGCTGTTGTGGGCGACCGGCTTCATCGGCGCGCGCTATGCCATGCCGTGGGCGGAGCCGTTCGCTTTTCTGGCGGCCCGCTTCGCCCTGGCTTTCTTGATACTGGCCGGATTGCTCGTGGCGTTGCGCGGCAAATGGCCGACCGGCAAACAGGCCAAACACGCGATCATCGCCGGTATGCTGACGCACGGTCTTTATCTCGGTGGGGTGTTCTGGTCGATCCATAACGGCTTGCCTGCCGGCATTTCGGCGCTCATCGCGGGCTTGCAGCCGCTGGTGACGGCCTTGCTGGCCGGGTGGCTGTTGGGCGAAAAAGTGTCGCCGCGCCAATGGGCCGGGCTTGCTGTCGGCCTCGTCGGCGTGGTGATCGTTCTGTGGCCGAAGCTCGGCGTCAGCGGCGCCGGCATTACCGCGCCGAACCTGATCGCCAGCCTGATCGCGCTGCTGTCGATCAGCGGCGGTACTGTCTGGCAGAAGCGGCATTCCGGCGGCGACAGCCTGGTGGGCGGCGCGTTCTGGCAATATGTCGGCGCAGCCGTGGTCATGCTGCTTGCCTCCCTGGCCACTGAAACCGGCACGGTCACGATCAACGGCGAACTGATCTTCGCGCTGGCCTGGTTGACGCTGGTGCTCTCCATCGGCGCGATCTTCCTGCTGATGCTGATGATCCGGGAAGGCGAGATGTCGAAGGTTGCCTCGCTGTTTTACCTTGTGCCGGCTGTCACAGCCATCATGGCCTGGGCGTTGTTTGGCGAGCAGCTCACGCTGGTTCAGGTGGCGGGCATGGTTGTGGCAATGCTCGGCGTGGCGCTGGCGACGGTTCAGCCCGGCACGCGGGCCCGTGCTTCGAGATAACGGCTGATCGCGGCGTTGAACTCACCACCGAGGATGAAGATCGCGGAGACGATGTAGAGGAACACGACCGCGATCATGATCGACGCCAAGCCGGCATAAGTCGAGACATAGGATGAAAAGCGGTCGAGATATTCGGCAAAGACGGTGGAGCCGATCAGCCAGCCGATCAGCGTGAAGATCAGTCCGGGCACGATTTCCCGGAACCGCCTGCGGCCGTCAGGCAGCCAGAAATGCACCGCGATTAACCCAAGCACGATGACGGTCGAGGCGATCATGTAGCGCCAGATCGTGATGGTGCCGAGATAAGGCCCGATCCATTCGAACCGCGCCACCAGCACGCGCACGATGATCGGGGCAAAGACCAGCAGGACGCTGATGATGATGATTCCGATAGTCGCCATCAGCACGAAAAGCACGCTCTGGAGCCGCCGCCAGATGATACCGCGCGTTTCCGTCACGCGATAGGCGCGATTGAGCGAGGTGCGCAGCGCCTCGATGCCGTTGGAGGCAAAGAAGGCGGCCAGCAGGACACCGTAGGTCAAGAGGTCGCCGCGCTGGACAGTGAGCACGTTCACCACCTCACGGGCGATCGGGTCGGCGATCTGCTCCGGCCAGGTGTCAAAAACGAGATGCACGGCCGTCTCGGCGAAGGCGCTGGCGCCGAGGAAACTCGCCAGCGTCGTTGCAAAAATCAGGAAAGGAAACAACGCCATCAGCGCACTGATGGCCAGATGGCTGGCCATCGACCAGCCGTCATCGTCGTTGAAATGGCCCAGCGCGTCGTAGAGTACGCGCTTGAGGGCAACGATATTACGCAACATCGACGATAAGCGTCCCGCCCGTTGACCGACTTCCTCACGATAACGCATCGGCGGTCAACCCGCCGAATGTGATATGTGGGTTCGATACGCCCATTTTTCATAGCTTTCCGGCGATTCGGCTACCCGTTCCAAAAGCGGAGGCGCGAGGGTGCGTCCTCCTTTCGCTATGGAGGCCGGCAAACTATGTGATAACCGTTCACGCAACCTTAGCCGGTGCTGTTTGCCGGCCGCGCGCATTAAGCTCCGCCGAGAGGACGTCCGATGGCCACGCTGTTCAACATTCTTGCGATCATCGTGATGCTCGCGGTGGTGGTCGTGCTGATCCGCGGGCTGATGAACATGATGCGCGGAGGTTCAGGCAATACGTCGAACAAGCTGATGCAGATGCGTGTCGCGCTGCAATTCGTGGCGCTGGTCTTCATCCTGCTTGCCGTCTACTTCACCCGCAAGTGAGTGCGGCATGGTCAAGCTCAATAAAATCTACACCCGCACCGGCGACGACGGCACGACCGGCCTCGGCAACAATACGCGCCGCCTGAAGAGCGATTTGCGGGTCGAGGCCTACGGCACGATCGACGAGGCCAATGCCTGCATCGGCATGGCGCGTATCCATTGCGCCACCGCTCATCCCGCCATTGATGCCGTGCTGTCACGCATCCAGAACGATCTGTTCGACCTCGGCGCGGATTTGTCGACTCCTGATGACGGCAAGCCGCTCGGCTACGAGCCGCTGCGCATCGTCGCATCGCAGACGAAACAGCTCGAGGAGCAGATCGACTACTACAACAAGGATCTGCAGCCGTTGAAATCCTTCGTGCTCAACGGCGGCACGCCCGCTGCCGCTTCGCTGCATCTGGCGCGGACCGTCGTGCGCCGCGCGGAGAGGCTGATGGTGGCGCTGGGCCAGCAGGAGGGCGAACACCTCAACGCGGAGGCCGTGCGCTACGCAAACCGGCTATCGGATTTCCTGTTCGTTGCGGCCCGGGCCTGCAATGACAATGGAAATGCCGACGTGCTATGGGTTCCCGGCAAGAACCGCTAGCTATCCCGAGGAGCGGCTGAGCCGATGTTCATACCGCTTCACGACGCAAACAGCCTGCGCCACATCAAACTGCAATATGTGACGATCGGCCTGATCGTCCTCAACGCGGTTGTCTTCTTGCTGACCGCTATCCAGCCCGAAGAGACGATGCAGGCCGCAGTCGTCGGTCTCGGATATATTCCATCGGTCGTGTTCGACAGGGCGGAACTCCCGCCGGAATATGTGGTCGTTCCGGAGGATCTGACCTACCTCACCTATGCCTTCCTGCACGGCGATATTTTTCATCTCGGCGGCAACATGCTGTTCCTCTGGGTGTTCGGCGACAACGTCGAAGACGCCATGGGGCACGTCAAATATCTGATCTTTTATTTGCTCTGCGCCGTCGCCGGAGCTCTGTTCCACGGGCTGATGGCGCCGGACTCGCAAACCCCGCTCATCGGCGCTTCGGGCGCGATCGCGGGCATTGTCGCCGCCTATCTTGTCCTGCATCCCCGTGTGAAAATCTGGGTGCTGGCCTTCGGCCGCATCCCGCTGCGCATCCCCGCCTATATTACGCTATTGTTGTGGATCGGTTTCCAGTTCCTGATGTTTTTCGCCGGCGGCGAGGACCAGGTCTCATGGTCGGCGCATGTCGGCGGCATTCTTGCCGGGTTGTTGCTGGTGTTCGTACTAAAACGGCGCGACGTGCCGATCTTCGACAAGGAGGTTGTCACGCCCCGCGCGGTGCGTGTCGACCAGGAGAGCGCCGTGAAGCCGATCGAGGCGCAACCTGCGCCGCGCTGGGGAAGGCAGTGAGCGGCTGTTCCGGCCACATTCGGCGTGCTATAGACCTTGCCATGACTGAAGAACCGGAAAACCTGATGCTTAAATTGCTCCGCGAGATGCGCGCGGAGATTGGCAATGTGCGATCCGATGTCGGCAAATTGGATAAGAAGATCGACGAAACAAGGGACGAGCTTCAGTCGGAGATGCGTTCCTTACGAGCCGATGTGGCGTCAGATATGATCGTGAACCGCAAGGAGACGAGCGAGCAGATTGCCGGGCTGCGGCGAGCCGTCGTCGAATATCACACCTCCGTCATTGGTCACGGTATCCTGATCAGCGAGCGGGAGGCACGCGCGCGGCGGTGTGGACAGCACCTCAACCTGCCGTCCATTGATGTGAACTGAGCGGCCTCACGCTACGGCAAATCGTTCAACCGATTAATGGTTTTCCGGCGATATTGACGTTCACGTCAATGCTCACTACGGTCCGGCCGCTTTTCGCATTGCACAATCGCAATTTTGCAAAGACAGCGGTAATTTTTCAGCGAAGAATGTCGGCTATCGGCAAGTCGCAACCCCAGCGCGGTAGTAGATCGCCGCAAGGCCAGGATGGCGACGCAGTCTAGGAGAGGTGAGGCATGAAAGTTCTGGTCCCGGTGAAGCGGGTTGTCGATTACAACGTGAAGATCCGCGTGAAGGGCGATGGGTCTGGCGTCGAGCTTGCCAATGTGAAGATGTCGATGAACCCGTTCGACGAGATCGCGGTCGAAGAAGCGATCCGCCTGAAGGAAGCGGGCAAGGCGGAAGAGATCGTGGTGGTCTCGATCGGCCCGGCGCAGGCGGCCGAGACGCTGCGCACGGCTCTCGCCATGGGCGCCGACCGGGCGATCCTGGTGAAGGTTGACGAGCAGGTCGAGCCGCTGGGCGTGGCCAAGGTTTTGAAGGGCGTGGTCGATGCCGAAAAGCCCGGCCTGGTGATTTTGGGCAAGCAGGCGATCGATGACGACGCCAACCAGACGGGCCAGATGCTGGCGGCGCTGCTCGGTTGGGGGCAGGGCACCTTCGCCTCGAAGGTGGAGATTGCCGGCGACCATGCCAAGGTGACACGCGAGGTGGATGGCGGCTTGCAGACGGTCGATCTGAAGCTGCCGGCGATCGTGACGACGGACCTGCGGCTGAACCAGCCGCGTTATGCCTCGCTGCCGAACATCATGAAAGCGAAGAAGAAGCCGCTGGACGAGAAGACGGCAGCCGATTTCGGCGCCGATGTGACGCCGCGGCTGAAGGTGATCAAGACGGAAGAGCCGGGCGGCCGCAAGGCGGGCGTCAAGGTGAAGGACGTGGCGGAGCTGGTCTCCAGCTTGAAGTCCGCAGGCGTGCTCTAAGGTTCGGTCAGGAAAGGAAAGATAACATGGCAATTCTCTTGATCGCCGAACACGACAATGCCTCGCTGTCGGACCAGACGGCCAAGGCGCTCTCGGCAGCATCGAAGATCGGCCTCGACGTCGACGTGCTGGTGGCCGGCAAGGGCGCGAAAGCGGCCGCCGATGCCGCCGCCAAGCTGAAGGGCGTGCGCAAGGTGCTGCTGGCCGAAGCCGACGAACTGGCCGAGCGGCTCGCAGAGCCTGTCGCTGCGCTCATCGTCTCGCTGGCCGGCAATTACGACACGATCATCGCTGCGGCGACTACCTCGGGCAAGAATGTGCTGCCGCGCGTGGCGGCACTGCTCGATGTGATGCAGATCTCGGAAATCATCGAAGTTGTCTCGGCCGACACGTTCAAACGTCCGATCTATGCCGGCAACGCCATCCAGACCGTGCAGTCGGGCGACAAAACCAGGGTGATCACGGTGCGCACCGCCTCCTTCCAGGCGGCTGGCGAAGGCGGCTCGGCGTCGGTTGAGGCGATCAAGGCGGCCGCCGATCCGGGGGTCTCGACCTTCGTCGAGAACATGGTGGCGAAGAGCGACCGTCCGGAACTCACTTCGGCCAAGATCATCATCTCTGGCGGCCGGGCTCTCGGTTCGTCGGAGAAGTTCCAGGAGGTGATCCTGCCCGTCGCCGACAAGCTCGGCGCAGCCGTCGGCGCATCTCGCGCCGCCGTCGATGCCGGCTATGCGCCAAACGACTGGCAGGTCGGCCAGACCGGCAAGGTGGTCGCGCCGGACCTCTACATTGCCTGCGGCATCTCCGGCGCCATCCAGCATCTGGCCGGCATGAAGGATTCGAAAGTCATCGTCGCCATCAACAAGGATGAGGAAGCGCCGATCTTCCAGGTCGCGGACTATGGCATAGTCGGCGATCTCTTCACCGTCCTGCCAGAACTCGAAAAGGCGCTTTGACTTTAGCCCAAGGGTTTCGCAAAATTAGCTGGCCGGGGTGGACGAAAGCCACTCCGGCCATTTAGTGTGCGGCGCACAAAAAAATGACCAAGAACGCCGCACGCGCGTACGGGTGGAAAATGGCAAAGATCGAATCCATCGGCATCATCGGCGCCGGCCAAATGGGCAGCGGGATCGCCCATGTCGCAGCCTCGGCCGGCTATCAGGTCGTGCTCTACGATCTGTCGTCAGACAAGGTTGAGAAGGGCATCGCGACGATCAACGGCAACCTTGCCCGGCACGTGGCTGCGGGAAAGCTTGATGATGCTGTGCGGAAATCCGCGCTCGCGCGCATAACGCCGGCGACCGAACTGTCCGATCTCGCCGGCGTGGACCTCGCGATCGAGGCCGCGACCGAAGACGAAGCCGTTAAGCGCAAGATTTTCGCGCAGCTCTGTCCAAAGCTGAATCCCGAAGCCTATCTTGCCACCAACACCTCATCCATCTCGATCACCCGTCTTGCCGCGCAGACCGACCGGCCGGAACGATTCATCGGCATTCATTTCATGAACCCCGTGCCGGTGATGAAACTGGTGGAACTGGTGCGCGGCATCGCAACGGCCGATCAGACGTTCGAGGCCGCTCGGGAATTCGTGGGTCGGCTCGACAAGACCGTGACCGTCTCGGAAGATTTCCCGGCTTTCATCGTCAACCGCATCCTGCTGCCAATGATCAACGAAGCGATCTATACGCTGTACGAGGGGGTCGGCACCGTCGACGCCATCGATACCGCGATGAAGCTCGGCGCCAACCATCCGATGGGGCCGCTCCAGCTCGCAGACTTCATCGGTCTGGATACCTGCCTCTCGATCATGCAGGTGCTGCACGACGGGCTGTCGGACTCGAAATATCGGCCGTGCCCGCTACTGGTGAAATATGTCGAGGCCGGATGGCTCGGACGAAAGGCCGGCCGAGGCTTCTACGACTATCGCGGCGAGCACCCGGTGCCCACGCGGTAATCAGGCCGACCGGGCCTTGGTAGGCAACCCGACTACGTTGCGGCCGCCTGGCAGTTCGGCCTCCCAGACACACCCGCGGCCGGCGGCCTTGGCAGCATAACAGGCGTGATCGGCGCGTTCGATCGCGGCCTCAACTGAACGGGTATTCTCGTCGATCGTCGCAATGCCAATGCTGGCGCCGACGTTGTAAGCCGTGGCGTTCCACTCGAACCGAAGCGAAGAAATCGTGTCGATGATCTTTTGTGCGGCGATCCGCGCATAGGCCGGCGGGCAGGACCGCAAGATGACGCCGAACTCGTCGCCACCCAGGCGCGCTACAAAGTCCAGGCCACGCACACATGATTTGATCGCCACCGCGATCTTCTGCAGCAGTTCGTCGCCCGCAGCGTGGCCGCCGGAATCGTTGACCGTCTTGAAACGATCGAGGTCGATGTAGAGCAACTGGTGTTGCTCCTTGCCACGGCGATTTTCGATCATGTCGTCCAGTTCGGCCAGGAAACGAGAGCGGTTGGCGAGGCCCGTCAGCAAATCGTGGGCGGCGGCATGGGCCAGTTCGCGCTGCATGGCGCGCAGGTCGGTGAAATCCTGGAACACAATCACGCGCCCGGAGCTGTCGCCCTTTTCGTTGAGGATCGGGGACGTCACTTCGCGGATCGCGCGGCGCGAACCGTCACCGCGGACGATCATCAGGTTTTGCCACGAGGACTTGAAGCGCTCGTCGAGCATGGCATTGCCATGAGTTTCGTGTCCCCTCTCATCTTCGACAGCCAGATAGACATCAGTCAGGGCCTGACCTACGCCATATTGCGCCGATACACCGGTCATCAGTTCGGCAATCGGGTTCATGAAGGTAATGCGGTCCAGCGCGTCGGTGCAGATCACCGCGTCGCCGATCGAATTCAGAGTTACGCGCAGGCGCTCCTTTTCATCGGCCAGCAGAGCGGCGGTATGGGCAAGCTCCTCTTCGGCTTGCTTGCGCGCGCTGATGTCGGTCAGCGTGCCGATCAACCGGATCGGGCTGCCGTCCTTGGCTCGTTCGATTACCTTGCCGCGGTCGAGCACCCAGACCCAGTGCCCGGCCTTGTGTCGCATGCGATATTCGAGTTGGAAGGCCGGGATGAGCCCGGCTTGATGATCCGCGTCCATGGCTTGCACAACAAGCAGGTCATCCGGATGGATGCGACCTGTCCATGAGTCGGCATCGCCGTTCAATTCGCCGGGCTCATAACCCAACATGCTCGTCCAGGTGGTGGAATAGGTGACATTACCCTTGATGACATTATGATCCCAAAAACCTTGTCCAACGCTGGCGAGGGCGAAATCCCACCTGTCTTCCATTTCCGCCAAGGCCGCTTCCGCCTTCTTGCGGGCACTGATGTCACGCATCTGGGAAATCAGATAGGCCGGCTCGCCGGTTTCCGGAGATCGCATCACCGACGCGGAAACCTCGACCCAAACACGGCTGCCATCGCGCCGTGAATACCGCTTCTGGAAAGTGAAAGCGTCCACCTCGCCACGTTTGGCAGCTGAGATGGCGTCGTTGCCGATGTGAAGATCTTCCACCGGCGTGAATTCCTGCACCCGACGGCCCTGCATTTCCGCCGGCGTATATCCAAGCAAACCGGCGAAAGCTGGGTTTGTCTCGACGATGCAGCCCGTCATGTCGATGTTGAGCATGCCGACATCGGAATCATTGATGGCCCGTCTGAAGCGCTCTTCAGTGTCGGCTACCCTGCGCACGCCCTGATGAATCTGATCGATCAACAGACTGGCCAGGAAGGGCATCGTCACGGTCACCGCGACTGCGAACTGGAAACTGATGGAAATCTTGCCGTCCGCGGCGGCGAGATCGGTCGCGTGCCCGTTAGCTGCGGCAAAGATGGCGCATAGGCCGGTTACCATACAGACGATTGCCAGGTTGAACTTGGGTAATCTGACGGCCGCGGCCAACAATGGGATCATGGCGTAGCCAAATGGAAAGCTGCCGAAGCCAAGTGAGATCCACATGACCGCGCAGCAGGCGGCTGACCAGACCAGCGTCTGTAAAGCTTCATTCGGCTGCGCCAGCGCCATGATGTTCTGGCGGCTGACGAGGACCGCAAATGGCAGGAAGATCGCCGCGGTACCGATGTTGTTGATCAGCCATTGGCTGGCAGTGGGAACAAAACTCCATTGCAAGAATGCCACTGCGGCCGCCCCCAACAGAAAGGCGACGGCGCAAGTGATCCCCATGAAGGCGGCGAGAGCGGCAACAAAGGCGCGAACCGGGTTCTTCGCACCATCTTCGCTGGCCAGGAGTTTGGTCGCGAAGTGTATCAAAAGAGCGGCATAGATTACGGATACGGTACCGAACAGGCCAGATGCAGGGAGGCCGGATCCCTTCATGAGATTGGCGGCGACGCAGCCGACAAAAATGCCGGCCAGACTGGCTGGGCCTCTCAATCCCGGGTTTCGCATCAGGATCGCGAAGACGATGATGTTTGCAATCCACAGCGTCGCCAAACGGCTATCAGCGCTGACCAGTTGGATCGACGCAACCGCGCAGGCCAGATAAGCCAACGCCAAAAAAGTAAAGCTTTTCAGCGATGATAGTGAGTTGCTCAGCAGTGGAGGCATTGGCCCCGTATACACGCCAGTGGTCGTGAATTTGCGCGGTTACCGTAGAGGCCCCGAATTAACGACAGGTTCTGTCGTGTCTTAAAGGCTTCTTGTCCCGCCGAAGAAAGAAGACCTGGCTAACAAAACGTTTTTATTGTTTCTAAAAATCGATCAATTAGAAACGTCGGATGTTTTGGGCAGCTTTGCAGTTGCAGCCGACAGCGCCTCAAAACTGCTTGCCGCGGTTGCGCTTGCGATGGACCCTTTCTACGGTGCGGCATCGCGTCCCCCCAACCTAGAGGACAGTATGCGCTTTGAAGGAACGGCCGCCTATGTGGCTGACAAGGATCTGATGATCGCGGTCAATGCGGCCATCGCGCTGGAGCGTCCGCTGCTGGTTAAGGGCGAACCCGGCACCGGCAAGACGGAATTGGCCCGCCAGGTGGCGGCGGCACTCAACCTTGAATTGATAGAATGGCACGTCAAATCGACGACGAAGGCCCAGCAGGGGCTCTACGAGTATGATGCTGTCACGCGCCTGCGCGACAGCCAGCTTGGCGATGAACGTTTCAACGACATTCACAACTACATCAAGCGCGGCAAGCTGTGGGACGCTTTTGCCGCAGACAAGAAGGTCGTGCTTTTGATCGACGAGATCGACAAGGCGGACATCGAGTTTCCCAACGACCTGTTGCAGGAACTCGATCGCATGGAGTTCTTCGTCTATGAGACCGGCGAGACGATCCGGGCAAAACACCGGCCGATCGTCATCATCACCTCGAACAATGAGAAAGAATTGCCGGACGCATTCCTGCGCCGTTGTTTCTTCCATTACATCCGCTTCCCGGATGTCGAGACGCTGCATCGCATCGTGGACGTGCACTATCCAGGCATCAAACAGAACCTTGTTCGCGCTGCCCTTACGCAGTTCTACGAAATCCGCGACGTGCCGGGCCTGAAGAAACGCCCGTCCACCTCCGAGGCGCTCGACTGGATCAGGCTGCTGGTCGCCGACGATATCGATCCCGCCGATCTGCGCGCCGACCCGAAGAATGCGCTGCCCAAACTGCATGGCGCCCTTCTCAAGAATGAGCAGGACGTGCACCTGTTCGAGCGGCTGGCCTTCATGGCGCGGCGGCAAGGGTGAGCCTGCCCGAAAACTACCGCATCGACGAATTCGGCGTGATCCATCAGATCGAGTTCACGCCGATTGGCTACGACAAGAAGTACCTGACCTATTACGAGGACCTTTCCGGCCGCACGATCAAGCTTGGCTATCAGCGCATGGGCTGGTTGCTCGGGCTGATGGGACGTATTCCCGACTCCGTGCTGGAGATCGGCTACGGCACTGGGAGCTTCATCGAGGCGGCACACATCACCGGCGTACCAGACTGTGCTGGCTGTGACATTGCCGAGTATCCGCTGCCGCAAGGGGTGCGGTTTCTGAATTGGGACGCGGCACTGGAACGCGAGTGGGATCTGGTGGCGATGTTCGACGTGCTTGAACACATTCCCGATCTGTCATTCCTGGACGGCCTGAAGACGCCTCATCTGGCGTTGGCAGTGCCGTATTGCCGCTATCGTGAGCTTGGCGCGGCCGGAGAAGCATGGTTCCGAAACTGGCGCATGCTGTTGCCCAACGAACATCTGCACCATTTCGACCGCGAGTCTCTGACCGCGCTGCTTGCCCATCATGGTTTTGAATGCGTGACGCTGAACACGTTCGAAGACGGCATGCGGCTCAGGCCTGGTGAAACAGGGCCGAATATTCTGAGCGGATTTTTCCGCAAAACGCGGCTAGGTTTGCCCGGTGCGAGATCAACGTAGCCACGCGCAAGACCGTCGTTGTCGAGATGATGTGAGTACTGCCCTTGGACGAAAGCACTTCGAAACCAAAGCTGAAGCTCGATTTTCAGCGGGCTTCCATAACCGGACAACAGGCATTCAAGCTGTCAGGCCACGAGCGCAAACGTTTGGCGATAGCATGCCTTCAGAAATTTGAAGAGTTGGCGGCAAATCAGGACGGAACACATGGGGTTCAGTCCTTCGCCAACGTCATTCAGCCTCTCTTTGCCCTGTCGGGTTATCGACTGATCGCCCAAAGAGAACTGGCCGGCAACCACCGTTTTGATCTGGTGGGCGAGAACCTCATCGGTGGGAGCGATCGTATCCTCGTTGACTACAAATTTTCACGAAACGACGCTCCACGCAGCATAGTGCCTTCAAACATACTGGCTTACGCAAGAGGGTTCGGCGCCGCGAGCAGCGATCGGATCATCATGATCTCGAATGGTGGTTTTGATCCAAAAGCTATGCAGGCCGCCCAGGATGTTGCCGGTCCGCGCTTTGAGTTCTGGTCTTACAATGACGTGAGGGCAAAACTGGAAGTCTTGCAGACGGAAGCCGGTTCGGCTGATCGTTACGTGACGTTTGTGCTCGAGTTTCTCGACAAGCTTGCGTTCGCCTTGGCAGAAAATGAGATCCGCCTCCAATGTCTGGAATGGCGGGAGGTCGAAAGGCTGGTGGCGCACGTACTTCAAGGACTGGGTTACGCAGTGCACCTGACCCGAGGGTCCAAAGACGATGGCAAAGACGTGATCGTCGCCGATGTCAGCAACCCGGAGTTCGGCGTTTTCAACATAGAGGTCAAGCACTGGATCACGGGCAAAGCCGGAGCGAAGGAAGCTCGTCGAACGCTCGACGTAGCATTTCGTGAAAAGAGAGAGGGCGCGCTTCTTCTCGCAACCAGCGGAGTCAGCCAAGCGGCGGTCGAGGCCCGTGGAGAGTCGAATCTGGATTTTCTGCGATTTGGGGACGAGAGCAAGATAGTGTTGACTTGCCGGGCCTTCGCAAGAAAAGGTAAAGGCCTTTGGATGGCGCCCGAACCGCTGAAAACCTTCTTGCTTGAAGGCACTTCCTGAGTGTTCATCCCCTTTTTCCTCGAACTCAAGGCCGCACGCGTACCCGTCTCGCTGCGCGAATATCTGACGTTGTTGGAGGGCATGGAGGCCGATCTCGTCACCTACGACGTCGAAGGCTTTTATTATCTTGCCCGTACGACGCTGGTGAAGGACGAGCGCCATATCGATCGTTTCGATCAGGTGTTCTCGCATGTCTTCAAGGGTGTCGAAGCGGTGTCCGGCGAGAGCGGTGTCGACGTTGCCAACATCCCGGAGGAATGGCTGCGGCGGTTGGCGGAAAAGCATCTCACCGAGGAGGAGAAAAAGCTCGTCGAGGCGCTGGGCGGCTTCGACAAGCTGATGGAAACGCTGAAGAAGCGACTAGAGGAGCAGAAGGGCCGGCATCAGGGCGGCTCGAAATGGATCGGCACCGGCGGCACTTCGCCCTTCGGGGCTTACGGCTATAATCCCGAGGGCGTGCGCATCGGTCAGCACGAAAGCCGTCACCGGCGCGCGGTGAAGGTGTGGGACAAGCGCGAGTTCAAGAATTTCGACGACACGGTCGAGCTCGGCACGCGCAACATCAAGATTGCGCTGAAGCGGCTGCGCCGCTGGGTGCGCGAGGGCGCGCAGGAAGAGCTTGACCTGCCGGGCACCATCCATTCGACAGCCGAGCACGGCTATCTCGACGTCAAGACGCGGCCCGAACGGCGCAATGCGGTGAAGCTCTTGATGTTCTTCGATGTCGGCGGCTCGATGGACGATTACATCCGTATCGTCGAGGAGCTATTTTCAGCCGCGCGGGCGGAATTCCGGCAGCTCGAATTCTTCTATTTCCACAACTGCCTCTACGAAGGCGTGTGGAAGGACAATCGCCGCCGGCGTGCCGAAGTCACGCCGACCTGGGACGTGCTGCACAAATACGGTCACGACTACAAGGTGATCTTCGTCGGCGACGCCTCGATGAGCCCATATGAGATCGTGACGGCCGGCGGCGCGGTCGAGCATTGGAACCCCGAAGCGGGTGCGCTCTGGCTGGCGCGGGCGCGGGCGCAGTGGCCGAACTCGATCTGGCTCAATCCGACCAAGCAGGACTATTGGGGCTACACCCATTCCATCGGCATGATCCGCGAGATTTTCGCCGAACGCATGTTCCCGCTCACCCTTGCCGGGCTGGAAGCGGCGACGCGGGAGCTGTCGCGCGTGCATTGATCCTGAACTTGCGTGGCATCGCCGGATGAACTAAACTAACTAAACTTAGTTTAGGGTGATCGTCATGAACGTCGTTAATATCCACGAGGCAAAAACCCAGCTTTCCCGCTTGGTAGAAAAGGCGGCGAAGGGCGAGCCCTTCGTCATCGCAAAGGCCGGCAAGCCTATGGTGAAAGTCGTGCCGCTGGACACGCCGGAGCAGAAGAAGCCGCAGCGAATAGGCTTTTTGAAGGGTCAGTTTCAGATTCCAGACGACTTCAACGAGATGGGCGCCAAAGAAATCGAAGAGATGTTTGGTATCGATAAGTGAAGCTCCTCATCGATACACAGTTGCTTGTCTGGTCAGCTATAGACGCTGAACGGTTATCTAAGCGTGCTGAAGACATACTCAGCGACGATCAAAACGAACTTCATTTTAGCATAGTGAGCCTCTGGGAAATCGTGATCAAAAGCGGATTGGGCCGCACCGATTTCAACGTAGATGCGGCTGTCTTGCGTGAAGGATTGTTGGTAAATGGCTATTTTGAGATTGTCATTGGCGGGCATCACGCCATTGCGGTCCGGAATCTGGCCAGGCTGCACAATGACCCGTTCGATCGCATGCTGCTTGCGCAAGCTGCGGTCGAAGAATTTAGCTTGGTTACGACCGATGAGGTCCTGGCGAAATATCCCGGCTCCATTATTCGTGTCTAGGTACGTTCCGCCACCGGCACCCAGAGATATTCCTTGCGCAGCGGCTCTGGCGTCAGCGCGCGGTCCGTCAGCAGGCGCTCGATCACCTGACCGTCGCGGCGCTGCCAGCCGCCTTCGCGCAGCAGCTCGTCGATCAGGCCGGGTTGCCAAGGCCCGATTCCATGGAAGCAGGCATATTGGCCCGGCTTCACAACACTCTCGTCGTAGCGAACGTTCAGGCCGACACGCTGCGCCTTGGCGAGGCCGAACTGATAATCGAAGCGCGATTGCGGTGTCATGTCAGGCGCGGGCAGATCATCCATCATGAAATAGAAACCGCGCGCCTGCCGGCTGAGAACCGGCCGCAGATCCACCATGCAGGCCGACGAGAACTCGCCCGCATCGGCATAACCGCCGAAATATTTGGCCGTCATCAACGGGATCGGATCGGCGATTGCGAAGGTGCGAAAATCGCTCGGTCCGTCCTGCCGGTTATGAGCATGAACGAAGCCGCTGGCCGAGCGGCCAAACTGGCGATGAAAGGCGTGGGCAAAAGCTTGGCCGCTGGCATAGGCCGCGCGCTCGGCGACCGATGTGACCGAATGACCAAGCAACAAGGCATCCTTCGACAATTCCAACAGGCTGCGGCGCACACTGGTTAGCGGCGTTTCGCCGGTCGTCTCCATCCACATGCGCGAAAAGTGCTCGGGCGACCAGCAGGCGACGTCGGCAAGTGCTGCGAGCGACAGCCGGTCGTGTGCGTGTCCGGCCATCTGGGCCGCCACATATTCGGTCATGCGCAGCGTCACGCGTCGCATGCGCTTGCGGTAGTCTATGAAGGTCGCGTTCTTCACGGGCGGCAATCTGGCAGCTTGGCGCAGATGCGTCGAGGCCTTGGGCCTGGATTTCCACTGAACCAGAAACCACGCCGTTACCACGCCCACTCAAACGGTCTCTCTAACGCAGGCGAGTTAGATCGTTCATTGCGGGTTAGCCTTGCCGGTCTCGTTCCGGCTGCCGTGCGATGCCACGGCGATAGCGATGTTCCGTCTGCCGTGTCGGGTCGGCAGCGCATGTCGTCGCTTCAATCAAACAAGGATCTGACATGGATATGGATAATTCGCGTGTAGATAATGCTGCTTACGCCGACGCATCTGTCGTCAAATCGCGGCCATACGCCCTTGGATACACCCAAACCGAGTTCGAACGGCTCGAAAAGCAGAGCGGCTATTATCGCGATCTGACCCGTGACGTATTTCAGCGCGCAGGGCTCACGCATGGCATGCGCGTGCTCGACCTCGGTTGCGGTGTCGGCGACGTCTCGATGCTGGCAGCGGAACTGGTCGGCCCCGACGGCTCTGTCGTCGGTGTCGATCAGTCGCCGGAATCGTTGAACACCGCCCGTCAGCGCGCCTTGCGGGCAGGTCTGGCGGGACGTGTGACATTTACCTTGAGCGACCTCAGCGACGTCACCGATTTTGGACGCTTCGACGCGATCATTGGCCGCTTCATCCTGATGTACTTGCCAAATCCAGCCCTGACGATCCGGCATCTTGCGGAGCGATGCCTCAGGCCGGGGGGCATCTTGGCGTTCCATGAGATGAGCATGCACACGGCCCGATCGGTTCCGGATCTGCCGCTGTTCCTGCGTTCGATTGAATGGATCATCGAGGCGTTCGAACGGGGCGGTTTTGCAACCGATATGGGAACCGACCTCTATCGGGTGTTTCTGGACGCTGGTCTGCCTGAACCGCTCATGATCGGCGCAACGCGTATCGAGGCAGGCGACGATACGTTCGCCTACGATTACATAGCCGCGACGATCGGCAGCCTCTTGCCGCTCATGCAAAGAACCGGCGTGGCATCCGCCGCCGACGTGATGATCGACGACCTCGGCGACCGCCTGCGCACTGAGGCGCTGGCGCACCGGGCCTGCATCATGCTGCCGACATTGATCGGGGCGTGGACGCGGGTGCCTGAATAGTTAGAGCGAGCCCAGATTAAGGTGCACTCAATATAGGCGCAAAAATTTGCAACCGCTTGTTATTTACAATCGGTTGCAAATAACGCAGTATGATTGCCGCAATCACATGGAGGCGATCATGACTTCGAATGGTTTCACTGAGAACTGGGCCGAACCGTTCCTGGGCGAGTGGACCATGGAAATCGTCGAGGGGATTGACGGAACGCCGACGATGACGGGCAGCGACACGGTCAGGCTCATGGGGTCCTGGCTTGTCGCCGAAACCTTTGGTCAAAACCCGGACGGCGGGTCATTTCGGATGATCACGTCGATCGGCTTCGATCCCGCCAAAGGCAGCTATGTCGGCGCTACGGTTGGAACGATGACGCCTTCCATTTTCGTGCTCGATGGTCATCGCGACGCATCGAGCGGGGCGCTGACGCTGGAAACCGAAGGTCCGGCGATCACTGAAGGCAAAAAGACGGATCGCTACCGCGACATCTGGCGCATGACAGGTCCGGACACGCGTGAGATCGCGGCGGAAGTCCTTCAGCCGGACGGGACATGGCGCGAGTTCATGCGCTACCGTTTTGTGCGGCGCGCGTGAGGCGCGATGCACGGGGAACGACGGCCAAAGCTATACGAACGCGCCGTGGCAGTGCTTGAACTTCTTGCCTGAACCGCAAGGGCAGGGCTCGTTGCGGCCGACCTTGCCCCAGCTCGTCGGGTTGTTCGGGTCGCGTTCCTCGACAGCGACATAGCGCTGATCTTCGATATCGAGCGTGGCCAAGGAGCCTTCGCCGAAATCGTCTTCGCCGGTGGTGGGGTCGATGTGGTGGCCGAAGGTCTGTGGGGCCTGGGGTGGCGGCGCTTCGGCTGCCTGGCGCACCAGTTCGACGCGCATGAGCTGTGACGTTACGGCCTGGCGCAAATTCACCAGCATGGCCTGGAACAGCTCGAAACCTTCCGACTTGTATTCGTTCAGCGGGTCGCGCTGCGCGTAGCCGCGGAAGCCGACCACCGAGCGAAGATGGTCAAGATTGACGATGTGCTCGCGCCAGAGATGGTCAAGCGTCTGCAAAACGACCGAGCGCTCGACATAATTCTTCGCGTCCGGGCCGAATTCTTCCATGCGCGCCGCGCGTTCGGCCGCGGCCTGATTGGCGGCTTCGGTCAGGCGGTCACGCATTTCCTCGTCGGCAATGCCTTCTTCCTTTGCCCATTCGTCGACCGGCAGGTCGAGATTGAGCTGCTGGCCGATGCCTTCCTTCAGTCCCTCGATATCCCATTGCTCGGCGTAGGCGTTTTCCGGGACATGCTTGGCGATCAGGTCCTCGATGACGTCCTGACGCATCTCGTCGACGGTTTCGCTGAGGCTTTCGCCGTCCATCAGGTCGAGACGCTGCTCGAAGATTACCTTGCGCTGATCGTTCATCACGTCATCGAACTTCAGCAGGTTCTTGCGGATATCGAAGTTGCGCGCCTCAACCTTCTTCTGCGCCTTTTCCAGCGCCTTGTTGATCCAGGGATGGATGATTGCCTCGTCTTCCTTGAGGCCGAGCTTTTGCAGCATACCGTCCATGCGCTCGGACCCGAAGATGCGCATCAGGTCGTCTTGCAAGGACAGGTAGAATTTCGAGCGACCCGGATCGCCCTGGCGGCCGGAGCGGCCGCGAAGCTGGTTGTCGATGCGGCGCGATTCGTGCCGTTCCGTGGCGAGCACATAGAGACCGCCGGCGGCCAGCGCCTTTTCCTTAAGCCGCGCGATGTCCTCACGGATCGCCTTTTCCTTGGCCTTGCGCTCCTCACCTTCCGGCACACCCGCAAGCTCTTGGGCTATCCGCATGTCGGCATTGCCGCCAAGCTGGATATCGGTGCCGCGGCCGGCCATGTTGGTGGCGATGGTGACGGCGCCGGGCTTGCCGGCCTGCGCGACGATGACGGCCTCCTGCTCGTGGTGGCGGGCGTTGAGAACCTGGAAGTCCGTCAGGCCCTCCTTGCGCAGGCGTTCAGCCAGATGTTCCGATTTTTCGATCGACGTTGTGCCGACCAGGATAGGTTGGCTTTTGGCGCGGGCTTCCTTGATCTCGCGCACGATAGCCCGGTATTTTTCCTCGACCGTGCGGTAGACCTCGTCATCCTCGTCGGCGCGGCTGACCGGCAGGTTGGTCGGAATCTCGGTGACGCCGAGATTGTAGATGTTGGCGAATTCTTCCGCTTCGGTCAGCGCCGTTCCGGTCATGCCGGCCAGCTTGCCGTACATGCGGAAATAGTTCTGGAAGGTGATCGAAGCCAGTGTCTGGTTTTCCGGCTGGATCGCCACATGCTCCTTGGCTTCTAGCGCCTGATGCAGGCCCTCGGAGTAGCGGCGTCCCGGCATCATACGGCCGGTGAACTCGTCGATGATGACGATCTCGCCATTGCGTACGATGTAGTCCTTGTCGCGCTGGAACAGGCGGTGCGCCTTCAGTGCGTTGTTGACGTGGTGCACCATGGCGACGTTCTCGACGTCGTAGAGCGACTCGCCCTTCAGCAGGCCGGCCTGGCGCAGCATGCCTTCCAGCTTTTCCGTGCCTTCTTCGGTGAAGATCGCGGTCCGCTGCTTCTCATCGATCTCGTAATCAGCCGGCTGCAACTGGACGATGAACGCGTCGACCGTATTGTACATTTCCGAGCGGTCTTCGAGTGGACCGGAAATAATCAGCGGCGTGCGCGCCTCGTCGACCAGGATCGAGTCGACCTCGTCGACGATCGCATAATTGTGGCCGCGCTGAACCATCTGGTTGCGCTCGTACTTCATGTTGTCGCGAAGATAGTCGAAGCCGAGCTCGTTGTTGGTGGCGTAGGTGACGTCGCAGGCATAGGCCGCCTTGCGCTGTTCATCGGTGAGGCCGTGCACGATGACGCCGACGGTCAGGCCCAGAAACTTGTAGATGCGCCCCATCCATTCCGAGTCGCGCGTGGCCAGGTAGTCGTTGACGGTGACGACATGGACGCCTTTGCCCTCGAGCGCATTCAGATAGACAGGCAGGGTAGCAACCAGCGTTTTGCCTTCACCGGTACGCATTTCGGCGATGTCACCACCATGCAGCACCATGCCGCCCATCAACTGGACATCGAAGGGACGCATGCCGAGTACACGCTTCGACGCTTCGCGTACTGTGGCGAAAGCCGGGATCAGGACGTCGTCCAACGAAGCTCCGTTGGCGATATCGGCCCTGAACTGGTCGGTCCGGGCGCGCAGTTGCTCGTCGGAAAGCGCGGCCAGCTCATTTTCCATTGCATTGATGGCTTCGACGCGCGGTCGAAACCCTTTGACACGCCGATCGTTGGCTGAACCAAAGATTTTGCGGGCCAAGCCGCCAAAACTGACCATCAAATGGTCCTTTCAGAATAATTGTCACCGGCGGAATGCCGACGAAACCCTCAGGTCATGCCCGGAGCCAGATGGGTGAGGCAGGCAGCCAAAAACGGCGCCAAAATCACTTCTGGACGCAAAGGTGGTGGACAGATAAGAGGGGCAACAGGCGATGTCAACGCGACAGCAAATCGCTGTTATCAGCCAAATTCAGCCATAATTGCGGGTGTTCTGGAACTGATCTTTGCCTTAGCGGTTCCAAGGAACCTGCCCTCCCGAGGAGTTTTCGATGTTTTCACCTTCCCGGCGCCGCGGCGCGCTTCGTCTTGGCATTGCCGCGGGCGCATTCGCAGCGCTGATCGCGTCTGCTTCTGCGCAGGACCAGAAGCCGGCCGACGCGCCTGCTGCGGCCGCCCCCGCCGCGCCGGCAGCCAAGCCGGACCCCAACGCTGTCGTGGCGACGGTTGCCGGCCAATCGGTCACCGAGGCGGACATTGATCTCGCCATCCAGAATCTGGACCAGCAATTCGCCCAGCTTCCACCGGAGCAGAAGCGCGCCGCAGCCCTTTCGGCGATCATTGAAATCCGCCTGATGGCAGCGGAAGCAACCGCGAAAGGTCTGGACAAGGACCCGGAGTTCCAGCGCCAAATCGCGTTCCTCAACCAGCGCGCGCTGCATAGCCAGGTGATCAGCAAGGAGATCGCCGAGAAGATCACCGACGCCGATATCCGCGCGGTCTATGATAAGCAGATTTCCGAAACGCCGCCGACCAACGAGGTACGTGCCCGCCATATCCTGGTAAAGACCAAGGAAGAGGCGCTGGCCATCGTCAAGGACCTCGATGCCGGCAAGAAATTCGAAGACATCGCCAAGGAAAAGTCCACCGATCCGGGCTCGGGCGCCAATGGCGGCGATCTCGGCTATTTCGGCCAGGGTCAGATGGTGCCGGAGTTCGAAAAGGCGGCCTTCGCGCTGGAGCCGGGCGCCTATACCAAGGAGCCGGTGCAGAGTCAGTTCGGCTTCCACATCATCAAGCTGGAAGATAAGCGCCAGAAGCAGCCGCCGGCTTTCGACGAGGTGAAGGAGCAGTTTCGCTCGATGGTGCTGCGCGACAAATATTTCGCGTTGGTCAAGACGCTGCGCGACGCCGCAAAGGTCGACATCACGGATCCAACGCTGAAGAAGGCCGTCGAGGCGACCGAGGCGCAGAAACAGTAGTTTGGCCCTCGATTTCGACCGCAATCTGGAACGGACCGGCGGCTGCCAATGCGGCGCCGTTCGGTTTCGCGCCAAATCGCTGCTCGACAACCCGCATGTCTGCCATTGCCGTATGTGCCAAAAAGCATTCGGCAATTTTTTTGCTGCGCTGGTCGGCGTTCCGCTTGATGATTTCGCGTGGACGCGCGGCAAGCCAGCGGCATTCCGCAGTTCCGATCTCGTGGAACGCGGTTATTGCCGCGACTGCGGCACGCCGCTGTTCTTCAAACACGACCTGAACCAGCATATTTCGCTGTCGATCGGCGCATTCGACAAGCCTGAGACGGTCCCGCTCGCCTTCCAACTCGGCATGGAAGGGCGGATGCCGCAGCTCAATCAGCTCGCCGACCTGAAGGATTACGGAACGACCGAGTCCGAGAATGAAGAGGAAGCGGCGGCCATCAAGGCGGAGAACCGCCAACATCCGGACCATGATACAGACGTCTGGCCGGTGAGCTGATCGCGAGCCGCCGTCGCGCCGCCCACTTGCGCGGTCGAGTGGGTTCGGGCAAACGATGCTTCCTTTGCAGAACCGTGCCTCGAGGCTTCATGTCCGCAACGATCTCGCCCCTCGCGCCGAAAAAATACGCCAAGATGCCGCCGCTTGAGGGCGTGCGCATCGCGACGGCCGAAGCGGGCATCAAATACAAGAATCGTACCGATCTTCTGGCGATGGTGCTGGATGAAGGCACCGAAGTCGCCGGCGTGTTCACGCGCTCGAAATGCCCGTCCGCGCCTGTGGATTTCTGCCGCGCGAACCTGCCGGGCGGCAAGGCTAGGATCGTCGTGGTCAATTCGGGCAATGCCAACGCATTCACTGGCAAGAAGGGTCGCGAAACGACCGGGATGACCGGGGAGGCGGCAGCGAAGGCAGCGGGCTGCGCGGCGAGTGAAGTCTTTCTGGCCTCAACCGGTGTCATTGGCGAACCGCTCGATGCCAAAAAGTTCAGCCATCTGCTGGATGGGCTGGTCAAAGAGGCGCAAGCCGATCGTTGGCTCGACGCGGCCAAGGCGATCATGACCACCGACACCTTTCCGAAAGTGGCCACCGTCACGGTCAAGCTCGGCGATGTCGACGTCACCATCAACGGCATCGCCAAGGGCGCCGGCATGATCGCGCCGGACATGGCGACGATGCTGTCCTTCATCGCAACCGACGCGCCGATCGCAGCGCCCGTCTTGCAGGCGCTGTTGTCCAAGGGCGTGGGTTCGACCTTCAACGCCGTCACGGTCGACAGCGACACGTCCACCAGCGACACGTTGTTGCTGTTCGCTACGGGTGCTGCAGTGAAGCGCGGGGCAAAGCGTGTCAAAGATATAAAGGATGCCCGGCTGGGAGCCTTCAAGCGAGGCCTCAACAAGGTGCTGAAGAACCTCGCCTTGCAGGTCGTGCGCGACGGTGAGGGCGCGCGCAAGCAGGTCGAGGTCATCGTGACTGGAGCGAAGTCAGCCAAATCGGCCAAGCGAATCGCGCTGTCGATCGCCAACTCGCCGCTGGTCAAGACGGCTGTCGCCGGCGAGGACGCCAATTGGGGGCGTGTCGTCATGGCCGTGGGCAAATCCGGAGAGCCGGCGGACCGCGATCGCCTCGCCATTTGGTTCGGCGACAACCGGCTTGCCTTCGAGGGCGAGCGCGATGCCGACTACTCCGAAGAGAAAACGTCCGCCTACATGAAGGGTGATGAAATCCGCATCCGCGCCGATATCGGGCTCGGTCGGGGCAAAGCGACGGTATGGACCTGCGATCTCACAAAGGAATATGTCGCCATCAATGGCGACTACCGGAGCTGATTGGGTGACGTTGTCGACCGGGGGACGGCCGGGTTCCGGCTTGCCGATCGTGCGCCGTTTCGAGGCGGCTGGCTTCCGCTCCTGGCCTGCGGCGGCCGTCCACTATGACGGCACGTGGATCACGCGGCTCAACGCCGGCCATCCGGCCAAACGGCTGAATTCGGTCAATCCGCTCGATCCGAGCGACGTGACCAACATCGCCGAGCGTGTGGAGCGCGCTGGTCGGCGGTTCGAAGCCTATGGCCGGCCGCTGACGTTTCGTCTTTCGCCGCTCTGCGGCCGGCAACTGACGCAATATTTCGACGCCCAAGGCTGGGATGTGCTTTCGGAATCGCTGGTCATGCGCGCGTCGCTGATTGACGATGTGCCGATCGACGACGCCATGCACCAGATTCCGATGAAGGATATCGGCCGATTCATGAACGCGGCAACGATCGTCCACGACCTGGAACAGACGCTGCGCCCGGGTCTCAGCGAGATCATCACCGCGATCGAACCCGAGGCTGGGCTTTTCGTGCTCGAAGAACAGGGCGAACCGGTCGCGACTGCAATTTGCGTGCACGATGGCGATCTGGCCGGACTGTTCGAGATCGCGACCGGGCCGCGCGAGCGCGGGAAAGGTCACGGCCGACGCGTTGTTCTTTCTGCGCTGAAGTGGGCACGGCTGCGTGGCGCGCGCGACGCTTGGCTGCAGGTCGAGGCAGATAATCTGCCGGCGCGGCGGCTTTACGATTCGATCGGCTTCTCGGAAATCTATCGCTACCATTATCGTCGCCCGAAGGAGGGCTGACATGCCCGAAGGCGAACCGAAAAAGCTGCTTCTCGTCGTCGCCTGCGCGCTCGTCGATGCGGACGGCCGCGTGCTCATCGCCCAGCGCCCCGAAGGGAAACAATTGGCCGGGTTGTGGGAATTCCCGGGTGGCAAGATCGAACCTGGCGAAACGCCGGAAGAAACGCTGGTCCGCGAACTCAAGGAAGAACTCGGCATCGAGACCAAGGTCGCCTGTCTCGCGCCCTTGACCTTTGCCAGTCACAGCTACGCGACGTTTAACCTCCTGATGCCGCTTTATGTCTGCCGCCGTTTCTGGGGCATTCCTCAGCCGCTCGATGCGCAGGCGCTGAAATGGGTCAAACCCAACAAGCTGCGCGATTACCCCATGCCGCCGGCCGATGCGCCGTTGGTTCCGTTCCTCATCGACCTGCTCTGATGGCAAAGAGGCGTCGCGAGGAGGCGTGCGTTAACGATTCCTTGAAACAGGCATGAAAGATTGAATTAAAGCTGTGGGTGATGCGAGCGGCAGGCGAGACCGATATGGGCACGGACCGCGATTGGGATTTGTCACGAAACGAGCGCAACTGGCGCATCGAGGAAGCAGGCATGGGCGCCTTGCGGATAGCCCTTTTGTTTGGCTCGGCCATGGTGGCCATCGCGCTGCTGGTGACGCCCCTGCTGGATCAGCGGGACAGCCTGGGCGTCAACGCGACGGCTGGGATCGATGCGATGAACACCGGTTCGATCGGTACAAAGAGCAGCTACACCATTCGCCGCAGCGTCCTGCAGGATTCGCCCGCTTCCGTCTGTATCATCCGTAGCAACGGAAGGCGCAGCGGCGATTGTTGACGCAGCCGCCAATCACACGACTGGACATTGCGTCGCGCTGCATTTTAGACGCCTCAAATATTCTTTTTTAATGCGTCTCTTGTAACTTGCCTGCGAATCCGGCGGGGAAGATCATGCGTGCCTTGATGGGCAGTTTCTGGCGCAACGAAGAAGGAGCGACCGCCGTCGAGTATGGCTTGATCGTTGCCGTGCTGTCGCTGGTCGTCGTCGGAGGCGTCGGTATGGCCGCCGATGCGATCCAATTCCTTTTCGGCAATACCAACAGTTCGCTGGTGCAGGCCTTCAAATAGCGTTCGCCGCTGCTTACTTGTTCTCAAGCACTTTTGTCAGCGATATCTGCGCCGAGCCGGGTTTGAGCGCTTTGGGCTGGGAAGCGTGGGGCGCCCATCCCGACAACCAAACCGTCGAAAACGTTGCGCGGATCCTGCCGTCCGTATCGGCGAAACGCTCGGCGTAAATTTGGGCCGAGCGAACGAAGAGACGCCGCGTCGTCGGCCGGCGCGAGCGTTCCGCGAGAGAATTGGTAGCGCCCATGGCCCGCAAATCCGCCATCAGGTCGAACATCGTGGCGTAGCGAACGGTGGTCGTTTCGATGTCGGCGACAGGCAATGCCAGGCCGGCGCGCTGCAAAAGGCCTCCGGCGTCGCGCACGTCGACGAAAGGCGCGATGCGCGGCGTCGCGCCGCCGGTGAGCTCCGTTTCGGCGACAAGCAGGCTTTCGCGCAGTTCGGCCAACGTGCCGTTGCTAGCCAGCGCTGCCAGGAAAAGGCCGTCGGGACGCAAGGCGCGCCGGATCTGGATCAGCATGCCCGGTAGATCATTGATCTCGTGGAAAGTGAGCAGGGACACGGCGAGATCGATGCTCTCCGGCTCGAGCGGCAGACGTTCACCTTGCATCACCAAACCCGTGCTTGCGAGGAGCCGCTGGTTGGCCTCGACCCGTATAACCTCGCCGACCTTGCCCGAGCGCTCCAGCACGTTGGCCGCCGCGCCGGTCAGACACCCGATCGCGGCCGCCCGTTCGAATCTGCGTTCCACCGTGGCCAGCCTGTCGGCCAGGTCTTCGGCGGCGCGATCCATCAGGAATTCGGCCCCTTCGACGCGCTTTGCCAGCGCCCGCACTTTGCGCCTGGTCACGAGTTCGGTGTCGAAGAGGTGTTGCAAGCGTTGAAGATCTCGATCGCATGAGGGGCTGTCGCCGGGCCGTTGCTCTGCTAGGCTATCGGCTCTGCACTCAGGTGGCTGAAGCGTCGATGGAGATCAAGGCCTTTGTGCGCGAGGTAACGGGCTTCTCGGCCGGTTTGCTTTTCCCGCCTGTCTGCCCGGCGTGCCGTCGTCAGGTAACCGAGCCGGGAACGCTATGCGGTGCGTGTTGGCCAAAACTGCGCTTCCTGGAGCGTCCATGGTGCCCTGTGATGGGCACGCCATTCGCCCATGATTTCGGCGAGAATTTTTTATCCGCAGAAGCGATTGCCAATCCGCCGCCGTTCGAGCGGGCGCGATCGGCTGTCGTTTACACCGGCGTCGCGCGGCAGATGGTGCAAGGGCTAAAATATTCCGATCGCACCGACCTGGCGCGCTGGATGGCCGGCTGGATGGCGCGGGCCGGTGGCGAACTGCTGGCGGGTGCGGATGTCATCGTGCCAGTGCCGCTGCATTGGATGCGCTTCCTGCGCAGGCGTTTCAACCAGTCTGCGGAACTGGCCCGAGCTATCGCAAAGCGGTCCGACAAGACGTTCGCGCCACTCGCCTTGAAGCGGGTGAAGGCGACCCGCCAGCAGGTCGGCCTCGTGCTGGCAGAGCGGCAAGACAATGTTCGCGCTGCGTTCAAGGTGCCGCCGGAGCATGAGATCGAGGTAGCCGGACGCCGGGTTCTGCTTGTCGACGATGTCTATACGACAGGCTCAACCGTCACCGCGGCGACCAAGGCTTTGAAGAAGGCGGGAGCGGTCCACGTTGACGTGCTGACATTTGCCCGCGTTTTGCCGGGGGACTTTCGGCCCGACGATGCAGAGACTATATAGCCGGCAAGAACAGTTTGGGACCAAGCAATGGTCGATGTGACGATCTATACACGAATGGCCTGCGGCTTTTGCACCGCTGCCAAGCGGCTGCTCGACAGCAAAGGTGTCGTTTACCAAGAACATGACGCCTCCTTTTCGCCGGAACTGCGGCAGGAGATGATGGCCCGCGCCAACGGCCGATCGACTTTTCCGCAGATTTTCGTCGGCGATGTCCATGTCGGCGGCTGCGACGATCTTCATGCATTGGACCGCGCAGGCAAGCTGGACGGCTTGTTGGCAACGGGTGCTTCGAACTGAGGGTTTGCGATGAGTGTCGTTCGAGTGGCAGCTATCCAGATGCGTTCGGGCAAATCGCCCGAGGAAAATGCCGTCTGGTTCGAAAGCATGGTGCGCGAGGCGGCTGCCGCCGGTGCGATCTATGTGCAGACGCCGGAGATGACGGGCGCGCTGGTGCGCGACAAGGATGCGCGGGAAGCGGCTTTCGCCACTCAAGATCGCGATGTCATCGTCACGACGGCGTCTCGTCTGGCGCACGACCTTGGCATCCACCTGCATGTCGGGTCGACCGCCATCAAGCGCGCCGACGGCAAACTTGCCAATCGGGCGCTGCTGTTTGGGCCGGATGGTGATTTGATCGCGACCTACGACAAGATTCACATGTTCGATGTCGATCTCGATAACGGCGAAAGCTGGCGTGAATCCTCGGCCTACGAGCCGGGTATGGACGCGGTCGTGGCCGATCTGCCGTTCGGCAAGCTTGGGTTCGCGATCTGCTACGACCTTCGCTTTCCGCAACTTTTCCGGTCCGAGGCGCTGGCTGGGGCACAATTGCTGAGCGTGCCGGCCGCCTTTACGAAACAGACAGGCGAGGCGCATTGGCACACTTTGATCCGCGCCCGCGCGATCGAAAACGGCGCCTTCGTCGTGGCCGCGGCGCAAGGCGGCCTGCACGAGGACGGACGCGAAACCTACGGGCATTCGCTTATTGTCGATCCGTGGGGCCGTATCCTGGCTGAAGCCGATCATGACGAGCCTGGCGTCATTGTGGCCGACATCGACCTTGCCCATTCGGCCGCCGCGCGGGCGAAAATCCCGAACCTCAAGAATGCGCGGGATTATTCGATGCGGATTGTGGCTGCGCCCCATCCTCTGAGGGCCGCGTCTTGATCCGTTTTTCGTTGCATTGCGATCAGGCGCACGAATTTGAGGGCTGGTTCCGCTCGAATGATGATTACGACACGCAGCGCAAGCGCGGCTTCGTGGAGTGCCCTGCCTGCGGCTCGAATAAGGTCGGCAAGGCGCTAATGGCGCCCGCCGTCTCCACCAGCCGCAAACAGGAGAAGATGGCGCTCGCCATGGGGGCCGAGCAGCGGCGCATGATGTCCGAAATCAAGGCGTTGACCGACAAGATGAAGGAAGGCGCCGAAAATGTCGGTGACAAATTTGCCGAGGAAGCGCGTAAGATCCATTTCGGCGAGACGGAAGCGCGCGGCATCTATGGCGAAGCCAGTCCCGACGAGGTGAAGGGCCTCGCGGAAGACGGCGTGCCCTTCATGCCGATCCCTGTGCTGCCGGAGGACCGGAACTGACGTTCCGTCGTGCCAGAAGCTGGCCCAGCGGCATCTGCTTTTCATCCTCTTCCCAAGCACGCTAGACCCGGATCATGAAATCGATCTGGGATTCGGCCATCGGCCTGTTGCTCATCACCGGCGGCTTGCTGGGTCTCACCTTGCCGTTCGGCAAGCTGGCGGGCGCGGTGGGTATATCGCCGCCGCTCTGGGCTTTTGTAATCTCGCTCGGAGCCGGCGGCGTACTCCTGATCTTTATGCTCGCGACCGGCCAGCGTATGCGCCTTGATTCTGGCCGGCTGCGCTATTTCACGATTGCGGCGGCGATCTCCTACGCCATCCCGAACCTGTTGATGTTCTCCGCCATCCCGCATTTGGGCGCGGGCTACACGGGCATCATGTTCACCCTGTCGCCGGTCATCACATTGATGCTTTCGGTCCTGTTCGGCGTGCGCAAACCTACGCCGCTCGGCATGGCGGGCATTGCCGTAGGTTTCGTCGGCGCTTTGATTGTCGCCTGGACACGCGGCGAAGCCGGCCGTCCCGCCGACCTCTTCTGGGTGGTCATGGGGCTGCTCATTCCGCTCAGCCTCGCCGCCGGCAATATCTATCGCACCATCGACTGGCCAAAGGACGCCGGCACCACGGAACTCGCGGTCGGCAGCCATTTGGCCGCCGCCTTGTTATTAGCGATCATCATTTTTGTGCGCGGCGACTTGGCCACTGTCGGCTTGCTGGCCGCGTCGCCCCTGCTGGTGGCCGCGCAGGTGGCCGCAGCGGCGCTGATGTTTTTCTTTTTCTTTCGGCTGCAGGTGGTCGGCGGACCGGTCTATCTCAGCCAGATCGGTTATGTTGCCGCGGCCGTCGGATTGATCTCGGGCGTGCTTTTTCTCGGCGAAAGCTACGGCTTGGTGACTTGGCTCGGCGCGGCGGTCATCACCATCGGTATCATCATGACGACGAAGGCGCAGATGTAACTGCCATCTAGCCATCACCTGCCATCTTGATGGCAAGCCGATTTTGACCTACTTTAGGCCATTCGCGAAAATGGAGGTTCCGATGCCTGAACCGCAATTGTCGGTAAGAAGCGCCAAGGCAATCGAGATCGCGCATCGGCTTGCCCGTCATGAAAGGCGAACGGTTGCGAATGTTGTGGAGCGCGCGCTCGAGGAATACGAGGCGCGTCAAACAAGTCGCGAGCCGATTGAGGTGTTCTTGCGACGCCTGGCCGAGAATGGCGTCGATCTGGATCTGATGGAGGTCATCGAGGAGGGACGCGCGCCGTACCAAGGAGTGGATTTCAGCGGGCCAGAATATGATCTTCCTTGATACGAATGTGATTTCCGAAACGTTCAAGCCGAAACCTTCCGAGGCGGTGACCGCTTGGATCATCCGCTTTGAGATCGAACTGGCTATCTCGACTGTCGTCCTTGGAGAGGTCTTGTACGGAATCCGCAAAATTCACCCGGATCCGCGCGCCGCCCGCTGGGAGGTCAGTCTCTCACTCTGGCGGAGCAGACTCGCAGGCAACATCCATTCTTACCAACAGGACGACGCGGACGCCTATGGCAGCCTTATGGCAAACGCGGCAAAGCTAGGCAGACCGATCGCGCCACCCGATGCAATGATAGCAGCAGTCGCCATGGTGAACGGCGGCAAACTGGCCACGCGCAATATCCGCCATTTCGAAGGACTGGGGTTGGAGCTGATCAATCCCTGGGAGTTTTAGAGCAGTTCAGCCAGCCCGCTCCGCCATCATCATATAATTCACGTCCATGTCCTTCGATCGGCTCCAGCGATCCGAGAGCGGGTTGTAGGTCACGCCGGTTCGGTCGATGACCGAAAGCCCGGCCTCGGTCAGCGCCGCTTCGAGTTCCGCCGGTCGCACGAGCTTTTCATATTGATGCGTGCCGCGCGGCAGCCAGCGCAGCACATATTCGGCGCCGACGATGGCCAGCCCCAGCGCCTTCAGCGTGCGGTTGATGGTGGCGACGAACATCAGCCCGCCGGGTTTCACCATTTCGGCCGTGCGCGCCACGAACAGATCGACATCGGCGACATGCTCGACCACTTCCATATTGAATACGACGTGGAATTTTTCGCCGGCATCCGCCAGGTCCTCGGCGGTTGCAGCGCGATAGTCGATGTCGAGCCCGCCCTGCGCGGCGTGCAGCCTGGCCACCTCGATGTTGCGCTCCGCCGGGTCGACGCCGACCACCGTCGCGCCGAGCCGCGCCATCGGCTCGCAGAGCAGCCCACCGCCGCAGCCGATGTCGAGGAAACGCAGGCCTTCGAACGGGCGCGCCGACCGCGGGTCGCGCCCGAAGCGAGCCGCCACCTGGTCGCGAATATAGGCGAGGCGCACGGGGTTGAATTTGTGCAAGGGTTTGAACTTGCCTTTCGGGTTCCACCATTCGGCGGCGAGCGCCGCGAAGCGGTCCACCTCGGCCTGATCGATCGTCGTGCGTTTGGCTTCGGCCATGAATGTCTCCTGAAGGAGCAGGGTAGGTGGGCCTTTGGCCGGGGATGTCAAGGCATCAAAGCTAGGGCCAGGACCGCAAGCGCGAAATCCATGGCAACTGCCGCTGCGTCGGCGTAACATAAGCTTCGACTGTTGCGAAGTCGTGGATGCGGGTCTGGCCGGAGGGCTTCCATGGGCGACACCAGTGATCTTTTCGTGCTGCTCGGACAGCATGTCGATGCGCGCGTCGTCAACGCCATGGAACAGGCCGTGGCGAATGCTCCGGACCGCCATCTGTGCCGCATTAATCCTCTGGCCTTCGCGGAGAGGTACGGCCTTGACGAAGAGCTTGCCATAGCGGGCTTTCTGCGCGGTTCCCGGATCGGTTTGTTCGATATCGCTTGGAACGTGTTGTGCCCAGGCTGCGGCGGCGTGCTCGACACAAATGCAAGTCTCAAGACGATTCGGAAGGAGCAATATGTCTGCGCGCTTTGCGCTGACAAATATTCGCCGACGCTGGACGAGATGGTCGAAGTGACCTTCACTATCAGTCCGAGGGTGCGGAAGATCCAGGCGCATACGCCGAACGAGCTGCCACTCACGGAATTCTACCGGCAGATGTACTGGGGCTCGGCGGTCGACCTTCCCGAAGAGGGCTACGAGGAACTGGTCGAGCAATTTCTGGTCGACCATATGGAGGTCGAGCCTGGCGAAAAGGGGGTTCTTGCCGTCCAGTTGCCGTCGCAATTCATCATCGTTTTCGAACCTGTGACGCACGCCGTTCAATTCATCGACGTCAAGGGCGAGCCGACGCGGGACCGGCAATCCCTTTCCATCACCTTTGATCGTGAACACACGCACAACAAGACGCTGGAGATGCGCCCCGGCCCCTTGCGGCTCTCGGTCGAAAATCGCACCGATGTGCGCGTGCTGCCGAGCATCTGCATCGCCGGCGACGTGTTGCATGACATGCTGGGAAAACGCCGGAGCTTCCTCACCGCAAAACGGCTGCTGACAAACCAGACGTTCCGCGAGCTTTACCGGGCTGACACGCTGGACGTCGACCAGCGGCTGAAGATCACCAGCCTGACTTTCCTGTTCACTGACCTGCGTGGTTCGACGGAGCTCTACGAACGCGTCGGCGACCTGACCGCTTTCGATATCGTGCGCTCGCATTTCGAGGTGCTGAACGAGATCGTCGCCGCCGAGGCAGGCGCCGTCGTCAAGACGATCGGCGATGCGGTGATGGCGACTTTCCCGACGCCGGATCGTGCGGTGGCTGCGGCCATTCGCATGCGCGAGGCGATGATGGCGCTGAACAAACGCAATGAGCGCGAGGATTTGTTGCTCAAGATCGGCGTGCACGAAGGTCCCTGCATCGCCGTCAATATGAACGAGCGGCAGGACTATTTTGGGCAGACCGTCAACATCGCGTCGCGCGTGCAGGGGTTGGCCAAATCGCAATCGATTTTCGTCACCGGTTCGATCGTCGAGGATGCCAAGACCGCCGATCTGCTGAAGGGGCATGCGCTCCTGCCGGAGGCGCACGAGGTCGTGCTGCGCGGCATCGAACGCGAGGTGCGCGTCTACGAGATTCCGTGAGACTGGATCTCAACGGCTCATAAGTTTTCGGAACAATTCGGGGTAGCGATCACTGGCGAGGTTGGGCAGGGCGCAGGCCGCCTCGATGTCGAACCATTCGACCTTTGCATGCTCGTCATTGGCTGCATGCGGTTCGCCGCTCCATGCTTCGACGCGAAAAACAGTGAGCTCGAAATTGCCGCTTCCCGGCCCGTCGACGATCCATGCCCCGAGGTTTTTGTAGCCGGTCGGCGTGATGCCGATCTCTTCGCGCAACTCGCGTAAGAAGGCCTCTTCGGACGATTCGCCGGCCTCAACATGACCGCCGATGACATCCCAGCAATTGGCGAAGGATTTTCGATGCGGCGCGCGCAAGCCGAGCAGGAGCTTGCCATCTCGAACGGGAATGCCGGCTGCCGCGCGGATGAGCGTCATGCTCCACTGCCCGGTCGCGGCACCCTTGTGAGGCCAGACGTCTTGTAGGGCATGCTAATGCTCTGAATCAACGCGTTGAGGCTTAGATTCAAGCCTCTCACCCCCTGAATCAAGTTGCTGGCAAACTGATTCAGGCATCTGCGACATTGATTCCGCCGGTAAGTCCAAGCAGATGATTCTTATGAAGATTTTGGCAGTCTCAAGACGCGCCGCTTAGGCGATTCGCTGACGGTCCTGCTCCTAGCATCACCTCGCCTGCATCGGCAATAGCCAGCCATGCCCGCAGGGCTGTTCAGGATGCGCCGACCACGGCGGACCATCTTTTCGGCATCTATGCCGGACTACTTCTTCGCCATGCCGGCCTCTCGCCCTGAAGCCCGTTCATTTGGGAAATAGCTTTCGCGAGTCATAAACAGGCTTGCCCTGCAACAGGGTTGCCGTCACCTTGGCTTTGCCGATGTCGTCGATTTTCATCTCGGTGATGTCGCGGTCGACCACCACGATATCGGCGAATTTTCCGACCTCGAGCGAGCCGGTCATCTTCTCCTGATGCAGCAGGCGCGCCGGATTAATCGTGAGCCATTTGATGGCATTATCGATATTGTCGGGGCCTTCCGTTTCGCGCTCAAGGGCTGCCTGGATTTTCACCAGCGGCGACAATTCGTCCGCGTCGAAATCGCTGCTCATTACCACTTCGGTCCCGGCCGCTTGCAAGCTTGCCGCCGGCATCAGGCGATCTGCGCGGTCACCGATGAAGGCGCGTATGAAATCGTCATATTCGGGATCAAGCGAACTCGGAGCAAGCTGAAAGTCGGCCACGACACCCAGTTCCTTGAACAGTGGGAAGTCGGCCTCGTCGACCAGATAGAGATGCGTCAGGCGGTGCGGGCCGGGTGCCGGATTGGCCTGTGCGATCGCGTCCAAAGCCAGTCGCGCGCCACGGTCGCCGGTGACGTGGTAGTGAAGCTGGAAGCCGATGTCGGACAGCGCCTTGGAATAGCGCTTCAGCGCGTCGCCCTCGAAATATTCGAAGCCGCGTTTATAGCCATGGTCGATGCCGGCGCCCGGTTTGTATGGTTCAAGCACCGCGCCTGTGCGCTGTTCGAGAATGCCGTCGACATAAATCTTCGCCTGGTTGAAACGAAGATGGCTGTTCGGTTCGTTCGAGTAGAGCGCCTTCAGCTTGGCTATCTGCTGGTCGAACGGCATGTCGGGATAGACGTAGAGCGCGTTTGATGCGCGCACCGTCAATGTGCCCTCGGCCAGGGCGCGCTGCCATGCCTTGATATGCCCCTGGGGCCAGAAACCGCCGGCGTCGCTGACCGACGTAATGCCGTTGGCTGCCATGGTCTTCAACGTTTCGAGCATCGCCTCGTAAGCGAACTCCTCGTTCTCCGGCGTGTCGGGGAAGGCAAGATTGCGAAGCTTTTGTTGGGCGTTTTCCAGCACGACGCCGTTCGGTCTGTCGTCCTTTGTGCGTAGGATAATGCCGCCCGGCGGATTGCCTTGCAGTTTGTCGTAGCCCACGGCGCGCATGGCGGCGCTGTTGGCCCAAGCGCCATGCCCGATGTCGTCGAGGATCAGGACCGGGCGATCCGGAGAAATCTCGTCGAGCAAGGCAATTGGATTGTCGTCCTGATCCAGCAGATTGGTCATGCTGACGCCGGAACCCCGCACCCACTCGCCTTTGCTCTGTCTCAGGCAGTCCTCGACTGTCGCCAGCGTTCCGTCGAGATCGTCGAAGGGTTCGAATTCGCAGAGAACCTCGTTCACGCCTGCCTCGACCAGATGCATGTGCGCGTCCTGGAAGCCTGGCAGAACCAGCTGGCCTTTCAGGTCAATAATCTTTGCATCCTTGCCTGCGGTGGCCAGCACCTCGGCGGTCGGCCCGACGACTTTGATTATCCCATTGTCGTCGATCGCGATGGCTTCCGCCTTCGGGGCCTTGGCGTTGACCGTATGGATTTTGGCGTTGGTGAGCACCAGCGGCGCGGCCGTTGCTGGTGCGATGCTGGCAAGGCATAGGCCGATCATCGCCGGATATCGTCCTGATAGCATTCCGATCTCCAGAAAATGATTGCCTGCGGCGAGGCGCGTTCAAGACGCTTCCCCATCTTGCACCGACATGGCCTTTTGTCTATGGAAGCCGCGCTTCCCCTAATGGCAGAGCATTCCAGCAATCGGGCATGTCGCCCGGCGTATCAGGTCAGTCGCTCGATGGCGCGCATCGTGATGAAATTCGGCGGGACATCCGTCGCCGATATCGCCCGCATCCACAATGTGGCGCGGCACGTCAAACGCGAGGTCGACGCGGGCCACCAGGTCGCCGTCGTGGTGTCGGCCATGTCCGGCAAGACGAACGAACTTGTAGGCTGGGTGCAGGACGCGCCGAAGACTGCCGGCTCCAATCTGCAGATTTTCGATGCCCGCGAATATGATGCTGTCGTCGCCTCAGGCGAGCAGGTGACGTCCGGTCTGCTGGCGATCGCCTTGCAGTCGATGGGCGTGCACGCACGCTCCTGGCAGGGCTGGCAGATTCCGATCAAGACCGATGGCGCGCATGGCGCGGCCCGCATCAAGGACATCGACGGCTCGTTCCTGGTAAAGCGCTTTGAAGAAGGCCAGGTGGCCGTCGTTGCCGGCTTCCAGGGCATCGCGCCGGACAATCGCATTTCGACGCTCGGACGCGGCGGTTCGGACACCAGCGCCGTGGCGATCGCCGCCGCCGTGAAGGCCGACCGCTGTGACATCTACACCGATGTCGATGGCGTCTACACGACCGACCCGCGCATCGAACCGAAGGCTCGCCGGCTGGACAAGATCTCCTTCGAGGAAATGCTGGAGATGGCGTCGCTCGGCTCCAAGGTGCTGCAGGTCCGCTCTGTCGAACTTGCCATGGTGCACAAGGTGCGTACCTTCGTACGCTCCTCTTTCGAAGACCCGGATGCGCCCGGCATGGGCGATCTCTTGAACCCGCCCGGAACTCTTATCTGCGACGAGGACGAAATCGTGGAACAGTCAGTCGTTACCGGCATCGCCTACGCCAAGGACGAGGCCCAGATTTCGCTCCGCCGTGTGGCCGACCGACCAGGCGTCGCCGCCGGCATTTTCGGGCCGCTGGCCGAAGCCAACATCAATGTCGACATGATCGTCCAGAACATCTCGGAAGACGGTAAGTCGACCGACATGACCTTCACGGTGCCGTCCGGCGATGTGGGCAAGGCGCTGCGCGTGCTGGAGAAGGTGCGCGAGACCGTCGGCTTCGACAATGTTCAGCACGATGAAGGCATGTCTAAGGTGTCTGTGATCGGCATCGGCATGCGCAGCCATGCGGGCGTCGCGGCTACCGCCTTCAAGGCGCTGGCCGACCGGTCGATCAACATTCGCGCCATCACAACGTCGGAAATCAAGATCTCGATCCTGATCGATGGACCGTACACCGAATTGGCCGTGCGCACTCTGCATTCGGTCTACGGGTTGGACAAACATTGATTTATAAGCATTGACCTCAGGTCATTTTTTATTGTCCTAGGCGACAATTCTGGGCGAATCTGGATTATTGAATTTTCGCGAAGCGCTGAGCTAAGTCACGCTTCAGACTCAGAGCCCGCTATCCAGGGGCATCGAATGATTGAGAGGAAGGTCGGTCCGCGCCAGCTTCTACGCAAGCTTCGCGAACTGATGGCCGTACAGCTTGAGCCGCAGCAGCGGCTCGACAAGATCGTGCGCGAGATCGCGGCGATCATGGTCGCCGAGGTGTGCTCGCTTTATGTTCTGCGCGCCGATAGCGTGCTCGAACTCTACGCCACCGAGGGTCTGAACCCCGACGCCGTCCACCTTGCGTCGTTGCGGCTGGGACAGGGTCTCGTCGGCACCATCGCGGCCAGCGCGCGCCCCTTGAACCTTTCCGATGCACAGAAACACCCTGCCTTCGCTTACCTCCCTGAAACGGGGGAAGAGATCTACCACTCCTTCCTCGGCGTGCCGGTGCTCAGGGCAGGGCGCACGCTCGGCGTTCTGGTCATCCAGAACAAGACGATGCGCGCTTATGCCGACGACGAAGTCGAGGCGCTCGAAACCACCGCGATGGTGATCGCGGAGATGATCGCGTCCGGCGATCTGGTGCGGCTGACGCGGCCGGGTTTGGAGCTCGACCTGACCCGCTCCGTGCGGATCGACGGGCTGTCGTTCAACGATGGCATCGGCCTCGGCCATATCGTGCTGCACGAGCCGCGTATCGTCGTCACCAACCTGTTCAACGAGGACAGTGACGCTGAACATGCCCGGCTCGAAAAGGCGCTTGGTTCATTGCGCGTGTCTATCGACGACATGCTATCCCGCCGCGAGGTGGCCTTTGAGGGCGAACACCGCGCCGTGCTGGAAGCCTATCGCATGTTCGCTAACGACCAAGGATGGGTACGGCGGCTCAATGAGGCGATCGACAATGGCCTGACAGCGGAAGCCGCGGTCGAAAAGGTGCAGAGCGACATGCGCGCGCGCATGCAGCACATGACCGATCCTTACCTGCGCGAGCGGATGAGCGATTTCGACGATCTCGCCAACCGGCTGCTGCGCCAGCTTCTTGGCCGCGGCGCGGATGATATCGCCAGGATGCTGCCGAAGGATGCGATTCTCGTCGCGCGCACCATGGGCGCAGCCGAGCTGCTCGACTACCCGCGCGACAAGCTGCGCGGCGTGGTGCTGGAGGATGGCGCACAGACCAGCCATGTCGTCATCGTGGCGCGCGCCATGGGCATTCCGGTCGTCGGTCAGGGCAAGGGCGCGGTCTCCATGTCGGAGAACGGCGACGCCGTCATCGTCGATGGCGACGAAGGCCTCATTCATCTGCG
>JBFWUS010000034.1:0-57923 GCA_050247155.1 Rhizobiaceae bacterium
CAGGCCGCCCGGGCAGCGGAACAAGACGCGATTCGGGGCTCATACATTGACGGAAATCGTGGGCATTCGCCCTTACTCGTGGGCAGCGCCGAGCAAGCGCATTGTGATGGCGCTGCTGGCCTCGCTCTTGGTGGCCTTCACCGCAGCCTGTTCGACCACCGAGACAATGCGTGTCCAGCCGACCGCGATGACGGCCAGCGGCGATCCAGAAAAACATGCCGTGCTCGTTATCGATGGCAATACGGGCCGCACGCTCCATGCCGTCAATGCGGAAGCGCCGCGTTATCCGGCCTCGCTGACCAAGATGATGACGCTTTACATGCTGTTCGAGGCGATGGATGCCGGCCGGGTCACGCCCGACACGCAAATCGTGGTGTCGTCTCACGCGGCCTCTCAGCCGCCTTCCAAAATGCGCATCCGTGCCGGCGATTCGATCGACGCCGCCACCGCCGTCTCCGCCTTGGCAACGAAATCCGCCAACGACGTTGCAGCTGCGGTAGGGGAGCATCTCGGCGGCAGCGAAGAACAATTCGCGGCGATGATGACGTCCAAGGCGCGTCAGCTCGGCATGCGCCGCACCGTGTTCCGTAACGCTTCCGGTTTGAGCGATACCGGCCAGTACACGACCGCGCGCGACATGGCGATCCTCGGTATGTCGCTGCAGAAGCGCTTTCCGCATCGTTTTGGCGCCTTTTCCGCGACCAGCTTCAATTTCCGCGGCCGTGGCGTGCGCGGTCACAACGACCTGCTCGGCCGGGTACAGGGCGTCGACGGCATCAAGACCGGCTACATCCGCGCCTCCGGCTTCAACATCGTGACTTCGGTGAGGACGGGCGGCCGCAAGCTGATCGTCGTCGTGATGGGCGGCAGGACGGCGCGCGCCCGCAACGCCGAAGTGGAGGCGCTGATCCAGAACTACCTGCCGCAAGCGTCGGTTGGCGGATCATCATAGCTCTGGCCCTGGCGGCGCGCGACCGCGCCGGTCCCGTGGCGCTCCAACCCACTGGCCCCAGCGTGCACCGCGAATGTCTTTATGGGGAGCCGCATTTCAATTCACGCGACTGCCATTGAAGGTGATCGCCGCATCGGTTATGTAGCGGCCATCATGCCGGTTCTTCGGCGCAAGAGCACCCGTAGCTCAGCTGGATAGAGTGTCGCCCTCCGAAGGCGAAGGTCACAGGTTCGAATCCTGTCGGGTGCGCCATTTACTACGCCACGGTATCTCGCACTCGCCGAACCCGCGCTGGAGCACCCTTTTGACCCGGCATCCCGGAGACCGTTTTGGGTGAGAAGCTGACTGGCGGGTTCTTGGGCCTGTGAACGTTATTGTGCAGGTGCTCGGCGGATGAGGGTTGGCAGCTGACATGGCGGTATCTTCAACTTGTGTGAGAGGTTCAGGATGATCTCAGTCAGATAGGGCCGTTCGACCAACTCCAGCTCCAGGACTTCACGCGGGTCCGGTGCGGCTAAGGCGGTAAGCATGGTCTCTCGCCCGATTGTCAGTTCGCCAATAGCAACCGCGTCTGCAAACTTTAGGGCATCTGCCAACATTGTCTCCGAGGTAAATCCGGTCCGATGGTCATGCGCCCGGATCGCGTCTAAGGCCGTTTCGGGTACCTCACCCTCCATCCATTCGGCAGCAACTAGTCCGTGGAGGCTACGATCATGTTTGGTCACCTCAAAATCAAGGTCGTGGCAAACCCCTGTGATTTCCCACAGATCGGCGTCTGCGTTGAAAAGCTGAGCAAGCTCCTTCATCAAGTATGCCACAAAAGAGAGGATGCCGCGCGCGCAAGCCATCACCAAGATGGCTCGCGAGCAACAACTTCGATTGATCGAGTGTGATCATGACGCGATGTAATCACGATGCGCTAACGCCTACAATGTGATTGCCAGAGTGTCGGCCTCGTCCAACAGAGCGCAGCCTACGAACGGCCGCAGGGTCGGATTGCGGCAATCGACCGGGAGACATTCGAGCCGTTCAGCGTTCTGGAGCGTCAGCCTGTGCTTATTGGGGATATTGGAAGCGGATCAACCACTATCCCCATATTGCACGCAACATAGCTGTTGACACATCAGCGCAGATCACCACTACATGTAGCTGTCATGGTTCTTCCGAGTCCTCCGGGTTCGGAAGCTAAGAGGGAAGCCGGTGTGAAGCCGGCGCTGCCCCCGCAACTGTAAGCGGCGAGCTGGCGTTCATTTTTGTCACTGAGGCTAGAAGCCTTGGGAAGGCGAACGAAAGCAACGACCCGTTAGCCAGGAGACCTGCCCTGACGAACTGAACGTCCACGGGCGGGGTGTCCCGGAGGTGCGCTTGGCTTCGCGCGGCCTCCGCTCGAAATCCATTCGCGTCCGCCAGAGCTCCGTCCTCAACACCATCGGGGATGATGATGAGCGCGACCGCCTTCCACACCAACGGGGACAAGTCGGTCCCGATTGCACTGCCTCTCCATGACATGTCCGCCGAGCCCGGTTACCGGGTCATCCGGCGTAGCGGCACGGTTACGCCCTTCGATCCAATCAAGATTACGGTCGCGCTGACCAAGGCGTTCCTTGCGGTCGAAGGTTCGATGGCGGCAGGTTCACGACGCGTCCATGACGTCGTGGAGGAGTTGACCGAACAAGTTGTCGTCAACCTCTCCCGCCGCATCGGCGAGAGCCGCACCTTTCATATCGAAGACGTGCAGGACCAGGTCGAACTTGCGCTGATGCGCGGAGAGCATCACAAGGTCGCACGCGCCTATGTAATCTATCGTGAGCAACGTGCGCGCGAGCGCGCAGCGGCCAAGGCGGAAGCGTCGACTCCTGCGGTGCCGAAACTGCAAGTGAAAGCCGAGAACGGCAGCTTCAGCCCGCTGGACGAAGCGCGGCTGGCGGCGATCATCGCCGAGGCCTGCGACGGGTTGGCGGATGTCTCCGCCGAAGCCATTCTGACCGAGGCGCGCCGCAATCTCTACGACGGCATCAGCCTGAACGAGTTGTCGCTCGCGCCGATCCTGGCTGCTCGCACCATGATTGAACAGGAGCCGAACTACGCTTTCGTCTCGGCGCGCCTACTGATGGACCGCCTGCGGCGCGAGGCGCTTAGCTTCATCGCGGGCAAGCAGGAGCAGGCCACGCAGGCCGAGATGGCCAAGCGGTATGGCTCATACTTTCCCGATTTCATCCAGACTAGCATCAAGGCTGGACTGATCGATCCGGAACTGGCGCGATTCGACCTGAAGAAGATTGTTGCCGCGTTGAAGCCAGATCGCGACCTGCAATTTCAGTTCCTTGGGCTGCAGACACTCTACGACCGCTATTTCCTGCACACCAACGGCAAACGCTTCGAGCTGCCTCAAGCCTTCTTCATGCGCGTTGCCATGGGTCTGGCAATCCGTGAGATCGATCGCGAGGCGCGCGCCATAGAATTTTACGATCTGCTGTCGTCATTCGACTTCATGGCCTCGACGCCCACACTGTTCAATTCGGGGACGCTTAGGCCACAGCTTTCCTCGTGCTTCCTGACCACGATTGGCGACGACCTTGACGCCATCTTCAAGGGCATCAAGGACAACGCGTTGCTGGCGAAATATTCCGGCGGGCTGGGCAACGACTGGACGCCCGTGCGCGGGCTTGGCTCGCATATCAAAGGCACCAATGGCGAGAGCCAGGGCGTCGTTCCATTCCTCAAGGTGGCCAACGATACCGCGATCGCCGTCAACCAGGGCGGCAAGCGCAAGGGCGCGGTCTGCGCCTATCTCGAAACCTGGCACGTCGATATCGAGGAATTCCTCGACCTCCGAAAAAATACCGGCGACGACCGCCGCCGCACGCATGACATGAATACGGCGAACTGGGTGCCGGACTTGTTCATGCATCGCGTCGAGGCCGATGCCGATTGGACGCTGTTCTCACCGGATGAAACGCCCGACCTGCACAATCTTTATGGCCAAAAATTCAAGGCAGCCTATGAAGCCTATGAGGCGAAGGCAGCCGTTGGCGGGATGAAGGTGTGGCGCAAAGTCCGCGCGCTCGATCTATGGCGCAAGATGCTGACCCTTCTCTTCGAGACAGGGCATCCCTGGATTACATTCAAGGACCCATGCAACATTCGTTCGCCGCAGGGCCATATCGGCGTGGTGCATTCCTCTAACCTGTGCACCGAGATCACGCTGAATACCTCGAAGGACGAGGTTGCCGTGTGCAATCTCGGCTCGGTCAACCTTGCCAATCACCTGACCGAAAGCGGGCTGGATCGGCAAAAATTGGCGAAGACGGTCGGCAGCGCGATGCGGATGCTCGACAATGTCGTCGACATCAATTTCTACACCATCCCGGAAGCGCGGCGCTCGAACCTGGAGCATCGCCCGGTCGGTCTTGGTCTGATGGGCTTCCAGGACGCGCTGCATGTGCTGGGTCTGCCCTATGCCTCCAGGGAGGCTGTTCAGTTCGCCGACCAGAGCATGGAGGCGATCAGCTATCTTGCGATCTCGGCGTCTGTCGATCTCGCCGCCGAACGCGGGCGCTACCGCAGTTTTGAAGGCTCGCTGTGGTCGAAGGGCATCCTGCCGGTCGACTCGATCCGGCTGCTTGCGGAAGCCCGTCCCGGCGTCGAGATGGATCAGGCTGCGACGCTCGACTGGGAAGCACTTCGCAAGCGGGTGAAGAAGACAGGCATGCGCAACTCGAACTGCATGGCGATCGCGCCCACGGCGACGATTTCCAACATCTGCGGCGTCGCGCAGTCGATCGAGCCAGCTTACCAGAACCTGTTCGTCAAATCGAATATGTCGGGCGACTTCACCGTCGTGAACGCCCAGCTTGTCCACGACATGAAGAAGCGCGGGCTGTGGGACGAGGTGATGATCTCGGACCTCAAATATTACGACGGCTCGCTCGGGCAGATCGACCGCGTGCCGGGCGACCTGAAGGAGCTTTACGCCACCGCCTTCGAGATCGATGCAACCTGGTTGATCGAAGCGGCGTCGGCCCGCCAGAAGTGGATCGACCAGGCGCAGTCGCTGAACCTCTACCTCGCCAACCCGAGTGGCAAGAAACTCGACCAGCTCTACCGCTTCGCCTGGAAGAAGGGATTGAAGACGACCTACTATCTGCGCTCGCGCTCGGCCACGCATGTCGAGAAGTCCACTCTCAAGGGTACCGACGGCAAACTCAATGCGGTGTCGGCTGTGCTTGCCGCCGCGCCCACGCCCATCGCGTCGGACACAGTCTGGGGCAAAGCCTGCGCCATCGACGATCGCGAATGTGAAGCCTGCCAGTGAGCGGAGAGGATAGAAAACATGACACTGCTTGACTGGTCTGAACCAAGAACCAATCCGATTGCCGCCGGCGCCTCCATCGCCATGCCGTCAGCCGCCGACGCGACCGGCCTCGGCGAGATCGAACGCGGCGGAGCCCGCGTGTCGGTTGACGACAAGCGTATGATCAATGCGCGCGCCGACGTGAACCAGCTTCTCCCGCTCAAATACAAATGGGCGTGGGAGAAATATCTCAACGGCTGCAACAACCACTGGATGCCGACCGAAGTGTCCATGCAGGCCGACATCGCACTCTGGAAGTCGAAGGACGGCCTGGCCGAGGACGAGCGCCGCATGCTGAAGCGCAATCTCGGCTTCTTCGCCGCGTCGGAAAGCCTGGTGGCGAACAACATCGTGCTCGCCATCTACCGCCACCTGACCAACCCCGAATGCCGGCAGTATCTGCTGCGCCAGGCATTTGAGGAGGCAATCCATACGCACACCTTCCAATACATCGTCGAAAGCCTCGCGCTCGATGAGGGCGAGCTGTTCAACATGTATCGCGAGGTGCCGTCGATCACCGACAAGGCGGCCTGGGCGCTCAAGCACACGCAGCATCTCGATGATCCCGACTTCAAGACGGGCACGCCCGAGGCCGATCAGGCACTCCTGCGCGACCTCGTCGCCTTCTACGTGATCTTCGAAGGCATGTGGTTCTACACTGGCTTCGCGCAAATCCTGTCGCTCGGCCGACGCAACAAGATGGTCGGCATTACCGAGCAGTACCAGTACATCCTGCGCGACGAGTCGATCCACCTGAACTTCGGCATCGACGTCATCAACCAGATCAAGATCGAGAACCCGCATCTCTGGACCAAGGCGTTCCAGGAAGAACTGCGCGGCATGATCGCCGATGCCGCGAAGCTCGAAGCCGCTTATGGCCGGGACACGATGCCACGCGGGTTCCTCGGCCTAAATGCGGCTTTGTGCAAGCAATACATGCACTTCATTGCCAACCGCCGCTGCGTGCAACTTGGGCTCCAGCCTGTCTTTGCAGAGGCGGAGAACCCCTTCCCGTGGATGTCGGAGGCAATGGACTTGAAGAAGGAGAAGAACTTTTTCGAGACACGCGTCATCGAATATCAGAATGGTGGAGCGCTGGCATGGGACTGATGCAACCGGATCGACAGCCGACTGCAGCAAAGGAACTGCCAGAGCCGGAACAGGTCTTTTTCGCTTGGCTGCTCTCCCGGCGAGCCGGATGTGATCTCGACTCCGCTGCCGGCGCTGAAATCGAAAAACTTCAGCGCTACCGGGGACCACACCCCGGTCCAAAGCGGCTTGGTGAAATTTTCGCTGAGTTCCGGACATCACTGCGGCCGGGGCCGAGGTTACAGTGAAACGGCGCGTGCTCATCATCGGCATCGGCGCCGGCAACCCGGACTTCGTAACGGTGCAGGCCGTCAATGCGATGAACCAAGTCGATGTGTTCTTCATCCCCAACAAGGGAATCGAGAAGGAAGAACTCGCGCGCGTCCGAAAAGAAATCATCGAAAGGCACGTTCGCGACCGGCCGTTTCGCACGGTCGAATACAAGCCGCCAGCTCGGCGAAGCGGTGGCGGCTATGACGAGATCGTGGCAGATTGGCATGACGATCTGGAAGAGACGTTCGGCAAGCTGATCATGGAGCAACTGGACGAATCCGAAACAGGAGCCTTCCTCGTCTGGGGCGACCCAACTCTCTATGACAGCACGATGCGTATCCTTGATCGGATCGTCGAGCGAGGAGATTGCGAGCTCGACTATGAGGTGCTGCCGGGCATAAGCAGCATTCAGGCGCTCGCGGCAAGGCACAAGGTTGCGCTATGCAACATCGGGCGCTCAATCCTTATCTCCACGGGCCGAAGCATGGCGGAAGGATTCCCCAACAATATTGATAGCGTCGTGATCATGCTGAATGCCGAAAAGGCGCTCAAGGATGCCGATGGCGATACCGATATCTATTGGGGCGCCTATGTCGGCATGCCTGACGAGGTGCTTGTTTCGGGAAAACTGAAAGAAGTGATCGACGACATCGAGCGCATCCGTGAAGAAGCGCGACGAGGCAAAGGCTGGATCATGGATACAGTCCTGATGACGCGATAAGTAGCGGAATTCAACTGTGGTTGGACCTGCCGACTAACGGACGCGTCTGTTGCCGCAATGGCATTTCCGCCCGAACGCATTGTGTGTCTGACCGAGGAAACGGTTGAGACCCTATACTTGTTGGTACAGCAGGACCGCATCGTCGGCGTTTCCGGTTATGCCGTTCGACCGCCGCAAGTTCGTCGCGAGAAGCCGGCGGCGCTGACGGATGGGCTCGACGCGATTGTCGCAGCGCTGCAATCTTGGCGGTCATTTGATGAAGCGGCCGCTTGAAGCTGGCGGTGCGTTCCGCTAGGAAGCCTCCGTCGGTTTCCGCAAGGAAATAACAGGGAATTCGGCGCGGATAGTCCGCGAAACGAAACTGCCCCCGCAACTGTAGGCGGTCAGCCTCACCCGATCATGCCACTGGACCTGGGTCCGGGAAGGCCGGGATAGGCAAAGACCCGTCAGTCAGGAGACCTACCGACAACCGAAACTGAACGAACCGGGCGGGGTTGTCCGGGGAGGTTGTCAATGATGCAAGCCACACCTTGGGTGCAGCCGCGTCCGTCTTGGAAGAACGGACGAATGGTCATTGTCGTGTCCCCGTTTCTCCGGTTCCGGCCTGAACCCTACCGGAGGTCGCATCATGAGTTTTTCACGTCACGCCTTTGCTGCAGCTAGTCTCGCGCTCTTGGCAACACATGCAGTCGCCGCCGAGACGACTTATCCACTCAAACTGAACAACTGCGGCCGCGAGATCACCATCAAGCAGGCCCCAGCGCGTGCGGTATCCGTCGGCCAAAGCAGCACGGAAATCCTCTATCTGCTCGGCTTGGCTGACAAGGTTGCGGGCACCGCGCTTTGGGTCGGGCCGGTCATCGCCGGCTATGAGGATGTCAACGCCAAGGTCAAGAAACTTGCCGACAACGACCCCAGTTTCGAAAGCGTGGTGGGCGAAAAGCCAGACCTCGTTACGACGCAGTTTCAATGGCAGATCGGGCCGGAGGGCGTGGTTGCCAAGCCCGAACAGTTCGAGGAGCTTGGCATTCCGGTCTACACCTCGCCCGCAGACTGTGTCGGCAAGGACAATTCTGGCGGCGGCGACGGCACCCGCACGGCCAAATTCACGATGGACCTCGTCTACCAGGAGATCAACGAACTCGCACAAATCTTCAACGTGCAGGATCGCGGCGAAAAGCTGGTCGCCGATCTGAAGGCGCGCGAGGACGCGGCGAAGAAGAAAATCGCTTCCGCCGACAACGCCTCCGCTGTGTTCTGGTTCTCCAGCGCCGAAATGGATATCGATCCCTATGTCGCTGGCCAGAGCGGCGCACCGGGCTACATCATGTCAACGCTCGGCGTGAAGAACATCATCGACAGCCAGGAGGAATGGCCGACTGTCGGGTGGGAGACCATCGCCAAAGCCAACCCGACTGTCATCGTGGCCGGCGAGATGAACCGCCGTCGTTTCCCCGCCGATGACATCACGGTGAAGCTAGACTTCCTGAAGAAGGACCCGGTCACCAGCCTGATGCCAGCCGTGAAGGAGGATCACATCGTGGTCATGGACGCGCAGGCCATGAACCCGACCATCCGCACGATCGAAGGCATTGAGGTGTTGGCAGACGGCTTGGCGAAGGCTGGCCTCGCCAAGTGAGCCACGGGCTGATCACGCCGCAGCGGCTGGGGTTGTTCCTGGCTGCAATTCTGCTCGTTGTCGCCGCGCTGGCTCTCGGCGCGGCGATTGGCGAGACGTCGATCGATCTAGATATCGTCGGCAAGACGGTTGCGAACCGGCTGTGGGACGCCGGATGGACGCTCGATCCCATCGATGAAGGCATCATATGGGAGTATCGTCTCAGCCGCGCGGTCGTGGCGGCTTGCTGCGGCGTTGCGTTGGCGCTGAGCGGCGTGGTGCTGCAAGCGTTGCTGCGCAACACACTGGCCGACCCCTATATCCTTGGCATTTCAGCCGGCGCGTCGACCGGAGCGGTCACCGTGGCGATTCTCGGAATTGGAGCGGGTGTGCTGTCGCTCTCCTTTGGCGCATTCGTCGGAGCGCTGTTCGCTTTCGGGTTGATCACGTTGCTTGCATTCCGAGCCGGCGGAGGAGCCGCGGCCACCATTTTGGCGGGCGTTGCGGGGTCTCAGCTTTTCAATGCCTTGACATCGTTGATCGTGACGAAGTCGGGCAATGCCGAGCAATCACGCGCTATCATGATCTGGCTTCTCGGAAATCTCTCAGGCGCGCGATGGGACGATGTGTGGCTGGCGCTCCCTGTCGCGGCATTCGGCTTGCTGGTTTGCCTTCTGCACGGTCGAGCGTTGGATGCATTTACCTTTGGCGCGGAGTCCGCCGCATCGCTCGGTATTTCCGTTCGGCGCGTACAGGCGACCCTGATCGGTCTGGCGGCGCTGATGACATCCGCCATGGTCAGCATTGTGGGCTGCATCGGTTTCGTCGGCCTCGTGATCCCCCACGCCGCACGCATGCTGTTTGGAGTGCGTCATGGCGCATTGCTCCCCGCCTCCGCTGTCATCGGCGCGGTCTTTATGGTGGCGGCGGATGTCGTGTCTCGCGTCATTGTGCCGGGTCAGGTTATCCCGATAGGCGTGATAACTGCCTTGGTGGGCGCGCCTGCCTTCGCCATCATCCTCACACAGCGTAGGGCCGCACGATGACGCTGGCGGCCGAAAATCTCGTGTGGCGGGCTGATAGACGACCGATCGTCGACGGCATTTCACTCACCGTATCGAAAGGCGAATTCCTCGGTATTGTCGGACCGAACGGGTCGGGTAAGACGAGCCTGATCGCACTGCTGACAGGTTTACGCCAGCCCGCCTCGGGCAGCGTGAGCCTTGATGGAGTGCCTCTTTCGGGAATGCGTCGCAAGGCGATTGCACGGCGCATCGCGTTGGTCGAACAGCAGGCCGAGACCGCCGAGCGCATTACCGCGCGGCAGGCCGTCGAGCTTGGCCGAACGCCGCATCTTGGACCGCTCGCTCCGTGGTCATCGAATGATGACGCCATTGTCGACGACGCGATGAATGACGTCGGCATGGCCGACTTTGCCGACCGTCACTGGAACACCTTGTCCGGCGGGGAAAGACAACGACTGCACATTGCCCGGGCGCTGGCGCAGAAGCCCGAAATCCTCTTCTTAGATGAGCCGACTAATCACCTCGACATTCACAACCAACTGGCGCTGCTCGACCTCGTGAAGGGCAGACAGCTCACCGTGGTGGCCGCGCTGCACGACCTCAACCACGCAGCCATGTTCTGCGATCGCATCGCGGTGATGAATGCAGGTCATGTCGTGGTTGCCGGGCCGCCTGCAGAAGTGCTGACGGCAAAATTGCTCAAAGACGTCTTCCGGGTTGAGGGGACGGTTGAAGTCGACTCGAACGGCGAATGCACGGTGCGTTTCACGCGCCCGCGCCGAAACGCCAACCTTCACGCCAAGGAGTTCCTCCCATGATCCGGATGCTGGCTTTCGCGATTGCAATGACCGCGCCGACCGTTGGCCTGGCCGCAACGATCGAGGTCAAGATGCTCAACCGTGGACAGCATGGTTCAATGGCCTATGAGCCGGACTATGTGGAGCTCAAGCCGGGCGATGAAATCCAGTTCAAGGTCGGCAGCAAGAGTCACAACGCCGCGTCGATCGAGGGCATGGTCCCGGAGGGTTACGCCGGCTTCAAGGGCCAGATCGACGAGGAGATCAAGGTCAAGTTCGACAAGGATGGCTTCTACGGCATCAAATGCTCGCCCCACTACGGCATGGGCATGGTGATGGTGGTCAAGGTTGGCGAGGCGACACTACCGGATGCATTCCGCAACTTCGGTGCCGCGCCGCCGCGCGCCAGGAAGCGCTTTCAGGAAATCTTCCAGCGCGCCGGGCTTTCCAATTGACCATGGAATCCGGTCAAGCGGCATCAAACTACGACCTTAAGGAACGGATACGCTCTTACTGGTCGGAGCGCGCGAAAACTTTCGATCGTGCTTTCGGCCATGGAATATTCTCCGACGCCGAGTTCCGCGCCTGGCAAGCGCCCATCCGAACGACGCTCGGCACTAAGCCGCTGCGTGTCCTGGAGCTCGCAAGCGGCACCGGCGAGATCACCAGGCTGATCCACGATCTCGGCCACGACGTAACCGCTATGGATTTCTCCGAGGCGATGCTGGACGTGGCGCGCGACAAGCATGCGGGAAAGTCCAGGCTGCGCTTTGTTCTCGCCGATGCCGAGAACACGATGGAGCCGAACGAGTCCTACGATGCTATCATCTGTCGTCACCTCGTGTGGACGCTGCTCGAACCTGAGGCAACATTCCGCGAATGGCGCCGCATCCTGAAGCCTGGCGGAAAACTGCTGATCTACGACGGGGACTGGGCTAGACCGACGCGGTTTGGGCGCATTGCTTCATTTCTCGTCGGCATCATCGATCGACTGTGCGGGCCTGATCCCTACTACGACGGCTCGTTGAGCGACCGGCATGCATCCATCATGACAGCGATACCGTTTCGGGATGGCCTCCACTTCGAGCCACTTGCGGCGATGCTTGAGGCGGCGAGCTTCGCCCGAATTGTTCGCCTGTCTCACGGCCCGATCGCACGCGCGCAACGCCGCAACGCCGACCTGCGGAACAGACTGCGCACATTCGTCTACAGACGCTTCATCCTCTCGGCGACCAAGACAAATCGAAACGACGATATATTGACATAAAGATGTCCTTATGTGATGGCGTTTATGTCGCGTCTAGCATGAAGACTGTCGCCAGTGGCAAACATCGATGACCTTTTCGGGCCTGTCGCGGCCCAATCGGACGGCTCGGAAATCCTCGCCGCGCTGAAGGCCGCCGCCGCGCAGCGTATCCTCATCCTCGACGGCGCCATGGGCACGCAGATTCAGGGCCTCGGCTTCGACGAGGATGCTTTCAGGGGCGACAAGTTCGTCGGTTGCGTCTGCCATCAGCAGGGCAACAACGACCTGCTGATCCTGACTCAGCCGAAGGCGATCGAGGACATCCACTACGCCTACGCCATCGCCGGCGCGGATATCATCGAGACCAACACTTTCTCGTCGACCACAATTGCGCAGGCCGACTACGGCATGGAAGACGCGGTCTATGAGCTGAACCGAGACGGTGCGCGACTGGTGCGCCGCGCCGCTATCCGCGCCCAACAGCAAGATGGTAAGCGCCGTTTCGTGGCCGGCGCGCTGGGTCCGACCAACCGCACCGCGTCGATATCGCCGGACGTGAACAACCCCGGTTATCGCGCCGTGACCTTCGACGATCTGCGCATCGCCTATGGCGAGCAGCTGCGCGGTCTGATCGATGGTGGTTCCGATATCATCCTGATCGAGACGATCTTCGACACGCTGAACGCGAAGGCGGCGATCTTCGCGACCGAGGAAATCTTCGCCGAAAAGGGCATCTGGCTGCCGGTTATGATCTCTGGCACCATCACCGACCTTTCGGGCCGCACACTGTCGGGCCAGACCCCGACGGCGTTCTGGCATTCGGTGCGTCATGCAAGACCCTTCACCGTCGGGCTCAACTGCGCGTTGGGCGCGGCTGCCATGCGTCCGCACCTGGCGGAGCTCTCCGGCGTGGCCGACACTTTCACCTGCGCCTATCCGAACGCCGGCCTGCCCAACGCCTTCGGACAGTATGACGAGAGCCCTGAGTTCATGGCCGCGCAGGTCGAGGAATTCGCGCGCGAAGGTCTGGTCAATGTCGTTGGCGGATGCTGCGGCTCGACGCCGGAGCACATCGCTGCGATCCGCGAGACGATGGGGCGATATGAACCGCGCAGGCCGCCGTCGCAGACGCCATTGATGAAGCTGTCGGGCCTCGAGCCGTTCACGCTCACCAAGGAAATTCCCTTCGTCAATGTCGGCGAGCGAACCAACGTCACCGGCTCGGCCCGCTTCCGCAAGCTGATCACCAATGGCGACTATGCCGCCGCGCTCGACGTGGCGCGCGACCAGGTCGAGAACGGCGCGCAGGTCATCGATATCAATATGGACGAGGGCCTGATCGATTCGCAGAGGGCGATGGTCGAGTACCTCAACCTGATCGCCGCCGAGCCGGACATCGCCAAGGTGCCGGTAATGATCGACTCCTCCAAATGGGATGTGATCGAGGCCGGCCTGAAGTGCGTTCAGGGCAAGCCGATCGTCAACTCCATCTCTATGAAGGAGGGCGAGGAAGCCTTCCTTCATCATGCAAAACTCTGCCGCATGTATGGCGCGGCTATTGTTGTCATGGCTTTCGACGAGGTCGGTCAGGCCGACACGCGCGACCGCAAGGTCGAAATCTGCACGCGCGCCTACAAGCTGCTGACGGAAAAGGCGGGCTTCGCACCGGAAGACATCATCTTCGATCCGAACGTGTTTGCAGTGGCCACCGGCATCGAGGAGCACGACAATTACGGCGTCGACTTCATCGAGGCGACGGACATCATTACCGACACGTTGCCGCATGTGCATATCTCGGGCGGCGTCTCGAACCTCTCCTTCTCGTTCCGCGGCAACGAGCCGGTGCGCGAGGCCATGCACGCGGTGTTCCTCTATCACGCGATCCAGCGCGGCATGGACATGGGTATCGTCAATGCCGGCCAGCTGGCGGTCTACGATACGATCGATCCAGAGCTGCGCGAGGCCTGCGAGGATGTGGTGCTCAATCGCGTTCCCAAGGCCGGCGGCACGGCGACCGAGCGCATGCTGGAGATCGCCGAGCGCTTTAAGGGCCATGGCGGCGGCCCTGCCAAGGAAAAGGACATGGCCTGGCGGGAACTGCCGGTGGCGGAGCGCATCAGTCACGCCTTGGTCAACGGCATCACCGAGTTCATCGACGCCGACATCGAGGAGGCGCGGCTGGCCGCCGAGCGTCCGCTGCATGTGATCGAAGGGCCGCTAATGGCCGGCATGAATGTCGTTGGCGACCTGTTTGGGGCAGGAAAAATGTTCCTGCCGCAGGTAGTGAAATCCGCCCGAGTGATGAAGCAGGCCGTGGCTGGCTTGTTACCGCACATGGAGGCCGAGAAGGCCGCCAACGCCGAAAGCGGCGGCGTGAACGAACGCAAGAGCGCCGGCAAGATCATCATGGCGACCGTCAAGGGCGACGTGCACGACATCGGCAAGAACATCGTCGGCGTCGTGCTGGCCTGCAACAATTACGAGATCGTCGATCTCGGCGTCATGGTGCCTGCGGCGAAAATCCTGGAGACGGCGAAGGCCGAGAAAGCCGACATCATTGGCTTGTCGGGGCTCATCACGCCCTCGCTCGACGAGATGGTGCATGTCGCCGCCGAGATGGAGCGCGATGGGTTCGACATTCCACTGCTGATTGGCGGCGCGACGACCAGCCGTGTGCACACGGCGGTCAAAATCCATCCCCGTTACGAGCGCGGCCAGACTGTCTACGTAACCGACGCATCGCGCGCCGTCGGCGTGGTCGGTTCGCTGCTCTCACCCGAAATGAAGCCCGGCTACATCGAAACCGTTCAGGCCGAATACAAGAAGGTGGCGGAGGCGCATTACCGTTCAGAGGCCGAGAAGCAGCGGCTGCCGCTGGCAAAGGCGCGCGCCAATGCCCACAAGGTCGACTGGACGGACTACACACCGCCGAAGCCGTCCTTCCTCGGCACGCACACGTTCCAGAGCTGGGATCTGGCCGAACTCGCCCGTTACATCGACTGGACGCCGTTCTTCCAGACATGGGAGCTGAAGGGCCGCTATCCAAAAATCCTGGAGGACGAAAAACAAGGTGAAGCGGCACGCCAGCTTTTTGCCGATGCGCAGGCGATGCTGACGAAGATCATCGACGAGAAATGGTTCGCGCCGCGCGCCGTCGTCGGCTTCTGGCCGGCCAATGCCGTTGGCGACGATATTCGGTTGTTCACCGACGACACGCGAAGGAAGGACATCGGAACCTTCTTTACCCTGCGCCAGCAGCTCACCAAACGCGACGGCAAGTCAAATGTCGCGATGTCCGACTTCGTCGCGCCGGTGGAAACCGGCAAGGCGGATTATGTCGGCGGCTTCGTGGTGACTGCAGGCATCGAGGAAGTGGCTATCGCCGAGCGCTTCGAGCGCGCGAATGACGACTACAACTCGATCCTGGTGAAAGCGCTCGCTGACCGCTTCGCCGAAGCCTTCGCCGAGCGCATGCACGAGTATGTGCGCAAGGAGCTGTGGGGCTACGCGGCGGATGAATCCTACACGAATGAGGAACTCATCATGGAGCCGTATCGCGGCATTCGTCCCGCGCCCGGCTATCCCATGCAGCCCGACCACACAGAAAAGGTCACGCTGTTCAAGCTGCTCGACGCCACCAACACGACCGGCGTCGAGCTGACGGAAAGCATGGCGATGTGGCCGGGGTCTTCCGTCTCGGGCATCTACCTGTCGCACCCGGAGGCCTACTATTTCGGCGTCGCCAAGGTCGAGCGCGACCAGGTCGAGGAATACGCCCGCCGCAAGGACATGCCGGTTGAGGAGGTCGAGCGCTGGCTTGGCCCGATTCTCAACTACATCCCGGCACCGGCGATGATCGCTGCGGAGTGATGCGCTGTCGCGATTACGCACAGACAATGTCGTTTTGACGCGACTTTGCGACAGCGATTCATGATCATCTGAGCATGTTCAAGGTGCCCCTCAGTTCGTCTTTGGGGATAATTGGGAAGCCGGTGTGATGCCGGCGCTGCCCCCGCAACGGTAGCGAAGTTTCGTCTCGACTTAAGACCACTGGGCAAGAGCCCGGGAAGGTGTCGAGACGGTCCGAAAGGACAGCTTCGGAGCCCGGAAACCAGCCTCGAACGATTGGAACTCGACTGATCGCGGTGGGCGGTCAAGAGGCAGAGCGCTGCGGTCCTGGTCGCATGACCAGTCCCGGCCATCGACCCTCCCATCACCACCAAGTTCAGTCCTTTGCTTCGCGAGGACGGACATGGATTCGACACGTATGGAAATGCTTTCACGGCTCGGCGATCGGAAGCCGGGCTACAGCCTTGACCGGCCATTCTATATCGACCCGGACTATCACCAGGTCGATCTGGAAACCATTTGGTACAAGGACTGGCTATTCGCCGGTCATGACTGCGAAATCCCCAATGCCGGCAGTTATTTCACGCTGCAGGTCGGGGCTTATGCCGTGGTGGTCGTTCGCGGCGAAGACGGCCGCATCAACGCGCTTCACAATTCCTGCCGGCATCGCGGCTCGCGCGTCTGCACGGAACATCGTGGCAGTTCGGCCAAGCTCGTCTGCCCCTATCACCAATGGACATACGATCTGGAGGGCAAGTTGCTCTATGCCCGCCAGATGGGAGACGATTTCGACAGGTCCAAATTCGGCATGAAGCCGATCGCCTGCGAATCGGCGGGCGGATACATCTTCATTTGCCTTGCCGAAAAGCCTGCGGATTTCGCGCCGTTCCGGGCGGCCATGGAACCCTACTTCCTGCCGCATCGCATCGGCGAGGTGAAGATCGCCTACGAAAGCACGATCATCGAAAAAGGAAACTGGAAGCTCGTCTGGGAGAATAACCGCGAGTGCTATCACTGCGCCGCCAATCATCCAGAACTGTGCAAAACCTACCCGGAAGCGCCGACGATGACCGGGGTCGATGACGTGGATACCGACCCGGAAATCACCGAACATTGGGAAAAATGTGAAACGGCTGGGCTGCCCAGCCGCTTCTTGCTGGATAGCGAAGGCCAGTTCCGCATGATGCGCATGCCGCTGCAGCGCGATGCCGTCAGCTTCACTATGTCGGGCCGCAAGGCCGTTCAGATGCGGCTGTCGGACAGCATCAATATGGACCGGATCGGATCGCTCCTGATGTTCCACTATCCGGGCATCTGGAACCATATCCTGACCGATCATGCGATCACGTTCCGCGTGACGCCGCTCAGCGCCACCGAAACGGCGGTGAACACCAAATGGCTGGTGCACAAGGACGCGGTCGAAGGCATCGACTACCGGCTCGAAGACCTGATCCATGTCTGGACAGAGACCAATGACGAGGACCGTCGGATCGTCGAGGAAAACGCGCGCGGTATCCATTCGCCGGCCTATGAGCCCGGTCCCTATTCGATGATTCACGAGGGCGGCGTCGCGCAATTCGTCGAGTGGTACTCGAAATTCATGCAGGACCGTCTGAGCAGTGGCGGTCGTCCTATCCTTCGGTCTGTTGCCTGAGGCCTAGGGTCCCATGAACATGATTCTCAGGGGTACGGTCCCCGTCCCGCTGCCGCTCGACGAGGCGAAGCCGTGGAACGCTGCGCGGCAGATGCTGGTCTGCACCAGCGTCATAGACGAAGCGCCGGACGTGAAGACGTTCACATTCGTCGTCGAGCATGGCGGCTGGTTTCGCTACATGCCCGGCCAGTTCATGACCGTGGAACTGCGGGCAGCGGACGGCGACCTTCACCGGACCTACACGATCTCGTCTTCTCCCTCGCGTCCCTACTCGATCTCGATCACGATCAAGGCGCAGCCGGCCAGTATCGGCACGCGTTGGCTGTTCGAGAGCATTGGGCCGGGTTCGCGCCTGCGCGCCTACGGCCCAAGCGGTCACTTCACCCTGTCGCAGCATCCGGCCAAGAAGTATCTGTTCATCTCGGCCGGGTCGGGCATCACGCCGATGATGTCGATGTTGCGCTGGCTGTCGGACTGCGATCCGGCGGCGGATGTCGCCTTCATCAACTCGTCGCGGCGGCCTGAAGAGATCATCTTTCGCGACGAGCTGGAAATGTATGCGCGGCGCATGCCAAACCTTTCGCTGGGCTTTCTGCCGGAGGCTCGGTCGGCTGCGGCGCCGTGGGGTGGCCTGCTTGGCCGTATCGATCGGCACAAGTTTGCGCTGATGGCGCCGGACTTCATGAGCAGAGAAATTTTCTGCTGTGGTCCCGAACCCTTCATGAAGGCGGTGGGTACCATCATCCGCGCCGAAGGCTTCGATATGGGCCACTACCATCAGGAAAGTTTTGGCGCGACCTCGATCGCCCAGGCCGTTCACGACCAGGCGCAAGAGATCGCCGTCGATGGAACGGTTGCCGGGCTGGTGATCAACTTCCTCGGCTCCGGCGAAAAGGCCGCCTGCATCCCCGGCCAGACGATTCTCGAAACCGCCCGCGCCGCCAAGGTGCGCATTCCGGCAGCCTGTGAATCCGGCATCTGCGGCACCTGCAAGGTGCTCAAGCGCTCGGGCGACGTCAATATGCGTCACAATGGCGGGATCAGCCGGCAGGAGATCGACGCGGGATACGTGCTCGCCTGCTGCACGCGCCCGCTATCGCCGCTGGAGATCGAGGCATGACCCCGCGCCCAGCAGCAAATGACTGCGGAGCAAACGGCTTCGACGGGCACGCTGAGCGCGCTTCGCTCCGTCGGACTGCGTCAGCTACCTCAAAACACGCAGAGGAAAGCCGCCGGACCGCTCCCGGCCCCAAACTGTTGGTCGGCAATGCGCATTGCAGTCATTGGCCGCCATTTTTTGATTGCCCGAAAGCAGGCTTCATGTTGCTGACAATCGAAGGACGGCAAGGTTGAATTTTCCCAAATAGCGGCTTGTGGAATCGGTATGGCCAGAGCGGACATCGCAATTGGCATCAGCCTATAATTCGGCTTGGATCGTCGTCTGCGAAATTGATCGGGCCTTTCCTGAGCCCTAGAGGCTGTTATGGACCATAGAATGGATTTGACGCTGGCGATTTTGGCCGGCTGGTGCGTCGTTTTTCGTAGCAAACCGAAAGGCTTCCGTCCTCAAACTCCTACCACTCGGCCAAAATCGCCAGCGTCAAATCCATTCTATGGTTTATAACAGCCTCTAGACGGTAGGATACTGAAACAGGCGTGCCTCAACTGATTTTTTACTTTGGAAACGGTCACACCCGGGTCGAAGTCGATGCTGCTCTACTTTCCGCAGGGCGGCTCAATTTTTGCTTACTCTAGTTGCCTTCGTCCCAAGACGCTGTCGCCGATGACGCGAGCCGTCCAGGCGCCATTGCGGCGCTGCGTGACCTCCTCGCGGACGTCGCGGTCGAGCGTCCGGCCTTGGTCGCGGGATCGCTCCTTCAGCATGGCCTGCAACTCCCGATTCCTGCGATTGACAAGCGCCAGATCGTCAAACTTGCAGCGTAACGTAATCCATTGTCTTTTTTATAGAATGCCCTGCTTTCCTGCCATCGGCGCATGCTTCCAATAGGGACGTCTGTCGCTTGGCTTGGCGTCGTCAGATTTCGGGTGCTGCTTCGTGGAACCGCGGCGATCTCACAACTTCGTACCCTGTCCTATGCGACCAAGCAGGGCAAAGAGCACGTCGAGCATGACGTACATCGGCGCGCGACCGGTCGGCACGATCAGGGTCTGGGTAGAAGCGCGGTGGGCATTGAGGTTGATGTTCTCGTCGGCCAGCGAGGCAACGACGGAGCCGCCGGGCGAGATGGCGAGAATGCGCGCGCCAGCCTTCTTGGCAATCTCCATGTTGGCGATCAGATAGCTGGTGCGGCCGGAGAACGAGAGCACGAAGAGCACGTCTTCGGATGTCAGTCGCGGGGCCGAAACCATCTGGAGGGTCGGGTCGGCGTAGGCGACGCTGGCGATGCCGAGCGAGGCAAGACGATGCTGTGCCTCGCTGGCCAGGAACCCGGAGCCGCCATAACCGTAGACGTCGATGCGGCGGGCGTTTGCAAGAAGATCGACGGCGCGACGCAGCGTATCGAGATCAAGGTCGTGCCGCGCTTCGCGCAGTGATTCCGTTGCGCGCGTGAAAATCTCGTCGACGAGGCCGGTGAACGGGTCGTCACCGCTTTCGGCCGGACTTGCCGGCGCCTGGCGCAGCGCCAGGTGCTGAGCGAGCTTCAGGCGAAAGTCAGGAAAGCCGTCGCAATCGAGCCGCCGGCAGAAGCGGATGACCGACGGCTCGCTGACATTGGCGATGCGGGCCGCATCTGTGATCGACCAGGTGATCGCGGTGCTCGGCGTGTCGAGGATCGCTTCGGCGATCCTGCGCTCGGCGGGCGTGAACTGCGCGAGGGATTGCCTGATCAGATCGAGCATGAAACCCTTTGTTCCGGCATGGAAACCCTCGCGCGCGAAGCCTACAGCCCCCCGTTCGCCATCAGCTTGGACAGGCAGGACGACTGATAATCAAAACCGGCCTGCGCCACAACGAGCCTTTTCACTAGTCCTAGCGCGTGCTCGCGCGGCTCGATGCGGCCGCCCTCCGCATCTTGGGCGACAATCTGCCCACCTGCGGCCTCGACGAGCTGGATACCGGCTGCGATGTCCCAGGCATTGAACTTCGATTCATAACCGACGGCTACGCGTCCGACCGCCACATAGGCGAGATGCAGGGCGCAAGAGCCCAGCCGACGCACTGCACGGAAGGAGCTGACGAGATCGGCATGAGCCTCCTGCGCCGTGCGGGAGGGGCGTTCGCCTTCGTACGGGGCGTTGGTGAGAAGTTCGACCTCGCGGTCGGTGCGCCCGCGCAGGAAGGGTTTTACGATGTCACCGTTCAAGGTCAGTTCTCCCTCCGCTGCCATGAAGAGCTCCTCGCGAACCGGGTCGTAGACGATGCCGCAAACCGGCTTGCCCGCATGGTAGGCGGCGATCGAGACGCTGAAGAAGGGCAGGCCCGAGGCGAAATTGCTCGTGCCGTCGATCGGATCGATGATCCAGGTCGTCTCGCCTTCACCCTGCCAGCCACCTTCCTCGCCCAGGATGCGCGATTGGGGCAGATGCGACCAGATCGCATCGCAGGCGGCCCGTTCGGCCGCCTTGTCGGAGGCGGTCACAATATCGAAGAATCCGGCCTTCTGCTGGGTTTGCAGCGTTTCGGGGCTGGCTTCGACGAAGCCCTTGCGGGCGATAGCGCCTGCCGCAAGCGCCGCTTCGCAAGCGGCATCGACGATTTGCACGAAAACATCGTGGACAACGGGTTGATTAATGGTCATGCGGCTTTTCCCAGTGCGGTGGCTTCATTCTGCGGCAGGATCCAGACCGGCCGGCTGTCGATCGAGAGATTGAGCGGCTGGCCGACCTCCGCGATGCCGCCCTTGTAGTAGTCCGTGTCGAGGAAAACGCACTCCTGGCCTTCCAGGTCGGCTAAATACTCGACATGGGCGCCCTGGAAGACGACCCGTTGCACCGTCGCCTGGATCGTGCCGTTCGGATCGACGCGGATATGTTCGGGCCGCACAACGCACCGCACCGCCTCGCCGGGTCTGAAGGACCGGTCGCCGCATTCCACCTTGAATGTGACGCTGGAGGCGACGCGCACGTGCACGGTCTTGTCTTCGACCTTTTCGATCGTTCCGTCGAGGATGTTCGCTTTGCCCATGAACTCGGCAACGAAGGAAGTTCCGGGACGTGCATAGACGTTGAGGGGCGAATCGCTCTGCTCAATGACGCCGTTCCGCATCACCACGACGCGATCGGAGATGGCCATGGCCTCGCTCTGGTCGTGGGTGACGTAGAGGCTGGTGATGCCGAGGCGCAGCTGGATGGCGCGCAGTTCGTCGCGCATGCGTTCGCGCAGCTGTGCGTCGAGGTTGGAGAGCGGCTCGTCGAACAGCAGCACCTTGGGCTGGGTGACGACGGCCCGGGCAAGCGCCACGCGCTGCTGCTGGCCACCGGAAAGCCGCGACGGCGAGCGGTCGGCATATTGCGCAAGCGCCATGGTGTGGAGGATGTCATCTACCCGCTGCTTCATCTCGCCTTTCGGCAGGTTGAGCAGGCGCACGCCGTATTCGACGTTCTCGCGCACCGTCATGTGCGGGAAGAGGGCGTAGCTCTGGAACACCATGCCGACATTGCGGGCATTGACCGGCACGTTGGTGATGTCGCGTCCGCCGATGGTGATGGTTCCGTCCGACGGCGTCTCGAAGCCGGCAAGCATGCGCAGCGTCGTCGTCTTGCCACAGCCGGAGGGGCCGAGCAGGGTGACGAGCGTGCCTTCCTCGATGGTAAGGTTCAGCCGGTCGACGGCGGTGGCGCCGGCAACGCCCGGAAAGCGCTTGGTGATGTTGGAGAAGATGACTTTCGACATGGGCTTACCTCTTCGATGTCGAATTGAGGACGAGCTGCATGACCGCCAGGATGGCGAGCACGACGAAGACGAGAATGCTGCAATAGGCCGCCGCCACGCCCAGTTTCAGCGTCTCCACCTGCGACAGGATGGTGACGGTGATCAGCGTCCAGTTGGCCGAGACGAGGAAGATCACCGCCGAGAGCGTCGTCAGCGAGCGCGTGAAGGCGTAGGAGAGCGAGGTGAATAGTGCGGGCTTCAGCAGCGGCAGCGTAACTTGGAAGAAGGTCCGCGTGTTCGAGGCGCCGAGGACGGTCGAGGCTTCCTCGATCGACTTGTCGATCTGGCGCAGCTGGTTGGAGCCCGCCTCGATGCCGACCTGCAGGTTCTTCACCACCATGGCCGCGACCACGATGAAGGCGGTGCCGGTCAACAGCAGCGGCGGCGCATTGAACGTGCTGACATAGCCGATGCCGAGGATGGTGCCGGGAGCTGCGAAGGAGAGCAGCGTGCCCCAGCGCAGCAGGAAGCTTCCCGGAAACGCCTTGCGGACCAGCAGATAGGCGATGAGCATGCCGGCGATGGCGGTAACCGGGGTGGCGATGCCTGCGAGTAGCAGCGAGTTGCTGAGCGTCTGGAAGCCGGCCGTGAAGACGGTCGCGTAGTGGTCGAGCGTCAGCGTGTTGTTGACGCCTGGAAGCTTGGTGAACGAGACGTAGACCACCGTCAGGTAGAAGAGCAGGATGGCGCAGACGATCGCGTAGCAGCCGATGGCGAGCGGCGCGACCACCCCGCCGGAAATGCGGATCGTCTGGGCGCTCGGCTTGCCGGTCACGGTGACGTAGCTGCGCTTGCTCACCCAATACCGATGGACGAGGAAGGCGGTCATGGAGGGAACCAGCATCAGGCTGGCAAGCAGCGCGCCGGCCTGCAGGTTGAAGTAGCCGACCATCTGCGAATAGGCCTCGACGGCGAGGGTCGTGTAGTTGCCGCCGATCAGCATCGGATTGCCGAAATCCTCCACCGACTTGACGAACACGAGAAGGATGGAACTGAGGATGGCCGGCGTGACGAGCGGCAGCGTGACGCGCGAAAACGTCGTCCAGCGCGATGCGCCGAGCGAGGCGGACGCATCCTCCAGCGCGCTGTCGATCGACTGCAGCATGCCGCGGATGTTGAGATAGGCGATCGGCGTGAAGGCCAGCGACTGGATCAGCACCAGGCTGTGGAAGCCGTAGACATTGGCGTTGCGGATACCGAGCAGTTCGCGCGTGATCAGGCCGGAGCGGCCGAACAGGATGACCACCGCCAGCGCCATGACGAAAGGCGGCGAGATGATCGGCAGCAGCGCCACGCCATGCACGAAGGTCTTTCCGGGCATGGTGGTCCGCGCGACGGAGAAGGCGAGCAGGAAGCCGGCTACCGTGGCGACCACAGCCGACGTCACGCCGAGCAGCATCGTGTTGAAGAGCGCATCCCATACGAAGGACTGGGATAGCGTGTCGAAGAGAACGGCGAGGTCGAAGCCGCCCTCGGTGACGACAGCCTGCTTCATCACGGTGAAGATCGGCAAAGCCGCGAAGACCAGCACGGAGAGCGTGACGATGGCGAAGATGCCGAACAGCCACGGATCGACGACGATCTTGCGCAGGAAATTCGGCGATGCCGCCGCGCGCCGCGCGGGCGGGCTCGCTTGCGAAACGATGGTCATGGGAGGGCTCCTTGGGCAATTCCGGAGCGGCCTTCCGCGTGGAATCGCTTGAAACGAAAGGGTGGAGCATTCCCGCCAGGGAGTAGGCGGGAATGCTCCTGCCTGCTGCTACTTGGCGTCGGCCTTGTGACGGACGTCGTTTTCGTAGCGTTCCAGCAGGCGTGCCCGGTTTTCGCCGGCCCAGGTGAAGTTGTATTCGATCATCTTCACGTTGGAGAGGTCGATCTTGGCATCCGGGTTCTTGTAGCCCGGAACGATCGGCCCGCGGAACGTGGCGCCCATAGCGGCTTGGCCCTTGTCCGTGAGAATCCAGTCAAGGAAGGCGGCCGCGCCCTTGGCCTGTTCTTCGGGCGCATTGGCGACGGCGGCGGCGGCATTCACCTCGAAGCCGGTGCCCTCCTCCGGGAAGGAGTAGCCGAGCGGATAACCCTGTGCGAGCGCGGCCTCGACGTCCTGCGTGAAGGCCATGGCGAGCGCGACCTCGCCGTTCGCCGCCATGCGGGAGGGCGCGGTGCCCGAACGGGTATACTGCACGACGTTCTTGTCGACCTCCTTCATCAGCTTGAAGGCTTCGTCCTCGCCGAAGAGCTGGACGATCGAGGCCAGCGCGACATAGGCCGTGCCGGACGAAGCCGGGTGGGCGAGCGCCACACCTTCCTTGAACACAGGATCGGCGAATGACTTCCAACTCGTCGGCGGCTTGGCGCCAATCTCGTCGAGAACCTGCTGGCTATAGGCGAATACGATGGGCGAGAGCGAGATCGGCGTCCAGAAACCGTCCTTGTCAGCGTAGCGCTGGTCGACCTTCTCGATGCCTTGCGCCTTGTGCGCGGCGAGCAGGCCTTCCGAGGCGCCCTGAATGAAGTTGTCGGCCGCGCCAGCCAGCCAGAGGCCGGCCTGCGGGTTGGCCTTTTCCGCGCGGATCCGGGCAAGGATCTCGCCGGCGCCGATGCGCACGAACTGAGACTCGATGCCGGTGTCGTCCTTGAAAGCTTTGAGGACGGCGCCACAATCATCTTCCGACATCGGGCAATAGACGGTCAAACCCGCAGCCTCGGCGCTACCGGCCGAGATGACTTGCGAGCACAGCAATGCGAGCGCTGAAGCCAGCGCGAAACGGCGTATCATATCGATTTCCTCCACTTGAACGCCGCAAGCTTTTAGCGAGCACCTGAGACCTCGCCCCGCTGCGGGTGATCGCCTCAATATGGAATAAATCTACATCTGTCAATAAGTCTGTAGATTTTCTACATTTCGAGCCTCAATCTAACCGTTTGGCGGTTCCTTGGGGCTCGAGTCTTGCGTTGTCGCGCTCGGGTGCATCCGTCCGTACGCTGCATCGCGGCCAGCGACGTGCTCGCGCCCGACCAGTGCCGCCCATGCTCCGTATTGCCGTCAGCGCATCGGGAGGTCCCGTCGCCGTGTTGCCTGCTCAAGGCTTTCGCAGCTCAGTTCTGAATACTCCGCCCGCCAGCGATCATAAGCGCGATGTCGTGCGCCGTATCGCCGACATCAAAGATAATGTCGGCGATCTGCACAGAATCATCTCCGCGCAGATACAAGCGGGTCGTCGAGAGCGACATCGTCTATCAGGTCATTGCTTGCAGCAAAATCCTGACCGCAAAGACTGCTCAGCAGTCGCAGCCCCGCCTCATGCAGCGGCAACCCTACACCCCACGCATGCGCCACTCGAATAAGCGGCGCCACGCCGAACGGCAGATCCTCTGTGATGAAGCGCGTTTCGAGGCTGGTCGGCCCCGGAGGACCTCCTCTGCGGCGATGCAATTCCGCCGTCATCTCGGCGAGTGTCATACCTTGCGGCAAGCCGAAACTCTGGCGAAAATGCTCTTCGACGCTGCGGAGAACCAACCCGCATCGCGCTCCAAGCGCCAAACGTTCTCGGTCCAGATCCTCGATCAATCGTGCCACCGCGGGAGAGATGCCGTCGTAGTTGGCCCACGATTCGCCCTTCTCGATGCGGGTCAGATTGCACAGCACATTCGCCATATGCACCTGCGGGTTGAGATTGCCGAGCAGGATGGGCAGCGGCCCCGAAAGCGGCGTGAAGCGCGGGCCGAACAGCGCCGCGCAAAGCGCCATGCCGCGATCGCTGGCGGTTGCCGGCAGAACCGCCCCGGCAATTCCCGCGCGGACGCCACCCACGGCAACCTGGCCGGGGGCGATCCTACGGCCCATCACGACAGTGGTGGCCCATGCAACGACGTCGACTACGACGCCGTGGTCCTCGAGCTTGCGATGAAGATAGAGCGCACCCAGCGACAGGTCGCCGCTGACGATCACGGTCTGGCCCGCCCTCAAAAGCGGCAGTAAACCGTGGAAGACTTGCCGCCTGCCGTTGGCTGGAAGGGTGACGAGCACGACGTCAGCCGATTCAATCGCCAGGCGCAGGTCAGTCACGACCGTCGAGGCGAACCTGCCTTCAATCGCCCCTCGCGCCTGTATGCCTTCGCTGGCGATCGTTGCGAGACCTTGGCCGGAGCGCGACCAGAGCAGTGGCTGATGGCCCACGCTTGCCAGGAGCGCCGCGCTGGCAAGGCCAACCCCTCCCGCACCCAGGATTGCGACCCGTAACGGCGACGTCAAAGCAGTGTCCCTTCGCCGGTATCGAGAAAGGTCTCGATCCTGTCGCGCCAGTCGCCGATGTCGATGTTCTGCGCGGCTAACCAACTGTCGTTGTAATAGGTCGCACCATAGCGATCCCCGCTATCGCATATCAGGGTGACCAGCGATCCTTCACGGCCTTGCTGGCGCATCAACGAGGCCATGCATAGAACTCCCATGAAATTCGTCCCCGTGGATCCTCCCACCCGGCGGAACAGCCGTGCTGAAAGCACATGTGCCGCGGCGATCGAGGCGGCATCGGGGATGCGGATCATCTCGTCGACCACGCCGGGGATGAAGGACGGCTCAACGCGCGGACGGCCGATTCCCTCGATGCGCGAGCCGGAAGCCATGGTGGCCAGATCGCCGCTCTGCCAGGCATCGTAGAATGCCGAACCCTCGACATCCGCAACGCAAAGCCGCGTCTCGAGATTGCGGTAGCGGATGAAACGCCCGATGGTTGCCGACGTACCGCCGGTCCCCGCACTCATCACGACCCATTCGGGAATTGGGTACGGCTCGCCCGACATCTGGCGAAAGATGCTCTCGGCGATGTTATTGTTTCCTCGCCAGTCGGTGGCGCGTTCGGCATGGGTGAACTGGTCGAGGTAGTAGCCGTCGGCATCCTCGGCGATCGCCTGTGCGACCGTATAGACTTCGCTGGCGTGGTCGACGAAATGACACCGCCCACCGAACGCTTCGATGGCCTCGATTTTCTGACGGCTCGTCGTATGCGGCATGACCGCGATGAACGGCAGACGAAGCAACCGGGCGAAATATGCTTCCGACACCGCGGTCGAGCCCGACGACGCCTCGACGAGGGTAGTGTCCTTGTGGATGCGGCCGTTGCAGATGCCGTAGAGAAAGAGCGAACGCGCCAGCCTGTGCTTGAGGCTTCCTGTGGGATGTGTGCTTTCATCTTTGAGATAGATGTCGACACCAGCAATGCCTGGAAAGTCGGGCTTGACCATGTGCGTGTCGGCTGATCGCCGGCCATCGGCTTCAAGGATATCGATGGCTCTGCGCGTCCAACTGCGATCAGTCTGCGACTGCGATGCTTGTGCTCTGGTACAGCGGTCCATGTATCAATTTCTCCGGCGTGCAGGTAGACGGCCAAAGCAACATTTGACGATCGAGGTCGAACGCCGCCCCGGCTCTTTGGTTGGAGATGAGCGTCCCGGCTCGGGTTTCGCGCAAGAGGCCAGGGCGGGGCGGACAACCGCCCCGCCCGTGGCGGTCAGGAGGTGCGGCGATCTTTCCACATGTGCCACAGCGGCATGGCGAGGATCATCACTGTCAACGCCACGACAATCACCGAGACTGGGGAAGATACCAGCGCCAAGGGATGGCCACCGGCGATAGTCAGCGCGAGGTTGAGCTGGCTTTCGGCGATCGGACCGAGGATCACACCGAGAATGATCGGCGCGCTAGGATAGCCCAACCGGTCGAGGACATAGGCGATGAGGCCGATGCCTGCCAGCATATACAGGTCGAACATCGAGTTGTTCACGGCGTAGACGCCGATGGCGACGAACAACAGGATCATGGGCGCCAGCACTACCGGCGGCAAGCGCAATGCTTGGCCGAAGATGCGCGTGGCGGCCAGACCGCCCAGCACCACCAGGAAGAATGCGGAAAGCAGCATCTGGAGCATGAAGCCGTAGACGATGTCGGGATGTTCCGAGAAGAGCTGCGGACCGGGCCGCAGTCCATGAACCAGAAGACCGCCGAGGATGACTGCGGCGACGCCGGAGCCTGGAATTCCGAGCGACAGCGCCGGGATGAGTGAGGCAGCGTTGTCGGCGCCGTTCCCACACTCAGAAGCCGCCACACCTTCCGGGTTGCCCTTGCCGAAGGTTTCCGGCTCCTTCGACCGCCGTTTGGCGTCGTTGTAAGCCAGGTAGCACGACATCGAGCCGCCGGCGCCCGGAAGGATGCCGATGATGATGCCGATAACCGACGATCGCATCCAGACCGGAAGGAATCGCCGCCACTCGCCCAGTACTGATCCCTGTCGCGTCAGGTTCAGCAGTTTGCTCGGAATCCCGTCCTGTTTCGCCTGCTCGATCATCTCCAGCATTGGCGGGATGGCGAAAAGTCCCGTGAGCAGGACCACGATGTCGAGACCTTCCGCGAATTCCAGACGCCCGAATGTGAACCGCTCGACCCCGCTTGAGATGTCGATGCCCATGGCGCCGATCAGTAGCCCTAGGATCGCCGCCAGGACACCCTTGAGTATGTCGTCGCCCAATAGCGAGGCGACCGTTGCGAGACCGAGAATCGCGACCCAGAAGTACTCCGCCGGTCCAAAGAGCAGGCTGACCTTCACCAGACCCGGCGCAAAGATGATGAGCGCCAGCGCCGAGAGCACCGAACCGATAACGCCCGAGACCACCGCCACCTGAAGGGCATAGGCCGCGCGGTTTTGCTTGGTCATCTCATAGCCATCCAGGATCGTAGCGACCGAGGCCGGCGTTCCCGGAACCCGCAGAAGAATTGCCGGGATCGCACCGCCATAGCTTCCGCCATTGTACATCCCGGCCATCATCCCGAGCGCAAAGAGCGGGTCCATTCCGAACGTAAGTGGGATGAGCACCGCGATGCCGGTGGTCACCGTCAGACCGGGCAAGGCCCCGACCACGAGGCCTGCCGCCGTCCCGAGAAGGACGGCGAACAGGTTTGCCAGCGTAAAGACATGCGGCAGCGCGCCAAGAATACCATCGATCATCTCAAAGCCCCCAGCAGCATGTCCAGAACATCAGGCGGCATGGGCCGGCCCAGGATCAGGTGAAACACGACGACGATGAACAGCAGCGTGCCTGTTGTGACGGCAGCTGTCAGCTTCAGGTTGCGGTATCCCAATAGCCACGGAACGATCAGGCCGACGGCGAGGCTGGGAAGAAGATAGCCCAGCAGACCGATGGCCACGACATAGGCCACCAGCATGGCCAGCCCCAGTAGGAACCGCCCGGTGTGCAGGAACAGCCGCGGTTCGCCCTCGATCTCGGCGGCCTTCAGCCGGCGCAGGATGACCAACGCCGCGCCAATCGCCAGCAATATGGCCAGAACCTGCGGATAGACACCGCTGGCGCCTGGATAACTGCCGGCTTCGGAGACCGCCCAGGCCGCGACGGCAATCAGGACTGCGGCAAACCCTATGTCGGCTTGCTTGCTGGTGGGATTTGCGTTCAGCGCCACGGCATCACCTTCCAGGTCTCGGTTAGTGTCGTGGTGATCGTGGAGATCAGCGCGGTGTAGTCCGTGGAATTGAGATAGGCGAGTGGGATCTCGGCCTCTTTGGCGGCCTTCAGATATTCCGGGTCGGCCATGGCGTCCTTCAGTGCCGTTTCCAGTTTCGCAACAATCTCCGTCGGCACGCCGGCGGGAGCAGCCAGACCGCGCGAGGCCGTGACGGTCAGATCGTAGCCCTGTTCGACAAATGTCGGTGCATCGGGGAGATCCTTCGAGCGTTCGGCGGCCATGACGCCCAGGATCTTGATGTCGCCGCTGCGAATCAGCGGTAACGCCTCAGACAGGTTCATCGTCGCGGCTGGAACATGTCCGCCGAGCAGGGCCTGACGTGCGGGCGCCGTCGCGCCGAAGAAAGCAGGGGTGAAAGTAACGCCGGCAATACGGTTCAGGTTCAGGATGCCGATGTGCTCGGAGGAGCCAGCCGCCCCTGACGTGCCGACGACGATGGCCCCTGGAGCCGCCTTCGCCGCTTCCATGATATCTTTCAGGCTGTTGTAGGGGCTATCCTTGCCCACGACGAGGATGCCTGGGTCCAGCACGATGTTGCCGATGGGCTTGAAGCTCTCCATCGTGTATTTCGCCTTACCCTCCACCGCGAGGGCCACGAAGGCAGGCGGGTTGATCATGCCGATCGTATAACCGTCGGGCTGGGCCTGCGACAGAGCGGTCCAACCGATCTCGCCGCCCGCACCGGGCTTGTTGATGACCGCGATCGCAGCCCCTTCGCCCAGATGCTTCTCCATAAACCGAGCAATTGAGCGTGCGGCCACGTCAGTGCCGCCGCCGGGTGCAAAAGCCACGATCAACTCGATGGGCTTTTCAGGATATTCTGCTGCAGCCGGCAACGCCGTCGAAGCGGCCAGAGCCAAGCCAAGCAAGATCGTCATGCGCTTCATTTCATACCTCACTGTTTTGGATAGGTTGACGCGGCTCTGTTCCTTTGTACCGCGTTTCGGCTTCTTCAATCCGTTCTGAGACGGGTTGAACGAATGCTCCGCATTCCCGCTGCAGCGCAGCCGGATCGCGAATGAAGTCGCGCATGGCCAAGATCGTTCGCTGATCGAAGCCCGCGCGAATGGTGCAGCTGGGGGCCAAAATCAGCTCTCCCACATCGGCCATGGCCGCGACCGCCGCCGATATCTGACGCCGGATGGCCGGTACGTCGTTATTGGTTATCGAGCGGCGGTCGATCCCACCCAGCACGCATTTGTGCGAAGTCAGCGCCCCGGCCGTGATATCGGGGCGCGTTTCCCAACTGTGCCAGTTGATCGCCTGGACCGGATAATCCTGCAGCTCGCGGAAACGGATGCGATCGCCATGGATATGCAACACGTTGAATCGCCCAGCGGCTGCGCCAGCCAACACTTCGATGTCGTAGGGAGCGACGAATTCGCTGAAGGCATCATAGGACAGCAGGTGCCGTCCCGTGTCCTGATGCGCAAGGAATATCCCGTCGGCCCCAGCCTCCAGCGCGGCGCGCGCATAGGCGCTCATCGTCCGGGCCAGCCGGGCCAGCGCCGAATGGATCAGCCTGTCGCTTGCACCTTCGGCGATTTGGCTGTGAATGCGCCCTCGGCTCAGCTTGGACGCGATGGTCATCGGGCTGAAGACGGTGAAGACGATGGGCACATCCGGCAGCGCCTGGCGGACAAGCCGAAGCGACCGCAGTTCCCGCGCCAGAGCGCCCTTGTTGAAATCGCCCTCGGGGAGTTTGGCCCAGTCCTCGATTCTTTCATAGGGCGTTGAAACGATGCGCGCCACACCGCCGAGCGGGACTTGGGAAAAGTCGATATCCACCCCAAGATCCTCGACGGCGTACATGCCGTTGGGCGCGGTCTTCACCAGGTCGCAATCGAAATTGCGCTGCAGGGCGATCGTTGCCCCGGCCAACCGTTCCGCGTCCAGATCATCCTCGGGGAAATGAGTCCAGAAGGCGAAAAGCTGGCCGCGATCAGCCCGTTTTCCGAAAACATCCCTGATGGCTTTGCCGTATCTCAAAATACCCTCTTCCGACCTTGTCGATGCCGTCGAGAAAGAGGCTTAGCAACATAATTTCTATCGCGAAAATATTATATGATGATACATATCATCGCAAATCGCGATGGATAGATCATGCGCCTGGATCAACTCAGATTCTTTGTGGCCGCGGCGGAAAGCGGCAGCATCTCGGAGGCTGCGCGGCGGGTTCATCTCGCTCAACCTGCATTTTCAGCTCACATAAAGACGCTGGAATACGATCTTGGCGTCACCCTCTTTCTGCGAAGCAGACGCGGAGTGATGCTCACCGACGCGGGACAGCGACTCTATGACGGCGCCGTCGCATTGTTTCGACACGTTGATCAGGTCCGGGAGGAAACCATTTCCGCCGGAACGGACCTCGCGGGCGAGGTCCGTCTCGTGCTAGCCGGGTCGCTTACGCCGCTGTTGGCGGGTCAGATTTTTTTCGACACACACCACGCTTACCCGAACATCCGGCTTTCGATTCTAGACCTTCTCCGGGTGTCCAGCGAGACGATGGTCGCCGCCCGACTCGTTGACTTCGGACTTCTGCCGAACGCCGCCACCCTGGTCGGGGCGGCTTCCGAACCCGTTCTGTCACAGGAACTGTATCTCGTGGGTCGCCAGTTGCCCGGCTGTGCCGGTGGGGAGGTGCCCTTCCGCGAACTGCACCGGTATCCGCTCGTCATGGGCGGGCGACGCAACCAGTTGCGGATCGATCTGGAGAACACGGCCGCCCGGACCAGCCAGAGGATCAACGTTGTGTCGGAGCAGGATTCTCTTTCGGTCTATCGGAGCATCGTACTGAACGGGCCATTCTATACAGTGGTGCCTTATTCCGCCTATTCAGCGGAGATCGAGCATGGCAGTCTGGCGGCTGCTCGGATCGTTGAGCCGATCGTGGAGCGTACCACGTCCTTCGTCTGGCACGCTCATTCGGAACTCTCCAGCGGTGCCAGGGCGGTGATGGAGCTTCTGAAATTGCGCATCAGGGACATGGTGCAAAAGGGCGGGCTACGTGGACGCCTGATTCAACCGACTTGAGCTTCGGTCAATCGAATTTAGGCTCAGGTTATCTCACGCGACATCATCGATAGACGTGTGCCGCAGGCGTGCATCGCGAAGGGGCTGTTGGAGTGGCGTAGAGGATTGGCTAGTGCTGGCTAGGCAACAGCCGGATGCATGGTTCCCGCCTTGCACATGCGGAGGGCGCGCTTTTATGTGGTCGCAGCCGCGCTATCCACTTCGACATCCTGAAGCGGAAGTCGAAAGCGTGACCGATAGGCCGCAGGCGACAGGCCGACCACCCGGCAAAACACCTTGCGGAAGGCAGCCTCGTCTCTGTAGCCCACCTCCCAGGCGATCTGGGCAATGGATTGCGTCGAGAACTGGAGGAGTTCGCGGGCACGACCGACGCGAAGGTGCTGGCAGTATTCCGTCGGGCGCAGGCCCGAAGCCTTCCGAAACCGGCGCTCGAACGTGCGCGGCTCGAGCCCGGCACGCTCTGCCATCGTGGCGAGCGTTGCTCCTCGGGCGCCGGTGGCCTGCAGCCAGTGTTGCACTTTCATGATCGGAGCATCGCCATGGTTTAGCCGAGGCGCGAAGCCCGAATAGTGCCGCTGCTCGCGCCCCGCCGGGTCGACGAGCATGTATCGTGCCGTTGCAACCGCAACAGTCGCGCCAAGCAGCCGGTCGACGAGGCGCAGGCCGAGATCGATCCACGCCATCACCGCGCCCGAGGTGATGATGTCGCCGTCATCCACGACAAGCCGATCCGCCTCGATCCGAGTTGCCGGGAACCGCGCGGCGAGGTTGGCTGCGTGGCACCAATGGGTCGTCGCCACGCGACCGTCGAGGAGACCGGCATGGGCGAGCAGGTAGGCGCCGGAGCACACCGAACAGACGATGCTGCCCGCCGCGTGCCGATCTCGGAGCCAGCCAGCCAACGTGTCGAGCATCGCCGGGTCCTCCGGCAGGTCGCGCAGGCTCGGGCCGGCGATCGCCACCGCCGGCCGACCGGGTAGCTGCGGATGGGTATCGAAAAATGACTCGACCGGCCCCGTCGACGCTATGGGCCGCCAGTGCGTGACCCGCAGCATCGGCGCGGTCGCGCCGCCGAGCGCGTGCGACTGCTCGCTGGCGATGCCGAAGAGGTCGGTCAGTCCGTGAAGCGCCGAGAGTTGCGCCCCGGGATAGTGCAGCAGCGCAATCTCCTGCGGTGGGTCGAGCAGTCCCATTGTCAGATTCGCCCCGGTTTTTGTCGATTTCGCCAATATGCACCGGGCGAACCTCCGGGCAAGTCTTGCCGGAAGCGATCTGGGAGTGCGGACAATGCCGAAGGTGACCACGACGGATGGGACGGGAATTTTCTACAAGGACTGGGGCGACGGACCGCCGGTGGTATTCTCGCATGGCTGGCCGCTGACGGCCGATGCGTGGGATGCGCAGATGGTGTTCCTCGGTCGCGAAGGATACCGCGTCATCGCGCACGACCGGCGCAGTCACGGGCGCTCGGACCAGACTTGGTCGGGCAACGACATGGACACCTATGCCGACGACCTGGCGACCCTGATCGAGACGCTCGACCTCCGGGATGTGGTTCTTGTTGGCCACTCCACCGGCGGCGGCGAAGTCGCGCGCTACATCGGCCGCCACGGAACCGGGCGGGTCGCGAAGGTGGTACTGGTCGGCGCGGTGCCACCGCTGATGCTGAAGACCGATGCGAACCCCGGCGGGCTGCCTATCAAAGTCTTCGACGAAATCCGAGCCGGTACCTATGACAACCGGGCGCAGTTCTTCCGCGACCTGACGCTGCCCTTCTACGGTTACAACCGGGCGGGGGCGAAAGTGTCCGAGGGGGTCCGCGACTCCTTCTGGCTGCAGGGCATGATGGGCGGGATCAAAGGCCAGCTCGACTGTATCCGCGAGTTCTCGGAAGTTGACTACACCGAGGACCTGAAGCGGATCGACGTGCCGACGCTAGTCGTCCATGGCGACGATGACCAGATCGTGCCGATCGGCGCGGCTGGCCTTCGCACGGCCGAGATCGTCCGGGGCGCGCTACTCAAAGTCTATCCCGGCGGCGACCACGGCCTGCCGACCACGCAGCAGGACGCGTTCAACGCTGACCTCCTTGCCTTCCTCCATAGCAAGCCGGTCGCTGGCGCCGTCATCAAGGGAGATCACGTCGATGCGTGAGGAAGATTTCAAGAGCCTCGATGGCGTTCGCATCCACATGCGCGAGTGGCTACCCGATGGGGCGCCGCGGGCGGTGGTAGTGATCTGCCATGGCGTCAACTCGCATGGCGGACAGCACGCCTGGACCGCGGAACAGTTCGTCGCAAAAAGCTTGGCCGTCTATGCCGTCGACCTGCGCGGTCGCGGCAAATCGGAGGGCGAGCGCTACTATGTCGAGGACATCGCCGAATATGTCGCCGACCTGCGCGGCCTGATCGCCATCGCGAAACAGCGCCATGAGGGCCTGCCCGTCTACCTTCTCGGCCACAGCGCCGGTGGCGTCGTTTCCTGTAGTTACGCGCTCGATTATCAGGCAGAGATCGACGGTCTGATTTGCGAGAGTTTCGCGTTCCAGGTGCCAGCTCCCGGCTTTGTCCTGAGCGCGATCAAGGGCCTCAGCCACCTTGTGCCGAAGCTCGGCGTGCTGACGCTGAAGATGAAGGACTTCACTCGCGATCCGGCGGCGCTGGCCGCGCTCGAGGCAGACCCGCTGACCAAGGGCGAGAGCCAGCCGGCGATGACGGTCGCGGCCCTGGTCCGGGCCGACGAGCGGCTGCACGACAGCTTCGGCCAGATCACCCTGCCAGTGCTGATCCTGCACGGGACTGAGGACCATGCGACGGTCTACCGGGGAAGCGAGTATTTCTACGCCCATGCCGGATCGCCGGACAAGACGCTGAAGCTCTATAAGGGCCACTACCACGACCTGCTCAACGATATTGGGAAGGAAGACGTGATGGCGGACATCCATGCCTGGATCGACGCCCGCCTGCCGAATGCGTGACCCCCTGCTTCTGATGCTCGGCGTCATGCGCAAGGCATCTTGATCGGAGACAGAGTTGGGAAGGGAGGCGAGTTGCTATCTCGGTCGGCAGGTGCCGGCGATCCACACGACCTGGCGCTATGCTATGCCTTGCAGTCAGTGGAAGAGAGCGACACCCTGTGCGATCTCTTGCGGGGCCAAATCTGTGGTCGAATAGCGACCAGAGTGCCTCAACTTGTGACAAGCCGCAAAATCCTGGTGCAGTCCTTTCTTGACGCTCTAGGATGCTGACACCAATGGGGGAGCCGCCTCGATCCAGATCCGTCGTTCTCGACGCTCTTCATCGTCGACTTTCTCGTTCCGATTTGCCGCATCGTCTCCGAGCGCGTCGGCCAGGCAAAGTCGGTCACGACCATTCGCCTTGGCCCGATAAAGCGCCTCATCGGCGCGTCTCAGAGCGTCGTTGGTTGAATCGCCTGGCCGTGCGGTTGCGATGCCGATACTGACCGTCATGGGGATGGATTGTGTAGCGCCGGAAAGGGGTGCGTTCCTCAGGGCATTCAGTATCGTCTCGCTCACCGAACTTGCGACCGCGGCCGTGCTTGCTGGCAGCAGGATCGCGAACTCCTCGCCGCCGAGCCGGCCCAGACGGGCCTGAGACGGCAGAACCTTCGAGGTAACGTCGACGAAGTGTCTGAGAGCCCGGTCGCCGGTGTCGTGGCCGTAGCAATCGTTGATCCGCTTGAAGTGGTCGAGATCGAGAAACAGCAGTGCAGAATCGTTCGGAACTGCACGGTTGTGATCGAAATGGGGGGCCGCAAGATCGAGAAATGCGCGCCGTGACAGCGCGCCGGTCAGATTGTCATGGTTTAGCGACCGTTCAAGCCTTGCCACGGTTCTTCCGAGCAGGAGCAGGATTGCCGACAGGTACATGGTGGGAAATAACAGCAGCCGGATGGACGAAGCAGCCAGGTTCCAGGACGTTGGATCGACGAAATAGCTCCAACTGTCGAGGCCCATAGCAACCGTAAGCCACCGTGACATGAAGGAAACCGAGGCGATGGATGCGCAAATGATCGCGAAAAGCTTGAAGGCTGTCGGCGCATCGGCTTCACGGAAGCCGCGCACCAATGTCCAGGCCGTGGCCGAGACGATGATTGACGCTGCCCCGGTGCTGACGATCGTCCTGCCGATGACGCTATCCTCTACATAAGTGAATACTGCGAGAAGGCCCGTTATCGGTATGAGGATAGCAACAAGCGTGAGCGGCCGCAGCGCGGACCTCGATACGAATTGGCGAAAGCCTGAAAGCATCAACAGGCAGCCAAGAAGCATGAGGAGTGAGAGAACAACGTTGAGGAGACCTTGTGAAGCCGAACTCCCGCTCGCTCTCCAGGCAAGATGCACGGATGCGACCGTTGCCGAGGCGGCAAAGGTTAGAGCGCCAGGCACTCGTGAGACGTGCAAGTGAAGGAAGATCGGAACCGTGATGGCGATGACGATCGCCGACGCGATGAGAATGAACGTCACACCTGCCCCCAGCCTCGAAATCGTCTCCGATCCTGATGTGCCGGCCTCCTGGCTTCTGAAGGAGGTTTTCACTTTCAGGATTCGGCCTGCGACTCCACAGGCATGCAATATGCTCTAGCGGCAGGAGCTTAAGGTTTGCCGGCTCAGATATATAAAAGGCGATCTATCGAAGGCTGCCAACATAAAGCTTTAGTTTCGTGCCTTTGAAGAACCTAATTTATTGATCGTTGAAGTAACTACGTTAAGATCGTCGAGTCGATCGAAACTGCATTGAGACGGAGTGGTTTCAGGGGAAGGTAGCCGGCAGGGCGGCGTGTTCTCGGCTACCCCTGCGCATGTCAAGGAGATCGCCGATATCCGTTATCCAAGCGGAGCAGACGGAGAGCGAGACCGGAAAAAAGGTCCAGTCCGATATCAAGTGATGCCTCGTCGATGTCGAAGTCTGCGGCATGGTGTACGGCGGGAATGTCGCTGCCGATGATACAATAGGCCGCCGTGCCGCCGTTTTCGCGCACGCGGCGGATCATCAGCGAGGCGTCGTCGCCGCCGCCGATCGACCATTCCGGCAGCACCTCGGTGACACCCGGCAGTCCAGCCGCAACCTCGGCGATCAGGGCCACGGCCTGCGGACTGTTCTCGTTGCCGGGCATGTGGCTTTTGCGCACAAGCTCGACGGCGCATTGGTGCATGGTGGCGGCGCCGTTGACGGCGGCGTGCAGCCGTTCGACCATGTAGTCATGCGCGTCGCGGTTGTTGGCGCGCACCTCCACCAGCATCTCGCAAGTGTCGGCGACAATGTTGAAAGCCGTCCCTGCACGCAGTACGCCGACATTGACGAAGGTTTCCGCGCCGGCAAAACGTGAAATACCATGGAGGCCGAGCGCTGCTGCAGCACCGGCCAGCAGCGCGTTGCGCCCTTCCTGCGGGCCCATTGCCGCATGGGCGACGGCGCCGCGAAACGTCACCGCGAAGCGACTGTTGAAAAGGAAGCCGATGGCGCTCGCGGCGACTTTTCCTGAGGGTAAAAGGCAGCCAAGATGGCCGACGAAGAGATGGTCGACGCCTTCGACGGCTCCGCCCGCAACCATGGGCGCGGCGCCTCGCGCGCTTTCCTCTGCCGGCTGGAAAATCAGCCGCAAAGTGCCCTTGAGACCCTTCTCCTGCGCAAGCAGCCGGGCGAGCGCAAGGCCGATGCCGACATGGCCGTCATGGCCGCAGGCATGCATGCGGCCGGCAAAACGCGAGCGATAGTTCTCGATGTTCGGCCGGTGCTCCGGTGCCCCGGTCTCGTTGACGGGAAGAGCGTCCATGTCGAAGCGGAAAGCGACGACTGGACCGTCTCCGAAACGATAGTCGGCGACGATGCCCGTCAGGCCATCCGGCATGCGGTTCATCCAGACGGGATCGCCGCCCGCGGCGAGCGCTGCGCGCTTGGCTTCCTCCACCCGCTCTGCCGAGGGCGGGTCGACGACGGCGTCAAAATCCATCACTTCGCGGCCGGTGCGTACGGCAAAGCCGAGTTGATGGAGGCAGGCCGCGATGCGCGATGCGGTGCGGTATTCCAGGAATGCTGTTTCGGGATAGCGGTGCAGGTCGCGGCGCACGGATACGGCCGGTGCATTGTTGGCGGCGATTATCTCGGCAAGGGTCATGGGCATTCTCTATCTGGCTTAGCCACGGCTGGCGAGCGAAACGCCGAGCGTCGCGATGCAAAGACCGGCGATCTGGATCATGGTGAGGCTTTCGCTGAATCCGATCCAGGCCATCAGGGCCGAAACGCCGGGCACGAGGAAGAAGAGCGAGGACACCTTCGACAGCGCGCCTCGGCGGATCATGTGCAAAAGCAGCAGGATCGCGCCGAGCGACATACCGAGGACCGCCCAGACAAGCCCGATCCAGAGCGGGATTGCCGTCGTGTCGAAGGCCGGTCCCCCGACGAAGGGCACCAAGAGCGCCGTCGGCACCAGCGCGCCGATGTACTGGACGGCCGTGTTGGTCAGCGGATCGGCAGCCTCCACCGAACGTTTCACCAGGATCGAGCCGAAGGTGATGGCGAGCACGCCGGCAAGGCAGACGAGAAGCGGAACGAGCGGAATGCCGCCGGCATCCGTCGCGCCGAGCTTCGGCGCCAGTGTGACGAGCGAGCCGAAGGCGCCGATAAGGATGCCGATTGCACCGCGCCGCGACATGCTCTCGTCGAGAAGCCAGCCGGCAAGAATCGTGACGAGAAGGGGCTGCATGCCCGCCATCAGTGCAGAGATCGCCGTCGGCAGGCCGTTCGCCACCGACCAGAAGACGCCGCCGAGATAGAGGCCATGGATCAGCACGCCGGCAAATAGCGCCTGCCGCCATTCCTGCGCCGAACGCGGCCAAGGCGCACCCTTCCACAGCGCGATGGCCGCAAGCCCGAGGAAGGCGAGCAGAAAGCGTACGGAGAGGAAGGTCAGCGGTTCGGCATGGGGCGCGACGAGCCGCGCCAGGACGAAACCGCTCGACCAGAGTGGCACAAAGACGGCGGGCAGCAGCAGGCCAGTGCGCACCGAGGTATTCGTAATGGCGCTCACGCGGAGCCCCTGACGTCAAGGATGGGGCCTTCGAGCAGCAGGCCGGTCGTGCCGTCGGCGATGCCGCGATCGGTCTGGTGCGGGCCGGCATTGCAGGCGAGCGTCGCGCCGAACACGGCCTTGAACACCAGATAGGGCGGCTGCCAGTCGACGATGCCGTCCGCCGCCCTGCGCAGCGCCGAGAAGGCGCGGGCCACGTCGGCGAGCGGCGCATCGGAGAGGAGGCCGGAGAGCGGCAGTTCGATGAGCGCCAGCACCTTGCCCTGCGCCGCCACGGCCATGCCGCCACCGGCCGCGATCACCGCATTGGCGGCGGCGGCCATGTCGCGCGCATTGCCGCCGAAGACGGTGAGGTTATGGCTGTCGTGCGAGACTGTGGTGGCGAGCGCGCCGCGCCATTTTCCCCAGCCGGACAGGAAGCCGACGCGCGGTCCTGCATCCGCCTTGCCATGCCGGTGCGCTACCGCGATCAGCGTCGTGCCGGCGGGGGGAACGACAAAACCGTCTTCGACTTTCGCTACGGCCTCGCCCCATTCGGTGAAGCGCGGTTTTGCGATGAGGGCGACGGTCGCCTCCGCGCCCGCGCAGGGAATGCGGAAATCGTTTTCGCCAAGCAGGGCGAGATGCATGGAGCCGCGCAGCGGCGTCGCGTCGATTTCCTGCGCGGGCTCCGTGAGCGCGCCGTCGCCGGCGACGAGGCGGCCGCTGCAAAAGACCATTTTCGCACGGAAGTCGCTCAAGTCTGCGAACAGCGCGATATCGGCCCGGCGGCCGGGGGCGATGAGGCCGAGGTCGTCGCGGCGGATGCGGCGGGCGGCGTTCAGCGTGGCGGCCTGCAAGGCCCATTCCGGCTTCATACCGTAGCGCACGAGGCGGCGCACCACGTCGTCGAGGCCGCCGGCGGCGAAAAGATCGTCCGGGAACACGTCGTCGGTGCAGAGCGTCAGGGTCTGCGGGAATTGCGGCAGCGTGTTGAGCGCGGCGACGCATTCGGGCAGCAGGTGATCGTGCGAGCCGCGCAGTTCGATGGTGAGGCCGGCGCGCAGCTTTTGCAGGAGATCCGCGCCGGCGACGATTTCGTGGTCCGAGCTGACGCCGGCCGTGATGAAGGCTTGCAAATCCCCGCCCGCAAGGCTGCGGGCGTGGCCGTGGATGGGTTTTCCCGACGCGCGGCCGGCGGCAAGAATGGCGCTCATGCGCGCCCGCCCCTCGATGACCGCGCGCATATCCATGACCTCGGCGATGCCGCCGATCTCCGGACGCGCCAACAGTTCTGCGATGGTCTCGCCGGGAAAATCAGCGCCGGCCAGTTCAAGACCCGGTGCCGAAGGCACGCAGGAGGGCGCGAGCAGCACATGGCGCTGCGGCAGGACGCTCGCCGCCTCGATCGCCCAGTCGACGCCGGCAACGCCGTGCACATTGCCGAGTTCGTGCGGGTCCCAGACGAGGGTCGTCACGCCGCGCGGCAGGGTCGCGGCGGCATAGGCCGCAGGCGTGATCATCGAGCTTTCGATATGCATGTGCGTATCGATGAGGCCAGGAGTGACGAAAAGGCCGGCAGCATCGATCGATCGTTCGGCATCCTTCCGAGCGCCCGGCGCGTGCACGCTGGCGATCAGCGGACCGACGAGGCCGATATCGGCGGAGCGGCGTTCGCCGGTCGCCATGTCGATCAGCGTTCCGCCGGCAATCAGCACATCGAAGGCGCGGTCGCCGCGCGCAGCCGCGACGGCATTCTTGCGCAGGATCGCGTCGTCGAGATCGCGGGTATCCGCCTTGCCGCTCATTGCCGCGCCTCTGCAGTCAATGCACCGAGAACGAGGACACGGGCAGCCGCGGCGTTTATGTCGGAGGCGAAGGCGGCGTTGCGCTCGTTCGGCGGGACGCGGATTTCCACCACCGTGCGGCCGCGCGTCAAAGTGCCGGCAAGTTCCACATCGATGCGGGCCTCAGCGAAGGTGACGGTGTCGGGATGCACGAAGGCGACGGCGGCGCAGGGGTCGTAGATCGCCATGCCGGGACGGCCGCGGCTCGTGCCGATGGAAATATAGCCGGCGAGAAGGTCGGCGAGAAGGTCGGCGTTCCGGCCGCCGGCGGCGCGTACGGGTGCGACATCCTCGGGAAAGGCGACGACCTTGCGGCAGAGATCGAGATCGACCATGCGCAAGGGCAGATTCTGGGCGAGCACGATGGCGAGCGCTTCCGGATCGGCGAAGGCATTGAATTCGGCCGAAGCGGTGTGGTTGCCGGCGGTGACGCCGCCGCCCATCCAGGTGAGATCGTCGATCCTTTTGGCGAGATCCGGCCGGGCGAGCGCCAGCGCGGCGATGTTGGTGAGCGGGCCGAGGGCGAGGATGCGGCGCGGGCTTTCCGCCGTCTCCAGCCAATGGCAAAGGGCGGTGAAGAAGTCGCTTTCCGGTGGCAGGGGGGCTGGCGGCAAACTGCGGCCGGCGGTCAGCATACCGGCTGCGGACAGAATGTTTTCTGCGGTCTCCAGGCGGCCGAGCACGGGCAGGGACCGGCCGTCGTGGATGGGAAAAGCCCAGCCGAAGGCGGCGACGGCCGAGGCCGCGTTCTGCCGCACCTGGCGGAAGCCGGAATTGCCGAAGACAAGCGAAATGCCGTCGATAGGCTCGCCCGCATTCGCCACCACCAGGATGGCGGCGATGTCGTCAAAGCCCATGTCGGTATCGATCCAGACGCCCATGGCGGCTACGCGAAGCGCTGCAGAGGGGCGGCGGCCGTTAACGGCAGGTCGAAGATGAGTGACGCGCCGAGATCATGTACCGGCAGCGCGGCGCTCACTTCTGCGGTGATCGGTCCGAGCGGTGTGTCGAGCAGGTATTCCCGCAAGTTGCCGGTGAAGGAAACGCTTTTGACCGTGCCCTTGAACGGGCCGGCATCGAGCACGACGCCGGAGGGCCGCCAAGCGAAACCGGCGGTGTTGGCCGGCAGGGTTTCGGTGAGCGCGACCGCGCCACCCGGCGTAGCGAGCTTGCCGTCGTTGAGCGCAAAGACATTCTCGAAACCGACGAAATCGGCGACAAAAGCGGAGACAGGATTGTTGTAAATCTCCTCCGGCGTGCCGACCTGCTCGATCAGGCCGTTGCGCATGACGACGATGCGGTCGGCTAGCGACAGGGCTTCGGCCTGGTCGTGGGTGACGAAGATCATCGTGACGCCGGTTTCCTTCTGCACCCGCTGCAATTCGGCGCGCATTTCGACGCGCAGCCGCGCATCGAGGTTGGAGAGCGGCTCGTCGAGCAGCAGCACCTTCGGCTCCATCACCATGGAGCGGGCGAGCGCGACTCGCTGCTGCTGGCCGCCGGAAAGCTCGGTCGGCTTGCGGCCCGAAAGCGCGGAAAGGCCAACCGACTTGATGCCGGCATTGACGCGCGCGTCGATATCGGCAGCCGCCATGCGCTTCAGGCGCAGCCCGAAGGCGACGTTTTCATAGACCGTCAGGTGCGGGAAAAGCGCGTAGGACTGGAAGACCAGGCCGACATTGCGCTTGTTGGCGGCGACGCGGGTGATGTCCGCGCCGTCGAGCGTGACGCGGCCGGAGGTCGGCGTCAGCAGACCGGCGATGGATCGCATGGTCGTTGTCTTGCCGCAGCCGGAGGGGCCGAGGAAGGCAACGAGCTCGCCCTTGCGGATATTGAGGTTGAATTTGTCGACGGCGATCGAATTGCCGTAGGAGAGCGTCAGGTCTTCGAGGGAGAGGAAAGCGCGATCAGACATAGCGGGAGAATCCTAGGAAGCGTTCTGCGAGGAAGACGATGCCGATCGACATCAGAGCCAGAAGGGCCGACAGCGCAGCGATAGAGGGATCGTAGGTGGTTTCCATGTAGGAGAGCATGTCGATGGGCAGCGTGCGCACACCGGGGCCGGACAGGAACAGCGACACCGGCACCTGGTTGAAGCTCGTCACGAAGCCGAGGATGAAGGCGGCGAGGATGCCGGACTGGATATTCGGCAGCACCACCTTGAAGAACGCGCCGAGCCGGGTCGCGCCCAATAGCACCGCCGCCTCCTCCATGTCTGAGCGCAGGTTGTTGAAGCTCGAGGAGACGACGCGCACAGTATAGGGCAGCACCAACGCCGTATGAGCAAGAAACAGTGCGACACCGACCGAGAAGCTGAAGGGCACGACGAGGTAGCGCAGCAGCGCCAGGCCGACGATAATGCCGGGCACGATGATCGGCAGCGTGACGATGGTGCTCACCGCCTCGCCGAATGGCAGCTTGTAGCGCGACAGCGCATAGGCCGCAGGCACGCCGAGCAGCAGAGCCAGGAAGGTGCCGCCGACGGCCAGGATCATCGACATGATGAAGCTGTCGCGGAAACTCTCGACCGTGAAGACCTTCAGAATCCACCGAAAGGACAGGCCCTGCGGCGGGAAGGCGAGCGTATCGCCGGCCGAAAGCGAGGCCGCGACGATGATGAGGAAAGGGCCGATCAGGAAAACCAGCAGCGCGGTCAGGATGGCAGTGGAAAGAGAGCGGTTCATCGCTTGTTCCTCGCGGTCGCAAGACGCTTCAGCAGAAGGTTTGCGGCAAAACACATGGCGATCAGGATGAAGGCGATCACGCTCGCCGAGACGAAATCGTTGGCGACGGTGACGCGCTGGAAGAGCAGTGTCTCCAGCATCAGCACCTTCGAGCCGCCGAGGATGGCCGGCGTGATATAGGCGGTGAGCGAGCCGGTGAAGACCAGTGTGCCGCCGACGACGAGGCCTTCGCGCGTCAAGGGCAGGATGACCTTCCAGAACACCTGGAACCAGTTTGCGCCGAGCACCCGCGCGGCGAGGATGGCATCCTTCGGTATGTTCTCAAGCGCGCTGATCAGGGAAAGAATCATCAGCGGCAGGAAGAGTTGCAGCAGGCCGATGAAGACCGCCGTCTCGGTGAAGAGCAGGCGGATCGGCTCGTCGCTTAAGCCCACGGTCTGCAGAGCCTGGTTGACGATGCCGGTGCGGCCGAGAATGACGATCCACGCATAGGTGCGCGCAACTGGCGAGATCATCAGCGGCAACGAGATGAGGCCGATCATGCGGCCCTTGCCCGAGGCGCTGAGATTGACGATGGCGAAGGCCGCGGCATAGCCGATGACCGCTGAGACCAGCGTCACGGCGATGCCGAGCTTGAAGGTCCGTACCAGCACCAGCCGGTTCAGCGGCTCGGAAAAGAAATTGCCATAGGCCGAGAAGGTCCAGCCGGTTGGGGCATGAAAACCCTCGGCCAGCACGATGACGACCGGCACCAGGAAGATGATGGCCGCGAAGACGGCAGCCGGCAAAGCCAGCGCCAGGGCTTCGGCGCGATTCTGAAACATGCATGCTCCTGCGGAAAGAGGGCAGCGGTCCGGATCGGCGGGGCGCTTAACGCGCCGCCGCCTTCAGGTCACGAATGGGAAAAGCGACGCCTTACTGCGCGACCGACGTGTTCCATTCGGCAAGCCACTTCTCGCGGTAATCGAGCGTGGTGGCGGCCGGCATGAAGGTCAGCTTGTTGGCGACTTCGGCGCCGTAGGTGAGCTTTTCGGCGATTTCCGGTGCCACCACGACCTCCTTGTTCGCCGGGCTGTCCACCAGCATTTCGGCGATCTTGGTTTGCATCGGGGTCGAGAGCCAGAGGTCCATGAATTTCAGCGCCAGATCGTGGTTCTTGGAACCCTTGACCAGCACCATGGCGTTCATGTCGCCGGCGTCGCCTTCCTTGGTGGCCGCCCAGCCGATCGGCAGATCGAGCTTGGAAATGCCGCCCCAGGAGAAGTGGCCCATCGGGGCTGCCCAGATCTCTTCCTGCTGCATCAGCTGCGCCAGCTGCGAGCTTTTCACGTAGAAGGTGACGAATTGATCGCGCTTCTCGCCGACTGCTTCGATGGCGCCCTTGAGGTCCGGCGTATCCTTGCCGACCGCCTTGCCGATCATCGACAGGACCGGGCCGCCCTGGTTGGTGGTGATGTTCGGCAGCGCGACATGGTCGACATATTCGTCCTTCAGCAGATCGGCCCAGGACTCGATCTTCATCTTGTCGGTACGGTAGGCAATACCCGTCTTGTAGAAGGTGTAGCCGACGCTCATGCCGTCGCCGTTCGGATCCTTGGCGAAGTCGTAGAGCTTGCCGAAGTTGGAAAGCTTGCTGTTGTCGATCTTCTCGGTCAGGCCCTTGCGGGCGGCAGCCAGCGCGTCGGCGAGCGAGAACACGGCCATGTCGATGACCGGCGCGTCCTTGTTGGCTTCGAGCTTGGCGAGGCGCTCGATGCTGTTGCCGGTCTCCACGACCAGCTTGCAGCCGCATTCGGCCTGGAAGGGCTTGTAGAGCAGTTCGTTGAACTCGTCCTGGGCAAAACCGTAGACGGAAATGGTGAGCGTCTGTTCCTGGGCTACTGCAAGCGCAGAGCTCGCAAGCCAGAATGCGCCGGCGGCAAGAAACTTCTTATGCATGTTTGGACTCCTCCTGTGAAAAGCCGGCCGATGGCTCCTCCTTCGGAGCTGGGCCACTGGAACGGCGGATGACAAGCTCCATCGGCACGGCGGCCTTGCGAGCGGTGACGGGCGGGCTCGGCGTGTCGTCCGAGACGTCGCGGGATTGGATGGCCTCGACCAGCGCATCGAGCGCCAGCGTGGCGACGTCGGGCATGTTCATCTTCACCGTCGTGAGTGGCGGCGAGATGAAGGACGACCATTGCAGATTGTCGAAGCCGGTGACGCTCACCTCTGCCGGAATGGCAACGCCTGCGGATTGAAACTCGGTCAGCGCGCGCAACGCATGCGGATCGGACACGCAGGCGAAAGCGGAAAAGCCGCGCGCTCGCCAGTTCTCAAGATCGAGGGCGCAACCCTTGCCGCGCTTCGCTTCGATCTCGACGATCCAGATCGTCTCTACCGTCTGGGCATCCGATAGTTCCGAGCGCATGCCATTGATGCGGGCGTTCTGCACGTTCGAGCTGGGATCGTCGCCGATCAACAGGATCTTTTGGTGGCCGAGCGCCGTCAGATGACGGGCGATCTGCGCCCCGCCCTCGAAGTGATCCGCCGAAACGGTGTTGCGGGGCGTCGTCGGCGTGTCGATGATGGCGATGGGGCAGGTTGTTTCAGGCACCTTCGTGCCGCGGCGGGGAACGATGACGATACCATCGACACCGCGCTCGATGAGCTGGAAGATCGCCGTGTCCTGTGCGGCGATATCGTCACGGGAATTGGCGATGAGCACCCCATAGCCGGCCGCCGTCGCCACACGCTCGATTTCCTGCGCGATCTCCGGATAGAGTGGATTGCCGATATCCGGCAGAACCAACCCGAGAACTCCGCTTCGGCCGGTGCGCAGCGCCCGCCCTGCTTGGCTCGGCACATAACCCATCCTGTCAGCGGCATCGCGAATACGCCTGGCAAGGCTCGGCGACAGACGCCCTTTGCCGGACAGCGCATTCGAAACCGTCGCGATCGACACTCCGAGGTGGCGCGCTAGTTCCGACAGATTGGGTCGCGGCGATGTCACAGGGTCAGAGCCATGATTAAACGTTTAATCACGATATCATAGAAACCGAAATTGTCAATAGATCACGGCAAAAACTTTCAAAGGTTGGCCCTTCGTCGGACTTGGTAGGCCACAACGGTGGGGAGCCGGCCTGTAATCCACTCATTGCATCACAGTAGACTGGGGAGCCTCACGGTTGTCTGGCCGCCTCTTGCGCCGATCCGGTCGCGTCGGCCTGATCGACTACCAGGCGAATGAACTGCCGCCGCCGACAGATTGCGATATTGGCTGAACGGCAGAACATTTGTTGACATTGATTGTATCCTGGATACAGTTATTCCTAATCTCGGAGGGGCTCGATGAGCCAGGAATTCGAATGGCGGAGTCAGTCGCGTCTCTTGGACGAGGTCGCTCAAGCTTTGCGCGAGCGGATCTACGCCGGGGTCTACGCGCCGGGCGTTACGCTTCGACAGGAGCGGGTCGCCGCCGAGTTTGGCATTAGCCGGACGCCGCTTCGCGAGGCCTTTCGGGTGCTCGAGCGTGACGGGCTTGTTGTGAACAAACCGGGTAGCGGGGTGCGGGTCGCGACCGCCGATCTGCCGAAGCTCCTGGACGCGTACGCGGTGCGCGAAGCCATGGACGGGGTGGCTGCGCGCAATGCCGCCGAGCGCGCCACCCAGGCCCAGATAAAGCAACTGACCCGGCAGCTCGTACAGCAGCGCAAGATTGTCGAGAACTGGAACCCGAGCGCCTATTCGGAATTAAACGTGGAATTTCACCTGGCCGTCATGGAGGCGGCCGGAAATGCCTCGCTGGCGCCCTTGGTGCCGCTGCTTCACATGACCTCGCAGGTCTTTGCGCCGGCGTTTGCGCTTTCGAGCGAGCGGGCCAGTACAGCGGTGGCCGAACATGGCGAGATTCTCGACGCGATCCAGAAGCGCGATCCGGACACGGCCGAGCGCGTCGCGCGCGCCCACATCAATGCAACAACTATGAGATTGAAAGCGCTGCTTGCCGAGCGACAGGCAAATATCGGGACATGATGTGAAGACCTACGGCAATTTCATAGCGAACAAATGGCTCGATGCCGTTGGCGGCGGGCATATCGGCGTGCGCGACCCATCCACGGGCGAGGAGTTCGCAAAGCTGGCACGTGGTGGCAAGGACGACATCGACCTCTCCGTACGCGCCGCACGCGAGGCATTGGCGGGCGAGTGGGGTGGTCTCAGCGCGACCGAGCGCGGGCGCGTGTTGAGCCGTATCTCGGCCGGCGTGCTCCGTAACATCGAGCTTCTGACTGAACTCGAGGCAAGGGATGTAGGCAAGCCGCTGACGCAGGCTCGCGCCGACGTAGTCGCGCTGGCCCGCTATTTCGAGTTCTACGGCGCTGCCGCCGACAAAGTGCACGGCGATACGATCCCCTATCAGAACGGCTTCACTGTCCTGACGCTCTACGAGCCGCACGGCGTCACCGGCCACATCATCCCGTGGAACTATCCGATGCAGATTCTTGGCCGCAGCCTCGGCGCAGCCCTGGCCATGGGCAATGCGGCCGTGGTGAAGCCGGCTGAGGAAGCCTGCCTTACCATTCTGGAGTTCGCGCGGATCGCGCAGGAGGAGGGCCTTCCCGCTGGCGCACTGAACATCGTCACCGGCTATGGCGCCGAGGCCGGTGCCGCGTTGTCGGAACATCCGGACGTCAACCATATTTCCTTCACCGGCTCGGTGCGGACCGGCGAAATGGTGCAGGCGGCAGCGGCCAGGAATGCAGTGCCGGTGACGCTCGAGCTCGGCGGCAAGTCGGCCCAGGTGGTCTTCGCCGATGCCGATCTCGACCGGGCCGTTCCGTTTCTGGTCAATGCCGGCATCCAGAATGCCGGCCAGACCTGCTCGGCTTCGTCGCGCATTCTCGTCGAGCGTAGCGTCTACGAGGACGTCGTTGCTCGCATGCGCGAAAGGTATCGTGCACTGCGGGTCGGTCCGGCGGCTGCGGACCTGTCCGTCGGCCCTGTTGTCTCGCAGCGGCAGAAAGCGATCGTGGAAGGCTTCCTCGCCGACGCCGCCAGGGATGGCCTGAAGGTCGTTGCGCAAGGCGTCGTCGTTCCCGAGGCTCCGGCGGGCGGCGCATATGTCGCGCCGACCTTGTTGCGTGACGTCCCGCACGAACATCGTGTCGTGCAGGAGGAGATCTTCGGACCCGTGCAGGTGGTCATGCCGTTCGACGGGGAGAACGATGCGATACGGATGGCCAACGGCACGCCCTATGGCCTGGTCTGCGGTGTCTGGACGAGCGACGGCGGCAGGCAGATGCGCATGGCGCGAGCGGTGCAGGCCGGGCAGGTGTTCATCAACAACTATGGCGCGGGCGGCGGCGTGGAGTTGCCGTTCGGCGGCGTCAAGAAGTCGGGCCACGGCCGCGAGAAAGGATTCGAAGCCCTCTACGGCTTCGCCAGCATGAAGACCATCTCGGTCTATCACGGTTAGTTTCTGGAGGTGTGTGTGTCGTTGGAAGGTAAGGTCGCTCTCGTCACCGGCGCGGGTTCGGGCTTTGGCGAAGGCATCGCTAAGCGCTTCGTAGCCGGTGGAGCGAAGGTTGCCGTGCTCGATCGTGACAAGACTGCCGCCGAGCGGGTCGCGCGCGAGCTGGGCGACAAGGCGATCGCCGTGGTTGCCGACATCGCGAAGGAGACGGATGTGGATACCGCCGTCGCCGCGACGCTGGCGAGGTTCGGGCGGGTGGATGTGCTGATCAACAATGCGGGCATCGGCCACAAGCCGCAGGGCGCCGAGTTCGTCGACCCCGCTGAATTCGACCGCATCGTCGGGGTCAATATCCGTGGCGTCTATCTGATGACGCGAGCGCTCTTGTCGCACATGAAGGAGAACCGGGGCGGTGTGATCGTCAATGTCGCCTCGACCGGGGCAAACCGGCCGCGGCCGAACTTGGCGTGGTACAATGCGACCAAGGGCTGGGTGGTGTCGGCAACCAAGGCGCTGGCCATCGAACTGGCTCCGTTCAACATCCGTGTCGTGGCCCTCAATCCGGTCGCCGGCGAGACGCCGCTGCTGACCACCTTCATGGGCGAGGACACGGAGGAAATCCGCAAGAAGTTCCGCGACTCCATCCCGCTCGGTCGCCTTCTGAAACCGGAAGATCTTGCCGAAGCCGCCGCCTTCGTCGCCTCGCCGCAGGCCTCGATGATTACCGGGGTGGCCTTGGACGTCGATGGCGGAAGATCGATCTGAACTGGCAACAACAATCAAACCCGCAGGGAGGAACACATGCGTGGAGTGCTAAAATGGGGGCTGGCCGCCGGCCTCATCGCCATATCGATGGGCATGGCCGCCGCCAAGGATACGGTTACCATCGGCCAGACTCTGGAGCCGCCGGGCCTCGACCCGACGGCAGGCGCCGCCGCCCCGATCCGCTACATCACCTACGCCAATCTCTATGAAGGGCTGGTGCGCGTTCTCGAGGACGGCTCGGTGAAGCCGTTGCTGGCCGAGAGCTGGACCATTTCGGATGACCAGAAGGTCTACACCTTCAAGCTCCGGCAGGGCGTCAAGTTCCATGACGGGGCGGCCTTCGACTGCTCGAACGTGAAGTTCTCCTACGAGCGGGCCGTCGCGCCCGATTCCACCAACGCGCAGAAGGGTCTGTTCGAGCCGATCGAGAAGACCGAGTGCCCCGATCCGGCGACGGCTGTGGTGACGTTGAAGCGCCCGGCCTCGAACTTCCTGTTCAACATGGCCTGGGGCGACGCGGTGATGATGTCCGAGGCGTCGGCCGCCAACAACAAGACCAATCCGGTCGGCACCGGCCCGTTTAAGTTCAAGGAATGGGTCAAGGGCGACAAGGTCGTTCTGGAGAAGAACCCCGACTATTGGGGCGAGGCGGCCAAGCTCAGCCAGGTGACGTTCAAGTTCATCCCCGATCCGTCGGCCGCGGCCGCGGCGATCCAGGCCGGCGATGTCGACGCCTTCACGTCGTTTCAGGCGGCGGAGCTTGTCAGCAAGTTCCAGGGCGACGGCAATCTGCAGGTCGAGGTCGGCAACACGTCGGGCAAGGTCGTGCTGGCGCTGAACAATGCCCGCAAGCCGTTCGATGACGTTCGCGTCCGCCAGGCGCTGGCCCATGCCATCGACCGCAAATCTCTGGTCGAAGGCACCTATTCGGGCTTCGGCTCGCCGATCGGCTCGCATTACACACCGATCGAACCGGGTTATGTCGACCTGAACGAAGCCTATCCCTATGACCCGGCCAAGGCCAAGGAACTGCTGCAGGCCGCCGGTGTGCCGGAAGGCTTCGAACTCACCATCAAGCTGCCGCCGCCGGCCTATGCGCGTCGCGGTGGCGAGATCATCGCCGCGATGCTGGCCGAAGTGGGCATCAGCGCCAAGCTGGAGCCGCTCGAGTTCCCGCAATGGCTTGAACAGGTGTTCAAGGGATCCGACTTCGATGCGACGATCATCAATCACGCCGAGGCGCGGGATTTGGACATCTATGCCCGCGACAAATACTACTTCAACTACCAGAACCCCGAGTACAAGGCGCTGTACAAGTCGTTCACCGAGGCGTCGAGCGAGGCCCAGCAACTGGATCTGGTCGGCCAGCTGCAGCGTAAGCTGTCGGCCGACGAGCCCAACGTCTTCCTCTATGCGTTTCCGAAGATCGGCGTCTGGAACAAGAAGCTGAAGGGCCTGTGGGTCAACATGCCGATCCCGTCCGACGACCAGACCAAGACATACTGGGAAGAATAGGCGGCTTGAGGCGCCCGTCCTGAGGAGGGCGGGCGCTGGCCCGCGCTGCCGCGGCCGGCCGCGGCCGCGGCCAGCGTACCAAGGGAGGTTGATATGGTTTCCTTTATCAGCGGTCGACTGCTGTCGTTGCTTTTGACGACGCTGGCCGCCTCTATCATCGTATTCCTGCTGATGCAGGTGTTGCCGGGCGACCCGGCGCTGGTCATCCTCGGCATGAACGCCGAGCCCGACACGATCGCCGCGCTGCACAAGCAACTCGGCCTGGACCAGCCCATGTGGGTCCGTTACCTGCAATGGATCGGCGGCTTCTTCGTCGGCGATTTCGGCAACAGCATCACCTATTCGGTGCCGATCTCCGAACTGCTCGGCCCGCGCATCATGGTCACATTGCCGCTGGCCCTCTTGTCCATGCTGATTTCCGTCGTGGTCGCCATCGCCATCGGCGTCTATGCCGCCGCCAACCGGGGCAAGACCGGCGACACGGTGGCGATGGGCGTCGCCCAGATCGGCGTCGCCGTCCCGAATTTCTGGCTGGCGCTGCTGCTGATCCTGCTGTTCGCGCTCAAGCTGGCATGGTTCCCCGCATCGGGTTTCGCCGGATGGCAGGACGGGATATGGAACGGACTGCGCTCGCTGATCCTGCCGGCGCTGGCGCTCGGCCTGCCGCTGGCCGCCATCCTCGGGCGCGTCACCCGTTCGGCGGTGATCGAAACTCTCGGCGAGGACTTCATCCGCACAGCGCGCGCCAAGGGCCTGACCCGGTCCGGCGCGCTGTGGAAACACGCCGTGCCCAACGCGCTCATCCCGGTTGTGACCATCATCGGCCTGCAATTCTCGTTCCTGCTGGCGGGCACGATCATCATCGAGAACGTGTTCAACCTGCCAGGCGTGGGGCGCCTGGTGTTCCAGGCGATTGCCCAACGTGACCTCGTCACCGTGCAATCCCTGGTGACGCTGCTGGCCGCATCGGTCATCGCCGTCAATTTCATCGTCGACCTGGTCTACGGGTATCTCGATCCCCGTCTTGCGAGCGGAGGACACTGATGGCCAATTCTTCAGCCAATACGGCCGTCGCGGCCGAGCCCGGCTTCCTCGAAAAGATGCTGGCCAGCCGCAACCTCATGATAGGCCTGGTCATCACCATCATCCTGGTCGCGATGGCGCTCATCTCCTTCGTGTGGACGCCCTATTCCGCCACGGCGATGAACTTCAGGGACAAGCTGCAAGGGCCGAGCTTCTCGCACTGGTTCGGCACCGACAATTTCGGCCGCGACATCCTCTCGATGATCATGGTCGGTGCGCGCAACTCGATCGCCGTGTCGATCGTGGCTGTGGTCGTCGGCGCGGGCATCGGCGTTCCGCTCGGCGCGCTGGCTGCCGCGCGTGGCGGCTGGATCGACGGCCTGATCATGCGCATGAGCGATCTGGCCTTCGCCTTTCCGGCGCTGCTGACGGCGGTCATCATCACTGCGATTTTCGGACCCGGCGCGGTCAACGCCATGATCGCCATCGGCATCTTCAATATCCCGGTCTTTGCCCGCGTGACGCGCGGCGCATCGATGGGATTGTGGCGGCGTGAGTATGTGCAGGCGGCGCGCTGCGCTGGGCGCAGCGACACGACGATCACGCTGCTCCACATTCTGCCCAATATCAACCACGTGCTTCTGGTGCAGATCACCATCCAGTTCGCGCTGGCGATCGTGGCGGAAGCAGGTCTTTCCTATGTAGGCCTCGGCACCCAGCCGCCGATGCCGAGCTGGGGCAAGATGCTGAACGATGCGCAGACATTCATCTACGACGCGCCGTGGCTGGCCATCTTCCCGGGCCTGGCGATCACCTTCGCAGTGCTCGGCCTGAACCTGCTGGGCGATGGAATGCGCGATATTCTCGATCCGAAAGTAAGGCGCCAAAGATGACAGAACCGCTGCTTCGTATGGTCGGCATGTCGGTCGAGTTGCCCATTCGCGACAAGACCGTCGACATCATCGCCGACACCACCTTAGAGCTCAACCGGGGCGAGCGCCTTGGCGTTGTCGGCGAGTCCGGCAGCGGCAAGTCGATCACGGCGCTCGCCGTCATGGGCCTGTTGCCGTCGAAAATGCAGGTGCGCGGGCAACTGATCTTCGATGGGCATGATCTCGCGACCATGCCGGAGGACAAATTCTGCAAGTTCCGTGGCCGGCGGATGGCGATGATCTTCCAGGAGCCGATGACCGCCCTCAATCCGGTCAAGCCGATCGGCGCGCAGATCGCCGAGGGCCGCATCCTCCATCTTGGCGAAAACCGGGCCGACGCCGAGAAGCGCGCGCGCCTGCTGCTCGACAAGGTCGGCCTGCCGGCGCCGCGTTTCAATCTCGACCTCTATCCGCACCAGTTGTCGGGCGGCCAGCGGCAGCGCGTGATGATCGCGACCGCGATCGCCTGCGAACCGGATCTGCTGATCGCGGATGAGCCGACGACGGCGCTGGACGTCACCGTCCAGGCCCAGATCCTCGACCTGCTGGACGATCTGATCGACGACACCGGCATGACGCTGATGCTGATCACGCATGACCTCGGTGTCGTCTCGGAGATGACCAACCGTATCGCGGTGATGTATGCGGGCCGTGTCGTCGAGACAGGTCGCACCGACGACGTGTTCGCGCGGATGGCGCATCCCTATGCGCGGGGCCTGTTCGCGGCTTCGCCACACGGGGCAGGGCTGATGCCGAGGCCGCCGGGACAAGGGCGTCCACGGCTGACCGCCATCCCCGGCGTCGTGCCGGACCCGTTCGGACGGCCGCCCTATTGCACGTTTGCGGACCGTTGTAACTTTGCCGAACTGGACTGCCGGCAAGCCATGCCGAAGCTGGATGTGCTCGCCACCCATGAGGGCATCGAGCATCGCGCAGCCTGTTTGCATCCCCGTGAAAGCCTGGTGCGCCCATGACCGAGCCTCTTCTCAAAGTCACCGACGTGGTGCGAGAGTATCGCCTGCCGCGTCCCTCGATCTTCTCGAAACAGAACTGGCTGCGTATCCTGCATGGCGTCAGCGTCCAGATCGCGCCGGGAGAGAGTCTGGGTATCGTCGGCGAAAGCGGCTCCGGCAAATCGACGCTGGCGCGCGCGGTCATGGGGCTGGAGCGCCCGCAGTCGGGGCAGATCATGATCGGCGGCAAGGACATCTACGCCCTCGACCGCGCCGGCCTGCGCGAGGCGCGCAAGGGTTTTCAGGCGATCTTCCAGGACCCCTATGGCTCGCTCGATCCCCGCCACACGGTGCGAACCATCATCTCCGAGCCGATCGTGTCGCTGGAGCGCGGCGTCAGTGCGGCCGAGCGTAACCAGCGCGTCGCCGAGGTGCTCGAAGCGGTCGGCCTGCCTGCCGCGTCCGCCGAAAAATACCCGCACGAATTCTCGGGCGGCCAACGCCAGCGCATCGCGATTGCGCGGGCGCTGATCACCAAGCCGTCGCTGATCGTCGCGGACGAGCCGGTTTCCGCGCTGGACGTCTCGATCCAGGCGCAGGTGTTGAACCTGATGATGGATTTGCAGGAAAAGTTTGGCCTGTCCTATCTGTTCATCAGCCATGACCTCGGCGTTGTGCGGGCCATCACCGACCGCGTCGCCGTCATTCATCTTGGCCGGTTCGTCGAACAGGGACCGACCGGCGAAGTGTTCGACAATCCGCAACACGCCTACACGCAGGCGCTCGTCGCCGCCGTGCCCAAGCCGTTTTCCGGCCGTCGCAAACGCAAGCGACTGCAAAACTGACATTACGAGAAGTGCATCATGACCGAACTTGCTGATCTGACGGCCGTCGAGCTGGTTCAGAATTACCGAGCCCGCGAGATTTCCCCCGTCGATGTGATCGAATCGGTCATCCGGCGCATCGACGCTTGGGAACCGAAGCTGAACGCGCTGTGGGCCTATGATCCCGAAGGCGCGCTCAAGGCTGCGCGTGAGTCCGAGGCACGCTGGGCGAGGGGCGAACCGCTCGGCGCCATCGACGGCGTCCCGGTGACGATCAAAGACAATGTGGCGACGAAAGGCACGCCGACCCCGCTCGGCTGCGCCGCCGTGCCGCTGGTGCCGGCCGCCGCCGATGCGCCGCCGTCGGCACGCACGAGGGAGGCTGGCGGGGTGATCTTCGCCAAGACCACCATGCCCGACTACGGCATGCTGTCGTCGGGCCTGTCGAGCTTCCACAAGCTGTCGCGCAATCCCTGGGACCTCTCGGCGAATCCGGGCGGCTCCAGCGCGGGCGCTGGGGCTGCCGCCGCCGCCGGCTATGGCCCGCTGCATATCGGCACCGACATCGGCGGCTCCATCCGCCTTCCCGCCGGCTGGTGCGGACTGGTCGGCCTGAAGCCCTCCGCGGGGCGCTTGCCGATCGATCCGCCCTTCATCGGCCGCGCGGCCGGGCCGATGACGCGAAGCGTCGCCGATACCGCGCTGTATATGTCCGTACTTTCGAAGCCGGATTGCCGCGACACCATGGCGCTGCCCTACGAGGAGTTCGACTGGCTCGACCTCGAAAGCTCCGTGGAGGGCCTCAGGATCGGCTTGTGGATGGACGCGGGCTTCGGCCAGCCGGTCGGCGACGAGACCGCCGCCGCGGTGCAGGAGGCTGCCGCCGTGCTGGCCGATGCCGGCGCGACGATCGTGCCGATCGAGCCGTTCCTGACCCCCACCATGATCGACGGTCTCGACCGGTTCTGGCGTGCCAGGGGATACGAGGACGTGTCGCGCCTGGCGCCGGAGCAGCAGGCCAAGATCCTGCCCTACATCTTCGACTGGATCGAGAAGGCGAAGGACTTCTCGGGACGCGACGTCTATACTGGCTTCGCCCAGATCGAGGCGATGCGCAACGCCATCCATGGCGCGCTCAAGGGCGTCGACTTCCTCATATCGCCGACGGCTCCGGAGCCCTCCTATCCCGCTGAATGGGCTTCGCCCTTCAACGATCCGCAAAGGCCGTTCGAGCACATCGCCTTCACCGTTTCCGCCAACATGGGCGGGCAGCCGGCGCTGTCGATCAATTGCGGCTACGCAAGCAGCGGATTGCCGATCGGCCTGCAGATCATCGGCCGGTCGTTCGACGACATGGGTGTGCTGCGCCTCGCCCATGCCTTCGAGGCGATCCGACAGCCGCAGCGGCCATGGCCGAAGCTTTCGGGGTGAGACGATGCGTTACATGATCCGCAGCGATGACCTCGAGAATATCCTGGCCCGCTCGCTCGACAATGTGCGTCGTCTGGGGTTGAACGTTTCCCGACTGACCATCGATGTGCAGGGCGAGGAAGCCGCATTGGATATTCATCTGTCAGATACTTCCGACGCGGCAACGCACATTCTGGGGGAGCGCCTTGCTCTCATCAAGGGAGTGCGGCCAATCCTGGCTGGATGATTCCAATCTCCGGTCGCCGCGGTCGCACCCTGCGATTTTCACCTGCCAACAAACACAGCAACGCAAAGGTTCCATTATCATGGCGCGCAAACTTTTTCTTCTTCCTGGTGACGGCATCGGCCCGGAGGCCATGACCGAGGTGAAGAAGATCATCGCCGCCATGAACGAGACGATGGGCGCCGGTTTCGAGACCGAGGAAGGTC
>JBFWUS010000035.1:0-57500 GCA_050247155.1 Rhizobiaceae bacterium
CCAGCCGGGATGCCCGGGACCGTCGTTGCGCAGGCCGGCCAGAAGTTTCTCGAAGCGGTACCACTTCACCAGGCCGGCGATCCGGTCCAAGGCTCCCGTCGATCCCAAAACCCTGCCGCCCAGAAACACCTCGGCAAAGCTCATCTGCCCCACCCGCTTCACTGCCATCGCAAATCTCTCCACACCCAAGTCGGAGTGAATCACAATGCCCAAATTGCGCAACAGGCCCACAAGGGGAGAAGGCCGATTGCGCCGTCCTCTCAGCCAATCGTCAACGTTGGAGATTGGCCGAGGCGATGATGCAGCGCTCGCCCTTCTCCCTTTGTGGGAGAAGGTGGATCGGCCGAAGGCCGAGACGGATGCGCGGTGTTGGACGGAGCGATGACCGGACAGACGGTCGGTAAGCTCTCGTTGATGCATGTGGCGCGCCCGACGAAATCTCCCCGCTATTGCCACATTGCGGACTCGACCGCCGCAGACTGACGCCACATTGAAAGGTGACCTTGTCCTCATAGATTCGAGGAGGGGATGTCATGAGCCAATCAATCAAGGTCGCCGTGATCGGGCTGGTGGCGTGCCTCAGTATCGCGGCGGCGGCGAAATCGGCCTTGCCTTCAACAGGCATGTCGGCCGACGGCCAAAAGCCGACCATCGCCATGCGCGCCAAGGCGCGGTGAGCGAGACTGATCTGCCGTGCCGGCCCGATCATTTCGCCCCTACTGAAAAACCCCGCCATTCCGCCGCAAGACAATCGCAACTGCCGCGCGAATGCGCCTCAAAGGAATTCAAATCTCCTTTCGTCAAAGGTTCAGAAAGGGGAACTGACATGGCACAACCTATCCGTTACGCAGCTCTGGGAATGGCCGCTTCACTGGCGCTGGCGGTCGGCGCGAAATCTGCACTCTCCTCGCCGCAAGCGCGGGCCAAACACATCGAAGTGGCTTTCGTGCTCGACACGACCGGCTCTATGGCCGGGCTGATCGACGGCGCGAAGCAAAAGATCTGGTCGATCGCAAATTCCATCGTCGACATCAACCCGAATGCCGAGATCCGCATGGCTCTGATCGGCTATCGCGACATCGGCGATGACTATGTCGTGAAATCCTACGAGATGAGCGACGATATTCAGGGTCTCTACGGCAATCTGACCCGTTTCCGCGCCGATGGCGGCGGCGATGGCCCGGAATCGGTGAACGAGGCGCTGGACGTCGCTGTCAGCGATCTCGACTGGAGTAAGAGCGACGATGTCCGCCGCATCATCTTCTTAGTCGGTGACGCGCCGCCGCATATGGATTACCGGGATGATCGCAAATACCCGGATACGCTGCGTGAGGCGCGCCAGCGCGGCATCATCGTCAACACGGTTCAGGCCGGAGAAGCACCGGATACCTATGAGTTCTGGCAGGAGATGGCGAAGCTCGGCGGCGGCAAATATTTCGCCATCCCGCAAGACGGCGGACAGGTCGACATTATTGCGAGCCCTTACGACAACGACATTTTGAAGCTGCAGCAGAAGATCGATGGCACGGTGGTGCCCTACGGTACGCGCGAACAGCAGGCAGCGCTTGAAAGCAAGATCAGCGACCGTGCGACCGCGCCGGCTTCGGTGCAGGTCGACAATTCCGAGTTTTATTCCAAGCGCACCGGCAAGAAGGAACTTGTCACCGGTGGCGGCGATCTTCTGGATGACGTGCGTAACAAGATACGCGCGATCGAGGACATCAAGGACGACGAGCTTCCCACTGATTTGCAAGGCAAATCCGCGAACGAACTACGGGCGATCGTGACGGAACGCACGGACCAGCGCGTGAAACTGGAAGCCGAGATGACCGATCTGGTGCGCAAGCGCGACGAATTCGTCGCCGCCGAAGCGGCCAAGCAGCCGAAGCCCGCCCAGGATTCGTTCGACAGGCAGGTCGAGGCGGGTATTTCCGCACAGTTCTAGCCCAATCTGGAGTACTTTTTTGCGCCGGCGCGACGATCTCGCGTCGGCGTTTCGCATTTGCACAATGGCCGGCCATGCGGGCTTGATCTTTAGCCGTGCGGTCTCCAATTAAGCCAGACGACGGGTGGCTTTCTCCGCGCTGATTGGTGCATTGATCCTATAGGACCATAGGCGGAGACGGCTCATGCCGCTAAGATAGGATTCGCGGTCGGCTAAAGGCGGCTGCGAAAGAAAGGCAGACCAATGACCAAGTCCTCGCGTCCTCCCCAAGACGGCACCTACGCCGTTCTCCCGCTGCGCGACATCGTCGTTTTCCCGCACATGATCGTGCCGCTCTTCGTGGGTCGCGAAAAATCCATCAAGGCGCTGGAAGAGGTGATGGGGGCGGAAAAGCAGATTCTGCTCGCAACCCAGATGAATGCCGCCGACGACGATCCGGGCGCCGATGCGATCTATGACGTCGGCACCCTGGCGAATGTCCTGCAGCTCCTGAAGCTGCCCGACGGCACGGTAAAAGTGTTGGTCGAAGGCGCCGCGCGCGCCAGGATTGTGTCCTTCACCGACAAACCGGACTTCCACGAAGCCAAGGCAGTGCTGCTGCCTGAGCCGGAGGAAGACGCAGTCGAGATCGAGGCGCTGGTGCGCTCCGTGGTCTCCGACTTCGAAAACTATGTGAAGCTCAACAAGAAGATTTCGCCCGAAGTGGTGGGCGCCGCCGGGCAGATCGAGGATCACTCGAAGCTTGCCGACACGGTCGCCTCGCATCTGGCGATCAAGATCCCCGAAAAGCAGGAAATGCTCGCCACGCTCTCCGTCAAGGAGCGACTGGAGAAGGCTATCGGCTTCATGGAGGCTGAAATCTCGGTCCTTCAGGTCGAAAAGCGCATCCGTTCGCGCGTCAAACGCCAGATGGAGAAGACCCAGCGCGAATACTACCTGAACGAGCAGATGAAGGCGATCCAGAAGGAGCTCGGCGAGGGCGAGGATGGCCGCGACGAGGCTTCGGAGATCGAAGCTCGTATCAAGAAGACCAAGCTCAGCAAGGAAGCGCGCGAGAAGGCGGAAGCGGAGCTGAAGAAGCTGCGCACCATGTCGCCGATGTCGGCGGAAGCCACCGTCGTGCGCAACTACCTCGACTGGCTGCTGTCGATTCCGTGGTCGAAGAACTCGAAGGTAAAGCACGACCTGGCGTTCGCCGAGGACGTGTTGAACACGGATCACTACGGCCTCGACAAGGTCAAGGAGCGTATCGTCGAGTATCTGGCGGTGCAGAGCCGGCAGAAGAAGCTGAAAGGCCCGATCCTGTGCCTTGTCGGCCCGCCCGGCGTCGGCAAGACCTCACTCGGCAAGTCGATTGCCAAGGCGACCGGCCGTGAGTTCGTGCGCATGGCGCTCGGCGGCGTTCGCGACGAAGCCGAGATCCGCGGTCACCGTCGCACCTATATTGGCTCGATGCCCGGCAAGGTCGTGCAGTCGATGAAGAAGGCGAAGAAGTCCAATCCGCTCTTCCTGCTCGATGAAATCGACAAGATGGGCCAGGACTTCCGCGGCGATCCGTCGTCGGCGCTGCTCGAGGTGCTCGATCCGGAGCAGAACTCGACCTTCATGGATCATTACCTTGAGGTCGAATACGACCTGTCGAGCGTGATGTTCGTGACGACGGCCAATACGCTGAACATTCCAGCGCCCTTGATGGATCGCATGGAACTGATCCGCATCGCGGGCTACACGGAAGACGAGAAGGTCGAAATCGCCAAGCGGCACCTGCTGCCGAAGGCGATCCGCGACCATGCCCTTCAGCCGAAGGAATTCTCGGTCACCGACGACGCGATCCGCGCGGTCATCCAGACATATACGCGGGAAGCCGGCGTTCGTTCCCTAGAGCGTGAACTGATGAAGCTCGGCCGCAAGGCTGTGACCGAGATTCTGCGCACCAAGAAGAAGTCGGTAAAGATCACCGACAAGAACCTGGACGAATATCTCGGCGTGCCGCGCTTCCGCCATGGCATGGTCGAGGGCGAGGATCAGGTCGGCGTCGTCACGGGTCTGGCCTGGACCGAGGTCGGCGGCGAGCTGTTGACGGTGGAAGGCGTCATGATGCCCGGCAAGGGCAAGATGACGGTCACCGGCAATCTGCGCGACGTCATGAAGGAGTCGATTTCGGCGGCGGCGTCTTACGTCCGCAGCAGAGCGATCGATTTCGGTATCGAGCCGCCGCTGTTCGACAAGCGCGACATCCACGTGCACGTGCCGGAAGGCGCGACGCCGAAGGATGGCCCGTCTGCCGGTACGGCGATGGCAACCGCGATCGTGTCCGTGCTCACCGGTATCCCAGTTCGTCGTGATGTCGCGATGACCGGCGAGATCACGCTCCGGGGCAGGGTGCTTCCGATCGGTGGCCTGAAGGAGAAGCTGCTCGCGGCGCTGCGTGGCGGCATCAAGAAGGTGCTGATCCCGGAAGAGAACGCCAAGGATCTCGCCGATATACCGGACAACGTGAAGTCCGGTATGGAAATCATCCCCGTCAGCCGGGTCGGCGAAGTGCTGCGTCACGCGCTGGTGCGCATGCCGGAGCCGATCGAGTGGACCGAACCGGTGGAGACGTCGGCGGCCAAGCCGGAGGTGCTCGACGAGGCCGGCAAGTCGCTGGCCCATTGATCGAAGTTAGCCGTTTGAGGAAAAGCCGGGCCCAACGGCCCGGCTTTTTTTGTTCAAAAGCCCGTAATTCCGCGGGTTTGCGGCCCGAAATCGACGGTTTTCGCTTGTTCGCGGATCACTTCGGGCTAATGTCCTGCGCAAGCCGGCTGAGTCGCTTCTAGAAGTCCCGGCGGACATTTTTCAAGAGAGGATAACCGATGAACAAGAACGAGCTCGTGGCCGCTGTTGCCGACTCCGCGAAAATCTCGAAGGGCGATGCGCAATCCGCGGTCGATGCCGTGTTCTCAGTCATTACCGATGAATTGAAGCGTGGCGGCGACGTTCGCTTGGTTGGCTTCGGCAATTTCTCGGTCTCGAAGCGCGCCGCTTCGACCGGCCGTAACCCGCAGACCGGCGCTGAGGTGAAGATCCCGGCCCGCACCGTGCCGAAGTTCTCGGCCGGCAAGGGCCTCAAGGACGCGGTCAACTAAGATAGGAATACCGGCGTAAGCAGATGCGCCCCAATTGAACAAGACCCCTGGCGCAAGCTGGGGGTTTTTTGATTCCTGAGAGCTGCGAAGCAATCATCAAAAAAATTCGATCTTCAAAGAAAAACCCTGCCCACACCGGACAGGGTTTCTTTGATAAGAATCGTTCTAGATCAGTAGTTTACACCGAATAGTACATGTCGAACTCGACCGGGTGCGGGGTCATTTCGAAGCGCATGACCTCGGCCATCTTGAGCTCGATATAAGCATCGATCTGGTCGTCGTCGAAAACGCCGCCGGCCTTCAGGAAGCCGCGATCCTTGTCGAGCGACTGCAGCGCTTCGCGCAGCGAACCGCAAACGGTCGGGATCTTCTTCAGTTCCTTCGGCGGCAGGTCGTAGAGATCCTTGTCCATCGGCTGGCCGGGGTGGATCTTGTTCTTGATGCCGTCGAGGCCGGCCATCAACAGAGCCGCGAAAGCGAGATACGGGTTCGCGCCCGGATCGGGGAAACGAACTTCCACGCGCTTCGACTTCGGCGAGGAGCCGAACGGGATGCGGCAGGAGGCCGAGCGGTTACGTGCCGAATAGGCGAGCAGAACCGGCGCTTCGTATCCGGGGACCAGACGCTTGTAGCTGTTGGTCAGCGGGTTGGTGAAAGCGTTGACCGCCTTGGCATGCTTGATGACGCCGCCGATGAAGTAGAGGCAGTTTTCCGACAGGCCGGCATATTCATTGCCGGCGAAGGTCGGCTTGCCACCCTTCCAGATCGAGAAGTGGACATGCATGCCCGAGCCGTTGTCGCCGAAGATCGGCTTCGGCATGAAGGTGGCCGTCTTGCCGTAAGCATTGGCGACCTGATGCACGACGTATTTGTAGAGCAGCATCTTGTCCGCGTTGCGCACCAGGGCGTCGAACTTGACGCCAAGCTCGTGCTGCGCGGCAGCCACCTCGTGGTGGTGCTTTTCGACGCGTACGCCCATTTCGGTTAGCACGGTCAGCATTTCCGAGCGCATGTCCTGGGCGCTGTCGATCGGCGGAACCGGGAAGTAGCCGCCCTTGACGCGCGGACGGTGGCCGAGGTTGCCCGTCTCGTAGTCGGTGTCGTCGTTCGACGGCAGTTCGGTCGAGTCGAGTTTGAAGCCGGTGTTGTACGGGTCGGCCTTGTACTTCACATCGTCGAACACGAAGAACTCAGCTTCCGGCCCGACATAGACCGTGTCGCCAATGCCTTCCGCCTTCATGTAGGCTTCGGCTTTCTTGGCGGTGCCGCGCGGATCGCGGTTATAGGCTTCGCCCGAAACCGGATCGAGGATGTCGCACAGGATGACCATGGTCGACTGCGCGAAGAACGGGTCCATGTGCACCGTCTCCGGGTCGGGCATCAGCACCATGTCGGACTCGTTGATGGCCTTCCAGCCGGCGATCGAGGAGCCGTCGAACATGACACCGTCGGCGAACATGTCCTCTTCGACCTCGGCGACGTCCATGGTCACGTGCTGCAACTTACCCTTGGGATCGGTGAAGCGCAGGTCAACGAACTTCACGTCGTTGTCCTTGATCTGCTTCATGATGTCTGCGGCTGTCGTCATGATTTTTCCCTGTATGACGTTGAAAACAATAAAACTTTTGAACCTAGATCGCGTCGACGCCGGTCTCGCCGGTACGGATGCGGATGACTTCCTCGACGTTGGAGACGAAAATTTTGCCGTCACCGATGCGGCCCGTCTGTGCCGCCTTGCGGATCGCCTCGATCGCGCCATCGGCGGATTCGTCGGCAACAACCACCTCGATTTTCACCTTCGGCAGGAAGTCCACGACATATTCGGCGCCGCGGTAAAGTTCTGTATGGCCTTTCTGCCGTCCGAAACCTTTCGCCTCGGTCACGGTTATGCCTTGCAGGCCGGCCTCTTGCAGTGCCTCTTTGACCTCATCGAGCTTGAACGGCTTGATGATCGCTTCGATTTTTTTCATTCCGTGAATGGCCTCCGCTAAATGCCCGGCAGGGCTTGCCCGCTCGCGCCAAAGGAAAGCACGAAGCGTGCCAGTTGCCCTGTCTCGTGGATGTTTGCGTGAGGCTGTCAGAATCGGTCTATTTTTGGTGGAATCCTGCGCTCCACAATCGCCTGCATTGCAATTCCTTTGGTCACTTGTTGCAGCCACCAAAGTGCGCAGGTCAAAAACTAGGCACGATGCATAAATTTCAGGCAGAAGGGTTGTTTCAAGCCTGCGACCTGTGTGGTGCGACCGGCTTTTTGCGGGCCTGCCACTGTGATACCGCTGGGGTCGAAACGGCGGTTGGGCTCGATGTCTCGTGAACTCCTGACGCCCATGGAAATGGCGGAAGTGGATCGGCGCGCCGTCGCGGCCGGGCCATTCGACGGCTATGGCCTGATGCTGAATGCGGGCAGGGCGGTCGCGGCGGCGGTGCTCCAGCGGTTCCCCGACGTGATGAAATTCGACGTCCTTTGCGGTCCGGGCAACAATGGCGGAGATGGTTATATCGTCGCGGCCCTTTTGTCGGAGGCCGGTGCTGCCGTCGATATCTGGGCGGATGGCGCACCGCGCGGAGGCAGTGACGCGGAACGGGCAGCAAAAGAGTGTCGGCTGCGCGCCAGACCTTTGACCGAATATGAGCCGCGATCGGGCTCGCTCGTCGTCGATGCGCTTTATGGCGCGGGATTGAGCAAGCCGCTTGCGGGCGCGGCAGCCCGCGCCATAGACAAGGTGACGAAGCTCGATCTGCCGGTTGTCGCGGTGGATTTGCCGTCGGGTATCGCGGGCGAGACGGGGGCTGTGCTCGGCGCAGCGTTCCACGCCGAGATGACCGTTACATTTGCGCGCAAGAAACCGGGCCATCTTCTGTTGCCGGGCCGCGATTTCTGCGGCGAGGTGCTGGTTGCCGACATCGGGATTGATCGTGCGATCATCGACCGTCTTTCGGTGAAAACCTTCGAGAACCTGCCGCCGCTCTGGTTGAAGTGTTTTCCCACGCCGTCCACAAGCACCTACAAATATACGCGCGGCCATGTCGGCGTCTTTTCCGGCGGAACGACTGCCACCGGTGCTGCGCGCATGGCAGCAATGGGCGCCGCGCGTGCCGGGGCGGGAGCGGTCACCCTGCTGTCGCCGGCAAACGCCCTGGCCGTCAACGCGGCGCATCTGACGTCGGTGATCCTGCGCAGAACGGAGTCCATGGACGATGTGCTGGAGTATCTCCAGGAGCGAAAGCCGCAGGCGCTGATCTTCGGACCCGGTCTCGGCCCGCATGAGAAGGTTGGCCGCTTTGCTCTCGACCTGTTGGCGACCCTCGACGGCTCGCCCAAGACTATGGTCATTGATGCAGACGGCCTGACGTCGTTGGCGAAGCAGGGCGATGCACTCTTCGAAACAGCGCGGCGAGACAATGCGCCCGATATCGTGTTGACGCCGCATGAGGGCGAGTTCGCGCGGCTGTTTCCGGTCCTCGCCAAAGATTCGCTCCTTTCCAAGTTGGAAAAGACGCGTCGGGCTGCCGCCCGGAGCAACTGCACGATCATCTTTAAAGGACCGGACACGGTGATCGCCTCGCCGGACGGGCGCGCGGCGATCAATTCCAACGGTACGCCGCTGTTGGCCACCGCCGGTTCAGGCGATGTCTTGGCCGGCATCATTGCGTCACTGGCCGCCCAAGGCATGCCGGTTTTCGAGGCAGCCTGCGCCGCGGTCTGGATACACGCCGAGGCGGCGACACGTTTCGGGCCGGGCTTGATAGCCGAAGATCTGCCCATGGCGTTGCTGCCGGTGCTGCGGGATTTGCACGCGCGTTCAACCGAAGGGAAAAGCCGGTCATGAGCCGTGTGGTTTGGGTCGTCCTGGCCATCATGATGCTGGCGTTCGCGCTGCCCGCGCGCGCCGAAGGACCGGTTACCTTCGTCGAGGATCGCGCCATCCTGACGGCGCTGGAAAAGAACGGCTATGGCTTCGAGATGTTGTTCGGCGACGCGCAACAGCCCGACCTGACCAGCCTTTATGCCAACGCGCCGGCCTATCGCGCGATCGTCGACCTGATCTCCGCCGACATTGCCGCGCTGCGCGCCGAGATGGAAGCCGCCGGGCGGCCGACCTACGAAAAGACCGCGCTGGAAAAGGGGCGCGCGTTCGATGTGCGCTGGCTGCAGACGGACGCCGCGCGGTTCCGGCTGGTCGGTGTCATCAACCGCCTCGACCGGCGCGATTTCAACAAAGCGAAAGGCGAGGGCGGCTGCGGCGAGGTGCGTTTCATCTACCGGCTCGCCTACAGCTTCGAATACGACAAGCGGACGCTCGCCTCGCGCATGCCGTTCAATTTCAATGCCGTCTTCACCGCAGCGCCGGACGCGGATGGCGAATGCACCGGCGTGGCCGGGCGCTGGACGCCGCAACTGGATGAAAACGTCGATGCCGGTTGGCTGGCCGGCGGTGTGCTCGACAGGGAAGGGCTCGCCCTCAAGCAGCTTGAAATCAATGCGCAGGTGACGCGCTTCCCCTCCGGGCAGGAGCCAGGCTTCGGAGGGCAGGCGGCTTACCTGATGCGCATCTTCGGCATCGATGGCGACAAGATCATTGAGAAGACGCTGGAGAACACACCGGATATCGCGCGCATCGCCGAGGACGAGGCGTTGAAGGCGAAGCTCGCCGCGTACGTTCGCGACAATCTCGGCGCGATCGATACCGGCGTTTATCATGTCCCCGACGATCTGCTGGCCAAGAAGATCATTTCCTTCACCACCTTCGGCAGCGCGCGGCTGGGCAACCATCCTTTCCTGTCGCTCTACAAGGCGGCCGACTTCGCCGAGCTGGACTACGCGCCGCTGAAGCTGCTGCGCTCGCCCGAGGCGCTGCTGGAGCGCCTCGACAACAGCACCTGCCAGGGCTGCCACCAGTCCGGGTCGACGGCTGGTTTTCATTTCATCGGGCTCGATGAGGCTTCGACCTCGCCGCTCAACCGGATCGAGGTTGGCGTCTCGCCGCACTTCCATGCCGAGCAGCCGCGCCGCGCGGCCTATCTCGAGGCGGTGATGCGCGGTGAGGCGCCGAACCATTTCCGCCCGCTCTCCAACGCGCCGCCGGCAAAGTGGGAGCAAGGCGCGGTCGCGTACGAGCCGGCGGGCATGACGATGTCGTGCACGATGCCGGACGATGCGCGCAAATTCGCCAATGACTGGCAGTGCGGCGCGGGCACGGTGTGCACGACGCTGTCGACCGCGCCGGACACCGGCCTGCAACTGGCGCAATGCCTGCTGCCGAAGGATAGCGACGCGATGTTTTCCGGCCACCCTTGCCTGACGGGCGAGATCGCGACCAACGTGCCCCAGCCCTACAACGACAAGCAGACGAAGACCGGCCAGTTCGCTGCCTTCGCCAAGAAGATTTCGCGCACCGCCTACACCTGCCGGCCGCCGCGCATCGGCGGACCGGGTGGCATAGCCTACCGCAACTGCAATCCGACCGATCGCAGCTTCGCCAATTTCAAACAAGGCGGACCGATGCCCAATGAAATCTGCGCGCTGGTGGGCGGCAAGAAGTTCGACCTGTGCGTGGCGACCGGCGATTTTTCCAACTGCCTCGGCGGCGCGGTGAACCGCGGCAACCGGCCGGCCTGCGACGCGACGCATTTCTGCCGCGAGGACTATATGTGCCAGTCGCTGCCGGACGATATTCCCGGCAAGCGCAAGGTGAAGGGCATAGGCTTCTGTTCGCCGACCTATTTTGTTTTCCAGATGCGCGTCGACAACCATTTGACCCCGTGGGATGCCAGGGCCGCTGTCGCCACGGCGCGCATGGGCGGTCGGAGCCGGCCGCTGCAGCCGCTTTATCGCTCGGTCGATGTCGACGACGCGACGCTTGAGGAGCTCGGCGAAGAGGGTGAGGAATAACTACACCCGCTCCATCAGCGCCATGGCGCCCTGCGGCGCGCGCAGCTTGCCCTCGTGGATGATGTAGACGAACACGTCGCGCGGCTTCTTCTCGGGTTTTTTCGACGGGTCGGCATAGGGCAAATCGTCCGGCTGGCCGCCATCGGCCCATAGCTTCGCCCGCTTCGCCCATGCGTCCAAGTCGGCGGGTTTGTAGGCGGTGGAGTTTGTGTCCTCGCCCTTCTGCAGCCGCGCATAGACGAAGTCCGAGGTGATATCGGCGAATTCCGGATAGTCGTGGTGATGCGCGTAGCAGATGGCGGCCTTGTATTTTTTTGCCAGCGCGACGAATTCCGGCACGGCGAAGGACGCGTTGCGCACCTCCAGCGCGTGGCGCAGCGGCAGACCCTTCAGCTTCGCCGGCAGCAGCTTCAAAAACCCCTCGAAATCGTCCGGCTCGAATTTTTTGGTCGGCGCGAACTGCCAGACGACCGGCCCGAGTTTTTCGCCCAGCTCCTCCAGTCCCTGCGCGAAAAACTTGCCCATCGATTCGCTCGCTTCCGCCAGCACCTTGCGGTTGGTGACGAAACGGTTGCCCTTGATCGAAAAGACGAAATTTTCGGGTGTCTCGGCATTCCACTTGGCATAGGTGTCGGGCTTGAAGCCGGAATAATAGGTGCCGTTCACCTCGATGGTCGGCACCTGCCGGGAGGCATATTCGAGCTGCTTCTTCTTGGACAGTTTGTCGGGGTAAAACGTGCCTTCCCAGGGCTCGAAGGTCCAGCCGCCCATGCCCGCGCGGATTTTGCCAGATGTCATATCGAGCCCTCGGTTGCGTGGAGAAAATGCGTGTGCTCCGGCGGTTTGTCCACCCGGAAGCAGTTGGTTCCTGACATCACACGCGGCCGTCATGCTTGGCCTTGTGCCGAGCATCTGCAATGGTTCCCGGAGACGTAGCGATTGTCAGGCAAGGCTGAACGGGGTGGACGAGATTTTCGCAAATCGGCTGACAGATTGGGTGACGAAGGCTGCGGTCGTCATTCCGGGGCCGCGTAGCGGAACCCGGAATCCAGAGCGCCGGCTTCTTTCGGCCATCTCCTCCATCCTGCAACGACACGACTCTGGATTCTGGGTTCCGCTGCGCGGCCCCGGAATGACGGCTTCGTGGGTGACTACACCGCCAGCTCCATGTCGACGATGGTGAACTCCGGGCGCTTGGGGTTGGGCCGCCGGCCGGTTTCGGCAAAGCCATAACGGGCGTAGATTTCGATGTTCCGCTCCATTTTGGCGTTGGTGTAGAGGCGCAGCTTCGGGAGCTTCCACTCGCGCGTTGTCGCCACCGCGAAGTCGAGCAGTTTTCGGCCCAAACCCTGGCCGTGAAAGGCTGAATCGACCGCGACGCTGAAAACTTCCGCGTGGGTGTCGTGGCGCTCCAGCACGATCAGCCCGGCGATCTGGTCCTGCTCTTGCAACAACCATACCTCGCCGCGCTCGATGCGCGGACGATAGTCCTCGGTCATGGGGACGGGTGGTGCGCCGAGAATTGGCATGTACGGCGCCGTAGGCGGATTCGGTCAGGGCGAGGATCGCGGGGAGGGAGGAGGCCGCGGCGAGGCGCACGCCTTTGATCTCGTGATAACTGTAAATGTGTCGCTTATTGCAGCAACGTCCCGATCTGATGATTTTCTATCTGGTGCCGGACCACATACTCCGAAACGTGATATCTGTCCGCGAATTCAATAACGTCGTCTTCATACCAAACTCGGCCGCCGGCTCTTTTGAGGTGTTCTTCCAACGCGATTTTCGGAGCGAGAAACTCTGCTGCAAAGGCGCGACTTGCTTTGTCGCCATCAAGGTCGGTATCGGCTACTACATTGATGCGCAGATCGGGCGCCACAATTTCATCGAATGCTCCCCGGGCAAGCGCGAACATGTCAGAATCTTCACGCCTTGTGGTCAACTTGAACCTTGGTGAGTTATCACCGACGCAAACAGCCTTTACTTGAGATCGCGACTCTCGATCCAATATGATGGATTGGTCAAATTCGCTTGCGCCGAAAAGCTTCGCGAGCGCCGTCGTTGAAGTAATAGGTTTATTGTTGCCTATGAACTCTGCGCGGAGTTTCCGAGCGACGTCATATCCCCACTCGAAGGGGGCAGCCTGAGATTTCTGTACGAGCTTCAACTTCTGAGATTTGCTGGCTATTTCTGGAATTGCCGACAGACCACCCGCCAGACCGTCAAGTTGTGAGATAGTGTGATCAATCCAAGCCGCTTGCTCATTTAAAGGTTTTCCCTTTGTAGCGGTCAAGAATCGCAAGAGGGTTTCGCTCGGCAGGAGCTCAGACAGCAGAATTATTGTGCTCTCCAAGGTATCATCCAAATCAAACGGGTCAAAGCCAGAGGAAGCTGCCATGCGGGCAAACTCAAATTCCTCTTGGTCAAGTTGATTTATGGCGTTCCAATCTTGTTGAAATCGAGTATCGACAATTCCGTTTTGCTCAAGGCGATCCGAAACAGCATCTAGTAATTTCCGAAACTCGTCGCAAAGGTTGGACAAATCGACCGTTGCGGTACCTCTTTCAATATACTCAATATTTGAATTACCTCGATATTTTGGAAGCCAAAGAAGGTCGGCATGCTGACCAGTTGGCTGAACCGAAAGGATCGGAAACGAATAGCCAGCGTCGGCCCAAGTCAACGAGTGTCGCTTAGCAAAAGGCGTTCCTTCGGCGTGGGTTCTTGCTTCGAATAGCAGGAAAAACCAATTCTGGGCGATCCACTCCGCCAGAGGGTACAGCGGCACGTAGATTGCATCCCTAACTGAACGTTGCGCCATGTCGGTTACACGAGTCACCGCTGAGTCGCCTACGTTAATCGATAGTCGCGACCATGTAGCCCGAAGTTCTTCACCTCTGGCCTTACCTGGATCTTCCCATTCAAAATCGATCTTCAACATTATTATTCAGCTCTGGCCACTCATTCTTCCGCAGCGGATAACCCTTATATTCACCGCTAGTTCTGTTTACCAAGCGCGCCTCATACATGGTGTCGCCATCGCGATACCACGCATAGCGCGGAAAGCTGCCTTCCCACGGTTCACCGATGTGACCTCGTTGGATTGCCGCGCGAAGCCAGGTTGTGATCTGGTTTCTATCTTCACTAAGGGCGCGATTACACATGCTCGCATCGCTTCGTGGTTTAGGCCATCCCGCAAAAGATGGCGAATCCTTATGTTCAACGCTCCCAATGTAGGAAACCTGTTGTGCTAATTCCGCCAATTGGTAGGGCAGTCGCCCCGTGGCCAACTGACGAACTCGCGGACGTTTTCGCTTGATTGCTCTCATAGTTGTCGAAAATCAGAGTTTGCCACGCCGACATTAATGGCACGTTGTCACCCTCTTCTCTACTCCGCCGCTTCCCGCTTTCTCGCCCCCGGGCGGCGCTCCAGCAGTTCCTTCAAAAACTGCCCGGTATAGCTGCGCTTTTCAGCCACGATGTCTTCCGGCGTGCCGGAGGCGACCAGTTCGCCGCCGCCGTCGCCGCCTTCGGGGCCGAGGTCGAGCACCCAGTCCGCCGTCTTGATGACTTCGAGATTGTGCTCGATGACGACCACCGTGTTGCCCTGTTCGACCAGCTCGTGCAGCACTTCGAGCAGCTTCGCGACGTCGTGGAAATGCAGGCCGGTGGTCGGCTCGTCCAGGATGTAGAGCGTCTTGCCCGTGGCGCGGCGGGAGAGTTCTTTCGCCAGCTTGATGCGCTGCGCCTCGCCGCCCGACAGCGTCGTCGCCTGCTGGCCGACATGGATGTAACCCAGGCCTACATCTTTCAGCGTTTGCAGCTTGTCGCGCACGCCGGGCACCGCGGCGAAGAAGTCGACGCCTTCCTCCACCGTCATGTCCAGCACGTCGGCGATCGACTTGCCCTTGAACAGCACGTCGAGCGTTTCGCGGTTGTAGCGCTTGCCGTGGCAGACGTCGCAGGTGACGTAGACATCGGGCAGGAAGTGCATCTCGATCTTGATGACGCCGTCGCCCTGGCAGGCCTCGCAGCGGCCGCCCTTGACGTTGAAGGAGAAGCGGCCGGGCTGGTAGCCCCGCGCCTTGGCTTCCGGCAGGCCGGCGAACCAGTCGCGGATCGGTGTGAACGCGCCGGTGTAGGTGGCCGGGTTCGAGCGCGGCGTGCGGCCGATGGGCGACTGGTCGATGTCGATGACCTTGTCCAGAAACTCCAGGCCTTCGATGCGGTCGTGCTCGGCCGGGTGCTCGCGCGACCCCATGATGCGGCGCGAGGCGGCCTTGAACAGGGTCTCGATCAGGAAGGTGGATTTGCCGCCGCCCGAAACGCCAGTGACGCAGGTGAACGTGCCGAGCGGGATTTCGGCGGTGACGTTTTTCAGATTGTTGCCGCGCGCGCCCAGAACTTTCAGGCGCTTGCCCTTCTTGCCGGCGCGGCGCTGGGCCGGGGCCGCGATCTCCAGCTCGCCGGTCAGATATTTGCCGGTGATCGATTTCGGGTTGGCCATGACGGCCGCGGGCGTGCCCTGCGCGATGATCTGGCCGCCGTGGATGCCGGCAGCGGGGCCGATGTCGACGACATAGTCGGCATGCAGGATGGCGTCCTCATCATGCTCGACGACGATGACCGTGTTGCCGATGTCGCGCAGGTGCTTCAGCGTGTCGAGCAGGCGAGCATTGTCGCGCTGGTGAAGGCCGATCGAAGGCTCGTCCAGCACATAAAGCACGCCGGTGAGGCCGGAGCCGATCTGGCTGGCGAGACGGATGCGCTGGCTCTCGCCGCCCGAGAGCGTGCCGGAATTGCGGGAGAGGGTCAGGTAGTCGAGGCCGACGTCGTTGAGGAAGCGCAGGCGCTCGCGTATCTCCTTGAGCACGCGCACGGCGATCTCGTTCTGCTTGTCGTTGAGCTGTTGCGGCAGCTCGGTGAACCATTGATCAGCCTTGCGGATGGAGAGTTCCGTGACCTCGCCGATGTGTTTTCCCGCGATCTTGACCGCCAGCGATTCCGGCTTGAGGCGATAGCCGCCGCAGGTGGGGCAAGGGGTGGACGACATGAAGCGCTCGATCTCCTCGCGCATCCAGGCGGATTCGGTTTCTTTCCAGCGGCGCTCCAGATTGGGGATGACGCCCTCGAAGGTTTTGGTCGTCTTGTAGGAGCGCAGGCCGTCATCATACTGGAACGCGATCTCGACATTGCCGGTGCCGTGCAGGATGGCGTGTTGCGCTTCGAAGGAGAGGTCCTTGAATTTGTCGCCCGGCTTGAAGCCATAGACCTTGCTGAGGCCCTCCAGCGTCTGCGCGTAATAGGGCGAGGTGGATTTGGCCCAGGGCGCGATGGCGCCGTCGCGCAAGGACAGATTGTCGTCGGGTACGATCAGGCTGGCGTCGATGGCGCGCTGCGAGCCCAGCCCGTCGCAGGCCGGGCAGGCGCCGAACGGGTTGTTGAAGGAAAACAGCCGCGGCTCGATCTCGGGAATGGTGAAGCCGGAGACAGGGCAGGCGAATTTTTCCGAGAACAGGATGCGCTCGTGCGTCTCGTTGGCTGATTTGTTGACGGCGTCCTCGCCGGTCTGGCTGGCGTCGAGCGGCTTGTCGGCGAATTCGGCCACCGCCAATCCGTCGGCGAGTTTCAGCGCGGTCTCCATGGAGTCGGCCAGGCGGGCGGCGATGTCACCACGCACCACGATGCGGTCGACCACGACGTCGATATCGTGCTTGTATTTTTTGTCCAGCGCCGGAACGTCGGCGATCTCGTAGAAGGCGCCGTCGACCTTGACGCGCTGAAAGCCCTTCTTCTGGAGCTCGGCCAGCTCCTTTTTGTATTCGCCCTTGCGGCCGCGCACCATCGGCGCGGTGATAAAGAGGCGGGTGCCTTCATCCAGCGTCATCACGCGGTCGACCATCTGCGAGACCGTCTGGCTCTCGATAGGAAGCCCTGTGGCCGGCGAATAGGGGATGCCGACGCGCGCGAAGAGCAGGCGCATGTAGTCGTAGATTTCGGTGACGGTGCCGACCGTCGAGCGCGGGTTTTTCGACGTCGTCTTCTGTTCGATGGAGATGGCCGGCGACAGGCCGTCGATCTGGTCGACGTCCGGCTTCTGCATCATTTCGAGGAACTGGCGCGCATAGGCCGAGAGGCTCTCAACATAACGGCGCTGGCCTTCGGCATAGATAGTGTCGAAGGCGAGCGAGGATTTGCCGCTACCCGACAGGCCGGTCATGACGATGAGCGAGTCGCGCGGCAGGTCGAGATCGACATTTTTCAGATTGTGTTCGCGCGCCCCGCGAATGGAAATGTGTTTGTGGTCGGCCATACCGCTCCGCCGCCTTGCTCAAAATTTTGTGGGACGCGGGCAGGGCCCACCGTTCCCGCCTATGTAGGCAGCCTCGCTTCAATGGTCGAGGGCTGCCGCTTGGTCCACCGCCAGCTTGCTGTAGCCGTTTTGGCAGGAGGGGGGCAAGCAAAAAGAACAAAGAGGAAACATGCTCCTGACATTCTGGACAGGTGTGATGTGGCGCGGCGATCGCCGGCAAAGATCGATTTTTTCGCTTTCTTAGCCGGAAAATCTTGACCTCGGCGAATCATGGGTGCAGACTTCTATCGTCATCGAGCGCCCAGCGTTTGTGCGGTTTCGCCGGCCAATAGGGGCCATCTGCGAGACGCCGCAGACAGGCGAAAAGCGCTGCGAAGATGCTGGAGCAACGGACAGAAGGAGCGAGGTCATGACCCCGCCGGACAGTCCAAATAGGCTTCGCCATGTTGCGGAGCCACGGCAGGCGTAAGTGCCGCGTAAACGTGCGCGTTGAAGGCAAACCGCGACCCGTCGATTCACACTACAATCAGAGACTTTGGTCGGACCGTCGGCTCGATGCCGCGTGGCGTCCGAAATGAGAAGCTGGCGATAGACGCGCCAGAGAGATGGCTCATGGAAGCCTCACACAAGGCCTTGCCCGCCCGACGGCGGCAAGGCCTTTCTGTTGTGCCTTCTGTTGATAAGACCGATACGGGCAGCGTCGCCACGTTGACCGAAGACCGTCGTGGGGCCAGTTCTTGGATCGAGTGGACGGCATCGGAGATTCATGATGGCCAAGCATTTGCTCGAAAACCTGATCAAGTGGTCTCAGCGCGAGCAATGGAACGATCATTGCGATATCGTCTTTGACGAGTTTTTCAGTGAATTGCTTGCTGACTACGATATCGACTTCGAAAAGGCCGCGTCGCTGCTGGGCGAGACCAAGGCGATGGCCGTGTGGGGCTGCTATTTCGAGGCGGCTGTGACGCAGCCCTGTGAGGCGTCTGATGAAGGCTCGATCGTCGGCGACTATCTGAAACGGCGCGGCTGGAAGGAGCCCGCTTCGGTGCGTCGATACATGAAGGCGCTCGGGGACTCCGTTCTGAGCCTACATGAGGTGGTCGATTCAGTGCCGGGCGAGTCGCTGAATCTGAAAGATGTTTTGCTTGGCGGCGAACCGATCACAGTGGTCGAGCGGTCGGCGTCGAGGTCGCTCAACGCCGGCGATTTTCTGGCAGCCCGCGTGATCCCTCTTGAATCGCGGTTCGAGCTTTCTGGAGGACTTCTGCGGGTGGCCCAGCAAATGGCTCAAGCCATCACGTCAAACATGAGCCAGGCATTCGAGGCGATCGAAAGCGGCATGGCTCAGGCGGAAGACCTTGACGGCCTTACGCCTGATGAAGCTTCGGAATTGGGAAAACGGGTATTCCTCGACACGCAAGCCATGACGATCGTTCAGCTTTGGCTGGACGAAGAACTGTCGCGGCATATCGACAAATTGCCGCCGCCCAGTGTGAACGACGATGGAGAACCGCTGGTCTTTGTCCGCATGTCCTACCCGCTGCTTTCCGAGGCAAACGCCGAGGTGGTTGAACAGAGGCTGGACCGGGCGCCGTTTCTGATCGAGGGGAGCGAGGCAGACTGGTATTGGCTGAACGAAGGCGATGTTTCAGAAGACCGGCAAGGCATGGCGGCGGCCGGCTACCGCAATCGGGAACGGTTCATTCTCGAACTGGAGGACGGGACGCAGGCGCTCGGCCGGCTGGAATTGCTGGACGACATGCTCGACGTGGCGGTGAATTCCAAGCGCCGGGCCGACCGGATCCAGCTTTTGCTCGCGCCGATATTGGCTGGATTGATCGGGCCGGTGTCGGTTGACGAACGCACGCTGGATCAGCTTTTCGATGGTGCGGACGACGATTTGAGCGCCGATGCGCCTTCGACGGGTTTGGTACAGCGCCGGGCTTCCTGACAGGAGGCCTGTGACGGCCTCGCCGCACAGGGCTTTTGCGTGGGTGGGCGCGCGCTGGCGAGGAGCACAACACCTCAAGACCAGTCACAAGGCCGAGCATGCGCGCCGTGAGGCGACGTGGCGGTTCACACCGATACGATGAGGAACGTCTTTCTCCGTTTTCGAGCCCGGCATTACTGGCGCCTATCAGCATTGCGGCGAGGCTCACTTGGAGCGCCTGTCGGAGCGCGAGCTCCGTCATGCCCGCAGCACCGCATTGAGGGGGGCTGGCGCCGCCCGAGATTTTAGAGCCTGTTTAGAAACTCGTGAGGCCGGTCTGCAAATGACGTTTTTCTGCGCTTCGGTGCTCACGTACCTGATGTACGCTCCGCCCCGATGCTCGCAAAACCTCATTTTCGCCTCGGCCTGACGAGTTCTCAAACAGACTCTTAGCGGCATCGATGCGCCTGAGTTGTGTTCGCCCAAACAATCCGCCTATTCGAGTCAGCCCGCAGGCAATTCCTCCTTGTGGTCCAGCATGCGGGTCAGCACCCGGCGCGCATTGTCCTGGCAGGTGACATCGCCGGGTTTGGCCTCGATATCGGCGATCAGTCTGAGAAGTTGCTTGCGGCTTTGAGCCAGCCGTTTCTGCAACGCCTCGATGTCCGCGACCTTGCGGCGCAGCGTTGCCAGCAAGCCGTCATGTTTCCAGGTCTCAAGGTCCGACGGAACGAGTGTGCGTATCTCATCCAGACTGAAACCGGCCTGTTGCGCGGTGGCAATCAACTCCAGCAAGACGACCGCCTCGCGCGGATAGGTTCGGTAGCCGTTTGGCCGACGCTCCACCATCTTCAGAAGGCCAATACTTTCATAGAAGCGGATGCGGGACTGGGTTAGCCCGCTGCGCTTTGCGAGTTCGCCGATGTTCATTTCCAGTCCTCGAAAAAAACTGCTTGACCCTAAAGTTAACTTAAACATTAGAAGCCGTCCACACGAAAGCCGATCTCACAAACTCGATCGTGTCATCCAGGTGGAAAAGGACATTGAGATGCCAATTCTGAAGTCTCGCTCAAGCAAGGTCATAGCAGCTCTGGTGGCAACATCCGCGCTTGGTGTTGCGGCGCTCTACGGGCCAAGTCTGTTGGCAAGCAAGGCGGTTCTCACCGAAGCATCAAATGACAAGGTCATGAAGATGCCGGCCTCCAGTGAGGCCGCAGCGGACCAAACAATGATTGATTTGGCCGGTCATCAGGTGCCCGTCTTGAAAGGTGGGCTGTACGACCGGTTCCGTTCAAATCCGCCACCGTCCGTCGTCGCAGAAGAGAGACCGGATTTGGATTTGACCTGGTTCAAGACCCTCAAGAAAGAGAAAAAGGAGGTCGGTTTCACGACCTACTCACCCAACTTCTACTATGACAACAGCAGCATCACAGCGATCTACACCGCCGATATGGGCAGGATCGACGAGCTGATGCCCGAGCAGGTGAGGAGCCTGGTCAAGCCGATTTCCTTCGTGCCGGGCAGAGGTTTGATCGCAATAACCTCGTACAACTACAATTATTGCGACAACGACTCCTACAATGAACTGTCGATTTCCATCGTAACAAGCAAGCCGAACGAGGGTAATTTCGGCTTGCTGTCGCTGCTTGGCGAGATCAATGAAAAGAGCCTTTGGGGTTATGTGCTCAAACTTCCGGTTGATACCGAGCTGGCTCGCGTCAGGGGCGTGGCCGGCTACAATCTGCCAAAGTGGTTGATTCCGATCGAATACAACAGCGACGGTGGCGAGGTGAAATTCACCTATTACGACGAGAAGGGAAATCTGGACTTCGCGATGTCGGGGAAGAAGCTGGAGATCGCGGATACCGGTCCCAAAATCACGCGGGTCAATTTCACCAATTTGGATGCGCAAGGCCGCCTGACACATGGATTTTCAGATGTAAGAGCGATCAAAAGCGCCTCCAGTCGAGACGGTGAAGATGTCCAACTGAGCCTGTCTGACGGCCCATTGTCGACATTCATAAAATCGCTCGGGCTGAAGCAGTTGGTTCGCTACGATTATCAACCTGAATTCCAAGCCGCTTTGTACACGCCAGAATTGGTGCGCGAAAAATAGGCCGACGCCATATCAGTGTTTTGGCCTGGCTTGATCGCGCTGACGGCGGTCCTCACCAGCGCTGGAATTTGCAAGGAGGCGCTGCCACGCGACGTGTTTGATGTCATCAAGGATGCTTAGATGCTGCTGAATATGCCGCGTCAGGTTCAGCCAATTCCCGCCGCCTGAAAGGGCCGCGAACATCTTTTAACCGCATGCAAACCCAAGGAGAAGAAGCATGCCATATGTAACGACCAGGGACGGCGTCAGCATCTTTTACAAGGACTGGGGTCCGCGCGACGCGCAGCCGGTCCATTTCCACCATGGCTGGCCTCTTTCGGCTGACGACTGGGACAACCAGATGCTGTTCTTTCTTCAGAACGGCTATCGCGTGATCGCGCATGATCGCCGTGGACATGGCCGTTCGGAACAGGTCAGTGACGGCCACGATATGGATCACTATGCGGCCGACGCTTCAGCGGTAGTCGAGCATCTCGATCTGAAGAACTCGATCCATATCGGTCACTCGACCGGCGGTGGACAGGTTGCGCGCTATGTAGCCCGGCATGGCCAGCCGCAGGGCCGCGTCGCCAAGGCGGTGCTGGTCAGCGCAGTGCCGCCGCTGATGGTGAAGACCAAGGACAATCCCGACGGCACGCCGATCGAGGTGTTCGACGGGTTCCGCGCCGCACTTGCCGCCAACCGGGCGCAGTTCTTCGTCGACGTGCCGGCCGGTCCCTTCTACGGCTACAATCGTCCCGGCGCGAAAGCCTCTCAGGGCGTCATCGACAATTGGTGGCGGCAGGGCATGATGGGCAGCGCGAAAGCCCATTATGAAGGGATCAAGGCGTTCTCGGAGACCGACCAGACCGAGGATCTGAAGTCGATCACCGTGCCGGTTCTGGTGATGCACGGCGATGACGATCAGGTCGTGCCGTACAAGGCCGCCGCGATCATGCAGGACAAGCTGCTGCAAAACAGCCAGCTCATCATCTATCCGGGCTTCTCGCACGGAATGCTGACCGTGAACGCCGACGTGGTGAACGCCGACCTGCTGAAGTTCGTTCGCTCATAATCTGGGTCGGGCCGGTCACGGCAGCGGCTTGGGGTCGGCACTCTGGTTACGCAAGTACAGGATGAGGTCGGCCCGCTCACCATCGTCTGGCACGCCCCAGAAGCTCATTGATGTTCCCGGAACGGAGGCCCCCGGATTGGCTATGAACGTGTTCAGATCCTCGTAGGTCCAGTTTCCGCCGGCAGCCCTCAGGGCTTCGGAGTATTTTTGACCGGCCATGCTTGCTTTCGGACGGCCAACGACGCCTTCAAGCGGCGCCGCGAGGAGCGTCTGAGTTAGCCGGTGGCATGTAGCACAGGCCTTGTCGAAAACAGACTTGCCATTCGTGGCGTTTGCACTTTTTAGCGCTGGTGAGATGGGCTTGAGGCGGGGTGGTTCATAGCCGCGAGCCATGAGAAGCGCGACAATTTCCTCGTGCCCCGCGAGCTTTGCCAGATGAATGGCAGGCGGCGTTGCCTCGAATGTGAGCGCGTTTACGTCAGCGCCCGCGGCAATCAGCAATTCCGCACACTTCAGGCAACCAGCTTCCGCGGCTCGATGGAGCGCGGTCATGTTATTCGCGGTGAGGCGAGCGTCAGCGCCTTTCTCCAGCAACAGCTGCACAAACGCCCCATCCTTCATACCGGATGCCATAAACAGCGGGATGTTGGACCCTGCGCCCTTGTTGGGGTCCGCGCCATGGTCGAGCAGGATCGCGGCCATCTCGTACCGCGTCGCGAGGATTGCGGCGATTAGTGGGGTCAGAAAGCCAGTCTTTTCGTTGACGTCCGCGCCTTGCGAGATCGCGGTTTCGGCTTCGGACAAATCGCCCGTCTTCACCGCGTCTAGCAGCGCCCCGGCCGCCGCGTTCACGGTCAGGACGAAAAATGCGACCGCGCCTGCGATCAACCTTTTCATGCTGTCACCTCCCGCCATCGCGGCGGAAGATCATCGGTCATCTCGCGGCGCCAATCCTGAAAAAGCTCCGAATTGATCCCAAAGTTTTTCCGAAGGCCGTATGATGGGCCATGGCGCGCTTCGCTTTCGGTCCCTTCATGCTTGACGCTGGCAGCAGCGCACTATTCGAGCACGGCCTGCCTGTTGCGATTGGAAGCAAGCCCTTCGCGCTGCTGCAGGCCTTGGTCGAGGCGCGCGGCCATGTGGTATCCAAGGCGACTTTGATGGACGCTGCCTGGCCCCACACCAGCGTGGAAGATTCTAATCTGACGGTCCAGATCGCCGCCCTTCGCAGGCGGCTGCGGAGCTTGCCCGACGGCGAAGAGTGGATCGCGACCTTTCCTCGGGTGGGCTATCGGTTCGCAGGGCCGCTCACTACGCTGGAGCATGGGGCTCCGAACGTCGACGCCGGCCCGGCGCTCGAAGCAGCTCCCTCGATCGCTGTTTTACCCTTTGCGACCACGAGCCTCGATCCTGAACAGGTGCATTTCGCCGACGGTTTGGCGGACGATCTGACCACAGACCTGTCGAAGGTGCCGGGTCTGCTGGTGATCGCAAGCCATTCATCGTTCGCGATCAAGGCAAGGTCCGCCGATTTGCAGTCGGTCGTGAAGGAACTCGGCATCCGCTATGTCATCGAGGGGAACGTGCGCCGCGTCGCCGGGCAGGTCAGAATTGGGGTTCGTCTCACTGAGGCGATGACGAACAGATGTCTCTGGGCCGAGCGGTTTGACGGCGATCTGGCCGACATCTTTCGTCTGCAGGATCAAATAGTGCGCAAGGTCGTCGCGGCTTTGGCCAACGTGCTGCCGGTTGGACCTGTGCTCCATGATGCGCCCCGGCGCCGGACGACGATCGAAGCGTATGATTTCCTCGTTCGCGGGCGCGTTCTTGTCATGCACTCGACCACCGGAAACAAACTTGCTCGTGCTCTCCTGGCCAAAGCCATCGCGCTCGACCCAAACCTCGCGGAGGCCCACGCATGGCTCGCCATCTCACACTGCGGCGCGGCGATTAACTATGGGGAGGACTCCAATGCGAACCAGGCTCTCGGGCTCGCTTACGCTAAGAAGGCGATGTCGCTCGATATGAGCGATCCCATGGCGCATAGCGTTCTCGGGTATGTTTGGCTCTGTGGCGGAAAACTCGAAGAGGCGGAATACGCCCTCCAAGGGGCGCTGCGGATCAACCCGAACCATGCTGACACTCTGGCGAACATGGCGGACTTGAGGGTTCTGCAAGGTCAACCCGATGATGCCATCGAACTGGCCGAACGTGCTCTGCGCCTCAACCCTTATCCGCCGGGTTGGTACTATTGGAACCTCGGCTTCGCCTACTACGCTGCCCGCCACTATGCCCAGGCAGTCAGAGTGCTCCGCAAAGAAGAGGTCGGACGGCTACCGGCAAAGCGCATCCTTGCCGCGAGCTTGGCCCAGCTCGGCCAGCTCAACGAAGCTCACGACGAAGCACGTCGGTTCCTTGAGATAAACCCCGGCTTCCTCGCATCTCATTGGGCTGATACGCAGCCCTTTAAACGTGATGAGGACCGGCAGCATTTCGTTGACGGCTATGTCAAGGCGGGTTTGTCGCTGTAGGCAAACGGGATGCTACACTTGGGGAAAGTCTGCCAGGCAGACGCGAGCGGCGACGTCGCGGCGATCGAAGAACGCCCCTGCCAAAGACGACGATGAAGGCTATCGCTCACCCCCGCCGGGCGCGCAGCGTGTCGCTCGGATACTCGCCGAAGGCGCTGCGGTAGGCTGCGGAAAGCCGGCCGAGATGCGCAAAGCCCCATTTCAGGGCCGTGTCGGCCACCGTCGCCGTGTCGTCGGCGCGGCGCAGGTCGTAGCGGATGCAGCGCAGGCGCTCGCGCGCTAGCGCCTGCATGGGCGTGAGGCCATAGGTCGCCTGCCACGCCAATTGCAGGGTGCGGCTGCTCACCTCGGCAGCGTCTGCCAGGTCGAGCACCGTCAACGGCTCGGCGAGATTCTCGCGCATGAATTCGACCGCCCGGCGCAAATGGCGTGGCGCGGCGGCAAGGTCGACCTCGTCGACAAAATCCGACATGTCGTGTGGCTGATGGCGAAGAAAATCTTCCATCAACTGCTGCTCACACGCGGCGGAGGTCAGATGGGGCAGGGCATCACCGGCGTCCAAGGCTCGCACCAGTCCCAACACCCAGGAGCGCCAGCGCGCCATTTCTGGGCGCGCGAAGTCGACGCGCGGTTCAAAGGCTATCGGGCGGTGCAAAGAACGGCCAAGGACACGCTCGGCAAATGCCGTGAAAGGAGCCTTGCGGACCTGTACGAGAACCTGCTCGCAGCCCTGCCACCAATACATGCGGGTCGACCATTGCGGGTTGAGCACCGAGGCGGTGGTGGCGTCGGTCAAGACCTCGCGGTTGCCGTTGCGGATCGTCGCGGCGCCGGCAAGCGGGATCTGGATCAGGTAAAAATGCTCCAGTTCGCCAGGGTCGATCAACACATCCGCGCCGTAGCGGATGTAGTTGAGCGAGAGCATCTGTCCCGGCGCATGGTGATGCGCGGCGTCAAAGGCATGCCGGTCGCCGACGATGTCCAGCCGGTGGTTGCAGAATTTTTGCGCCACGCGCTCGCGGGCGAAATCCAGATCGCCTGTCCGGAACAGCACATGCCTATGAAGTGGCTCAGGCATCGGTCGACGTCCAGCTTGTTTGCCAACCATAGACCCATCCGGGGGGCGAGACCAAGGCGTCATAAAGGCGAACTGTTGAGCCGCCAGACAGATAGTTTCGTTTTCTGGATAGCGCGTGCGGCAGCCGGATAGATTTTCCGGCGGCCTTGGCGCATCGTCTTTGCACGGGCGGCATATGGCGGTCCCGAGGGAGGAATTCACAATGTCGGGCGAACTCGAAAAAGGCATTACCGCGAACGGGTCGGGCTACCAGGGGACCCAATGGAACATCCTCGGTCAGGTCTATTTTCCGAAAGCGGCTTGCGATTCCACCTTCGCTTTCGAGACCAATAGCGCGCCGGGACAGTTCGTGCCGGTGCACATCCATCCGACGCAAGATGAGTTCATTCTTGTCCAGGAAGGGGAGCTGGACCTGAAATTGGACGGCAAATGGTCGAAGGCGAAAGCCGGCGACCTCGTGCGGATGCCGCGCGGCATTCCGCATGGCTACTTCAACAAGTCCGACAAGCCGGTCCGCGCGCTGTTCTGGGTATCGCCGTCACGCAAGCTCGAAGATTTGTTCAACGCCTTGCACAATCTCGAGGACGTTCAGGAAGTCGTTCGCCTGTCGGCGCTGCACGAGGTGGATTTCCTGCCGCCTGAAGCCAACGACTAGTGGCTGTAGATATTCAGTCGAGGATGGCCTGCAAATGGCATCTTTCTGCGCTTCCGATGCTCGTGTACCTGAACGTACACTCCGCTTCGGTTCTCGAAAAACGCCATTTTCGGCTCATCCTGGCCTGAATCTCAACAGTCCCTAGCCGAAACCCAACGAAGGTTTTGTAGCGCGCCGCTCGTGCGGCGCGAGGGAGTTGTGTTGCGCCGATATGGCCGCGCATTCGCCTGAGGGAGGTTCGAGCATGAGCGCCAAGCGAAAGAAGGTTTGCGTCATCGGGGCGGGCGTCAGCGGCCTGGCCGCGGCGCGCTGGTTCAAGCAGCACGGGCACGAGGTGGTGGTGGCGGATCGCGGGCCGGACCTTGGCGGCGTCTGGGATCCCTCACGGTCCTATCCCGATGTCCAGACGCAGAGCCCGAAGGAACTCTATCGCTATACCGACAAGCCGATGCCTGCCGCCTATCCGGAGTGGCCGAAGGGCGGACAGGTGCACGCCTATCTGGCGTCCTATGCCGACGATCACGGCCTGCGCGACCTGATCCTGACCGAAACGACGGTCCGCTCGATCGAGCGCGGCAAAGGCGGCGGCTGGACAGTCGCGTTCGAGCGCAAGGGCAACCAAACGGCGGAACACTTTGATTTCGTCGCCGTTTGCACCGGCCAGTTCAGCGAGATGAACCGTCCGGATTTTCCCGGCAGCGGTGATTTCCTCGCTGGTGGCGGGAGCATCCTGCATTCCAGCGAGCATACCGACCCGGCGGCGGTGAAGGGCCGCAAGGTCGTGGTGCTGGGTTTTTCCAAGTCGGCCACCGACATCGCGGTGAGCGCCGTGCGCGCCGGCGCGAAAGAGGTTTCGATCGTCTATCGCGAGCCGATGTGGCGCATTCCATACTTCGTCGGCGGGTTGATCAACTTCAAACGCATCCTCTATGTCCGCGCGCAGGAAAACATGTTTCCGGCGTGGGCGCAGACGTCGATGCAGCGCTTCAATCACGCACTGGCAAAACCATTCATCTGGGCCAACTGGCGCGCGCTCGAGGCTCTGCTGGACAGGCAGTTGAAGCTGAGCAAGCTGGGGCTCAGACCGAAAACCCGCATCGAGGACGGCATCAACTGTTCCGTGCCGATCGTGACGCCGGGCTTTTTCGAGATGATCGGCGATGGCCGCATTAACGCGGTGCAGGGGACTTTTGAGCGCTATTCCGCCGGAAAGGTTCATCTGACCGGTGGAGAGGCGCTCGACGCCGATCTCGTCATTCTAGCGACCGGCTGGAAACAGGGCGTGCCGTTCCTGTCCGACGACGACCGGAAGAAGTTGGTCGAGCCGGACGGCCAGTACAGGCTCTATCGCAACATCGCCAATCCGGACCTGCCCGATATGGGCTTCGTCGGCTTCAACTCATCCTTCGCCACCGTGCTGTGCGCCGACCTCGCGGCGAACTGGCTGGTGCGCTATGCGGACGGACAGCTCGCAAAGCAACCAAGCGCCGATGAGATGCGCCAGACGATCGCCGCGATGCTGCACTGGCGGCGCAACGAAAGGCCGGCGGCGGGTGGCTATGGCGGGCTCTGCATCGCACCCTACCATTTCAAGCATTTCGACGAGTTGATGGACGATATTGGCGCCAGGGAACGCCGGCGCGGCTTCCTTGTCGAGCGTCTCGCACCGCCCGACGCGGACGCCTATGCACGCTACCTGAAATCGGCGCCGTCCTATCACGCGGCGTAGATGGCTGCGACAACGAGGCAGGTTCAGCGCAATCGCTTGAAAGGCCAATTGGTGGAATACCCCCACCCCTAGCCCCTCCCCTCAAGGGGGAGGGGGACTCGGCGCCGGCAACATCGCACCAACATTGCGAGGGTTGGCGCCGAGCGGCGCCGCAACGGTATTCCCCTCCCTCTTGAGGGGAGGGGTTAGGGGTGGGGGTATCCTCTTGAAGCGATCGTCCTGAAGGCCGGCCCGATTGGCCGCGAAAGCGCCATCTTTCCTTCATGCCTCTGTCATGTCGGCGTCACACAGTGCCGGCCAGACTCTCGCCTGTGGACTAACCTTGCATGCAGACACAACGCGACACGCGGCTCGACGTGTTTCGGGCGCTGGCCCTGCTGGCGATCTTCATCGACCATGTGCCGGGCACGGTGTTCGAATATGCGACGCTGCGAAATTTCGGTTTCGCCGACGCCGCCGAGGCATTCGTACTCATTTCAGGCATCGCGGTGGGGCTGGCCTACGCGCCAAAGTTCAAGCCAGGACACACGCTGCTGCCGTCGCTGAAGATCTGGCGGCGGGCCGGCGTGCTCTATTGCGCGCACATCATGACAACGGTGGCAACGCTGACGATCTTCTGCGCCGCGTCGGTGATTTTTCATCGGCCGGAATTGTTGAAACTCAACAACATCGCGGCGCTGATTGACGAGCCGGCCGAAGCGTTTGTGGGCGTCGGGCTGCTCGGCCACCAGCTCGGCTACAACAACATCCTGTCGATGTATGCGGTGCTGCTGCTGGCGACGCCCGCAATTCTCTGGCTGCTCAACCGCAGCATGCTTGCTGCGCTGGTCGGCTCCTCTGTGCTCTGGCTGGTTGCCGGCTGGTTCCAGCTCGCGCCGCCGAACTATCCGGAGGAAGGCTACTGGTTCCTGAACCCGCTGTCCTGGCAGTTCCTGTTCGTCATCGGCATCGCGGCGACGGTGCAGGTGCGCAAAGGCGGGCGGCTGCCCTCCGGCGCGTTCTGGACCGGCCTGTCGGTCACCTATCTGCTGGGGGCGTTCATCTGGGTCTATAGCCCGATGTGGGGTCAGGACGGCTGGCGCGGCCTGCCGCTGTTTCTCGCCGGCTTCGACAAGACGTTTCTGGCGCTGCCGCGGCTGCTGGACATTCTGGCGCTGGCCTATCTGCTGACGCAGGCGCCGTTGTTATCCAATCTCGCGCGGGTGTCGCGCAACAACCCGCTGGCGATCTTCGGCAAACACTCGCTGCCGGTGTTCATCTTCGGCACCGTGCTGGCGATGGCAGGGCAGGTGACCAAGACATTCTATGGGCAGAACTTGCTGTACGACACGATGATCGTTGCCACCGGCATCGCGGCGCAGTTCGCGCTCGCCTACGGGCTGGAGTGGATCGCACGGACAAGCCGAGGGCAGGCGAGCGGACCAAGCGGGTCGATGCCGACGCTGGTGGCGGCGGAGTAGGGTTCAGGCGGTCAGCCAAGAGCGGACGACAGCAACATCCTGTTCGCCGAACAGATGGCCGGCCGCGACTGTTCTTCTGGCAACCGCCGCATTGCGACGCCTCAACAGACCGGCAAGCTTACCGGCATAAGGACCGTAGGTGTGGTCTTCGCTGCCGGCCACGACCAGAACTTTGCACCCCGACAGGTCGGTCATCGGCGCGCGGTTCAAGACCGGCATGCAGCGCAGCAGCACGAGGCGCTGAATCCGCCCGGGATGCAGCAGCATTACCGATGATGCGAGGTTGCCACCGTTGGAGTAGCCCACCACCAGTGTGTTCTCGATCGGGCCAGCAATGCGGTTCCGTCGGAGACCATCCATAAAGTCGGCGAAGGCGGCGGCTTCCTTGCGGATATCGTCCTGATCGAAGCTCGTCGGCGTCAGCTTGCGGAACCAGCGACGCTCGCCGTTCTGGTCGATGCGGCCGCGCGGCGCGATGATCGTGGCATGCGGCGCGATGGCTCGCGCAAGAGGCACCACGGTGGTCTCGTCCGTACCCGAGCCATGCAGGGCAACAATGGTAAGTTTTGAGTTGGTTGACGGGCCGACGTGGCGGTAAATGAACGCCGCGTTCTCGACCGGGTCGTCGAGATCGTTTGTGTCGGTAAGCACTGCGTCAGCGGCGCGGCGGGGGAAGGTCGCCGACGCCGATATCGACTCTGACGCTGCCGGAAATTTTGACGTCCCAGTCGCCGACCTTGATGGTGTCGTTGTCCTGCGGCACGCCATCGATCGGTTCGGGCAACGGCTTGACGATGCGATGGTCGCCCGACACGCCGGGAAGTTTTTCTTCGGCGTGGGCGGGGTATGCGGTCAGCAGTGCAGCCGTGGCGGCAACGGAGAAAACGAGACGCATCATGCTGCAAACATAGCCGGCCTGGCCGTTCGATGCCACCTTAAGCGGCGGCCTTTTTGCGGCTGTCATAGACGTGGTCGACAAGGCCCCACGCCCTGGCTTCCTCAGCGGTCATGAAATGATCGCGGTCGAGGGTGCGCTCGACCTCATCGATCGTGCGGCCGCAATGTTTTGCGTAAAGCTCGATCATGCGGCGCTTGGTCCGCAAAATATCCTCGGCGTGACGTTCGATATCGGAGGCTTGGCCCTGGAACCCGCCGGACGGCTGGTGGACGAGGATGCGGGTGTTGGGGAGCGCGATGCGCCGGCCCGGATCGCCGGCCATCAGCAGGAATGTCGCCATGGAGGCGGCAAAGCCCATGCAGACCGTCGACACGGGGCAGGCGATGTAACGCATCGTGTCGTAGATGGCGAAGCCGCTGGTGACCACGCCGCCCGGCGAATTGATGTAGAGCGAGACTTCCTTGTCCGGATTGTCGGCTTCCAGCGCCAGGAGCTGCGCGCAGACGATCGCCGCCATGCCATCCTCGATCTGGCCGTTGATGAAGACGATCCGTTCGCGCAGCAGGCGAGAGAAAATGTCGAAGGCGCGTTCGCCGCGGCTGGACTGCTCGATCACCATCGGGACGAGATTGTTGCTGTAGACGTTCATGATCTCACGCGGCGAGCAAGAGGGGAGGAAGGAATGGCTGATTGCGGTTGACGGCGATCGGCGGTGTGGTCTTTGCACCGAGACGCATACGCCACGGGAGCGCGCCGGCCGTGGCAACAGTGAAGACGCGCGGCAAACCGGTATGAACGATGGAAAGCCGCGAAAACCCGTCGGTGCGCTCGCTGATCGCAAAGGTGACCATGCTTTCGCCGGCTTCCGGATCGCGCCAGATGTAGCTGGCGGAGCGGTTCGGCTCGGCGGCGATCAGTTCGCAACTCTGGCCGGTTCCCGCCCCTGGGGTTTTGGTGTCGACGGGCGCAAGCCAGCGTTTGACGATCGCCGGCTCGGTGAGCGCGCGCCACAGCTTTTGAGGCGGCTCGTCTATGGCGACATCTAGAGTCAGGTCTTCATCTTGATGGAGGGTTTCCCGCACACTCATTCTTCCATCTCCTTCAACACGGTTTTGAGTTCCTCGACGCGGTCCGGCCAGAAATGGCGATAGTGCTCCACCCAGTCGATCAGCGGCGCCAGACCCGACGGCTCGGCGCGGTAAAATGAAAATCGGCCTTCGCGGCGTTCCGCCAGCAGGCCTGCATCGCGCAGCACGGACAGGTGCTGTGAGATCGCCGGCTGCGACACCGGCAAGCCATCGGCCAACTGCGATACATTCAACTCCCGCCGTGACAGACGTTCGTAGATGGCGCGCCGGGTAGGGTCGGCCAGGGCGCGGAAGAGTTGCGACTCGATCATGCAGGCAGAATAAGTCAACACTTATACAATAAGCAAGTGCTTATTTGATTGCGCGAATGCCCGCTTGAACCCAAATGATCGTTGCATCTCGAAAAAAGATGGAATAGAACAAAATAAGAACAAAATTGGCTGTGGATAGCGGGTGAAGGCCTTTGTTCGGGAATCCTCGAGGTTCGATTTCGTGTAAGAGCAGTCTTGGTTTCGGATGAGCGCGGAGAAGTGTGATGGCTGGCAGCGTCAACAAGGTCATTCTGGTCGGCAATCTGGGTAAGGACCCGGAGATCAGGCGGCTGAATTCTGGCGATCCGGTCGTCAACTTCACGCTGGCCACCTCCGAAAGCTGGCGCGACAAGAATTCGGGCGACCGCAAGGAAAAGACCGAGTGGCACAATGTCGTGATCTTCAACGACAATCTGGCCAAGGTCGCCGAGCAGTACCTGAAGAAGGGCATGAAGGTTTATGTCGAGGGTCAGTTGCAGACCCGCAAGTGGCAGGACCAACAGGGCCAGGACCGCTACACGACCGAAATCGTGCTGCAGAAATTCCGTGGCGAATTGCAGATGCTGGATTCGCGCAACCAGGGCGGCGAGGGCGGCCAGGTCGGTTATTCCGGCGGCCGTGGATCGGATTTTGGCCAGTCGTCGCCGAGCGACGATTATGGCGGGCGCAGCCAGTCGAACGGCAGCCGTGGCGGCGACAGCGGTCGTGGCAGCAGCGGCGGCAATTTTTCGCGTGATTTGGACGACGATATACCGTTCTGATCGGGAGCGGAACGGCGCATAGCGCGGAACGGCGCGCCTCGATCGGTTTGGCGCAAAAAGGTGAAATCGCGATGAAGCGGGTCGCACTGGCTTTTTCCACGCTGTTGCTTCTGATGGCCGCGATTGGCGCCGTGCGCGCCACTGAGCTGTTGGACGCCAAGCCGCGCGTCGCCGTGGTCTCGGCCTTTCCGCCCGAATGGATGGCGCTGAAGGCCCATCTGACGGAGGCGAAAGAGCACGACATCAACGGCCGCGCCTTCATCACCGGCCAACTAGGGGGCAAGGACGTCGTGCTGTTCCTCAGCGGCGTGAGCATGGTGAATGCCGCGATGACGACGCAATCGGCGCTAGACCGCTTTTCCGTCACCAGCGTGATCTTTTCCGGCATCGCTGGCGGCGTCGATCCGACGCTCACCATCGGCGACGTTGTGATCGCCGATCAATGGGGACAATATTTGGAGGCCGTGTTCGCCCGCGAAACCGCCGACGGTTTCGTTATTCCGCCCTTCATGAAGCCGGAGGAATTCGCCGGCTATGGCATGATCGTGCCGCGTTCCGTCGGCGTGACGCGCAAGGGTGAACCCGGAGAGCAGAACCGCTTCTGGTTTGCGAGCGATCCCGCCCTGTTGGAGGCGGCGCGCAAAGTCGCAGCCGAACTCAAGCTGGAAGATTGCGTCGAGGCCAATAAATGTCTGTCCAAATCACCGCGCATCGTGGTCGGCGGCAATGGCGTTTCGGGCCAAGCCTTCGTCGATAACGCCAAATTCCGCGAATATGTGCTGACTACTTTCAAGGCGAGGGTGCTCGACATGGAAAGCGCGGCCGTCGCCCATGTCACCTATACGAACGGTGTGCCGTTTTTGGCGGTGCGCAGCCTTTCGGACCTTGCCGGTGGCGGCGAGGGCGCCAACGAGATGGCCACTTTCATGGGGCTGGCTTCGCTGAATTCAGCCGCCGTGGTCGAAGCGCTTTTGAAGGCGCTGCCGTGAATGTCGGCTTGTGGCCGGCGCGTCATGCCAGCAAGTGCGCGAGCAGCGCGCGCAATTGCGCCGGCTTGACCGGCTTGTGCATCAGCTCGATGCCGAGTTCGGCGGTCGCCTTGATGATGAGGTCGGAGGGATCGGCCGTCACCACCAGCGCAGCTATGTCGCGGCCGACATAGGCGCGAGCCTCGGTGATCGTCGCGGTGCCGAGATCGCCGTCGTCGAGATGCTGATCAGCAATCACGATGTCCGGCACCCAGTCGGTGTCGCCGAGCGTGCCGATGGCCTGTTCGGTCGTACTGGCGATCCGCACTGAACATTGCCAGCGCTCAAGGAGAGTCCGCATGCTCTCGAGGACATTCGGATCGTTTTCGACGAGAAGCACCTTGGCGCCAAACAGCCCGTAGCCCCTGGGCGTCTCGACTTCGCTGGCGTTCGCCGCCGGCTTGGCCGCGAAGAAGGAACCGGCCGGCATGTCGATGCGGAACACGGTGCCCTTGCCGGGTTTGGATTTCAGCGTGACGCGGTAGCCGAGCGTGTCGGCCATGCGCTTGACGATGGCAAGCCCGAGACCGAGGCCGGCGCCTGACAACGCGCCCTCGCTCATGGCGACGCCGCGATGAAATTCCTCAAAAACCTTTTCGGTCTGGTTTTCCGGAATGCCGCAGCCGGTGTCCCAGATTTCGATGCGGGCGGACGCGTTGCGAGGGCGGACGGCGACCAGCACGCCGCCCTTGCTGGTATAGCGGATCGCGTTGGAGATGATGTTCTGGATGATGCGGCGGAACAGCGAGCGATCGGTCGTCAGGGAAAGATTCGTCGGCCGGAAGCGCAGGCGCAGGCCCTTCTTTTCAGCGAGCGGCTGAAAATCGGAGCGCAGCGACTGGAAGAGCTGCTCGATCGAGAGCTCCGAATAGTCGGGCTTTACCACGCCGGCGTCGAGCTTGGAGATATCGAGCAGGGTGCGCAGCAATTCGTCCATCGTGTCGAGCGAGCGTTCGACCTGGCGCACCAGCCGCGCACCCTCCGGCGAGGATTGCAGGTCGGCCAGCGCCGAGACCGACAGATGCGCGGCGTTCAGCGGCTGGAGCACATCGTGGCTGGCGGCCGCCAGAAATCGCGTCTTGGAGATGTTGGCCTGCTCGGCCGCTTCCTTTGCGGCGATCAGGTCGATGTTGGTCTGTTCCAGCCGCCGCATGGTGGCGTGCAGCTCTTCGGTGCGGCTCTTGATACGGTTTTCGAGATTGATCGCGGTCTGGAACAGCGAGAAGGCATTGCCCTGCTGGTCCATTGACCGCTCGACACGGCTGATCAAGGCTGCGTTGATCTTCTTCAGCCGCTCGACGTCGTCGACTTCGCGTACCGCCATGCCCGTCATCTCAGTGTCTGATCCAAAAGTCGCCACGCCGGGCTGCAAATGGCGATTTCCTGCGCTTCGGTGCTCACGTACTTCATGTACGCTCCGCTCCGATGCTCGAAAATCACCATTTTTGCTCCGACATGCCGCTTTTTGATTCAGACACTCGCGTCGGCGGGGTTTTTCCCGAAGGCGATGCCGGTAAAAGTCTGGTTCAGATGCATGGACTGGTACTGCTCGCCATAGGTGCCGAAGCCGATGACATGGTTTTTCTTGTAGAGTTCGGAGAGGCCGCGCACGGCCTGGCGGTTGACCGCATCCAGCCGACGCAGCACGCAGTCGAAGCCGAGTACGACGTCGATTCCGCCGAGCTGATCATCCACTTCCTGCAAGGCCTGGTCCGTCGCTTCGACCATGTCCACCGCGCGCGCGATCGACAGGACGATGCCGTCGTCTATGGCGCAGAAATAGGACATCGATCCATCCTCGTTCGTCTTCTGAATGGAGCGGCAAAAATGCTCGCCGCCAACCCGGACGATGGTCGGATAAGATGCAAAACTGAAGGTGTTGAGGTCCTTCGGCAGCAGCCCGACGGCGGACGCATATTCCTCCGCCGCATTGCGCGCATTGAACTCGTAGACGACACGATGGTCGGGATCCGAAGCGGTGACCACCAGCTTGTTCTCGGTGGCGACGAAATTGTCGGTCTTGAAGACGTGGAACGGAACGTCGGTGGAAAACAGGATAATGATCGCGGCTTCGCTCGCCACCTCGCCATTGTTCACCAGCGTGGTCGATTGGAATTTGAGATCGTCGCCCGCGGAGCCGCCGATCAGCGGGATGTCGTCCAATTGCCAGTGAATCGCCGAGGTGACGGCTTCCTCTGCATAGGACAGCCCGTCGATCAGGCAGAGCGCAAACACCTTACCGCTGCGGCGCTTGCCGAGCTTGTCGGCGAGCGACCGCTTCAACGTTTCGACCTTGCCGGCGATCGCGTGGATGCCGGAGGTCGAGATTTCGCGCACCATGGTGCTGGAGGCGGTGAACGTCTCGGCGGGAAAGAGCATGCACACCGCCTGGCCGTCCTGCAGGCCGCCGGGGGTAATCTCGCCGGCCGTGGAGCAGGCCGCGTAGGGCAATTTCGGCAGGCGCTTCTTCATCGCCAGCGCGAGGCCGGCGGCGGTCATCAATTGCTGCGAAAAGAAGATCAGCGCAAAGCCAGCCTTTATCGCCGCGGCGTCCCTGGCGACCTCGTCGACAAATGCTGCTGTGTCGGCTTCGTCCGTGCTGATCGCTGTCAGCCCGCACGCATAGCTCGTCCGCGAACAGACCAGCTCTTCCTCCCTGACTTTGGAGCCCGCTGCTAAACGCTTGACGGCGATTCTGACGCGTTTCCAAACGGACTCTGCCCACCGGCCACCTGCGTCTCCTCCGCGGTTCGACCAACGCGGCCATATTCACCCAGCGTCATAGAATGGCAATGCCAAGGTCCAAAGATTTCGACCGAAAGTACAATAGTTGGATTTCTGGGCGCGGCGCATTCTCGCGTCGGGTAGGCTTCCATCGCGCTGATTTTGTACTATCAATTCGGTTCGGGCATTTTTTGCTCCGACAGGTACCGAGGGGCATCCAAGGGAGGTGACATGTCTGAAATTTCCATGGTCGTAAACGGGCGCAAAGTCAGCGGCAACGCCGAGGGCCGGACCTTGCTCGTCCATTTTCTGCGAGAGCATCTGGGCCTGACCGGCACGCATGTCGGCTGTGACACCTCCCAGTGCGGCGCCTGTGTCGTGCATGTCGACGGCAAGGCGATGAAATCCTGTTCGATGCTGGCGGCCCAGGCCGACGGCTCCACTGTCACGACAATCGAAGGCCTGGCGAATGGCGCCGACCTGCATCCCGTGCAGGCGGCTTTCAAGGAGCATCATGGTCTACAATGCGGCTTCTGCACGCCGGGCATGATCATGACCGCGACGGATATGATCCGTCGTCATCCGAACGGGCTAGACGAGGCCACCGTTCGCGCCGAGCTCGAAGGCAATATCTGCCGCTGCACCGGCTATCACAATATCGTCAAGGCGATCCTCGCGGCGTCGAAAACCATGTCGAAAGGAAAGGGCCGGGCAAAGGCTGCCTGATCAACGGACATCATCCGGGCTGAGGCGGTGATCGAAGGACGTTCGCGCCGCCGGGCATGATCGGCTGACGAGGCCGAAGCGCCAACCCGACAACCCACTGTTTCTACGGTTCTGGAGGGAACTCTGATGGGAATGGAAGGCATTGGCGCACGTGTTGCGCGCAAGGAAGACAAGAGATTCATCACCGGCATGGGCCGCTATGTCGATGACATGGTGGTGCCCGGCATGAAGCATGCCGTGTTCGTGCGCAGCCCGCACGCGCACGCCGAGATCAAGAAGATCGACGTCAAGGCCGCCCAGGCGATGCCGGGCGTCATCGGCGTGTTGACCGGCAAGGAATTGAAGGCCGACGGCATCGGCAATCTGATCTGCGGCTGGATGATCCATTCGAAGGACGGCTCGCCGATGAAGATGGGCGCCTGGTCGCCGCTGGCGGTTGACCGCGTCCGTTATGTCGGCGACGCGGTTGTGGTCGTCGTTGCCGACACCAAGGGCCAGGCGCGTGACGCGGCCGAGGCTGTGAACATTGCGTACAAGGAACTGAAGGCTGTCGCCGAAGCGCCGGACGCGCTGAAGAAGGGCGCGCCGCAATTGCACCCAGAAGCCGAGGGCAATTTGATCTTCGACTGGGGCATTGGCGACGAGAAGGCGGCGAGCGAGGCAATCAAGGGCGCGGCGCATGTCACGCGCATGACGATCCGCAACAACCGGCTGGTGCCGAACGCCATGGAGCCGCGCGCGGCACTCGGCCACTACGACAAGGCGGAGGACCATTTCACCTGCTGGACGACATCGCAGAACCCGCATGTCGCCCGCCTGGTGATGAGCGCATTCTACAACGTCGCGCCGGAGAACAAGCTGCGCGTCATCGCGCCGGATGTCGGCGGCGGTTTCGGCTCCAAGATCTATATCTATCCGGAAGAGATCGTGTGTCTCTGGGCCTCGAAGAAAACCGGCGTGCCGGTGAAATGGGTGGCTGACCGCACCGAGAGCTTCCTGACCGACGCGCATGGCCGGGACCATCACACGACGGTCGAGATGGGCTTCGACAAGGACCACCGCATCGTCGGACTGAAGGTCGACACGATCGCCAATCTTGGCGCTTACATGTCGCTGTTCTCGTCGGCCACACCGACCTATCTCTACGCCACGCTGCTGTCAGGCCAGTACGACATTCCCGCGATCTACGGCAATGTGCGCACCGTCTACACCAATACCGCGCCGGTCGATGCCTATCGCGGGGCAGGGCGGCCGGAAGCGACCTATGTGCTGGAGCGCACGATGGAGACAGCCGCGCGCGAGCTTGGGATTTCGCCGGCTGAATTGCGGCGCAAGAATTTCGTCAAAAGCTTCCCGCACCAGACGCCTGTCATCATGTGTTACGACGCTGGCGATTTCGGCGCTTCGCTCGACGCCGCCACCAAGGCGATCGACTATGCCGGCTTCGAGAAGCGCCGCGAGGCATCGAAGAAGAAGGGCAAGCTGCGCGGCATCGGCATGAGCACCTATATCGAAGCCTGCGGCATCGCGCCGTCGGCGGCGGTGGGGTCGCTGGGCGCCGGTGTTGGCCTTTGGGAATCGGCCGAAATCCGGGTCAACGCGGTAGGTACGATCGAGGTGCTGACCGGCTCGCATAGCCATGGTCAGGGCCACGAGACGACCTTTGCCCAGTTGGTCAACACACGCTTCGGCGTGCCGCTCGACAGCGTGTCGATCGTGCACGGCGACACCGACAAGGTGCAGATGGGCATGGGCACATACGGCTCGCGCTCCGGCGCGGTCGGCATGTCGGCGATGGTCAAGGCGCTCGACAAGGTCGAGGCCAAGGCGAAGAAGATCGCCGCGCATCTGCTGGAAGCGGACGAGGGCGACATCGTCATCGAGGACGGCGCGCTGAAGGTCGCCGGCACCGACAAGAACGTGCCGTGGTTCCAGATGGCGCTCGCCGCCTATACGGCCCACAATCTGCCGGCCGGCATGGAGCCCGGCCTCAAGGAGACGGCGTTCTACGATCCGGCCAACTTCACCTTCCCGGCCGGCTGCTACATCTGCGAGGTAGAGGTCGATCCGGAAACCGGCACGACCGAGATACTGCGCTTCGTGGCGGCGGACGATTTCGGCAATCTGATGAACCCGATGATCGTCGAGGGCCAGGTGCATGGCGGGCTGGCGCAAGGCATCGGCCAGGCTTTCGTGGAAGGCACGGTGTATGACGCGGGCGGCCAGCTTCTGACAGCCAGCTTCATGGACTATTGCATGCCGCGCGCCGACGACCTGCCGTCGTTCGAGGTGTCGCACCAATGCACGCCGACGCCTTCAAACCCGTTGGGTATGAAGGGCTGCGGCGAGGCCGGCGCGATCGGCTCGCCGCCGGCGGTGATCAATGCCATCACCGACGCGATCGGCAACAACGACCTGACCATGCCGGCCACGCCCCAGAAAGTCTGGGCGGCGATCCGGGCGGCAAAGCATTGAGGCGGTGAATGGTGAATAGTGAATGGTGAATGGCATGAGCCCTCATCTGGCGCCGCCATCCCCCCATTCCGGACCGTGTCCATTCACCATTCACTATTCACCATTCACTCCTTCCACGGAGAACTGACATGTACGCAGTCAATTATCACCGCGCCAAATCGGTCGCCGATGCCGTCAAGCTGGCCAAAGGTGACGCTAAGCTTCTGTCCGGCGGCATGACACTGATCCCGGCGATGAAGACGCGGCTTGCCGCGCCTTCCGATGTGGTCGACCTGACTCACATCAAGGAGCTCAAGGGCATCAAGGTATCCGGCAAGAACGTGACGATCGGCGCTGCGACGACACATTATGAAGTCGCGAACGACGAGAAGCTGGCGAAGGTGTGCCATTCGATCTGCCATCTCGCCTCGATGATCGGCGATCCGGCGGTGCGCCATCGCGGCACGATCGGCGGGTCGATCGCCAACAATGACCCGGCCGCCGACTATCCGGCCGCCATGCTGGCGCTGGGCGCCACCATCACCACCAACAAGCGCTCGATCCCGGCCGACAAGTTCTTCAAAGGGCTGTTCGAGACGGCGCTGAAAGACGGCGAGGTGGTGACCGCAGTCAGCTTCACCGCGCCGGCGAAATGCGGTTACGCCAAATTCCCGAACCCGGCCTCGCGCTATGCTATGACCGGCGTGTTCGTGGCGAAGGGCAAGGACGGCGTGCGCGTCGCGGTTACGGGAGCAGGGGACGACGGCGTGTTCCGCTCCAAGGAGATCGAGGCGGCGCTGGCGAAGAAGTTCGACGCCTCGGCGCTGGACGGCGTCAAGGTGCCTAGCGGCAATTTGATGAGCGATCTGCATGCCGGCTCGGACTATCGCGCCAACCTCGTCGTCGTCATGGCCAAGCGGGCAGTGGCGCAGGCCAACGCCTGATCAATCCTGTTCGACCATTTCCAAACGAAATCGGAGGCGGGGCCATTGGTCCCGCCTCCTTCTTTTTGCGAGCGGTGGCGCGCCCGTTAGGAGAGGATGAAACTGCTCGCGGTCAGGTCGTCGAAGTCGTCGAGCGTCCAGCCTGCGAGGAGAACGGTTCCGCCGGCCAGCGTGACCGTCACGCCAGCGGCGGATTCCGCAGAGGCGGCAAACACCGCGGCGATGTCGGCAAACACCGTGCCCGAGTCGCTGAAGTCCAGAATATCGCCGTCGACGAAACCGCTTACCGTGTCGGCGCCTGAATTGGCCTGGAAGACGAAGAGATCGTCGCCGTCGCCGCCGGTGAGCGAATCGTTGTCGATGCCGCCGAACAGCGTGTCGTCGCCCGCGCCGCCGGTGAGGCTATCGCTGCCGGCATCGCCGTAGAGCTTGTCGGCATCGTCGCCGCCGTCCAACGTGTCGTTGCCCGCGCCGCCGAAGACCAGATCCGTGCCGGCATCGCCGAAGAGCGTGTCATCGCCGTCGTCGCCGGAAACGCTGTCGTTGCCTTCATTGCCATTGACCGAATCGTTGCCTGCGCCGCCGGCAACCGTGTCGTTGCCTATGCCGCCGGAAACCGTGTCGTTGCCGTCGTCGCCGTTGACCTGGTCATTCCCGTCGCCGCCCAGAAGTGTATCCAAGCCAGCGCCACCCGACACAGTGTCGTCGCCAATGCCGCCGTCTACCGAGTCGTCGCCATCGTTGCCGTTGACCTGATCGTTGCCGTCATCTCCGGTGACCGTATCGGCGCCCGCGCCGCCCGACGCCGTATCGTTGCCGATGCCGCCGGCGACAAGATCGTTTCCGTCGCCGCCGCTGACGGTGTCGTTTCCGTCGTCGCCCATCACGGTGTCGTTGCCGCCATCGCCGCCAACGACGTCATTCTCGCTGCCGCCCCAGACCACGTCGTCGCCTTCGCCGCCATAGACCAGGTCGTTGCCGGCGTCGCCTGCGAGGATATCGCTTCCGCCGCCGCCCCACAGACTGTCGTTGCCGGCCGCGCCAACCAGCGAGTCGGTGCCTTCGCCGCCGAAGCCCTTGTCGCTGCCGTTCTCACCGAAGATCGAGTCGGCGCCGGAGCCGCCGTATATGACGTCGTCACCCTCGCCGCCATATTGCTTATCGTCGTTGGAGCTGTCGCTGGCGGAATCCTTGCCGCCGAAAATCGTGTCGTGGCCGGTTGAGCCGAGGATTTTGTCGTTGCCCGAACCGCCGCCCAGGACGTCGTTGCCAGCTTCGCCGTAGACGGAGTCCGCGCCGGAACCGCCCCAGACCTCGTTGCCGTCGCCCGCGGATGCGCCACCGAAGACGCCGGAATAGATGATGTCGTTGCCGGCGCCGCCGAAAATCGTATCGCGGCCTGTGCCGCCGATCAGCGTATCGCTGCCCGCGCCGCCGCCGATGATATCGTTGCCCGATCCGCCATCGAACTTGTCGTTGCCGAGATCGCCCTCGCCGGCCCAGATGGCGTCGTCGCCCTGGCTGCCGTCAATGAGGTCATCGCCTTCGAAACCGACCAGCGTATCGTTGCCGGCGTCGCCGAAGATCTTGTCGCCGGCCGAGGTGCCGGGAATGTAGTCGGCATTGGGCGTACCGATGATGTCGCTGAAATTGGGGTCGCTGCTATAAACTGCTTTTGCTGTCCCAGTAGATGTGGTGCCGGCCATAAAGTCTTCCTCGTTTTGCCAGTCGCCACCGGGCGACGAAACTTAACGAAGAATGAGGAGATATAGTTAAGATTTCGCTAAATTGCCGCCCGCCGCGTGGTCGCCTGCTCGCGAACTAGACCGGTCTCGTCAGACTGCGGCGATGCAATGTCGTCGAATTGCTGCGATCGAGACGGTAACGAAAATGCAGATTTCTCAAACGGTTATGCCGGTTGATTCGCGTGGCGAAACAGTTGCCGGACGATTCGACGTGGGTCGCAACGCGGCGCTGCGACCACTGCAAGTGTTAATTTTTGTCCTGCCACTCGAAGCGGAACCTTACCGGTCAGCAGCGGGAGGTGCGTTCACGCCTGCCGCTTCAGAAGATGAAGTCCATATTGGCAATGTCTGCCGTTGTTAAGCCGCCGAGTACGACTACGGCTCCGCCGCCGAGATTGATCTGAAGGCCTGCACCGGTGTTGCTTGCCGCGGCTGAAACGGATGCGCTGTTGGTGAAATTCGTTGTCGTTCCGCTGAGATGGAGCACATCGAAGCCCACTTCAAAGTCAGCGATCAGGTCCGAGCCGGATCCCGCAACGAAGCCGAAAACGTCCGTTCCGGCGACACCGATCAACGAATCGTTGCCTGCGCCGCCCCATAGCTCGTCGTTGCCGTCGCCGCCGACCAGCGTGTCGTTGCCATCGCCGCCAAACAAAGTGTCGTTGCCTACGTCGCCGTAAAGCACGTCATTGTCAGAACCCGCATAGACCCGATCATCGCCGGAGCCACCGTAGAACAGGTCACGGTTGGAGGTGTCTGGCGCGGCGTCCTTACCACCGAAGAGAATATCGTTGCCGCCAAATCCCGCGAGCGAATCGTTGCCCGAGCCGCCGCCAAGCGTATCAGTGGTGTTGTCTCCGAAAACCTGGTCCGCCCCGGCGCCAGCCCATGCCACATTGGTGATGCTGGCGCTGTCGGAAGTGAAGGCGCTGAGAATGCCGACATCCAGCAAATCGTTGCCGGCGCCGCCAAACAGCACGTCGCCGCCGGTGCCGCCGACTACCGTATCATTTCCGGCGCCGCCGCCCAGCGTATCGTTGCCGGCATCGCCATTGAGCAGATCGTTGCCGGTATCGCCCGAGCCGGCCAACAACTGGTCGTCGCCGTCGCCGCCTGACATGCTGTCGTTACCGCCGAAACCAATCAGCAGGTCGTTGCCCCCCAGGCCTGCAATCACGTCGTTTCCTGCGGTGCCCGAAAGCGTGTCATTGCCCGGCGTCCCTGTCAGCCCGCCACCGCCAACGGATGCGCCATAGATGGCGCGAATGCCGGATATGTCATCCGCCGTCAGGTTGATCGTCGCATTGGTGGCGAAATACATGATCGCATTCGGGTCCGCCGAGTGACCCAGGCCGATCGCGTGGCCGATTTCATGGACGGCGGTGGTGAAGAAGTTCGTTTGCGCGCCGCCTACGAAATTGGGATCTGTCGACCACGTCTCGGCGGTGTCGAATACGATCTCGGCATAGGTCAGCGTGCCGTAGCCTGCTGCGTTAGCCATATATTGATAGGTCGCTTCGCCAACAGTTCCTCCCGCACCGTCATAGGCATCCCAACCGAGCCTGATGTCGACGCCGGCGCTGTCGTTGACCTCGACGAAGTCGATGTTGGCCACCGCCTCCCATGCATCGAACGCTGCGCGGATCAACGCTTGGTAGGCCGGGTTCGAAATCGCCGCGTCAAAACTGTAGATCGCGCCCGGCAAGGTCGCGAAACTCCAGGTGACCTGGCCTCCTGAGGTTCCTGGCGTAGCCGATCCCCATTTAAGGTCATTCAGTACAGCCATTGAGACCTCCATGCCGACGAAGGGCGCGTCGGACGCTGATGTTTGCGAATTCGCGCCAAGAGGGCCGAACGGACTGCAGACCGTCGATGTTCAGATGGTGGGCTGTAAACGGCTTTTCTGCGCTTCGGTGCCCAGATATTTCCACCGGTACTGCGCGTGTTTCTCAAAAAGCGCTATTTTCGGCTCACCCTTATCTGAATCGCGGAGCGTCCCCGAGCCAGTTTGACCAATCGGGGCGATCAAAGGCAAGATCAATTAACTGCTTGAGATGCCCTTTTGGAAATTCGTGAGAGCGCCCGCGTCTTACTGTGCTTCGGCTGGAGGGCGCGCGGTCACCACAAGTGCTGGAATCATGTCCCGGCCGAGTTTGACAAAGACATTGAAGCGGCTCGCCGGCTGTCGCTTTCCTCAGAAAAATGGTGGGCGATGTAGGGATTGAACCTACGACCCCACCCGTGTGAAGGGTGTGCTCTCCCGCTGAGCTAATCGCCCGTTGGGCCGAAGCCCGAAACGTCGGCGGCATATAGGCGAGGGCGGTTCGTCAAGTCAAGCGCGTGAAAGGCCGCAGCAAGGGTGGCCCTTTTCAGGTATTGGCAGCCGCGATCAGGCGTTCCACCATCGCCAACGTCAGTTCGTCATAGTGGGAAATGACCTGCGACGGTTCGAATTCCCGCACATGGCGCTCCGTATAGCCGAAATCGACGGCAACCACCGGGATGCCGGCCGCCTTGGCCGTATCGATGTCTGTCTGTGAGTCGCCGACCATAACGGCTCGATCAGGATCGCCGCCAGCGCGAGCAATCGTTTCCGTCAGGTGCCTCGGATCAGGTTTGCAGAAGCCGAACGTGTCCAGCCCGCAGATCGCAGAGAAGCGCGCCGTCAGGCCGAGCGCTCCGATCAGCCTCAACGAGAGCGCCTCGGTCTTGTTCGTGCAGACGGCCAGCAGAAATCCCGCCGCCTGAAGCCTGTCGAGCGCCGACAGGAGGCCGGGATAGGGGGCGGATTTGCCCGGAATGTTCGCGCCATAGTGGTCGATGAAAAGATTGAAAAGGCGTTCGTGCTCTTCCGGCGGCAGCGCACGCCTGGCGGCTGCATAGGCCTTGGCGATCATGGCGCGCCCGCCATGGCTGATCGCCGCGTTGATACCCTCCGACGGAAACAGGGCCACGCCGCCATCAGTCAGGCTGTGGTTCAGACTGTCGAGCAGGTCGGGCGCGGTGTGGATCAACGTGCCGTCCAGATCGAACACGGCAATCTTTCGGCTCATGGAATCGTCTCGCTGCGCTGGCGCAGACCGGCCGATATAGCCTGGCGAAGGCCCGGGCAAGCGGCTTGAGGCGTTCAACACCGCGACGACGCCGATCTTTGACCTTTTGGCCAAAGATGCTAGGAGCCGCCAGCACGAACGCCGCCAGGACGCAAATGGACCCGAAGTCGCTCAAGATCGATGCCGCGCGTGAAGCGCTGAAGCATGTCAAAAACGGCATGAAGCTCGGTATCGGCACTGGCTCGACAGCCGAAGAGTTCGTACGCCTTCTGGCCGAGCGCGTAGCCGACGGGCTCGACGTCGTCGGTGTGCCGACGTCGGAGCGAACCGCGGGCCTGTGTCTGGAACTCGGCATCAAGCTTTCAACGCTTGAGGAAATGCCGGAATTGGACTTGACCATCGACGGCGCCGACGAAATCAGCCCGAACCTGACCCTGATCAAGGGCGGTGGCGGCGCCTTGCTGCGCGAGAAGATCGTTGCGGCGGCGTCCAAGATGATGATCGTCATTGCCGACGATAGCAAACTCGTCGAAACGCTTGGCGCCTTTCCGCTGCCGATCGAAGTCAATCAATTCGGGCTTGCCGCGACCCGGCTTGCCGTAAGACATAGTGCGGAGCGCCTCGGTTTGGACGGTGATATCGCCCTGCGCATGCGCAGCGGATCGCCCTTTGTGACGGACGGCGGACATTTCATTCTCGACGCATCTTTTGGCCGCATTCCCGATCCAAGAGCGCTGTCGGCTGCCCTGCATGCCGTTCCAGGCGTCGTGGAGCATGGGATTTTTCTCAATTTGGCAAGGATCGCCATCACCGCGGGCAATGCCGGCGTCAGAGCGACCCGCATCGATCGATAGCAAGGAGTTTTGACCACCATGAGACTGCTCAATAGCGCCCGCAACTGGATTGCTGCCGGTGCAGTCGCGACCGCAATCGTGATCTCGCACGCTGCCGTCGCCCAGGAAATCTCCGAGGCTCATATGAAGGCCGCCCGTTCGGCGGTTGCCGCCATCCAGGCGACGAGCGACTTCGACGCGATTCTTCCGCAGGCCGCTTTGGCGCTGAAGAACCAGCTTATCTCGCAGAATCCCGATTTGCAGGCGCTGATCGATTCCTCGGTCAACGAAAAAGCGCTTGCGATGTCGAGCCGCCGCGCCGACCTCGAAAAGGAGGCCGCGACCGTCTATGCGAAGGTATTCAGCGAGGAGGATTTGAACGCGATCGCCACATTCTACACCTCGCCTGCTGGGAAGAAGCTTTTGGCTGACGGACCGATCGTCACCCGCGAGGTCCTCAAGGCGGCGGATATCTGGCAGCGCGGCATTGCGCGCGACCTCGCGCAGGAGGTTGCCAAGGTGCTCTCTGACAATGCGAACAAAGCGGCAGGCACCACAGGTGCGGCCACGCCAGCGCCGGCCCAGCCGCAGAACTGAGGCCCGGGCTCCTATTCCGGCGGGATGGTGGTGAGAGCCTTGGCAGCCTCGAATACTGCCTCCGCATGTCCGCGAATGCGCACTTTGCGCCACGTTTCATGAATGATCCCATCGGCATCAAGGAGAAACGTGGCGCGCTCGACGCCTAAATAGGTCCGGCCGAAGGTAGTTTTTTCACCCCACAGGCCAAATGCCTTGATGGTTTGGAGCGATTCGTCGGACGCAAGCGTCATCTTAAGTCCGTATTTTTGCCGGAACGTGCGATGGCTGCGGGGAGGATCGGGTGAAATGCCGATCAGGGCAACGCCGAGACGCTTGAAACGTGCGGCAAACGCGGAGAAGGCGAGTGCCTCGTTCGTGCAGGTCGGCGTGCCGTCCTGTGGATAGAAAAACAGCGCGGCGGGCCGCCCTTCGAGCGCCTTATTCGAAACGTGACGGCCACTGTCGAGGATGATCTCGAAGGATGGGGCAACTTGACCGCGAAGAGGACCTTCCATCACTTGAATCTGCCTTACCGAGCCGACGTGCACTGTGTAGATTCGATCGCTGATTCATACGACGTGATCAGGGGGCGCGGATAGTCGAGCTGGAAGACAATCTCCCCAGGCATGAACGGGTCCGCTTCCGGCGGGACGAGATCGTCGACCTCGGCCGGCTGCCTTCCTCCGTCGATCAGCCTGCGGGGCGGCCGTCACGGTCGCGGGCACGGCGGTATGGCCGGGCCGGCTTGATTGCCGTCCTCATTTGCGTGGCGATCGCCGGCGCCTTGGCGGCTGTTTTCAACGCTGTCGGTTCCACCACTTTCGCCTCAGACCGGATCCGGGGGCAGGTCGTCTCGATCTTGCGTCGGGCAGCCGGCAACGACGTGCAAACCACGATCGGACCCTCGCGGCTGGCCCTGGACGGGACAAACCTCGTCGCGCTCGACTTCGGCGAGATCGGTCTTTCACGCGCCAACTCACTCGATCGGTTTCTGGAAGCGCGCGAACTCAGCGTCGGCCTGCGCCTCTGGCCATTGCTGATGGGGCAGGTGGAACTGGCCAGCGCCAGCGTCAACGGCGCGCGCATTGCGCTCGACGGCATCGGGTCGGATAGCGGAGATTGGGCCGCGGCGCTTCGTGACCAGCGCGGCCTGATCGTTCCCGACCAGGTCATTGAGGCCACGTTTGGCGGATTGGACCGGTTTCTGGCAGCTATTCGGTCCGGCTCAACGACAACGATCCATTTCCGGGATGTCGTGTTGGAAAGCGCCCCGGCTTCCGGCGCTCGCTCGCTGCGAATTGAGGAAGCTGTCATCATGGACGGCGGCGATGCGGTTACCCTAAAGGGAAGCGCGAGCCTCGACGGCGAGACGTTCTCGTTTGACGGCCGCATCAATGGACCGTCGACAACCTCGGCCAGTTTCCAACTCACCGTCGTGCAGGCTGCATCTGGTGAAAACCGACAGGCCGACGTCAGATTCACGGTCGCTGGTCAGCGCGCAGCCGAGGGCCAGCCCGCGCAATTGCGCACTGCGTTGACGACAGGTGAGAGATCGGTCGAGGTCGGATCGAAGGGGCCGCTGACCGGAACAATAGACATGCTGGCCAGCATGACGGCCGGCAGTGGGAAGGTCGAACTGGAGCGCTTCAACCTTGCGATAGGGAGATCGCGCTACGCTTTTACGGGGGCTTTCGGCCCAGCGCCCGACAACGTTGCCGCAGCTGCGTCCTATCGCTTTGAGCTGGTAAGCGATCAATCGGTGATCGCGCCGGAGGATTCGTCGGAGCCGGCCATGCCCGCATCGTTGCGTCTGGCCGGCACGATCAGCCCGGACGGCACGCTAATCGACGTCTCCGAGATCGGAGCGCGCGCGAGTTCTGGCGAGGCCAAAGGCCGCGGGTCTGTACGGTTGGCCGAAGGCAAGTCCCCGGCGATCTCGCTCGACGTCGGGGTCGAGGGCATGTCGGTGCAGCAGGTCAAGCATTTGTGGCCGTGGATCGCCGCAAGCGGCGCGAGGCGATGGGTGATGGCCAACCTGTTTGGCGGGACCGTGAAAAAGGGCTGGGTCAAATATGACGTCGCGCCGGGTCGGTTGGGGGTCAAAGGCCCGCTGACCCCGCAGGAAGTGTCAGGTCAATTCATCATCGAGGGTTCGCGATTCGATACGACTGGACGCCTGCCGGCTGTTCGCGATGCTGTCGGCCAAGTCACCTTTCGGGGCGGCGAAGTCGACATCACGCTGGCCAGCGGCAAAGCTTTCCTTGCCGAAGGCCGACAAGTCGACGTCAGCAACGGAACACTGACTATCCGGGATGACGGTCGCGACGCCGACGGCGCTCCGTTGATCGGCAAGATGGAGCTTGACTTGTCGGGCCCGGCCCAGGCTGTAGCGGAATTGGCGACATTGGAGCCCATCGACGTTCTCCACCGTGTCGGTCTCAAGCCGGAGGATTTCAGCGGGCATGCCGAGGGACGGGTCCGTTCCGATATTCCGCTCCGGCGCGGCGTGGACCGCAACTTGCTTGACTGGGCCGTCGACCTCAAATTTCGCGATCTCTCGTTGAAGAAGCCGTTTGATGGGCAACTCCTGAGCGAGGCCGATGGTACGCTGTCGATCGATCGGCAGAAGGCGGTGATTGCGGCCAAGGGCGAGCTGAACGACCTCCCGGCCGAAGTCGATATTGTCAGGCCGATCGGCGACAGCGGCGTGGCCGTAAAACAGGATGTGAAGTTCGTTTTCGACGACAAGGCGAGGGCGGCGGTCGCGCCCGGCCTCAACGCCATTCTTGCCGGCCCGATCAAAGTTCAGGTCCATGGCCAGGCCGACGACCGAACGCTTGAAGCCGATCTGGGGGCCGCCAAGATCGATCTGCCATGGGTCGGCTGGTCAAAGGGCGCAGGCATCGCGGCGAAGGCGACTTTTCGCATGCGCGGTTCCGGCGACAATATCGAAATCGACGATTTTCAACTACAGGGGAAAACCTTTTCGGCGCGCGGCGCACTGTCGGTGGACGGCGGCATGCTCCAGTCGGCCAAGTTCGACCGTGTCAGCCTGACGGGTGACGACGATGTCGCCGTCGCGGTCAAGCGTTCCGGCAAGAGCTATTCCGTGTCGGTCAACGGCTCGTCTCTCGATGCGCGCGCCCTGATCAAGGGTGTCAACGACAATTTGACCGGCGGCTCGAAAAAGACCGCGACGGACGTGTCTGTCGAAGCCAAGCTCCGCAATCTCCAAGGTTTCGGCGGCGAGGCGCTGAGCGACGTCAATCTTCAATACACGGCTGGCGGCAACCTGACGCTGGCCGGGGTATCACGCTCAGGCGGAGCGGTGCAGATCGAGAATGTGGTTTCGGGCGGTAAGCGCCGCGTCGATATCGCAAGCCAGGATGCCGGCGCACTGCTGCGGTTCCTCAACGTCTACAGCCGCGTTCGCGGTGGAAGCCTGAAACTGGCCTTGGCGGGGGACAAGGCCCTGCGCGGCAGGCTGGACATCCGCGACTTCACCGTTGTCGACGAGCCAAAGCTGAATTCCCTAGTCTCATCGCCGCCGCCGGGAGGCGACCGCAGCCTGAGCCAGGCGGCCAATGCAAAGATCGATACGTCGGTGGTCAAATTCGACAAGGGTTATGCCGAACTTGAGCGCGGCGATGGAACCCTGCGGATCGCCAACGGTGTTCTGCGCGGCCCCTTGATCGGCACGACCTTCCAAGGCACGGCCTATGACAAGCAGAACCGTATGGACATGACCGGCACCTTCTTGCCCGCCTACGGCCTGAACAGCATCTTTGGCGACATTCCGGTGCTCGGCGCCTTTTTGGGCAACGGCCGCGACGGTGGCTTGATCGGACTGACCTATCGGTTGCGCGGCGACGTGAAAGCGCCAAAGCTTGAGGTCAACCCACTCTCCGTGATCGCTCCAGGCATCTTCCGATCGATTTTCGAGTTTTGAGCCGCTCCGGTTCGCCGTCATCTCGCTCCAGCTTTGGCCTAAATGCCAATATGGGCCAGGCCTTGACGGCCAACTTCGCATTGTTCGAAGCAAGGCCGGAGCGTAAGATCGCGGTGTTACGCAGCAGGTGAATGCCCCATGAGTGCATCGAACGAAGCCGTCCGTTTCCTGATCATCGACGACCATCCGCTGTTTCGCGACGCGTTGCACAGCGCCGTGCGCATGGCCTATCCGGACGTCGATACGGTCGAGGCGCGCTCCATCCCGGAGGGACTGGATATTCTCGGCGGCCCGCAACCCTTCGACCTTGCGCTGCTGGACCTGAACATGCCGGGCGTCCATGGATTCGAAGGCCTTCTTCAGCTCCGGACGCGCCATCCGCATCTGCCGGTGGTTGTCGTTTCCGGCCATGAAGAGCCGAAGATCATCTCGGAAGCTCTGTCCTATGGCGCGGCCGGCTTCATTCCCAAATCCGTGCGCAAGGCCGATCTTGCTAGCGCGATCAAATCGGTCATGGATGGTGCGATCTACACGCCGGAGGGTTACGAAGCGCCTGTGGCCGACGCGGAAAGCACGGACCGTGCCGACATGGTGCGCAAGCTGGCCAAGCTGACGCCGCAACAACTGCGTGTGTTGCAGATGCTTCGGCAGGGCTTGTTGAACAAGCAGATCGCCTATGAGCTGCAGGTTGGCGAGACGACCGTCAAGGCGCATGTCTCGGAAATATTGCGCAAGCTCAACGTCTACAGCCGCACGCAGGCTGTGATCGAGGTCTCTAAGCTGGACAACGCGGAATTATTCAAGGAATCCGCCGGGTTCTGAGCGTTTTCAGACTCCGTGCGCGCCCATCAGGGCGCGAATCCCGTCGGCGACGAATTGTACCGCCAGCGCGGCCAGGATGACGCCGAGCAGGCGAGTCAGGATCGAGCGGCCGGTTTCTCCGAGCAATCCATCGATCCGTTCGGCCAGCACGAAGACGAGATAGGTCAGGAAAACACAGACCAGGATGATGGCGAGCAGCGATGTTTGGCCCGTCGCGGTCGGCAAACGTCCGGAAAGCAGCACGATGGCCGAGATGGCGCCCGGGCCGGCAATCAGCGGAATGGCGAGTGGAAAGGCCGCGACGTTGCGCACATGGTCTTTCGTGATCGCCGTTTCTGCGGTCTTTTCCTTGCGATCATTGCGCTTCTCAAAGACCATCTCGAATGCGATGAAAAACAGCAGCAAGCCGCCAGCCACGCGAAAGGCCGGGAGGGTGATGCCGAGTAAGGACAGCACTGAACTGCCGACAAGCGCGAACAACGCAAGAATAAAGAACGCGATGATGGAGGCGCGAATAGAGACCTGGCTACGCTGTTCGCGATTCATGCCGCGCGTCACCGCGAGATAGAGCGGCGCCAGCCCGGGCGGGTCGATCGTCACCAAGATGGTAATGAACGCGTTGAGCAGCAGATCGTATGACGGCATGCCTTGTTCCCCTCAAGGCGTTCGGCTTTTTCGGAACCTTACCGCCGAACGGCCTCGAAGGGGAATGCCTTTGGGACAGAAATCTGGAAGCTTATTCTGCCTTGTCGCAATAGGCTTCGAGCCGATAGCCATCCGGATCGATGACGAAGGCAGCGAAATAATTCGCACCATAGTCCTCGCGCAGTCCGGCTTTGCCGTTGTCGCTACCGCCTTGCTTCAGCGCTGCGGCATGAAAGCCGCGTACGCCGTCGCGGCTGTCGGCCTTGAAGCAGAAATGCAGGCCGGAACTCATGTCCGGTTTCACCGGTCGGGCGACCTTGAGCAGCCAGAGAAAGGTCTGGTCGCGGCCATAGCCCAGCGAGCCTTCGTCCTCGCTCAGCCGCCGGTAGCCAAGCGGACCCAGCATGGCGTCGTAGAATATTTTGGAGCGGTCGATGTCGGCAACGCCGATCGAAACATGGTCGAGCATGGGGAAAACTCCTTGTTTTGATCTCAAGAGCCCGCACGGGCAGCGAAGAATTCGACCTCGACGCGCCACATCGTGCAGCCGGAAGCCGCGCGTTCACCGATCCAGTGGAAGCTGTTGGGTTGGATGTCGGTAAATCGCCAACGCACGCGGTCGCCTGTCCCGTCCGTGCCGACCTGCACGATGTCCGGACCATCCGCGCGGCCGATCTGACGGCAGTAGTAGTTTTTGACCGGGTCGTTCCACAGGATGTGCCAGGCGTCGATCACCGTATCGTAAATGCGCAGCGTGGTGCCGAACATCTTCGCCGGCTGGCCGGAATCGAAGCGCGGCGAGACCCAGATATCCTGGATCGCGCGGCCGCCGAGCACCCAACCGAAATGGATTTCGCCCGTGCCTGTGCTTCGGTTGCCAAGCGGGTCGCGCAACAGCACGTCCATGTTCCAGTCTCCTACCAGCCGGCCATAGAGCTTCAGCTTGTCGGCCAACGCGGGGTTCGGTCCTTCGGCGTGCAGGAGCGAACGAAAACTCTTCTCGGCGATCATGTGGGCGGTCACGGGCAACCTCTGTTGTCAGGAGAGGCGTGGCTTAGCGCCAGGATCATTGGCCGCGCTTGGGAAAAATTGCTAAATATTGGCGATGTCACAAATTGTCCGACGGCTCGCAGAGGGATCAGGCTGGAAGGCGATCGAAGTCGTCTGCACGTCGGGTGCCGGCGACAAGCCGTACGAGGAGCAACACGCCGACCATTGCGTGGCGCTGGTCGCCGGCGGCACGTTCACCTACCGGTCCGACCAGGGCAGGGCGATGATGACGCCTGGAGCCTTGCTGCTGGGCAATCGCGGCGCTTGCTTTGAATGCGGGCACGAGCACGGACGCGGCGACCGCTGCATTTCCTTCCATTTTTCGGAAGAACGCTGGGACGCTTTGATCGAGGAATTGCAGGGCGGTCGAAGTGCAGGCTTCGTCGCGCCAAAACTGCCGCCGAGGCAGGGTCTGGCCCCTCTATACGCCGATGCCGAAAGCGCAAGCGCGGAAGGCGACGAGCGCGCGCTGGAGGAAACCGGCCTTCGTCTCGCGGCTGTGGCGCTCAAAGGTGGCGACAGCCAGGCCTTGCCGAAGATTACGTCGCGCGACCAGAAGCGCGTCGGCGAAGCAATCCGGCTGATCGAGCGGGAAGCCGACCGGCCGATCACGCTGGACGACATGGCCAACACCGCCGCAACCAGCCCTTTCCACTTTCTGCGCGTGTTTCGCCAGATCGCCGGCATGACGCCCTACCAGTTCGTGCTGAAGACCCGTTTGCACCGCGCGGCGGTCAAGTTACGGACCTCGGACGAAGCGATTTCGAGCATCGCTCTGGATGCTGGCTTCAACGATCTTTCGACCTTCAACCGGCGCTTCCGCCGGGTCATGGGCGCGCCGCCGAGCGCCTATCGATCGAACAATCCGAAGGGCCGGCGGGACGCATCGGCCAGTCGCTGAGCGGCCTGCTTCTTGCCACTTTCACGATCGGCAGCGCCGACACACTGTCGCAGCAACGACATTGCCTTCTATCCTATTGATTTTATGTCGAAAACAAGTGTTGGAAACTTCACTTGAAAGTTGGAATCGGCCGGCGAGTTCCTATATAAGATGCCAGTGATTCCAATACTTAAGTGATTTCGATTGACCGACCAGAAACCACCGATCGGGCCGGACGGCCCTGAAGGCATCGAGCCGATCTCCATCATCGAGGAGATGCAGCGTTCCTACCTCGATTACGCCATGAGCGTGATCGTCAGCCGGGCGCTGCCGGATGTGCGCGACGGCCTGAAGCCGGTGCACCGCCGCATCCTCTATGCCATGCAGGAAGGCGGTTACCACTGGAACCGCAAGCATGTGAAATCGTCGCGTATCGTCGGCGACGTGATGGGTAAATACCATCCGCACGGCGACGCCTCGATCTACGACGCGCTGGTGCGTATGGCGCAGGACTGGTCGATGCGCGTGCCCCTCATCGACGGGCAGGGCAATTTCGGCTCGATCGACAACGATCCGCCGGCGGCGATGCGCTACACCGAGTCGCGGCTGGAGAAGGTCGCGCACGAGCTGCTGTCCGACATCGACAAGGATACGGTCGACTTCCAGGACAATTATGATGGTTCGGAGACAGAACCCAAGGTTCTGCCGGCGCGCTTTCCGAACCTGCTGGTCAACGGTTCCGGTGGCATCGCGGTCGGCATGGCGACCAACATTCCGCCGCACAATCTGATCGAGGTCTGCAACGCGGCGATCGCGGTGATGGAAAATCCGGCGATCGAACTGCCGGATTTGATGGAAATCATTCCCGGTCCGGATTTCCCGACCGGCGCGCAGATTCTTGGGCGCTCCGGCATCTACAATGCCTATTCGACCGGGCGCGGCTCGATCGTCATGCGCGGCAAGACGCATATCGAGGATATTCGCGGCGACCGCGAGGCGATCATCGTCACCGAGGTTCCCTATCAGGTGAACAAGGCGGCCATGATCGAGAAAATGGCCGAGCTGGTGCGTGAGAAGCGCATCGAGGGCATTTCCGACATCCGCGACGAGAGCGACCGCCAGGGCTATCGTGTCGTCATCGAGCTGAAGCGCGATGCCGTCGCCGACGTCATCTTGAACCAGCTTTATCGCTTCACTCCGCTGCAGACGTCTTTCGGCGCCAATATGGTGGCGCTGAACGGCGGCAAGCCGGAGGTGATGAACCTCACCGACATGCTGAAGGCGTTCGTGGCCTTCCGCGAAGAGGTTGTCAGCCGCCGCACGAAATTCCTGCTGCGCAAGGCGCGCGAGCGCGCGCATATCCTGGTCGGCTTGGCGATCGCCGTCGCCAATATCGACGAAGTGATCCGGCTGATCCGAAATGCGCCGGACCCGACCTCGGCGCGTGAGCAGTTGATGACCCGGCGCTGGCCGGCCAAGGACGTCGAGCCGCTGATCCTTTTGATCGACGACCCACGCCATCGCATCAACGAGGACGGCACCTATTTCCTGTCGGACGAGCAGGCCCGTGCGATCCTGGCCCTGCAGCTCTCGCGCCTCACAGCGCTTGGCCGCGACGAGATCGCTGACGAGCTGAACGAGATCGGCGAGGAGATCAAAGACTACCTCGACATTCTGGGTTCGCGCGCCCGCATCCAGGCGATCGTCAAGTCGGAACTGGAATCGGTACGCGACGAGTTCGGTACGCCGCGTCGCACCGAGATCACCGACGCCGGCTCCGACATGGACGACGAGGACCTGATCCAGCGCGAGGATATGGTCGTCACGGTCACCCACGAGGGCTACATCAAGCGCGTGCCGCTTTCGATCTATCGGGCGCAGGCGCGGGGCGGCAAGGGTCGCTCCGGCATGTCGACCAAGGACACGGATTTCGTCACGCGGTTGTTCGTTGCCAACACGCACACGCCGATCCTGTTCTTCTCCTCGCGCGGCATCGTCTACAAGGAAAAGGTCTGGCGCTTGCCGATCGGCACACCGCAATCGCGCGGCAAGGCGCTGATCAACATGCTGCCGATCGAAAGCGGCGACCGGATCACGGCGATCCTGCCGCTGCCGGATGAGTCGGAATGGGATAAGCTCGACGTGATGTTCGCGACAACGCGCGGCACCGTGCGGCGTAACAAGCTGTCCGATTTCGTCGACGTGAAGCGCAACGGCAAGATCGCCATGAAGTTCGACGAGGAGGGCGATGCCATCCTGGCCGTCGAAACCTGCTCGGAGAAGGATGATGTGCTGCTGACCGCCGAGAGCGGGCAGTGCATCCGCTTCTCGGTTACCGACGTGCGCGTCTTTGCTGGCCGCTCCTCGCAAGGCGTGCGCGGCATCTCGATGGGCGAGAACGACCGCGCCATCTCGATGACGATTTTGGAGGGGTCCGACGCGACGGCCGCCGAACGCTCGACCTACCTGAAACGCTCGGTCGCGGAACGCCGTGTCGCCGGCGCCGATGAGGAAGAGATCGCGCTGACCAACGAGGAGGTGGGCGAGGAAGCGCAACTCTCTGACGAACGCTATGAGTTCCTGAAGCAGCACGAGCAGTTCGTGCTGACGGTGACGGAATATGGCTACGGCAAACGCTCGTCGTCCTACGACTTCCGCCTGACCGGCCGTGGCGGTAAGGGTATCCGCGCGACGGACGTTTCCAAGGTAGCCGAAATCGGCCGGCTGGTCGCCACCTTCCCGGTCGCCAACGAGGACCAGATCATGCTGGTCTCCGACGGCGGCCAAGTTATCCGCGTGCCGGTGAACGGCATCCGATTTGCCAGTCGCGCGACCAAGGGCGTGACGATCTTCAATACTGCCGAAGGTGAGAAGGTGGTGTCGGTCGAGCGCATCTCCGAGCCGGAGGAAGAGGAAGGCGAGGGATAGGGCCATCTCATCCCAGCAATCGCTCGTTATTCGGCGCCTCCAGACGCTTGCCAAAGCTTTCTAAGGCTTTGCGGTTTCGAGTCTGAGGCCTGGATCCCCGACCCTACACTCCGCTTCGCTGCGCTCCGAGCCGAGGATGTCGATTTGCATGATACGTCGATGCCAAGCTTGGACGTTGGAGATTGGCGCGATCATCCGTGCAATCCGTCATCCTCGGCTCGGGGCGCAGCGAAGCGGTGTGTAGGGTCGGGGT
>JBFWUS010000036.1:0-56809 GCA_050247155.1 Rhizobiaceae bacterium
GCGCTTGGTCCTACGGGCGATCTTGGCCATCCGGCTTCGGGCTTCATCTGTCCACATCAAAAGTGTGAATCACATCTGGAGCGCCCGCAAAACCCCAAAACCTCAATTTCCAAACAGTCTCTTAGAGCGAGATGAGTTTAGGTTGAATCATTCTGTTTATCGTTTGGCAAGGCGATCCGGCAGGAGGGTTGCGAAGGTCGATGTGGTTCATCGGCCGAGCAAGTCGACGAACCGGGCGTCCGCCAAACGCAAACCCGAAGGGCCGGGCTGGTTTGGGCCAATTCCATCGGCCTTCGTCTCGGCCGGACAACCAGTCCGACCTCGCCTCAGCCCTTGATCTTGTCCCAAACCATCACCGGCAGAATGGTTCAACCTAATCTCATCTCGCTCTAGGTAACAGACCTTAGGAGCCAGCGAGATCGCACTGGCCGGCGGGCGCAGTTTCCTGCGCCTTCTCATGATGTCTGCCAACACGACCGAACTACGGCGTGAACGCCGGTCGTGCGCCTTCAGCATAGTAGTCCTGAATTTCACCGGCGGCCGCTTTGACTGTCTTGATCAGTTCCAACGGCGGCTCCGGCGTCATCAGCGCCGATGACAGAACGACTCCGACGGCCGACGCGATCGTGCCCTCTGGCTCGAAGATCGGAGCCGCAATCCCGCCCAGGCCGCTGCCGTACGGATCGGCTTCAAAGTCCACGCCGTATTGCGCCATGTTCTCGCGCACGCGTGGCGGCAGTGGTTTCTTGTTCTCGAAGAAATAGAACAGGCGTGCTGCCGGCGAAGCCGGCAGCGTGAACACCATGCCGGGATGCACCATGATGCCGGGCTCATGCGGGTTCGGCGCGGCGTAGACGACGATCGCGCCGCCCTTGGTCGGTGTGGTCAACAGGGCGGTGTGGCCAGTCTGCTTGCCGAGCGCCGTCACCACTGGCCGCGCCACCTCGACAATGTTGCTGCGATAGACCGCGGCACGGCCAAATTTTAGGAGCTTGCGGCCGAACGTATAGCCGTCGCCTTCGCGTGCGCGCTCGACCAGCCCGAGCATGGTCAATGTCTGCAGATGGCGCGAGACGCGTGCTTTGGTCATGCCCAGCGTGCGCGCCAACTCCGTCACGCGCTGCGGCCCCGGCATGTCGGTCAACGCCTCCAGAATCTGCACAGCCACCTGCACGCTCTTGACGCTCGGCGTCTCAGCGGCGATGCCTGTGACCTCATCCTGACTGGCTGTTCCCATGGCTCGCATTACAACAGGACTCGCCGGTTAGATAGTCCCGCGTGGGACGCCACCGCGCCGGGCGCATTCCATCAGTTCGAGACCTCAGGGCGATCCGAGAAACGCACGACGAGATAGTCGACCACGCCGTTGATGCACATGCACAGGACGGCGATCAGGAAGGCAGGGAAAAGCGGCGTCATTCTTCCGCCCGACAGCGCCAACGCGTTCTCGCGCACCAGTGCCCCAAGGTCCGCCGCCGGCGGCTGGATTCCGACGCCGAGGAAGCTGAGCGCGCTGATGAACAGGGTGGCGGAGGCGAGCCCCAGCCCGAATTGCGCAAGAAGCGTCGGGATCATGTTGGGCAGGATTTCGCGGAACAGGTTCCAGGCAAGACCCTCGCCGCGCAGTCGCGCGATTTCAACGTACTCCATGGCGACGAGGTCGCCGGCGACCGGTCTGGTGATGCGGTAGTAGGTAGTCGACTGCAACACGGCCATGGTGAGCACGAGCGTCGTCAGCGACACGCCGACGATGGCGAGCACCAGCAACGCGAAGATGATGCCGGGGATCGACATCAAGATGTCGAAGCAACGTCCGATGACCCCGTCGATCCAGCCTCTGTTTAGCGCGCCGATAATGGCCAGCGCGACGCCGATGGCTGCCGCGATCGATGTTGCAACAAGTGGGATAACCATCGTGTAGCGCAAGCCATAGATCATGCGCGAGAGCATGTCGCGGCCGACGCTATCGGCGCCAAGCACACCGCCCGCACCAGGCGGATCGAAGGGGTTGTGCACCATGTCGTTCTGAGCGAATGGCGCGATCAACGGCGCCAGGATCGCGACAATGGCCAGAAGCGCCAGAACGGACAGGCACAGGATAACGACGAAGTTCTTGCGCATGGCTGTCACCCCGCTTGTCTGGGCAGGCGCTGACGTGGATTAACCGCCATGGCCAGCACGTCCGCTATCAGATTGAGCCCGATGAAGACGATGGAGAACAGCACGGCGCAGGCTTGAACCATCGGGATGTCGCGGTAGGCGACAGCATCGACCATCAGTTTGCCCATGCCTGGATAATTGAACACCGTCTCGATGACGACGACATCGACAATCATATGCGCGATCGTGATCATCGAGATCGACACGATAGGCGACAACGCGTTGGGCAGGGCGTGCTTCACGAAGACCGAACGGCCCGGAATGCCCTTGATGCGCGCCATTTGCACATAGTCAGTGGAGAGCGTGTTCAAGACGGCGGCGCGGGTTAGACGCAAGACGTGCGCCTGCGCCACGAAGAATAGCGTTAGAACCGGCAGCGAGAGTATCTGGATCCAGTTCCACAGGCTGGCGTTGGGCCTGACCGACGATAGCGGCGGGAACCAGCCGAGCGCCACCGCAAACACGAACACCAGCATGTAGCCGATCAGGAAGGACGGCATCGACTGCAGCGCCGACGAGATGACGCTGATCAGCGAGTCGAACCAACTGCCCTTGTAGGCCGCCGCCAGAATCCCGACGGCAATGGAAATCGGCAAGGTCACGGCGGCGGCTGTGCAGGCCAGAATGAGCGAATTTACGAATCGCGAAGCGATGAGAGAGGCGACGGGTTGGCCGTTCGACAGCGAACTGCCCAAATCGCCCGTCAGGGCGTGGCCGAGCCAGTTCAGATATCGCATGTGCAGGGGCAGATCGAGGCCCAGTGATTTTTGCAGGGCCGCGACAGATTCCTTGGTGGCGTACTGGCCGAGCATGGCCGTCGCTGCATCGCCCGGCAGCATCGCCGTGCCGAGAAAAACGAGCAGCGACACGGCGAGAACCGAAACGACCCCTGCAACCAGGCGCGTAAGCGTAAAGCGAAGGACCGGCGAATTGCCGGTCCCGCTGAAGAGTTGCGCTATGCGAACCATACTTGTTCAACCGCCCTGTAACCGGACAATTGCGCAGTCGACGCCTGATACCCATCGAGCGACGCCGCGGTGCCTTCAAGTGTGTTGGCGAAATATGGAACGATGAGCGGACCTTCGGTGCTGCAGATCGCCTGCGCCTTGGCATAGAGTTAGTTGCGCTTTGTCGCATCGGCCTCGGCGCGAGCGCCGATCACCGCAGCGTCAAAGTCCGCATTCTTCCAGGCGACCTCGTTGTTCGACGAGGTGCTGAGCAGCGCCACTGAGAAGATCGCATCGGCGGTTGGGCGGTCGGTGCGGGCCGAAACATGGAACGGCGTCTTGCCGACGATGTTCTCCCAGTATCCGTCGGCCGGCTCGCGCTTGACCTCGACCGGAATGCCGGCCTTGGTGCAGTGCTCCTGGAACACGGTCGCCATGTCGACGGCGCGCGACGAGATCGCATCCGAAGTCTGCAGCACCAGCGGTGGGCCCTTGTAGCCGGATTTCTCGAAGAGTTCTTTTGCCTTCGCAGGATCGTGCGGTGTCTGCGCGACGCCCGGCGCAAAGGTGGGATCGTTTGGCGCGATCGGCGTGTCGTTACCGACGCGGGCAAGGCCTGCCATGGTGCGCTTGATCATATCTTCGCGGTCGACCGCATATTTCAACGCCATGCGCAGATCGTTGTTGTCGAACGGAGCGGCATCCACCTTCATGTTGAAGCAGATGAAGCCGCGTGTTTGCCCTTGGAACAGTTTGATGGACGGATTGGACTGCAGCAGTGGCAGCGTACGCGCATCCAACTGGCTGGCCATCTGAATCTGCCCAGCCTGGAAAGCGCTGTTCAGCGCAGCGGGATCGTTGATTGCGAGCAGTTCGACCGAGTCGACCCAGGCGGCGTTTTTCTTGAAATAGGTATCATTGCGTGCAGCCTCAAGCACTTCGCCCGGCGCAAAGCGGGTGACCTTGTAAGGTCCAGTGCCGACGCCAGAATAGGTCGTCGTGCCGGCAGGAACCATGCAGAGGTTGAAAGAAGCGGCGAAGGCCGGGAAGACGAAGTTGGCTTCCGGCAGCTCGACAATGAGCTTGTGCGGCCCGTCTGCCTTCACGGACACAAAGTTTGTCACCTGGCCCTTGAGATTGGAGCGCGAGTCGTCGGCCTTGTGCGACAGGATCGAGAAGACCGCATCGTCGGCCGTGAACGGCTTGCCATCGTGGAAGGTTGCATTGTCGACCAGCTCAAAGGTCCAGACCTTGCCATCAGGCGACGACCAGGATTTTGCCAGGCCGGGTGTGAGGTCGGCGTTGACGCCCGTCACCTCGACCAGCGTGTTATAGAGAACGCCCGACATGACATAAAGAAACGGGCTGTTGAACGTACGGGGGTCAAGTCCGTCCGACGTCGAAGCGCCCTGGCTGGCCATCACAAGATGGCCGCCGCGCTTGGGTTCGGCAGCGAATGCCGAACCGGCAAACGGCGCGGCGAATACAAGGCCGGCGGCGGCTGAAAGCTTCAGCACGCTCCGCCGCGATATTTCAAAGTCTTTATTCATGCCTTCCTCCCAATGCGACCCCGTGAGGTCCGATGACAAATTAACGCATCGCCTCTCCCAAGGCGCGCGCCACCCTTTCCACATCCGCCGAAGTCAATCCGGCGATATTGAGCCGCCCGGAACCCGACATATGAATGTGGTCGCGGTCCCGTAACGCTGCTACGGCGTCCGGCGAGATGGCAAACATCGCGAACATGCCGCGCTGGTCGGCCAGATATCCGAAGTCGCAATTGCTGTTTTCGCTTAGCACACGCGTGAACACCTGCCGGATGCTGTTGATGCGGTTGCGCATCGTAGCGAGTTCATGCTCCCAACCGGCGCGGCGCCGGGCATCGGACAATACGTGCGCGACGACGGCCGCGCCGTGATCAGGCGGCATCGAATAGTTCGTGCGGATCACCGGCATCAGATGGCCAAAGGCGCGCGAAACTGCGTCCCCGTCGGAGCCGATCAAGGTGATCGCGCCGACGCGCTCCCGATAGATCGCGAAGTTTTTCGAATAGGAACTGGCCACGATGACCTCGGGCAGGGCGCGCGCCAGCATCCGCATGCCGGCGGCGTCGCTGTCCAGCCCATCGCCAAAACCCTGATAGGCCATGTCGATGACGGGCAACGCGCCGGTCTTTTGCAGCACCGCCGAGACCTCGGCCCATTGTTCCAGGCTTAGGTCCGCGCCACTCGGATTATGGCAGCACGCATGAAGCAACACGACATCGGCCTTGGTCGTCTGTCGCAGCGCAACCATCATCTCATCGAACAGCAGCTTGCCGGTCGCGATTTCGTAATAGGGATAGGCAACGGTCGACATGCCGACCGAGTTCAGGATCGGATTGTGATTCACCCATGTGGGAGTTGGAACGAAGGCGCGCGCGTCGGGCCGAATTCGTTTGATCAACTCAAAACCCACACGCAACGCACCGCTGCCGCCAGGTGTCTGGGAGGAACGAGCCCGGGAGATCAAATCGGCCTGGCCACCCAGCACCAGAGCACGCGTCAACTCGTTGAACTCAGCGTTGCCGCTCGACGACAGGTAATTCTTGGTGGTTTGCCGTTCAGCAAGGACCTTTTCCGCATCCCGTACGCAGTCGAGAATGGCGACGTTGCCGCGGTCGTCGCGGTAAACGCCGATGCTTAAATCCACTTTTGACAGGCTTTTGTCCGCCTCAAACGCCACCCGGAGGCCAAGCAGCGGATCCGGAGCTGGTGTCGGCAGGTCAGAAAACATCATTGGCTCCGTATCGATATACGAGACGCTATCTCAAAATATGAGACGTGTCAACATTATTTAACGTGTTCACTTTCTTTGCCTGCGTCATCTAAAAAGCTTGACAAGCGCCATCTCTTCGTCTCGATTTGTGAGACGTTGTTACACTTTGCGTGACGGGATAGGTAAGGCAGATGACTTCGGAGCAGCCGAACGAGGGGAAAATGACTGGCGGTCAGGCGCTGGTGGCGCAGCTTATAGAGGAAGGCGTCACCGACATCTTCGGCATTCCCGGCATCCAGCTCGACTGGGCGATCGACGCTGTCAGGGAGCAGTCCAACCGCATTCGTTATGTCATGCCGCGGCATGAGCAAGCCGCCTCCTACATGGCTGACGGTTATGCGCGAACCACGGGGCGCGAGGGCGTCTATATGGTTGTGCCGGGTCCCGGCATGCTGAACTCTCTGGCCGGCCTCGCGACAGCCTATGCCTGCAATTCGCGCGTATTGTGTATTGTCGGCCAGATTCCATCGCACGCGATCGGCAAAGGCATGGGCATGCTGCATGAGATCCCCGATCAAAGCGGCATCCTGAAATCCTTGACCAAATGGCACGGCATCGCACGCACGCCGGACGAAGTTCCCAATCTGGTGCACGAGGCCTTCGTGCAGTTGCGTTCAGGCAAGCCTGGCCCGGTGGCGCTGGAAGTGCCGCCTGATGTGTTGCAGGCCCGGGGGTTGGCGGTGATTCTGCCACGCGCCGAGTTTCGGCCCACGGCGCCATCGGCTGATGCTGTCGCCGAAGCAGTCAAAATATTGAGCAGCGCCAGGTTCCCGGTGATCTATGCCGGCGGCGGCACGGCAGCCTCAGGCGCGGGCAAGGCGATCGCTGACCTGGCGGAGTGCTTGCAGGCGCCTGTCGTCATGAGCGAAAATGCACGAGGGCTGATTGACGACCGCCACCCACTGGCGTTGCCGACCTTCGGCGGGCGCGCTGCCTTCCCGCATGCCGACGTGATCGTCGTGCTCGGAAGCCGCTTCGTCGACGGTCACGGCCATCCGATCTACGAGGGTGACCGTGCCAAATACATCTATGTTAACATAGATCCGGCGGCTGCTTCCGCGCCGCGCCGGGCAGGCCTGCACCTACAGGCCGATGTCTCGGCTACGATTGCATCGCTGCTCAAGGGACTTCCTGGAGAGGAGCGTCCATCGGCCGCCGAGAAGGCAAAAGCCATCTGCGATTGGGGCAACATGCAGATCCAGGCTATCAAGCCGCAAGCCGACTACAGCGCAGCGATCCGCTCCTCGATGGACGATGACGATATCCTGGTGAGCGAACTGACGCAGCTCGGCTACTTCTCCAATGTCGGTTTCCCGGTCCATGGACCACGCTCCTACATCACGCCGGGCTATCAGGGCACGCTGGGCTATGGTTTCAACACGGCATTGGGCGCCGCTTATGGTGGCGAAGGACGTCGGGTCGTGTCGCTGAATGGCGACGGCGGTTTCGGCTGGGGCATGCAGGAACTGGCGACCGCCAGCAGGGACAAGGTCGATCTCTCCGTCGTCGTTTTTGTCGACGGTCACTACGGCAACGTCAAACGCATCCAGAAGCGCGTCTTCGGCGTCAACTTTGCTGTCGATCTGACCAATCCGGATTTCGCCCAACTGGCGGGAAGCTTCGGCCTGCCATTCGAAGCAGTGGATTCGCCCGCGGGTCTTGGCGAGGCGCTGAAGAAGGCCAAAAAGGCCGGTGGGCCGGTGCTGATCGCTGTCTCGGTCGGCGAGATGCCGAGCGCCTGGCACCTGATCCACCCGTTCAGCCCCCCGCCATCACCGCCGCCGGCCAATCCGCTGGGCGAGCCAACGAAATAATCCTGTCGGGAGAGGCAAATGACAACGACGTTTCCCCTTGTCATCGATGGCGCCGAGGTTTTGACGTCGAAGAATTTCGGCGTCATCAATCCGGCAACCGGCAGCGAATTCGCACGCAGCTCGTCCGCAGAACCGCAACACATCGAGGCGGCGGTAGCAGCGGCGAAAGCTGCTTTCCCAAAGTGGGCGGCTACGCCGATTGACGATCGCGCCGCGCTGCTGGGTCGCTTTGCCGACGCGCTCGATGCTGAGAAGCAGTCGCTTGCCGAGCTGCTCTCCTTGGAACAGGGCAAGCCGGTGCAGAACGCCGTCGGCGAGATCCTCGGATCGATCCATTGGCTTCGTTCGACTGCCGCTTTGCGCCCGCCGGTTGAGGTGCTGCAGGACGACGACAAATCGCTGATAGAGGTTCACCGAAAGCCGCTTGGCGTTGTCGCCTCCATCACACCGTGGAACTTCCCTGTCATGATCGCCATCTGGCACATCGCGCCAGCGCTGCTGGCGGGCAATGCGGTCGTGCTGAAGCCTTCCGAAAGCACGCCATTGACGACGCTGAAGATGGGCGCGATCGCCAGCCGCATTTTTCCTGCAGGCGTGCTTAATGTGCTGGCCGGCCAACGCGGCCTTGGCAGTGCGCTTACCGGCCATCGAGACATCGCCAAGATCGTCTTCACCGGTTCAACGCCGACCGGCCGCAACATCATGTCCAATGCCGCCGGCACCCTGAAGAGGCTGACGCTCGAGCTGGGCGGCAATGACGCGGCAATAGTTTTGCCGGATGCGGATATCGACGCGATCGCGCCGAAGATCTTCGCCAAGGCGTTCGGCAATAGCGGTCAGGTCTGTGCCGCGCTGAAGCGGCTCTATGTGCACAAGGATATTCACGACCGGTTGGCCGAAAAGCTCGCGGAGCTGGCGCGCGCCGCGAAGGTCGGGCCCGGCTCCGATCCGGCAACGCAGTTCGGCCCGCTGCAGAATCGTGCCCAGTTCGATTTGGTATGCGAGCTCGCGGACGACGCGCGGGTCAGGGGTGGCAAGTTTCTCGCCGGCGGCGAACCGCTGGGCGGCGATGGCTATTTCTACCCGCTGACCATCGTGACCGAGGTCACCGACGGCGTCCGTCTTGTTGACGAGGAACAGTTCGGCCCGATCCTCCCAGTCATCCGCTACAGCGACGTCGATGACGCTATCGCCCGCGCCAACAACAATGAGAATGGCCTTGGAGGTTCTATCTGGTCATCGGATGTGACACGCGCTAACGAGCTGGCGCGACGGCTGGAGTCCGGCACGGCGTGGGTGAATGATCACGGCACGATTTCGCCGACTGCGCCCTTTGGTGGCGCCAAGCAGTCGGGCATCGGCGTGGAGTTCGGCTCCTGGGGGCTGGAGGAAAATATGCAGCTCCAGACCGTGCGGATTAACCGGCAACTTTAGACCGACCTAGGAGCGAATTGGCTGCGCGTTCGATTTGGTTCGCGCGGCCAGGCTTTCGGCTAGTTCGGCTGCATCGACATCGGCAATGCCCCGACTTGGGTCCAGCCGCACGATCAGGCCGTCGGTCTCATCCTCGGCGCTTTGCTGGAGATCGGCCAAAGGCCCGTCGATCCAAACCCAGGGCAGGGCGCCCGCGTAGGCGCGGATCGACGCAAGCTTGTTGAACTGCACAGGCAGGAACGGCCAGGGCTCCTCAGGCAGGTCCAGCGCTTCCCGGAAAGCCGTGTGCGCAGTGTGGCCCCATTCGGACGCCCAGACGATTTCGAGATGCTTTCCCAACTCTTTCAGCCGTTCGGCGGCGACAACGGGAATCTGCACTTCACGCACCCAGCGGCCCCAGGCCGAAACCTCTATGGTTCGGACCGGTACCGCCGGCCGCGCCTCCAGCACGATCACGTCGCTCACACCAAGGATCGCCAGCGGCCTGTCCCCGCGTGGCGCGCGCGCCCTGTAGCCTGTCATCAATCGTCCGCCAATTCAGCCTGCTCTTCGGTCAGGTCCGGTCCGGAGAAATAGTTACCGCCCTCGATCTTGACCATCCGCTCCTTGGGGTCGAATGCGACACCGGGCGGGTCGCCGCCCTGCTGCACGATGCGAATCTGCTTGGCCATCATGCGCCGCAACATGGCAACCCCTTGGTCGGTGGTCGTGAGATGATCCTCGCTGTGAAGCGAGATGTCGCCCTGCGATTTCTGCGCCTCGTAATCGCCGGGCAACCGCTGGTGTTCGAGCGGCGTCAAATCTTTCCACGGCTTGCCACCATGGGTCGAGCGCAGCTTGGCGAGGAAATCCGGGTCCTTGTCGCGCGCCAGCGTGAAGATGCGGAAGCTGGTGTCGTCCATCGGCACGACCCAGCCCAGAATGTTGGTCTGGCCGGACGCCAGCCGCGGGCTCGCCACCACCCGCAGATTAGGGAACATGACCTCGGTGACACGCTTCAACTTGCGTCCATCGCCAAGGTCGCGATGCTGGATCGAACGCACGCCGAATGATGTGTATTCGTAGGTCACGACAGGAATCAGCGCCATTTCGGCGGCAAACTGAAAGCCGGAGAAACGTGCGTGCAGAATGGGCACATGGAACGGATCCATCACGTTTTCCCAATGCTGCAGCCAGTTGAAGTCGAGCAGCTCGGGTCCGCCGCCACCGACCCCCAAATCGTTGACGATCAGGTGCTCGTCGTCGGCCATGTTTTCCAGGGTGTCATAGGTCGGCAGCACCGGCTTCTTCTCCGGCGGGCCCATATAGACCCACAACAGCCCGTAAAGTTCCTCCACCGGATACCAGGGCTGGCGTACACGGTCGCGGTGCAGGCCAAGCTGCGGCTCGCAGGGCTGCTCGGTGCAGCGCCCCTCGGGGTCGAACACCCAGCCGTGATAGCAACAACGGATGCCGTCTTCCTCGACGCCGCCATAGTAGAGCGAAGCGCCGCGATGCACGCAGCGCGGATGCAGAAGTCCCGCCTTGCCGTTTCGGGTGCGGAACAAGATTAGTTCCTCGCCGAGTATTTTCACCTTGATCGGCGTCGTGGTGGCCTCTTCGACTTTGGCGAAGGGCTGCCAATAGCGCCGCAGCACCTCGCCATAAGGCGTAAACGGGCCGACCTGCGCCAGATCGTTAAGCGGTGCGCCGAGGCGGAGGCCGTATGCGGTTCCGGTATCCACTTTCTCCTCCGTCGTTAAATGTCGAGGACGAGCCTCGGTGTCCTTGAGCGCGAGACGCAGATCATCATGGTTTCATTGGTCTCGCGCTCATCCGGCGACAGGATCGAATCGCGGTGCTCGGCTTCGCCGTCAATGATTGCCGTCTCGCAAGTGCCGCAAACGCCTTCGAGGCAAGAACTCGGCACGGGCAGGCCGGCCTCTTCCAGCATTTGCAGGATTGAGCAGCCGGGCGAGACGATGACGCTGAGGCCCGATCGCTGGGCGACCACCTCAAACTCTTTGCTATCGCTGAGATCGACGAAACTCCTGGCCTGGAAGCGTTCGATGCGCAGGGCGCCCTTGGGCCAAGCCGCGCTCCTTTCTTCGAGCGCATCAAGCATCGCCTGCGGCCCGCATGCGTAGATCCGCGTGCCGGTATCGACCTGACCGATCCAATCGAAAATGTCCATTCGCCCGCCAACGGCCGAGCAGGCGATCGTTGCCGCTCCGCACTCCACCGCCTCGATAAATGCCATGCGTTCGCGTGTCTTGCCGAGATAAAGCAGGCGCCAGTCGCGACCTTCAGCCCGCGTCTGTCGGATCATCGGCAAAAGCGGAGTAATGCCGATGCCGCCGGCGATGAAGACGGTCTTTTCGGCCGGCTCCAGACGGAAGTTGTTACGCGGCGCGCTGACGGTAACCAGGTCGCCCGGCCGCAGCTTGTCATGGATGAAGCGCGAGCCGCCACGACTTACCGGCTCACGCAGCACCGCAATCTGCCATTCGCTACAGTCGGCCGGATCGCCGCACAGAGAATATTGCCGCTCGACGCCATTAGCGAAGGCGATGTCGATATGCGCGCCGGGCTCCCAGGCGGGCAGCGGGCTTCGGTCGCGGGCGGAGAACCTGATCCGCATCACGTCGTCGGTTTCAAGCCGCATCTCGCGCACCATCAGCCGCAGACGTTCGGCGGACTCGAGGGCGCGGCTTGGGTTCGGCATTGTCGTCTTGCCCGAATTCAAGCCGCGGCTTGCGCGCTCGCGCGCTTGGCCGCAATCCGCCCGGAAGCCGCGCCGGTCAGCACACGCAGCAGACCGTCCACATCGTCGGGCAGAGCGTCGCCCCGCCACGCAACATGGCCGTCCGGCCGGGCGATGATGAGCTTGTGTCGGTAGGCGGCCGGCGCGGATTGTCCAGCCAGATCGATTACGGTCAGCGGCGTGTTGCGCCGCCGCGCCGCAGCAAGCAGCGATCCGATCGGGACACTATTGTCCATTCGCAGCAGCGCATAGCCGTCGCCGAACATATCGTAGACCGACAGGCCGTCGGAGGTGAAGAAATGCGCCAGACGACAGCCCGGCACGGTGGATGGAGTGAAATCAGCCATGCCATAGGCCGGCGCGGCTTCATCGTCATAAGCGACGATCGGCGACTGGTCGTAATAATACCCGAAGTTCAGCCCGCCACAGCAATATTGCTGCACGTTGAGATCATAGGCGCGCTTGCCGACTTCGGTACGCACGGCATCGCCGTGCGGCCCCGGCTCCTCGATATCCGCCGGCACGGCGGCGCGCTGTTTGGCCATCGCATGCGCATGATTCATGGCGAAATGCGACACCTGTTCGGTGATCGGCTTGCGCTCGGCCTCGTGCGCGTCGAGGATGGCGTCTCCTCCCCAGCCGGCGAGGTTGGCTGCAAGCAGCCAGGCCAGGTTTTCCGCGTCGGCTATGCCAGCATTCATGCCATAGCCGGCATAGGGCACCCAGATATGCGCGGCGTCGCCGCAGATGAAGACGCGGCGGTCGCGGAAGCGATCTGCGACAAGGCGACGGCCATACCAGTCCTCGTAGCTCAGCACTTCATACTCAAACGCATCATCGACGCCGAGAATGTCGCGAATGCAGCGGTCACGATCGACGCTGTCGAAATCGGCTTCATCGGGTCGCAGGTAATTGTGGATCAGCCACGTCTCGCTGCCATCGATGGCATAGACGTTGCCCGACCGGCGCGGGTTCATCGTAAACATCGCCCAGGCAGGCCCCGCCGTCAGCATGCCGAGCAATTTTTGCCCACGGATAAAGGTTGACTGCACGCGCTGCACAACGGCGTCACCCTCGAACTTCGCGCCGATGGCTTTGCGCGTAGGCGATCTTCCGCCGTCGCAGCCGATCATGAAGCGCGAACGCAGCGTACGCCGCGCATGGGTCTCCATGTCTTCGATCAGCGTCGATACGCCTTCGTCGTCCTGCTCGAACGACAGCGCCTGCATCCGATTGAGAATCGTCACGTTCGGCAGTTTCGACACGAATTCGAACAGAACAGGCTCGAAGAAGATCTGGTTGACGCGATGCGGAGGCTCCGCGGTCGGCCAGTTCGTGTCCGGTCCCGGATCGCTGCGCTTGCGCCCATTGCGGCCCGGAATGAGAATGCGAGTGAGTTCTGTGCCCGTTGACGCGGTGCGGTAGGATACATCATGTGGAAACTCGTCCGGCAGGCCGACGGCGCGCACCTGATCCGCCACGCCCAGTCGCCGCAATATCTCCATTGAGCGCGCCGAAATGTGGTTGCATTTTGGGCTCGGCGCCTCTCCCGCGCTGCGTTGCTCTACGACGACGACAGTGCGTCCCTTCCGCGCCAATTCTGCTGCAAGCACAAGGCCTACTGGCCCGGCGCCGATGATCGTCACCTCAGCGTCCATTTCAATCCTCATTTCATACAAATGCGCTGTCAGGCCACTCTGTCTAGCCAGCCATTCTCGAAGCTTGGCACCGAGCCGATCAGACGCTTGACGTAGTCGGTCTCCGGCTCCTTGAAGATGCGTTCCGTCTCACCTTGCTCCACCACCTTGCCAAGCCGCATGATCGTCGTTTCCTGCGAGAAACGGCGTGCGAGACCAAGATTATGGGTAATGAACAACACCGCCAGCGAGTGCTTCTTCATGAGGTCCTGGATCAGCTCGATGATGCTGTCTTCGACCAACGGATCGAGGGCCGAGGTGATCTCGTCGCAGATCAGCACGTCGGGTTTCGCCGCGAGCGCGCGCGCAATACAGATGCGCTGCTTCTGGCCGCCTGACAGGCCCGATGGATAACGGTCGAGATAACGCTCATCTAGGCGGATCGCCTTGATGAGATTGACCAGCGACTCCTCGCGTTCCGCACCCTTCAGTCCATGGAAAAATGTCAGTGGCCGACCGATCAGTTCGCGTATCTTCTGGCGGGGATTCAGCGCCAGGTCGGGCAACTGATGGATGTATTGGATGCGCTGGCGCTCCTCGGGCCGACGATCCTCGATCCGGCCCGCCAGCCCCTTGCCCTGGAATAGGATTCGCCCGCCTTGCGGTCGTTGCAGCCCGGCAATGCAGCGCGCCACCGTGGTCTTGCCGCTTCCAGACTCGCCGACGAGCGCCGTCGCCTGTCCCTTCGCCAGAGCGATCGAAACATTATCGGCGGCGGCGTGCGTACCGTATTTGATAACCAGATTCTCGGCCTGCAGCAGGAGAGCCGGCTCTGCGGTGGTCTCGGCAGCGTAGCGTTCCTCCTGATGCGCGACGAGACGCTTGGCATACTCAGTCGTCGGATTGTGGATGACCGTCTCGCGCGTCCCGGTCTCGACCACCTTGCCATCCTTCATGATGACGATTTCGTCGGCCATCTGCGAAACGACGGCGAGGTCGTGCGAGATGTAGATGCCGGCGCACTTATAGGCGCGCACGACATTGCGGATGGAGCGCAGAACCTCGATCTGAGTCGTCACATCGAGCGCCGTTGTCGGCTCGTCGAAAATGATCAGCTCCGGCTCGTTCATCAGCGCCATGGCGATCATGGCGCGCTGGAGCTGACCGCCCGACATCTGATGCGGATATTTGGAGCCGAAGGTCGCCGGAGACGGCAGTTGCAGCTCCTCGAACAGCCTCACCGCGCGGCGGCGACGTTCAGCCTTGCTGGCATTCTTACGCCCGCCAACCTCGATGATCTGGTCCATGATGCGGTAGAATGGGTTGAAGCTCGCCGCCGCGCTCTGCGCGACATAGGCGACCTTCTCGCGCCGCAGCTTCTCGATCTCGGCCTGGCTCGCTTTGACGGTGTCCATGCCGGACAAATGAACTGAGCCCGCGGTTACCCGGCAGCCGGGCCGTATTATGCCGATCGCGGCAAGCGCAATAGTGCTCTTGCCTGCGCCGGACTCACCAATGACGCCGACCACTTGGCCCTGGTTGACGGTGAGGGAGGCATCGCTCAGCACATCCGAGCGAGCGGCTGAAATAGTCAGACCCTTGATTTCGAGAACTGCGACCATCCTGCCTTGCGTCTCCTCCACGCTTCATTGGGTAGGTAATCCATGGTTGTTCTTGCTATTTGTTGCGATCAACAGGCTCGCGCATGTTCTGGCGCGCCTTGATGAGCTGCAGCCGGTTGCCCAGCACACTGCGCGCCGCCGATGGATCGCGCGCCTCGATGCAGGCCACCAGTGCGCGGTTGGCGGCGATGGCGCGCTCGGCGACGCTGGTCGTCGTGCCACGCGCATAAAGCGGCAGCAGCAGATGGCGCAGAGCCCGGAATTGGCCCGACAGCACTCGATTGTGCGAAGCCTCGACCACCGCCATGTGAAATTCGAGCGCCACACTGGTGAAGTCAGCCGGTTCCGCGATCTTCTTTTCCATCTGCTCGATGCGCGACCAGAGGCCGGCAATCTCTTCCGCCGTCGCTTTTTCGGCCGCTAGCCCGGAAGCAACGACTTCGATGGCGATCTGCGCGTCGATCATCTCTTCGGCCTGGACGCCAAGCAGCTTGAACTGGATTGCCAGAAGATCGGACAGGCGGGCGGCATCGCCGCCCGCGACATAGATGCCGCCGCGCAAGCCGACGCGAATTTCGATAATGCCTACTGCCTCCAGCGAACGCAACGCATCGCGGATCGCCATACGGCTCACGCCAAATTGCTCGGCCAGCGAGACTTCCGTTCCTAGTCGTTCGCCCGGCGTCAACATGCCTGCAAACAGCGCGGATCGAACTTGATCGATGATCAGTCCCGACAGAGTGCTCCCGGCGCCCTTTGAAGAAGAGTCGCCGGAGGCAGTCAAGGAGGAGAACGGTGAGGCCGCTTTTGCATTCATACAAAGATATTATCTTATCAATCCGAAACGTCAACAAAGAAGTGAAATTGAAAGAAAATGATTGACAAACGTTCGGCTTCCGCCAAAAAGATATCATATTAAGTCGGAGGAAGCCTGGTGCCTGCAAATTTTGTCGATCGTCGCATGCGCATCGGCAACGCGCCCGTCGATGTCGGGGCGCGCGCCACACGGCCCGTCTACAATCCCGCAACAGGCGCAATCATCGAGCAGGTCGCCGTAGCCACGACTGAGGACCTCGATCAGGCGCTTGAAGCGGCAAGGCGCGGTTTCGCCAAATGGCGCGCGACGTCGGCCTATGACCGCGCCAAGATTTTGGCCGCTGGCGCGCGGTTGCTGCGCGAGCGCGCAGCCGACATTGGCCGATCCATGACCGAAGAGCAGGGTAAGCTCGTCGGCGATTCCATTGCCGAGGTGCAGGCGGCCGCCGAGTTGTTCGACTGGTTCGGCGAAGAAGCGCGTCGCGCCTATGGCCGTGTCATTCCGGCGCGCGAGCCCGGCGTGCGGAACCTTGTGGTGCGCGAGCCGATCGGCCCAGTCGCCGCATTCACGCCCTGGAATTTTCCGGTCACCATTCCGGCTCGCAAGATGGCCGCCGCACTAGCGTCCGGCTGCTCCTGCATCATCAAGCCGGCGGAAGAGACGCCCTATCCGGCCCTTGCTATTGCCCAGGCGCTGGCCGACGCCGGTCTGCCTGACGGTGTGTTGAGCGTCGTTTTTGGCGACCCCGATCACATCTCGACCCATCTGATCGCCTCGCCGATCATCCGCAAGATTTCGTTCACCGGCTCGACCCGGGTCGGCAAGCATCTGGCGCGGCTTGCCGCCGACGGCGTGAAGCCGGCTACGCTTGAGCTTGGTGGCCATGCTCCCACAATCGTTTTCGATGACGCCGATCTCGATCTCGCCGTGCAAATGACGGCGCGTTCGAAGTTCCGCAACGCCGGTCAGATCTGCATCGCGCCGACCCGCTTCTTCGTTCAGGAAGGCGTCTACGAACAGTTTGTCGAGCGCTTCTCCAAAATTGCCAATGGCCTGCGTTTGGGCGATGGCCTGGACAAGGAAAGTCAGATGGGTCCGCTGGCCAATGAGCGGCGCGCGCCGGCGCTGGAAGAATTTATCTCTGACGCCGCCGCCAAGGGCGCCCGGATCACCGCCGGTGGCGGCGGGGTCAGTGGCCCCGGCTATTTCTGGCGTCCAACCGTGGTCGCCGACGTTCCCAACGATGCCCGCCTCATGAACGAGGAGCCGTTTGGTCCCGTCGCGGTCATGCGCAGTTTCAAGACGTTTGACGAGGTTGTGGAGCAGGCAAATCGTCTGCCGTTCGGCCTCGCGTCCTATGCCTTCACCAGGAACGTTTCGACTGCGACCCGCATCGCCGATGCGCTCGAGGCCGGCATGGTCGGCGTCAACCGGATGGTGCTGACGCTGCCGGAGACGCCGTTCGGCGGCGTCAAGGAAAGCGGCTACGGCTCGGAAGGGGGATCCGAAGGCCTCGATGGTTACCTGACCACAAAATTCATTACACAGGCATGATGACCCCATGAATGAATCCAATCAGAAGCCGTTTCGTGAGATCGATCCGATTACAGGGCGGTCAGATACGCGCGACGTGCTGGCGCATGCCACCGTTCAGGCGCGGGAGAATTTCGACGACTATTTCATCGTGGACATCGACGCGCATGTTTCCGAGGACCATTTCTGGCCGGAGATCATTGACCTTGTCGAAAACGACGTGATCCGCGATATCGGCCAACACCAATATCGCGGCTTTGCCGGCAACAATGCGCTGCTGAACATCTCGCCGGGCCTTTCGCTGCAGAGTGTCGGCGGCCGCATCGGGCATCAGGGCCGCAAGGAGCCGAAGGAGAGCGAGGAAAAGCACACCTTCATCACCGCCGCCCAGCGCAGCCTCGATGCGCTCGGCCTGGATTATCAGGTGGTGTTCCCGAGCGCGATGCTGCTGCTCGGTATGCACCCACAGGACGAGATCGAGGTCGCGCTCGCTGGCGCCTTCAATCGCTGGATGATCGAGCAAATCCTGCCGCAGGATCCACGCCTCCTTGGCCTGCTCTATCTGCCCTACAACACGCCATCGGCCTGCGAGGAAATGATCGCGCGTTGGGGCGATGCCCCGGGGATCGTCGGCTTCACCGTCTGTTCGACGCGCAACAAGCCTGTGCATCACGAAGCCTATGTGCGCACCTATTCGATGATCCAGGAATTGGACAAGCCACTGGCGTTCCACTCCGGCTATCATTGGGGCGACCCGTCTTTCGCGCAGCTCAACCGCTTCCTGTCGATGCACGCGCTGTCGTTCACCCACTACAACCAGATCCATGTCACCAACTGGCTGGTCAACGCCATGCCGGAGCGCTTTCCGAAGATCAAACTTCTCTGGGTCGAGAGCGGCCTCGCCTGGATACCGTTCCTGATGCAGCGCCTCGACCACGAGGTGCTGATGCGCCCCAGTGAAGCGCCTGGCCTGAAGCGCCTGCCTAGCGAATATATGCGCGACATGCACTTCACCAGCCAGCCGTTGGAGCGCACCAACATGAAGTTGCTGGAAGCCACTATGGATGCGATGGATGCGCCGAACCGGCTGCTCTATTCGTCCGACTGGCCGCATTGGGATTGGGACCCGCCCTCGGCGATTACGACGCTGCCCTTCCTCGACGAGCAGGCCAAGCGCAACATTCTGGGCCTCAACGCCGCCCGCCTGTTCAACATCGACACCACGCCACGAAAGCCGCGCGCGGCTGACGTGCTGGCCTCGCGTCCAAAGGTGGCGTCATGAGCTCGGTTCGTGAAGAAGTTCATGCCGCGTCGACGCAATTGTCAGAGGCGATCGCCAAGGCGCTGGCCCAAGGCGACAGCGCCGGCATCGAACAGGAAGATATCGCCCGCGCCATCGGCGCGCTGGCCAACATTTTTTCTGTGAAGGTCGAGCGGGAAGGGGCCTTTCCGCCAGTTCCGCCCAACACGATCAACGCGACGGATGCCGTCGTGCTGATTACCGAACTGCTCAAGGCCGCTGACCTCAACGTCTTCGATCTGGCCATGTGGACCCGGAGGGCGTCATGAGCCAGAGCGCGTCGACCAAGGACGGCCAGATCGTCGATCTCGGCCCCTACGACGAATTGAAGTCGCGCGACCGAATGGTGTTCGAGGCGGACGGCGTCGAGGTCGGCGTATTCTTCCGGGATGGCGAGGTGCGCGCCTGGCTGAATGTCTGCCCACATCTTGGCGGGCCGGTCTGCCTCGGCAAGATCATGCCGCGCACGCTTGAAGGCTACACGGCTGACGGGCGCGCCACGGGCCTCCAGCTTTCCAGGACAGACACCAACATCGTCTGCCCATGGCATGGCTTCGAGTTCAACATCCTGACGGGTGAGCACCCCATCGACAGACGCGTGAAATTGCGCGGCGTGCCGGTCGCAGTGCGTGATGGACGGGTTCAGGTTACGGTTCCCAAGCGAAAGAACAAGGCATGAAGATCATCGATTGCCACGCTCACATGGCGACGCCGCCGCAACTCGCAGTCTTCAAGGCAAGCATCCTCTCGCATCGCGGCGCGCATGGCGCGGCGCGGCCTCCGATTTCAGAGGAGATGATCCGCCAGGCCTTCACCCGCGTCGAGATGGCGCCAGTGGGTCACCTCGCCTGCCTGGAGCAGGTCGGAGTCGACATGCAGCTCATCTCGCCGCGCCCGTTCCAGCTCATGCACTCCGAGCAGCCGAAGAAGCTGGTCCATTGGTACGTCCAGTTCGTCAACGACATCATCGCGCAGGAATGCAAGATCTATCCCGACAAGTTCGTCGGGGTCGCCGGCCTACCACAAGCCGGCGACAGCCCAATTGAAGAGGCGCTGCCGGAGCTTGAGCGCTGCGTGAAGGAGCACGGTTTTCGCGGTTGCCTCATCAATCCAGACCCCTTCGAAAACGACGGTCGAATGGCGCCGCCGATGGGCGACCGCTACTGGTATCCGTTGTACGAAAAACTGTGCGAGCTCGATGTCGTCGGCCACATCCATTCAGCAAGCTCACGTGCGCCGGATCGCGAACCATATTCGCTGCACTTCATCAACGAGGAAACGACGGCGGTTTACGGTCTGGTCAAGTCGAGCGTGCTGGATGATTTCCCTGACTTGAAAATTCTCGTCAGCCATGGCGGCGGCGCGATCCCCTATCAGGTCGGTCGTTTCGACGCGACCTCGGTGCCGCGCAACGGCATGGTGACGTCCGGCACACGCTTCCGCGACAAGCTGCGCAAGCTCTACTTCGACACGGTGCTCTACAACGCCGAGGCGATCGAATTGCTGGTGAAGGTCGTGGGCCCGTCGCAGTGCCTGTATGGCGCCGAGATGCCGGGCGTCGGCTCATCCATCGACCCGGACACCGGACGCACCTTCGACGACATCATTCCTCACATCCGCGCCCTCGATTTCATCACCGAGGAGGAGAAGGAAGGCATTCTCGGCGGCAACGCAGTCAAGCTGTTCCGGCTGCAAGACTACGTCTGATCACCCCTTTAAAGAGAGCGAGAGCGAAATGGCGAACATCGTCGGCTTCATCTGCACCGCGCACGGCCCACAGCTTCACACGACGCCTGACCAGTGGCGGTTGCGGCTGCCCTCGGACAAGACGCGCATGCACCCGTTTCGCGGTGGCGTCTATTCCTTCGATCAGCTGGTGGAATTGCGCAAGGACGAAAACCTTGCTGCAAAGTCCAGCATGGAGGCAATGACCGAGAACCATCACAAATGCCATGTCGCGAGCGAGCAGCTCGCTGACGCCTTCGATGCCATGAAGGCGGATATCGCCGTCATCTTCGGCAATGACCAACATGAAATCTACGGCGAGGACCTGAGTCCGCCTTACATGATTTATTACGGCGACAAGATCGCTCATCACCCGGCAAGCGAGGAAGGCCGCCGCTTGATGCCGCCCGGCGTCGCCGAGGGAGAGGCGGGCCACGCGCCGGAGCAGTATCTGGAATATGAAGGCGTGCCTGACCTCGCCCGTCACATAATCTCCAATCTCGTCCAGAACGAGTTCGACGTCACCGTCTCACCCAAGCTGCCTACGCATAATCCGCGCACCACGGGCGTTAGCCACGCCTTTGGCCATATCTATCGCCAGGTGATGCGCGACAAGGTCGTGCCCAACGTGCCGATCTACCAGAACACTTTCTTCCCGCCGAACCAGCCGACCGCGCGGCGTTCGTTCAACTTCGGCAAGACGGTCGGCGAAGCGATCCGGTCGTGGGAAAGCGACGCACGCGTTGTCGTCTTCGGCTCCGGCGGCATGAGCCACTTTGTGATCGACGAGGATTGGGACCATCGCTTTATGAAAGCGATGAAGGAACGCGACACGGAGTTCCTGAAGAATGTCCCGCTGTCCGAATTGCAGTCGGGCACGTCGGAAATGAAGAGCTGGATCACCGCTGCCGGCGCGATGGAAGGCCTCGACGTCGAGTTCCACGAGATTGCTTACGTGCCGTGCTATCGCTCCGAAGCCGGCACCGGCACTGCGCAGGGCATGTACTGGTGGGGCGTCAAGTGAGCGATGCCCTCGTTGAAGCGTTCCGCAAGTTCGATGTCTGCTGCGTTTCCGACGCGCTTGACGCGGCGGGCTTAAGGCCGGGCGTCTCCGGCCTGCAGCGTCTGTCCGGCGCGAGAACCACCGTCGCCGGTCGCGCTGTGACGGTGACGCTGGCTGCCGGTCCGGCGCCAGCCGACGCACCCAAGGTCCATCTTGGCGCCCGAGCCATCGAGGCCGCTGGCACCGACCGCATCATCGTCGTGCAGCATCCGAAGGTTGACGCTGGCGGCTGGGGCGGGATGCTGTCGCAGGCAGCCAAATTACGCGGCGTCGAGGGCGTCGTCGTCGATGGCTTCTGCCGCGATCTGGATGAGGCCAATGAACTGGGCTTCGCGGTTTTCGGCATTGCTGGCACGCCGCGCACTGCGCGCGGCCGCGTTCATGAGATCGCTGTCAACAAACCAATTCTCATCGGCGATACGCCGGTTGAACCTGACGACATCATTGTCGCCGACGGAACCGGCGTTGCCGTTGTTCCCGCCGCCCGCGCTGCAGACGTGCTCGCCAATGCCCGCAAGATCATGGCGAAAGAGCGCCTGATGCTCGCTGACCTGGAGGCCGGCCGTTCGGTCACGGAAGTGCTCGGCGCAAACTACGAAGATATGCTCAAGGAGGTCTCGTGAGCGACAAGGCGGTAGAACGTGCGCGCAAGCACGATTGCGCAACGCTGTCGGACGCGATGGATCGCTTGGGCATTGAGGGCGTCTGCCGCGGGATCAAGCCGCGCTCGCCGGGCTTCCGCCTCGCCGGTCGCGCCTATACGCTGCGATATGGCCCGGTAGATCCCATCAATCCCGGCAATGTCGGCGACTATATCGACGATCTCGAACCGGGCCAGGTCGTGGTGCTGGACAATCAGGGTCGCGAGGATTGCACCGTATGGGGCGATATCCTGACCCAGGTTGCGCATACCAAGGGCATTGCCGGAACGGTAATCGACGGGCCGTGCCGCGACATTCATCTGTGCCTCGAACTTGGTTACCCGGTCTTTTCACGCAGCTTTTCGATGAAGACCGGCAAGGATCGCGTGCAGGTAGACGCTGTGCAAATCCCGGTTTCCATCGGCGGCGCACGCGTGCGTCCCGGTGACATCCTGATCGGCAATGACGACGGCGTCGTCGTGCTGCCGCAGGAGCGTGAGGAAGAAATTCTCGATATCGCGGACGAGATCGAGGCCGCCGAAAGCCAGATCCGCAACGCGGTTGCCGGCGGCATGTCGCTGCGCGAGGCACGGCAGAAGTTTAGATATCACTCGCTGCAGACGAGATCGAAATGAGCGTCGCCATCAGGTCCATTCCGCGCGCGGACGCCGACATAGTCCGCGGCCTTGAAGCGGCGGGAGCCTCCACCGTGCATGAAGCCATGGGCCGCACCGGCCTGATGAGCGCGCGGATGCGTCCGGTCGTGCCGGGCAAGCGCGCCGCAGGCAGTGCAGTGACGGTGCTGCTGGCGCCTGGCGACAACTGGATGATCCATGTCGCGATTGAATTGCTTCAGCCGGGCGACATGCTGGTTGCCGCGCCATTTTCAGCCTCGGACGCCGGCTATGTCGGCGACCTCCTGATCACTTCGCTCAAGGCCCGTGGGTCTGCCGGCCTGGTCATCGACGCCGGCGTCCGTGACGTACGTGAACTGAACGAGATCGGCTTTCCGGTTTTTTCAACCGCGATTTGCGCGCAAGGCACGGTCAAGGAAACGCTCGGCTCCGTCAATGTTCCGATCGTTTGCGCCGGCGCACTGGTCAATCCGGGCGACATCGTCGTGGCCGATGATGATGGCGTCGTCGTCGTACCGCTGGAGCGTGGCAGGGAGGTGCTCGCTGCCGCCGACAAACGCATCGTCGACGAGGACGCGAAACGTAACAAGCTGGCTGCGGGCGCATTGAGCCTCGATCTCTACAACATGCGTGACAGGCTGCGCGAAAAAGGCCTCGTCTACAAATAGCGGTGGCGACATGACCAGAACAATCAAGACACAAGTCGGCATCATCGGCGCCGGACCGGCAGGTTTGCTGCTCGGCCGTATCCTGCAATCGCACGGTATCGACACCGTCATCCTTGAACGGCGCAGCCGCGAATATGTGCTTAGCCGAGTGCGCGCCGGCGTGCTTGAGCAGGGGACCGTCGACACGCTGAACCAGTATGGGCTCGGCGAGAGACTAGCCAAGGAAGGCCTGGGCATCGAAACCATGCAACTGCGCTGGGACCACGGCGTGCATGTCATTCCGATCAAGGACGAGAAGGGCAGGCGGCTCACCACCTACGGGCAGCAGAAGATTGTCGAGGATCTCATCAACGCGCGCGAGGCCGATGGCCTGCCGCTGCATTTCGAGACTTCGGTGGAGGCGCTGGACGGTCTTGAGGCCTCGCCGCTTATTCATTTCCGCGACGTCGATGGCGAAGCGGGCGTGCTGGAATGCGAATATGTCGCTGGCTGCGACGGCTTCAGAGGCGTCAGCCGAGGCTACATTCCCGGTTCTCAGGAACATTCATACCTGAAGGAATACCCTTTCGCCTGGCTGGGTGTGCTGGTGCACGCCGCGCCCCGCGCTGACTTGCGTGGCTTTACGCATTCCACGCGGGGATTGAGCGTTGCCTCGGCCCGCTCCAAGAATATAGGCCGGCTCTATCTGCAGGTGCCGACCGATATGTCGGCCGACCAGATGTCGGACGACGAAATCTGGAACGAGCTCGATCTGCGCATGGACGACGGCACCGGTCACCGGCTCAATCGCGGCCAGATTTTCGAACGTTCGGTCGCGCGGCTGCGCGCTTTCGTTTGCGAATCAATGCGCCATGGCAAGCTGTGTATTGCCGGAGACGCTGCCCACATCGTGCCGCCGAGCGGCGCCAAAGGGTTGAATCTCGCCGTAGGCGATACTCGTGTGCTGGCCGAGGCCTTCCGTTCGGCGATCCAGGACAACGATACGTCGATCCTCGACAATTACAGCGAGATCTGCCTGCGGCGCATCTGGCCGACCGTGCATTGGTCCTGCCTGATGTGCGAGGCGTTTCACATGTTCCCGGGCCAGACCGAGTTCGACACGCGCATGCAGTATCAGGCGTTGAGCCAGTGGGCGGACACGGAAATCGGTCAGATCCGATTCCGCAATGCCCAGCTTGGATTGCCGTTCCAGATCTAGAAGCTGTTGAAGAAGTTCTGGCTTGGTTTGTTGGAGCGGGTGAAGCGGCTGTTGTCGACGGATCACTTCTCGGTGGACGAGACGCTGATCGAGGCTTGGGCCTCAATCAAGAGCTTTCGGCGCAAGGATGGTGGCGACAACGATGCGGACGACGCTGGCCGCAACGCCGAACGCAGCTTCCACAAGGAGAAGCGCTCCAACGATACGCGTTAAAGCACGAGCGACCCTGAGACGCGGCTCTACAAGAAGGGCGACGGCCAGCCGGCGAGGCTGTGCTATATGGGCCATGCGCTGATGGAGAACCGGCATGGCTTGGCGGTCGACGGTGGCGTCACCAAGGCGACCACGGACGTTAGCACTCCAAGGCAATGCTCTGCTCTGAGCCCCAATTCTCCATGCCTCCCGCTTCGACAGCCGACATCCTCCGCTGTCCGCGGACGATGTCTCTTGGAACTCCGGTTACCTAGACACCGTACCGAAACCAATATTCCGGTTTGCGAACACACCGATTTTGCCGCTAGATTGTTAGTCGGCCAACATTCTCTGGGAGGAGAACGCATATGCGAATTGAACATTTCCGCCATTTGGCAGCCGCAGCGGTTCTGTTTGGTGGTGTTGGGCTAGCCCACGCCGATAGCCTGACGCTGTATTGCGCGGCCGATGAAGCGTGGTGCCAGCAGATCAAGACCGGCTTTGAGGAAAAGACCGGAATAACCGTTGATATGACCCGCAAGAGTTCGGGTGAGACCTATGCGCAGGTGCGAGCGGAGTCGGGCAACCCGAAGGGCGACGTCTGGTGGGGTGGCACGGGTGACCCCCACTTGCAGGCTGCGGAGGAAGATTTGACAGTGGCCTATGAGTCGCCAATGCGCGGCGAATTGCATGATTGGGCGCTCAAGCAGGCCGAAGCGGCCGGGAACAAGACCATCGGGGTCTATTCAGGCGCGCTCGGTTTCGGCTACAACAAGGATCTGCTTGCTAAGAACAATCTGCCTGAGCCCAAATGCTGGGCAGATTTGATCAAGCCCGAGTACAAGGGCCAGGTTCAGATGGCGAATCCTAACTCGTCGGGCACAGCCTATACGATGTTGGCGACGATGGTCCAGCTTATGGGCGAGGACAAGGGCTTCGAGTATCTCAAAGCGCTGCACGCCAACATCAATCAGTATACCAAGTCAGGTTCCGCGCCCATCAAGGCTGCTGGGCTTGGCGAGACGACGATCGGCATCGTCTTCATGCATGACGCCGTCGCACAGACCGCCGCCGGCTTCCCGATCGTCACCGTGGCTCCGTGCGAAGGCACGGGCTACGAGATCGGTTCGATGTCGCTGATAAAGGATGCCCGTAATTCGGAGGCGGCCAAGCAGTTTTACGACTGGGCCCTCACGGCCGAGATGCAGTCCAAGGCTAAGGACGTCAAATCGTTCCAACTGCCCTCGAACAAGAATGCGGCGGTCTCGGAGCTGACACCCGATCTATCCACCATCAAGCTGATCGATTACGACTTCAAGAAGTATGGCTCGAGCGACGAACGCAAGCGTTTGCTGAAGAAGTGGGACGACGAGGTGTCGACGTTGCCGCAATAGGCAAATGCGACATCAAAAGAAGGCCTCTCCTTCGCTGCATCCGGCCATTGCCCTTTGGGTCGTGGTCGGGCTTCTGGGTTATGTCGTTCTCCCCTGGTACGGCCTCAACGACAACATCTTTGCCCTCGGTTGGTTGTTCGATGGCTATCCATTCGAAGACGGCGTGGCGCCAGCGCTGTTCCTGAACCTGCAAGACGAGAAACTCTGGCTCGCGCCAATTGGTGTTCTCCTGCTGGCGACATTCCTCCTGTGGGGTCGGCGAAAAGCCGATCCCACTTTTGGGCCCCTTCTCATAGCGGTCGGCGCACTCGGATTCAGTTACCTGCTGCTCCAGGGTTTCGCCATTGGCCTGAAGGGCTGGAACTGGGAGATAGCGACGGCGCTATTCGGCAACCTGGATGATCGCCAATTCGGGATGGGTTGGGGCGCACTGCTGGTCGCTGGCGCATTTCTGTTCTTTTTTACCCTGGGCTGCGCTGCGCGAGGCGCTGTCGGCGGCGACGAGTTCGTTGCCGGCTCGATAGGGTTCGTCATCGCCGTCGTCGGAATCTTCATCTTCATGCCAATCCTCCAGATGCTGGCGAGTGCGTTCGTCACTCAGGACGGTGGCTATTCGGCGGGAACATTTGCTTCCAAGCTGTTCAGCGATCGCCTCTGGAGCATTTCCTGCTTGCTTGGGGGGCCGCGATGCGGGGTTGCATGGAACTCACTCATGCTGGCTATCCTGGTCGGCGTTGCCACCACGGCTCTGGGCCTCGTCTTCGCGCTTGTCGTGACGCGCACTGGTTTCCGTTATGGCACGCTGCTTCGCGCACTGACCGTGCTGCCCATCATTACGCCGCCTTTCGTCATAGGCCTGGCCATCATCCTGTTGTTCGGGCTGTCGGGCGCAATCACGCAGGGGTTCGATGCATTGTTCGGCGTTGCGCCGTCGCGCTGGATTTATGGACTTCCGGGCCTGTTTATCGCGCAAGTGCTGGCATTCACCCCGATTGCGTTTCTGGTGATGATCGGTGTCGTCGAAGGCATCAGCCCTTCGATGGAGGAGGCTGCCCAGACCCTGCGCGCCGGCCGCTGGCAGACCTTTCGAACGGTAACTCTGCCGCTCATGCGGCCTGGCTTGGCCAACGCCTTCCTTCTTGGTTTCATCGAGAGCATGGCTGATTTCGGTAATCCTTTGGTCCTCGGAGGCAATTTCGACGTTCTGTCGACCGAGATCTTTTTTGCGATCGTCGGCGCCCAGTATGATCAAGCGCAGGCTGCTGTCCTGGCTCTTGTACTATTGGCCTTCACGCTGGGCGCATTCTACGCGCAACGCTTCTGGCTCGGGCGAAAATCCTACACCACCGTTTCCGGCAAAGGTGACGCAGGCGTCCATCCGCACCTGCCAGCCGCACTGCGCAATACCGTCTATGCAATTGCGGCGCTATGGACCCTGTTCACTTTGCTTATCTACGTGACGATATTTTACGGCAGCTTCGTCAAACTGTGGGGCGTTGATTTCTCCCTGACCTTCGACCATTACGTGAAATCGTTCGCGGTCGGCTGGAATGAGTTCGGCATCCATTGGCGCGGTGCTGCGTGGAGTTCGTTCTGGACGACGATGCAAATCGCGCTGATCTCAGCCCCGCTCACGGCCGCCATCGGGCTGCTGACGGCTTATCTGCTCGTCAGGCAAAACTTTGCAGGCAAGGACGCTTTCGAGTTCGGCACAATGCTGTCCTTTGCCATTCCGGGAACGGTGATCGGCGTTTCGTACGTGGTGGCCTTCAACGTTCCGCCAATCGAATTGACCGGAACCGGCATCATTCTCGTTCTGTCCTTCATTTTCCGGAATATGCCCGTCGGCGTGCGAGCCGGCGTAGCCTCCATGTCTCAGATCGACCGGAGCCTGGACGAGTCGTCCCTAACGCTCGGCGCGAACTCATGGCAGACGTTCCGCCGGATCATATTGCCGCTGCTGAAACCGGCAATTTTGGCGGCGCTCGTTTATTCCTTCGTACGCGCCATGACGGCGATCAGCGCCATCATTTTTCTCGTCAGCGCCCAGTACGACATGTCCACGAGCTACATCGTCGGTCGCGTCGAGAACAACGAATACGGCATTGCGATTGCTTACTCCGCCGTGCTGATCTTTGTCATGCTCGCTGTTATCGGCCTCATGCAGTTGTTGGTAGGCAGTCGCCGTATCGGGCGGCGTGGCATCGAAAGCGACCTTTCGCAATCGCGAACCAATGTCAGCCAGGCAACGGTGCGCCCTCAAACTGTGATATCAGGAGGCGGCTGATGGCTGAGATCAAAAGTAATGCCGCTTCAGTCGAGTTCCGCAAAGTCTCGAAGATTTATGGCAAGAGCGGCGTTCCTGCGGTCAACGACGTTTCTCTGTTCATCGACGCTGGCAAGCTGGTTACCCTGCTTGGGCCTTCCGGCTGCGGGAAAACTACAACATTGCGGATGATCGCCGGCCTCGAACTGGCGAGCCGTGGCCAGATATTCATTGGCGGCAACGAAGTGACGCGCTTGCCGGCGACAGATCGCGACGTGTCGATGGTGTTCCAATCCTATGCTCTGTTTCCGCATATGACGGTGCGTGAGAACGTCGAATACGGCCTCAAGTTTTCCGGTTTCAACAAACGGGATGCCGGCGAGAAGGCGCAGGCCGGTCTAGACCTCGTCGGCCTTTCAGGTTTTGGCGACCGGCTGCCTAGCCAATTGTCAGGTGGGCAGCAGCAGCGCGTTGCGGTGGCGCGTGCCTTGGTGCTGGAACCGCAGGTGCTGCTTTTCGACGAACCCCTTTCGAATCTGGACGCAAAGCTTAGACGGCATGTTCGCGAGGAAATCAGGGAAATCCAGCAGAAGCTTGCCTTGACCGTGGTATACGTCACGCACGATCAGGAGGAAGCGCTGGCTGTATCCGACCGTATCATCGTCATGAATAATGCGGTCATTGCTCAGGACGGAACCCCGCGCGATCTCTACGATCGACCTGCCAACGCCTTCGTTGCGGACTTCATTGGCGAGGCCAACATACTGTCCTGCGAAGTGATGGCGGTGGACGGAGATGTCGCCGACGTCCAACTGGGACCGGTAAGCCTCAAAATTCAGTCGCGAGAACATGGGCCGGGAGGCGCCAGATTGGCTGTACGCCCCAACAGGGTGCAGATCAAATCAGCCGAGAGCGCGAACACACTGCCCGGCGTCTTGGACAAGGTAACGTATGTAGGCAGTCATCTCGAGTTGGTTGTGAAGACGCCGCTAGGTGATGTGTTCGTTGTCACGCCAGACGTCGATCTGCCGGTCGATGCCGGACAAGCCGTTGGTCTGGGCTTCGCTGGACGTGGACCGGTATTGCTGAAAACCTAGGGATGTTGGAACGCGCGCGCGCAAAGGGCCTGGACGCGCTCGAACACGCCCGGACATGACGCGATGACCACGGTGCCACGCTCAAACACCGTATGCGGATCTGGGGGAACGATTTTGCCGCCGGCTTCTTCGATGAGAAGCATGCCTGCCAGGCAATCCCAGGCGTTCATGTGCTCTTCGACATAGCCCAGCAATCGCCCGGCGGCGACATAGGCGAGCATCAAGGCGCCCGACGCATTACGATAAAACACGCCTCCTTCATCGAACAATTCATCGATCAGCCCGACTATGTTCTTCATTTCGCGCCTGTTGCTGAACCCGGTTCCGAGCGAGCCTTGATCCAACCGCAATGCCGAGCTTGGACGAATGGGGCGGCCATTCAGCGCAGCGCCGCGCCCCCGGCCCGATGTCGGTTTTGCGCCTCCACGTCGGACACAACCGGACGCCTACCCCAGCCTGACAGCGGAGATGCACACAACCTAAAGACGCAGCTTTGGCTGACGGGTGGCACGAACCCCATCAGGGCTGGTTGCTTAATTGACCCTACTCTGATCAAGTCGTAGCTTGCATCAACAAGCAAAAGAACACGATCTCGCTCCGTCTGCGAAGCACCGCCTTGAGGGATACTGATGGCCGGCAGTGCAGATCTGCCCGAGCAGGTAAGTAAGTCGGCCGACCGGCATTTGCCGCCAGCGACCATGCAGCGGCGCGAGCTTCTAGTTGCCATCTCCACCGTCGCCGCTTTCTTTGGCTTGCCAGGCGCAGGTCTAGCTTCGGCGGAAGCAATTGATTCCGGCGCATTTCGCGAATTGACCGGCACGCTGACGGGCATCTCCCCAAGCGACCCCACGCTTCCGCAATTGTTCCTGCAGGCTTTTGCTGAAGACATAGACAAACTCGCAAAGTTGCATGCGATCGTAACGCAGATGCCGGAAGCGGAATGGGACAGCGCGATTGTGTCCGCTGGCTTGAAGCCGTTGTCCGAATCGCTGATCCAGGCCTGGTACACCGGCAGCATTACGCAAGGCGCGGATGAGCGCGTGCTCACCTATCTCGACGCATTCGTTTGGAGTGCATGCGGCTACACCAAGCCGCCGACACGTTGCGACACGAATTTTGGGGCTTGGGCCGATCCGCCGCCGCCTGGGCGGTTCTCAGAATGACCGCGCCAGCGTCGGCTGATATCATCTTCGTCGGCTCGGGTATTGCTGCAGCACTTGCTGGCGCAACCATCGCCAAAGCGGGCTTTAGCGTGCTCTTCCTCGAGGCGGGACCACGCGTTGATCGCGGTACGGCGGTGACGCGCTTCCAATTCTCGTCCTCGAAAGGCCAGAATTCTCCCTATCCCGACCAGCCCTACGCACCGCAGCCAGAGGAGTCGGATTTCTCGGCCTATTATGTCGAGGCCGGGCCGCAGACGTTTCGGGGCCAACAGGCGCGGATCGTCGGTGGCACGACATGGCACTGGGGCGGGCTTGCCGCCCGCTTCCGGCCGAACGACTTCAAGATGCGCACGAAATTTGGTGTCGGCGTGGACTGGCCGATTTCTTACGAGGATGTGGAGCCCTGGTATCAGATGGCCGAGGAAGAGATCGGCGTGGCGGGCGATGACGACGCGGATTTCGGTGCACCGCGCTCAAAGCCGTTTCCGATGCCGCCGATCCCGATGACCTATGCCGACAAGCAGGTCGGCATCGCCGCGAGGACGCTCGGCTATTCGGTGCTGCCATTTCCGCAGGCGCGCAATTCCGTGTGGCGCGATGGGCGGCCGCAATGCTGCGGTAATGCGAGCTGCGTGCCAATCTGTCCGATCCAGGCGAAGTACGACGCGACGCATCATCTTGGGATCGCTGAGCGCGCCGGCGCGCATGTCGAGCCGCAAGCGGTCGTGCATCAACTCGTTGTCGGGCCGGACAAAAGCATCACCGAAGTGCGCTACCGCCGGCCGGACAAGAGCGAAGGCGTCGCCACCGGCAAGATCGTCGTGATCGCGGCGCATACGGTGGAGACGCCAAAGCTCTTGCTGATGTCGGCTGGCGACAATGCGCCGACCGGCGTGGCGAACAGCTCCGACCAGGTTGGGCGAAACCTTCTGTCGCAGATCGACGTCGGAATCCAGGGACTGACGAAGGATCCGGTGTTCACCTATCGCGGCCCGGTTTCGACCGGCGGCATCGCCGAACTACGCGACGGGGATTTCCGCAACGAACATGCGGCCATCGGCATTTCGCCGTCGAATGAGGGATGGACGCGCGCGGTGGGTCCGTTCCAGGCGGCGACGACCTTCATCAAGCAAGGCCTGCGCGGCGATGCGCTGAAAGCTGCTGTGCGCAGCCATGTGGCGCGCGAACTGATCATCGGCAGCTCAGCCGAAATGCTGCCCGATGCCGACAATCGCGTGACGCTGAGCGATGAGCTCGACGGCATCGGCATTCCGCGCCCGAAGATCGCGTTCAAATCAGATGACTACACGGCGCGCGGGCTGGCAGTAGCGCGCGACGTGCAGAACAGATTGATGGCGGCGCTCGGCGCCACGCAGCTCAAGCAGCTCGGTCCAATCGCCGACAGCGCCATCATGGGCGGCACGACGCGCATGGGCGACGATCCCAAAACCTCGGTTGTCGACAGGGATTTGAGAAGCCATGACCATCCAAACCTCTATATCGTAGGCTCGGCCACTTTTCCGACAATTACGGCAAACGCGCCTACGCTGACCATTGCGGCGATGAGCGCGCGGCTCGGTGCGCATCTCACATCTGTGCTGAAGGCTTAGCTCGATGCGCGGGCGAGGCACACTTTTCCTCAGCCTTGTCGCCGCATTCGCGTTAAGCGCGCAATGCGCGTTGGCGCAGTCGCCGCAGAATTGGCAGACCGGGTTCGGCGTATCGGCGTCGGAGACGAAGGCGCGCATCGTCGCACTGCATGATCATATTCTGCTGATCGGCTTTTGCATCGTTGCGCTCGTGGCAGTACTCATCGGCTTCACGCTGGTGCGTTTTCGGGCGGGCCGCCATCCGACAGCGTCGAAGGTCACGCGCATGCCGTGGCTCGAGTTCGGCTGGACGGTCGCGCCAGTACTTGTCCTGGGTGCAATCGCTGCGCCGTCGCTGAAACTGCTCGCTTATGAGAGCGACATTCCCGACGCGGCGATGACGATCAAGGTCAGCGGCCACCAATGGTTCTGGCGCTATTCCTATCCGGATAATGGCGGCTTTGCGTATGATTCCATCATGCTGCCGCCAGCCTCTGTTCCGGACGGCGAGCCGCGCCTGCTCGCGGTCGACAACCGCATGGTGGTTCCGGTCGGCTCGGTGGTGCGCATCCAAGTGACGTCATCAGACGTCGTGCATTCTTTTTTCATGCCGGCACTCGGCTTGCAGATCTATGCAATCCCCGGCAGGCTTAACGAGACATGGACCCGCGTTGAGAAGCCCGGCGTTTATTATGGCCAGTGCAACCAAATCTGCGGCCTGAACCACTCCTTCATGCCGATCGCGATCGAGGCGATGGGGCAAGCCGACTTCAATGCATGGGTGAGCGAAGCCGCGACGCGATATCCGGTCATCAGCGCAGCAACCACTCCCCCGCAGGTGGCGCAATGAGTGCGCTCGAATACCGGCGCGAACGGCGTTCTATTTCTGGCTGGCTGTTCACGACAGACCACAAGGCGATCGGAACGCTCTATCTCGCATTCGCCATCCTGGCCGGGACGCTCGGCGGGGCGATCTCCGGCTACATGCGGCTCGAACTCGCGCAGCCCGGCATGAATTATGTAGTCAACGGCCAGGCGTGGAATGCGCTGACCACCGCGCACGGGCTGATCATGATCTTCTACATGGTGATGCCGGCGCTGATCGGCGGCTTCGGCAACTGGTTTGTGCCGCTGATGATCGGCGCGCGCGACATGGCGTTTCCGGGTCTGAACAGCCTCGGCTTCTGGCTGCTGCCGCTGTCGCTGTTCATGCTGATCGGCTCGCTGCTGATCGGTGACGGCACCGGCACGGGCTGGAGCCTCTACCCACCTCTGTCGGGCATAGACGGCCAGCCCGGACCGTCGGTCGACATGACGATCCTCGCGCTGCATCTCGCCGGTGTTTCGTCCGTTATCGGTGCGATCAACTTCATCACGACGATCTTCAACATGCGCCGGCCGGATATACCGCTGCTTGGCATGCCGCTCTTCGTCTGGTCGATCCTGATCTCGTCGCTGATGCTGCTTCTCGCCATGCCCGTACTGGCGGCAGCGCTCGCTATGCTTCTTGCTGACCGGAATTTTGGCGGCGCGTTTTTCGATCCCGCAGGCGGCGGCGACCCGATGCTATTCATGAACCTCTTCTGGTTCTTCGGGCACCCCGAAGTCTACATCATGATCCTGCCAGCCTTCGGCATCATCAGCCAGATCGTCTCGCGTTTTGCGGGCCGGCCGATCTTCGGTTATCCGGGCATGGTCGCGGCGATGGCGTCGATCGCCGCGCTCGGCTTCATCGTCTGGGCGCATCACATGTTCACGACGGGCGTTGGCTTTGCGCCGCGCGCCTTCTTCACGCTGGCCTCGATGGTGATCGCGGTGCCGACCGGCATCAAGGTTTTCGCGTGGATCGCCACCATGTGGGGCGGGTCGATCCGGCTCACCGTGCCGATGCTCTGGGCGCTGGGCTTCATTGTCATGTTCACCGTCGGCGGCACGACAGGCATCGTGCTCGCCAATGCGGGCGCAGACCAGGTGCTGCACAACACCTATTACGTCGTCGCGCATTTCCACTACGTGCTGAGCCTCGGAGCGACCTACGCGACCTTCGCCGGCTTCTATTACTGGTTCCCACGTATGTCCGGCCGCTTGTTCCCGGACTGGGCCGGACGGCTGCACTTCTGGTGCTTCTTCATCGGGACGAACGTGATATTTTTCCCCATGCATTTCCTGGGGCTTGCTGGCATGCCGCGGCGTATCGCGGACTACCCTGACGGGTTCTCCGGTTGGAATCTGGTTGCCTCGTTCGGCGCAGTGCTGGCGCTCGGATCCGTGTTGCTGTTTCTGGCGATGCTTATTGCCTCGCTACGGGTTGGGGCACCGGCGCGTCGAGACGTGTGGGGGCCAGCATTCACGCATGAGTGGGACGATGATTCCACCCCTGGGCGCGACATGCCGCGTGGCGCAGAGGTGCGCGCGTGAGCGAGCAAACCAGCGAACTCCGACATACGGACGGGCGCTGGCCGGTCGCCATTGCGGCTTCGCTGTTCCTGCTGGCATGCGCTGGCCTGGCGCTATTCCATCCGTCGTTGTTCGGGCCATTGGCCGGCAACCTTAACAGCCTCGGCGTCTACGTGATTGCCATCGGGCTTGCGCCGCTGTTCATAGCGCTTGCGGCGTGGTGGCGGCACAGCTACGAGCCCACGGACGGCCGAAACGACACCGGCGCGAGGATTGCGATGCTCGCCTTCATTGCGTCGGAGATTGCGTTCTTCGCGGCATTGTTCGCCGCCTATCTGCAATACGCGGTCCACCCCGAGACGGCCGGCTTCAGCGCATGGCCGCCGGTACCGATGCGGCCCGACGAACCATGGGGCGGTCCGTTGCTAAACACGGTGATCCTCGTCGCGTCGGGCGGCTGCGTCGCGGCTGCGCATGACTGGCTGCTGAAGGCCAGGTGGCAAATCTCGACGCTCAGCCTCGCAGTGGCGATCGCCCTCGGCCTCGTATTTATAGGGCTTCAAATGCGGGAATTCAGTCTGGCGTCGCTGGGTTTTCGTGACGGCGTTTACCCATCGATCTTTTTCCTAGCCACAGGTTTCCATGGACTGCACGTCATGATCGGCATCGTACTGTTGGCGGTCGCAGCGAGCCGCGTGATGCGCGCGAAATCGGCCAGCAGCGCCGGCTTCATCACGACCGTGGCGTCATGGTACTGGCATTTCGTCGATGCGGTATGGCTTCTTCTATTCGCCGTCTTCTACGCTTGGGTCGGCTGAAGCGCGTCGCGTTCAACAGGAGCCAGATCTTGATGATCGCTTTCCAGACGGCGGGCATCCCGGATCCTGGAGATCTCGACGACCATAGGAGTGTCGAGGCCGACAGGTCACCCACCGCGTTTCCTATCAGCCGTTGCAAGGTAGATGATTGAGAGGCCGCTTATCGCCCGACGCTCTAGGCTACATTCATGCTACGCCGATGCGAGAAAAGCCTTTTAAGATCGATGTCTAGGAGCGCCGGTGGTTGGCTTCTGTCGGGTGCGCCAGACCTCAAGTTTTCATGCCGTGTCTGCTGCCTGCTTGGTCACGAATTGGTCATTCCAGGCTGATTTTGGTGCGAATTCATTAGTAGCCGATCGCACAGCCGTCCTTGCGGTGGTCGGAGCCACCGATCAGATTACCATTCTCCCAGTCGATGACGATGCCCTGTGCGCCACCATGCGGAAGCGGCCGGACGGCCACGGTGTGTCCGCGCGACTTCAGCCCGGCGATCGTCTCCTCAGACACGCCTCGCTCGACCTCCGTCACCTCGTCCAGGTAGAATGCACGCGGCGCGTCAATCGCCTGCTGAATGTCCATGCCGTAGTCGACCATGTTGGTGACTACGAGCGCTTGGCCCATTGGCTGGAAGTCTGCTCCCATCACGCCAAACGAAATCAGGCAGCGGCCATCACGCGTCATCAATGCCGGCATCATCGTATGCATAGGCCGCTTTCGGGGAGCGATAGTGTTAGGGTGTCCTGGCTCGATCACGAAACCTGTGCCGCGATTGTGCAGCATCACCCCGGTCTTCTCGGTGCAGATGCCAGTGCCAAACGGAGAATAGAGCGAATTGATGAGGGACACAGCCATGCGCTCACGGTCGACGACAGTAAGATAGACGGTATCGCTTGAGGGTGGTGGCGATTTCGGGAACTTCACCCGCCTGCCGGGATCAAGTGATTTTGCGAGGTCGCGGGCAAAAGCCTTATCGAGAAGCCGGTCAAGGGGTTCACGCATATGATCGGCGTCTGCCACGTGGGTATTGCGGACGCCAAAGGCGAGCCGCGCGGCTTCGAGCGCGAGATGCAGCCGCGGGGCGCCTGTCGGATCGAGACTCCCGAGGTCGAACTGCTCGAGGATGTTCAGCAGCACCAGGGTGGTTACGCCTTGCCCGTTCGGTGGCAGTTGTACGATGTCAAACCCGCGATAGTTCGTCGAGATTGGCTCAACGGCGTCGCCATTGTGACTTGCTAGGTCGTCTGCGGTAAGCAATCCGCCAGCCGCCTGAACGGTCTCGGCGATGTCTGTCGCAATCGCGCCCTCGTAAAAAGCTTTCGCACCATCAGTGGCGATTGCCTTCAGGGTGGCAGCCAGAGCCGGCATGCGCATCACATGCCCAACCTGCGGTGCCTTACCATCGATCAGATAATGTCTCGCCGAGCCGGGATGGGGCATGATCTTTTCGGCCATCCTGGCCCAGTCGGCGGCAACGCGCGGTGCCACCGGAAAGCCGGCCTCCGCGTAGCGAATGGCATGCCGCAGCACGTTGCCGAGGCCAAACCGGCCATACGCTTGCAGGATCGCATGCCACGCGTCGACCGCGCCCGGAACCGTAACCGCATGCGGGGAAGTCACCGGAATCTTGTGCGTCATTCCGGCCGCGACCATGCGATCGGTCGTGGCCGCGAAAGCGGCGCGGCCCGATCCATTGTACCCCCAAACCCGCGCGTCCGGCTTCGCGACAAGGCAAAAGCAGTCTCCGCCAATGCCGGTCATCGCCGGCTCGACCACACAGAGCGTAGCGGCGGCGGCAACAGCCGCGTCGGCTGCGGTCCCGCCAGCCTTCAGAACATCAACCGCAGCGATACTCGCGAGCGGATGGGAGGTTGCCGCCATCCCCTCTCGCGCGTACACGGGCGAACGGCCGGGCAACTGAAAGTCGCGGCGTCTCATGATCCAACCGACACAGGCAGTCCTCCGCACGGACAACTCATGTTGAGTGTCAGTCTACCGGGCTTCGGACCTGAACTCGTCGGCAATTTCATAGTGCTCGACGCTTGCGGACTCGATGAAGGAAAGGGTCTCGTCCGGCAGTTTGCGCGGCTTGCGCCACTCTTCGCCAAATGCGGCTTGGAGCGCAGCAACACTTTCCCAAATCTGAACCAGACAGCGGATACGATCATTATTGTCCGGCATTGGCTTCGCGGCATAAAAAGCCACCAGGCCCGGCTGCATGCGCAGCCACGGATGGCCCTTCGTAAAGCCGAACTCCCTGAACTCCGCCTCCTTACCCGCAACTGCCGTGCAGCGGTAGACGCGCATGATCATGTCACTACTTCCGTTCAACAAACATGTCGGCTCCGATCAAACTGCGCTTTGCTGGCCTAACGCGCAATCGAATAGTGGAACCGTCGTATCGAGAACGCACTGCTATATGGTCATTGTTGGAGCGACCTTCGCCAACGTCCGCAACGTCGCCGTCGAAATTATGTAGAACTTACAATTACATAGCGGTGCCCATCTTCATCCTCTCCGGCGCGCCAAATTTCAACTGTACAGTTCGGAGACATAGGTAGCGGCTTGTACGGTATGACATGGGGCGATCCAACGCATGCGCTTGATCGCGCCGTCAGCTAAATGCCTGATCCATCGAGTTCCTGTTCGTCGTCGCCTTCCCAAGGGCTGGGTAGGGCGCTCCCCGCGTTGGCTCCTGGCAGTGGCATCCAGCATTTCAGCTCTGGATCGGCATAGCCGATGATACAGCCGGGGTTGGAATCACCCGCCCGCCAACCTTCCAGTCCGAACTGATCGTCCTTGGCCCAGTAGGCGACGTCGACTTCCGCCGGTCCCTGTTCGACCGGCCGTACAGTCACGAGAATGCGAGTGCCGTCCTTCGGCGCCGTCGACATGTGGCGCCACAGGCTCGCTTCAATCATCCCACCTCTCCCTAACGACGCCAACGCACATGTCGGTACCTAAATACACGCTATCCCAGTCAGTGGTCCTACGCCAAGGCGGCTGACGGAGGAACGTTCCGATGTGCGACGAAAAATAAGCTGACAGTTAGACTCCTGTATTGCATTCCGGCTTAAACTTGATAATCATAGTCAAGATAAAAGCGCCTCCGAACGGGACCGCGCGAAGCCTTGGAAAGGACCCGGGATGAACACCTACAATGCCGACCTCCACCGCCGCCTGCGCACCGAGCGTCTCGACCGTCCGGTTCATGTCGAGGTCCCGCGGCTTGGCGTGCGCACGGTTTCCAGCACCAGCCTGTTCCAGCGCGGCGAACATGAGATCGGCATCGCACATGGGGAATCGCTCTATCGGCTGAAGATCACGCGCCAGGGCAAACTGATCCTCAACAAATAGCCTCGGTCCTCAGGCGAAGAACAACCAGCCGGCGATGAGATAGGTCGGTATCAACACTGCTCCCGACCAAAGCATATAGGCGAAGAAGCTGGGCATCCTGATGCCACGCTGACGGGCGATTGCATAAACCATGAAGTTGGGTGCGTTACCGATATAGGTGTTGGCGCCCATGAAGACGGCGCCGGTCGAGATGGCCGCGAGTGTCAGGGCCAGTGGACCCATCAAGGCTTGCGGGCCGCCGCCGGCGAGTTCGAAGAAGACAAGATATGTCGGCGCATTGTCTAGGAATGACGACAGCCCGCCCGTAAGCCAGAAATAGGCGAGATTGTTGGGACTGCCATCCGCGCCGGTTACGAGTCCGACCAGCGGCGCCAGTGCACCCGACGAACCGGCCTTGAGGATGGCGATGACCGGGATGATGGCAATGAAGATGCCGGCGAACAATTTGGCGACTTCGAGTATAGGCCCCCATGAAAAATCGTTTGCCGCGCGATATTCGCGCCGCGTGGTCTTTAGCGAGAGTCCCGCCAGCGCAAAAATGATCAGATCACGCAGCAGGTTCTGCGCCTCGACATCGACGCCATAGATGGTGAGGCTCACGTCCGGGCGCCACGAGGCCGACATCAAGATCGCTCCGATGACGCCGCCAAGCAACAGGAAGTTTGGCGCGCCGCGCACGCTAACCCGAGAATCCGGTGTCGGGTCCTTGATCTTCGGCGCTCCGTCTTCCTTGAGATGCAGATAGACGTCGAGGACGAAAAAGGCGGCGATCACGATCGCAAAGACGAAGAGCGTTTCGAAAAACAGGTGCTGCGTCGTCCAGAAGAAGTCGACCCCGCGCAGGAAGCCCACGAACAGTGGCGGATCGCCGAGCGGGGTCAGGGAACCGCCGATGTTCGACACCAGGAAAATAAAGAAAACAATCACGTGAGCGTTGAAGCGCCGATTGTCGTTGGCCCGGATCATCGGGCGAATCATGATCATCGAGGCGCCGGTTGTGCCGACCAGCGAAGCGAGCAACGAGCCAACGGCAAGCAGACCGACATTGGTAAGCGGCGTGCCGTGAATGTTGCCTCGCACCAGGATGCCGCCGGCGATGGTGTACAGCGTAAACAGCAGGATGATGAACGGAAGATATTCGAGCAGAACCGTATGCAGCACCGCTGTCAGTGCGATATCGGTCCCATAGGCGGCAAGCATCGGAAACACGACAAGCGTCGTCCAACCCAGAGTGATCTTGCCATAGTGATGTTCCCAAAAATGGGAATAGAACACCGGCCCGGTCGCGATCGACAGAAGGATGCCGGCGAAAGGCAATGCCCACCATAGCGACATGGAAGCGCCTGGCAGCGCGGACGCTTCCTCGGCCGAAACGGGCGTCGCCAGCATCGTCGCGAAGAAAATGACGAGGCATGAAATCATCCTGGCGTTCATGCGTCCCATCCAGCAAGGTTGCTTCATATCGCGAGCGCGTAGGGAGGTCCCTTGCGACTCAGATTGACGGAGTAGAAAGGGTCGCTGTCCAGCGCGCTTCCCCAGCGGCGACGCATGTTGCGGATTTCGCGATTGAAGCGCGCTATCTTTTCGGGATTGTCTTCATAGCCGCGCGACTGGCTTTCCAGATGATAGAGCTCGGCGTAAGGCGTATAGACGTTCGCGTAGCCTGCCTGCGCCACCCGCATACAGAAGTCGATATCGTTGAAGGCGATTTGAAGCCCGACCTCGTCAAGTCCGCCGACTTGCTCGAACACGGATTTTCTGACGACCAGGCAGGCGGCGGTTACGGCGGAGCAGTTACGGATGATCGAGGCTTGACCGAAATAGCATGGGTCGTGTCGACCGCGTCCGCGCCAGGGATGGTCGGCGACGCCGCCGACGCCCAGCACGCAGCCGGCATGCTGGATCGTTTCGTCCGCGTAGTAGAGCTTGGCGCCGACGCATCCGATATCGGGTTGCGCCGCCCATGACACCATCTCGCTCAGCCAGTCCGGCGCCATCACTTCAATGTCGTTGTTGACGAGACCGACAAGCGCGCCATTGGCTTGGCCGACGGCGAAATTGTTGATCGCCGAATAGTTGAACGGCTTCGTGTAGCTGATGACCCGGACTTTTGGATTCTTGCCGATTTTGGCGTTGTAGGCCAGCGTCTCGGCTTCCACCGAACCGTTGTCGACGAGCAGGATCTCGTAGTTGGGATAGGTGGTCTTTTCGAGGATCGAGCTGATGCAGCCTCGCGTCAGCTTTACCTTGTCTTTCGCCGGGATGATGAGGCTGACAAGCGGCGGTTGGGAAGGAAGGTCCAGTTTGACACGATAGAACGGCGTGTCCGGGGCAGGCTCGACCCGCGCCGGCAGTTTCAGTCGCTCGACATGTTCCTGCAGGGCGCGCATGCCTGCGCTGAAAGCGTAGGTCTTTTCACCCGCGCTAGCAGCGACTGAACCCTTGGCCGCTCGCCAATGGTAGAGCACCTTCGGGATATGGCGGATCGTTGCAGGCTCGATGCGTTCGAGCACGCGAAGGTTCAGGTCGTAGTCTTGGCTGCCTTCGAACCCCTTACGCCAGCCGTCGACCGCGCGGATGTTTTCGGCGCGATGGACGGTCAGATGGTTGAAATAGTTCTGCGAGCGGAACAGCTCGCGAGAATAGTCGGGCTTGAAATACGGGTCGTATCGCAGCCCGTCGTCGCCCAGCTTGTCCTCGTCGGAATAGATCAGTTGAGCTTCGGGATGGCCGACGATCTCCATCGCGACTTCCGCCAGCGAGTCGGAACGCAGCAGGTCGTCATGATCCAGCAAGGCGATCCATTCGCCTGTCGCCAACGCGAAAGCCGAGTTGGTGGCTTCGCTGATGTGACCGTTGCGCTCGCGGCAAACGATTTTGATACGCGGATCGCGCGCCGCATAGTCCTCCAGCATCGGCCGTATGTGCGCTTCCGTCGAAGCATCGTCGGCGATGCAAAGCTCCCAATGCGGATAGATCTGCCCGGCCACGCTGTCGATGGCGTCGCGCAGCAAGGCCTCCGGCGTGTTGTAAACAGGCATGACCACTGAAATCAGCGGCTTGTTCGGCATACGACCGACAGCCTCCGCCAAGGCGGCCAAGCTGCTTTCGTTGGCGTCGCGCCGCTCTATCCAGTGCTGGTAGTCGCTGCCCCAAGCCGCCTGGTGTTGGCCGGGCAATTTTGGCGGCGGCCAGCCCTCGCGGCCTTCCCAACGGCCGGCATGAAGATAGTGCTCGAAAGGCTTCACGCCAGCGGCGACGACCTCCGGATTGCTCAGCGCATAATATTTGTTGTTGAAGCGACCCCGCAACGCGTCGATGTCGGCGTGGGTTTCCCGGGTTGCCTTGAGACCCCTGAAACGGCCGATCTCCATGAAGTGTCGGAAGGGTTCGAACCCGGCAAGTTCGACTTCGGGATTCTGTTCGAGATAATAATCTTCGTCGAACAGCGCGCGCAATTTCGTCAGCTTTTCCGGTGTTAGAAGATCGCGCTGCGATTGCGGAAAGAGAGGATTGTAGGGAAAGGGATAGTAGCTGCTGGTTCGCCCGCGCAGGAGGTCTTTGACGTAACCGACCATATTGCGCGGATCGCGAAATATGTGGCTCATGGCGCGGACCGGAGCCGTCAATCGCCAAGACGAACTCGTCATCAGCGCAAGGATCGTTTTTTCGCTTTGCGACAACGCCAGGTGCAGATTGGCTGAGCGATCCTTGGCGTCCCGCAACTGGCGGGCAAGGTCCGCGACTTCTTTCTCCAGAGCCGTCACACGTGCCGCATCATCCTGCGGCGATGGCGTCACCCGCCGGCTTATGCTTGCCTTCGGCGCCCTGGCATTCGCCATTCACAAAGAGTCCCAAATTTGATCAGTGCCGGCTTGTGGCATCACATCGTCGTCAATGCAAGGCTGCCAGGGCCTCCGGAATTTACCTTCTCGATCACAGAGGGCAGGGACCTTTCGATACCAATGTGACGCGGCATCGGGTGACAGACTGAACGCTTTCCACTATCTCCTGCCGCCATGACCCTGCCGACCGATCCCGCCGAAAACCTTGCCGCCTTGATCCGCTGCCCGTCCGTGACCCCGGATGAAGGCGGCGCGCTGACGGCGCTGGAAAAAATGCTGATGCCGCTGGGCTTTTCCATCGACCGACCGAGTTTCTCGGACCACGACACGCCCGACGTCGAAAATCTCTACGCCCGCAAATCCGGCAACGGACCGCATCTGATGTTCGCCGGCCATACGGATGTCGTGCCGCCGGGCGACATTGCCGCCTGGAAGCACCCGCCCTTCTCGGCGGCCGTCGACAATGGCCGCATGTACGGCCGCGGCGCGGTGGACATGAAGGGCGGCATCGCCTGCTTCATCGCCGCCATCGCACGCCACATCAAGGACAAAGGTGCGCCAAAAGGCTCGATCTCGCTGCTGATCACCGGCGACGAGGAAGGCCCGTCGATCAATGGGACCGACAAGCTGCTGAAATGGGCGGCCGAGCGCGGCGAGACTTGGGATGCGGCCATCGTCGGCGAACCGACCAATCCGGATCACCTCGGCGACATGATCAAGATCGGCCGGCGCGGCTCGATCTCCGGTATCGTCACAGTGAACGGACGGCAGGGCCATGCCGCCTATCCGCATCTGGCCGACAATCCGGTGCGCGGGCTGATGACCCTGCTCGACGCGCTGCTCGTGCCCGCACTCGACGACGGCACGAAGGATTTCCAGCCTACAAACCTGGAAATCACTTCCGTCGATGTCGGAAATCCGTCCGCCAACGTCATCGCGTCAAAGGCGACAGCCGCCTTCAACATCCGCTTCAACGACAATTGGTCCGCCGAGACCTTGCAGGCCGAAATCCACAACCGGCTCGATCGCGCGGCGGGCAAACGCAAATATCGCAAGGGCCGTAAGGAGCCGATCGGCTATGATCTCACCTGGCGAGACCGGCCGAGCCCGGTCTTCCTGACCAAGGATGACAAGTTGATCGACACGTTGACGAAATCGGTCGCCCATGTGGTTGGGCGCAAGCCGGCGCTCTCCACCACCGGCGGCACGTCGGATGCGCGCTTCATCAAGGATTATTGCCCTGTGGTCGAATTCGGGCTTGTGGGCCAGACCATGCATATGGTCGATGAGAACGTGGCTCTTGCGGACCTCGAAACGCTAACCCAGATTTACCAGCGATTTATCGAGGACTGGTTCGGGTAATTGCGGCATGCCTTCGGCGGATGAAATACAGGGCGGCCTGACCGGCGCGTGGCGCATGATGCTGGGCCGGTCGGACGGCCTACAGCTGCTCGACTTGTCGGCGGACGGGTTCTGGAACTCTTTTTTCGCGATGGTTGTCGCCCTGCCGCCGCTCTTTGCCATGTGGACGAGCTTTGCCGTGGAGGTGTCGCCGGCGACACCGGAGTTCGGGCATCGCATGTCCCTGTTGCTGCGCATGGCTTTGATCGATTTTGCAGCATGGGTGGTGCCACTCGTGCTGCTGGCCGCGGTCGCTGCCCGCGTCGGCGTTCGCGATCGTTTCGTCCACTATGTCGTCAGCACCAACTGGGCGTCCGGCATCATTGCATGGCTTCTGCTGCCGCCAGTTATTCTGCGCGCCTTTGCGCCGACGGCGACCGAGTTTTCTGCACTTCTGTCACTGGTTGTCTTCATCGCCAGCATGGTCTTCGTCTGGCGGTTGACGAATGTCGCCTTGGGCAAAGGCGCCGCTATAGCGACCGCGATTTTCAGCGGCATGGTGGCCGCCTCTCTGATCGTCGTCTATGCGCTCGAATGGTTGCTGGCGATCCCGGCGGCAGCGCCGGTCGGATAGTCGACACCGATCAGATAGAGGCCCTCCGGCGGGGCCAGCCCGGCACAAGCGGCGCGATCGTGGGCATCGAGCGCAACCTTCACGTCGCCGATTTGCCAGCCGCCTTCGCCGACGCGTTTCAGACTGCCGACCATCGAGCGCACCTGATTGTGCAGGAAGGAGCGCGCCGAGGCGCGGATCTCGATCATGTCGCCGCTTCGGCTGACATCCAGCCGGTCCAGCGTGCGCACAGGGCTGTTTGCCTGGCACTGCGCCGAGCGGAAAGTCGTGAAATCGTGTTTTCCGAGCAGTGGCTGTGCGGCGGCGTGCATCGCCTCGGCGTCCAGTTTCCTAGGCACCCACCACACCTTGCCCTTTTCGAGCGCCGGCGGCGAGCGTCGGTTCAGGATACGGTAGAGATAGTGCCGGCCAATCGCGGAAAAGCGCGCGTCAAAACTTTCGGCAACGGCATAGGCAGCAAGGATGGACACCGCTTCGCCGCTCAGCTTGAGATGGCCGTTGATGGCGTCACGAACCTTGTCTGCTTTCCATTCGCGGAAGAGGTCGAAATGCGCCACTTGACCGGTAGCATGAACACCAGCGTCCGTGCGGCCGGCGCCGCGCAGTGAAACCTGTTCGCCGCTGAAACCGGCAACGGCGGCCTCGATGGCCGCCTGCACCGTGCGATGATTGGCCTGCCTCTGCCAGCCGGCAAAGGCAGAGCCATCATATTCGATATCGAGCCGGTAGCGCGGCATGCCGGCTCGCTTTCTCGTCGTCAGGCGGCGAGGTCAGTACGGAACGGCTGCGCATAGACCAGCGAGCCGGTGGTCGGAGCCGCATCGTTCCAGGCCAGGGCCTGCAATGCGTCGCACTGGTAGTCGCTGGCGAAGCCGGCAGCGCGATCGTGCGCATAGCCGAATCTGCCGTAATAGGCTGGGTCGCCCAACACGATCGCCAGGGTCTCGCCGGCTTCCTTCAGGCGCACATGCGCCTCGCGGATCAGCGCGCCACCGATGCCGGTGCCGTGGAAGGATGGTTCGACCGCCAGCGGCGCAAGCGCCAGGGCCGGATAGGCCTCCGCGCCGTTCTGCACATAGAGCCGCGAGAAGAGGATGTGGCCGACGACGGCTCCCTCTTCCTCGGCAACCAGTTCCAGCACCACATCGTTGCCGGAAACCAGCGCATCAACCAGGCCGGCCTCGGTATTCTGGCCGAAGGCATGCTCTTCGACGAGGCGGATCGCGGCGCGGTCGCGCGGCGTCGCCGTACGGATGGACATCATGCTCATGACAATTTCATTCCTTTTTCCAGTGACACGCCGCGCAGAAAATCGCGTGCGGCGAGGGGCTTTCCTCCAGCCCGTTGAACCTCCACCAGACGCACGGCCCCGCTTGCGCAGGCAACCGTGAGTTCATCGTCCAGGATCGTGCCTGGTATTCCTTTGGCCTCGGTGCGCTGGGAGCGCAGCACCTTCAGCCTTTCCGACTTTCCGCCAGGCGACATTTCGCACCACGCACCGGGGAAGGGTGAAAGACCTCTAATATGGTTATGCACCGTTTTCGCCGGCAAATTCCAATCGATCCGTGTTTCGGCCTTTTCGATCTTGCGGGCATAGGTCACGCCGTCCTCGGCCTGAGGCGTGAGTTCCAGCGCGCCAGCCTCGAGCTGTTCCAGCGCCCGAACCATCAAATCCGCGCCGGCAACCATCAGCCGGTCATGCAGTTCACCGGACGTCATGTCCGGCAAAATCTCTTGTGCTACTGTCATCGCGACCGGTCCCGTATCCAGACCGATGTCCATTTTCATGACCATCATGCCGGACAAAATGTCGCCGGCCATGATCGCGCGATTGATCGGGGCCGCGCCGCGCCAGCGCGGCAAAAGCGAGGCGTGGCCATTGTAACAGCCAAGGCGCGTGCCTTCGAGGATAGGCCTGGGCAACAACAGGCCGTAGGCGACGACGACGGCGACATCCGCACCAAGATTGCGGAAGGCCGCTTGCTCCGCCTCTGATTTCAGCGAAACCGGCGTGCGAACCTCGACGCCGAGCCGACCTGCCTCGCGCTGCACTGGCGACGGCGTCAGCTCCAGCCCGCGTCGGCCGGCCGGCCGTGGCGGTTGGGAATAGACTGCGACGATCTCGTGCCCCGCTTCGGCAATCGCACGCAGCGTCGGCACGGAAAATTCCGGCGTACCCATGAAGATGACGCGAAGAGACATAAAGTGAGGTCGTTCCGACTGAAGCGCGCTAGATAGGGCGATCAGGCCGCCGGTTCAAACGGATTCACCAGTTTGAGGTTAAGACCGTCGAAGTCGCGCACGTTGCGGGTGGCTAACGTCGCGCCGTTGACGAGGCAGATCGCTGCGATCATGGCGTCAAGCGGGCCGATCGGTCGCCCCCTGCTTTCACGTTCGGCCACAATCTCACCAAATTTGAGAGACGCGGCCAGATCCGAGGCAAGCACCTTCCGGCGATAGTGGTGATGGATCGTAGTGGTCAACGCATCAATGTAGCGAATGCTCTTGTCGCGTAACAAAGCTCTGTTGGCGCCGTACGACAATTCTGCAATCACCGGCAGACATATGAAGAGTTCTGCGGGGTCTTGCTTTTCGAACCACGCCTCGACCTGTGGGTCCGGCCCGTGACGCCAAACCTCTGACACAATGTTTGTATCGAGCAGAATCATTCGAAATCAGGAGCAGGACGGCCCATGTCTCGCCGACCCTCCTCGATCGCCTTCATGAAATCCTCGTGTTCTTCGTCCGTCAGAATCGCATCAGCTTCGAAGAAGGCGGCCCGCAACTCATCCCAAGCACTCATTGTTCTACGTGTCCCGGTTTCATCCTCGACTAGCGTCTGAATCAGACGCCGCTTCGCCTCGGTTGAGATGCTGGTTCCATTCTGCTTGGCAGCATCGGCAATACGGGACTTTGCGAAGCTCGGAAAATCCCTAATCAGCAGGTCACTCATACATACCTCCGTCGTGATATCAATGATATCAGAGGGTGCCCTCGCCGGCAATTGGCTGAATCACCCCACCTGCGGCTGGCGATCCTTGGCGAGCTTCTTGAACCGGCGCACGACCATGTCGCGCTTCAGTTTCGAGATATGGTCGATGAACAGCACGCCGTTGAGATGATCGATCTCATGCTGGAGGCAGGTCGCCAGTAGGCCGTCCGCTTCCAGTTCTTGCTCCTTGCCGTTGCCATCGACAAATTTCACCCGCACCGATGCAGGGCGTTCGACATCGGCGTAATATTCGGGGATCGACAGGCAGCCCTCCTCATAGGTCGAGCGCTCGTCCGAACTGGAGAGGACCTCGGGATTGATGAAAACCTGCGGCTCTTTCGGCTCGTCCTGCTTGGCGAGATCGATCACCAGCATTCTGAGCGGCACGCCGACCTGGATCGCCGCGAGCCCGATGCCCGGCGCGTCGTACATGGTCTCGAACATGTCGGCCGCGAGCTTCTTGATCGACGAATCGACCTGTTCGACGGGTTTCGACACCTGTCGCAGCACAGGGTCCGGCAAAATGATGAGCGGCTTGATCGACATGCGGCTCAGGTAAAGGCTAGCGCCGATAGCGTCAACGGGAACGCCCGTTCTTTCGTTCTTGTTTTGATCTGTCAGGCGGCAGCGAATCGGCTATGCTGGCGGCATGGATCAAATCGCCGACCTGCTGGCCCAGCCCGTTGCCCAATTCGGTGCAACTGTGATTACGCTCGGTCAGACGCTGGTCGCCTGCGCGGCCTTATTCACCCTGCTGCTGATCGCTCTCGTTTCCGCACTCTGGCGTTCGGCGCGCGCGCGCGCCGAGGCGGCGGTCGAAGCGGCAGACCATGCCCGCGACATGGAATCGCGCATGGCCGGCATTTTGCAAGCGCAGGCCGAGATGCAGGGGCGGCTCGGCACGGTCGCCGAAGTTTTCGGCGCGCGGCAGGCCGAATTGACGCAGTCGCTCGGCCAGCGCCTCGACGCGATGACGGGCCGCATCGGCCAGACGATGAGCGAGCAGACCCGCTCGACTCATGAGAGCCTCGCAAAGCTGCAAGAACGGCTGGCGGTCATCGATACCGCGCAGACCAACATCCAGTCGCTGGCAGGCCAAGTCGTGCAATTGCAGGCGATCCTGTCAAACAAGCAAACACGCGGCGCCTTCGGCCAGTCGCGCATGGAAGCGATCGTTGCGGACGGTTTGCCGCACGGTTCCTACGAATTCCAGGCGACGCTGTCGAACGGCAGCCGGCCGGACTGCCTGATCCGCATGCCGAACGGCGCGCCGCAGCTTGCGATCGACGCGAAGTTTCCCTTGGAGGCTTGGAACGCCATCCGCGCCGCCGAGGGGGCGGACGCGCAACGCTACGCGGCGCAAGCCTTTCGCCGTGACGTCGAAGTGCACATCCGCGATATCGCGGACAAGTATTTGATTACGGGCGAAACGCAGGACACGGCCTTCATGTTCGTGCCGTCGGAATCGGTTTTCGCCGAGATCCATGAGAACTTCGAGGTGATCGTCCAGCGGGCGCACCGCGCCCGCATCGTCATCGTCTCGCCGTCCTTGCTGATGCTGTCGATCCAGGTGGTCCAGGCAATTCTGAAAGACGCCCGCATGCGCGAGCAGGCCCATCTGATCCAGGGCGAGGTCGTGCGTCTGATGGAGGATATCGGCCGGCTCGACGATCGCGTCCGCAAGCTGCAAACACATTTCGGCCAGGCCTCGAAGGACATCGACGATATTCTGGTCTCGTCGAACAAGGTCACCAAGCGTGGGCAGAAAATTGAAGCGTTGGAGTTCAGCGGCGGCGAGTCACCCCCGGAAGCCTCTGACGAATCCGCGCGTCAGCCGACTCGGCGCACCGCCGAATCCAAGACGGGCCAGTTGCGGCTGCGCGTCGTCGAGGGCGACGAATAAGAGTCCATTTGGAAACGCGTAAGGGCGTGTCGAAAATGGTGATTTTCGAGCATCGGAGCGGAGCGCACATGAAGTACGTGAGCACCGAAGCGCAGAAAAGCGCCATTTGTAGACCGCCCTCACACGTTTAGAAACGGACTCTAGGCTTTTGCACCGATTTTCGATGCGCTGGCCTCAACCCCTCTTGTTCTTGCCAACTTCTTCTGATTCGTTTTTCCCGCCATCAAATCGGAGGATCGAATCATGGCAAAAGGGGCTGCAAAACCAAAGAAAGAAGCCAAGAAGCCGAAGAAGGACGCCAAGGCGCCCGCCAAGCCGGCCAAGAAGTAATCGAGGCTTCTGCTTCGTGCAGGTGACGGCGTCCTTCGGGACGCCGTTTGTATTTTGATCGGCTTCGTCCTATATGCGCCTTGCAAGGACGGCCTTGCGTTTCCACACAATTCAGGACGGGACGGCCCGCCACTATATGGAGGGCTCTATGGCCTGGGTTTATCTTTTCTTCGCCGGCATCCTGGAAATCGGCTGGGCGATTGGTCTCAAATACACTGAAGGCTTCACCAGGCTAGTGCCGTCATTGTTGACGGCCGGCAGCATGGCCGCGAGCGTGTTCCTGCTCGCCATCGCGCTCAAGACGCTGCCTGTCGGCACGGGATACGCGGTCTGGACCGGTATCGGCGCGGTCGGCACAGCGATCCTCGGGATCGCCCTGCTGGGCGAACCGGCCACGATCGCCAGGCTGGGCAGCATCGCCCTGATCGTCGCCGGCATCATCGGCCTCAAATTCGCGACCTGACACGCATAAAAGCAGAAAGCCCGCCGAGATTTCGACGGGCTTTTTCAATCTCGCTGGATCAGCCTATCAGCGGCTCGGCGGCAGCCGGCCCGTCCGCGACTTGCGTGCTGCATAGCGCGCGTCGCGCTTTGCCTTGGCCGCAGCCTCCAAGGCAAGTTGTGCGGTCAGCCGCTCTTCTTCTTCCTTGATCCGCTGCTTTTCGCGCTCGGCCTCTTCGGCCTCCGCCTTGATGCGGGCAGCCTCGGCTTCAGCCGCAAGGCGCGCACGCTCTTCCGCCTCGCGTGCCAGGCGCTCCTGCTTCAGCCGCGCTTTCTCCGCCTCGCGGATTTCGCGCGCGGCGAGGATCGCCTTGCGCTCCGCCTGCTTTGCCAGCACCGCTGGGTCGTCGGCGGCAGGCTTGCTCTTGAACTTTTCGAGGAGCGCTTTTTTTGCTGCATTTGCCGAGTCGCGCCGCTCAGCAAAGGTCTGGTCCCTGTATATCGCCAACGTTCAGTCCCTGCGGTCAATTTTCCGCCGCTTACATACGCACCGTCGGGCGAAGTTCAAGCGCGAAATGGACACCTGCGCCAGGAAATCGCAGGTTTTATGCGGGTGTTTGCACTGGCGCAACGGATTCTCCCCGGTCGACCTGCCGAAAGAATGCGGCCGTCCTTTCGATCGATGCCCTTGGCTCCTATATCGCGCGGAACAGAAGCGACGACCGTAAGCCCGACAGGGAATTGCCCGCTCCCCGTCCTGGACGACTGAGGAACTGAGGATTTTCGATGCCTGACATGATCCCATTTTCCGTTCTCGATCTCTCTCCCGTCCCAGAAGGCAGCGACGCGTCCGGGTCCCTCGCCAACACGCTTGACCTTGCCCGACACACGGAAGCGCTTGGCTACCACCGCTACTGGCTAGCCGAACATCACGGCATGCCGGGCATCGCTAGCGCGGCGACGTCGGTAGTGATTGGCCATGTCGCCGGCGGCACCAAGACGATCCGCGTCGGCGCGGGCGGCATCATGCTGCCCAACCACGCGCCGCTGGTCATCGCCGAACAGTTCGGCACGCTGGATGCGCTTTATCCCGGTCGCATCGATCTGGGCCTTGGCCGTGCGCCGGGCACCGATATGCTGACGGCCCGGGCGCTTAGGCGCAATCTCGACGGCGCCGTCGACAGCTTTCCGCAAGACGTTGTCGAACTCGCAAACTATTTCCGGCCGGCCGAGCCCGGCCAGCGTGTCCACGCCGTGCCGGGCGAGGGACGCAACGTGCCGCTCTGGATCTTGGGCTCGTCAACCTATGGCGCGCAGCTCGCCGCGATGCTCGGCCTGCCTTACGCCTTCGCCTCGCATTTCGCGCCGGCCGAAATGGAGCACGCATTGGACATCTATCGCTCGCGGTTCCAGCCTTCCGAGCAACTCGACAGGCCTTATGTGATGCTCGGGCTGAATGTCTTCGCCGCCGAAACCGACGCCGAGGCGCGTTTGTTGTTTTCATCGCTGCAGCAGGCTTTCGTGAACTTGCGCACGGGACGTCCGGGCAAGCTGCCCGCCCCTGTCGAAAATTTCGCACAGGCGCTCGACCCACAGGCCAAGGCGATGCTTGACCACGCCTTGTCCTGCGCCGTCGTCGGTTCGCCGAAGACTGTAAGGACAGGCGTCGACGCGTTCATCCGTCGCACCGGCGCGGACGAGATCATGGTGACGGCGCAGATATTCGATCACGCCGCGCGCAAGCGGTCTTTCGGCATCCTGGCGGAAGCGAGAAACGAATTGGAAAAGGCTGCTTAGCACTACAGTTGCAAATTCGTCAGGCCGTGGCGAAAAGGGTGATTTTCGAGCATCGGAGCGCAGCGTACGTTCAGCTACGTGAGCACCGAAGCGCAGAAAAACGCCGTTTGCAGCCCGGCATGGCGAAGAATGCAACCGCAGTGTTAGCCCTACTTGATATTACTGCTCGTCGGCCGGCGGATCTGCGGCAAGGCCTCTATCACCAGCGGCGACAGCTTGAGCTGGCCAGCCTCGGCGATTTCGAAGAATTGCCGGCGCATACGTGGCTCCCAGTAGTCGTTGATGTGCTTGGCTACGCCAGCAGCCGCTTCTTCCTTGGGCTGCGAGGCGAAGAAGGAAGCGATCTGGTTCGCCATATAGACTAGCTTGTCCGCCGTGTTCATCGCGTGGTGTTCGCTATGCGACTGTTCGTCATGCGACATTGCTGGCGGCTCCGGTCGAAATGCGGTCTGGATGGGTAAAAATGTCGAACTCGTCGCCGCGCACCAGGGCGACGAGGGTCATGCCGGCGGCTTCGGCCGTGCGGATGGCCAGCGCCGTGGGGGCCGAAACGGCGATGATGATAGGCGATCCGATCGCGGCCGTCTTCTGCACCATCTCCACCGACACGCGCGAGGTTACCACCACAGCACCGGAGGCTCCGTCGATGCCGGCTTGTGCCAGCGCCCCAGCAAGCTTGTCCAAGGCATTGTGCCGTCCGACATCCTCCCGCGCCGCGACAATACCTTTGCCAGGGATATAGAAGCCGGCTGCATGCACAGCGCCCGTTTCCGCGTGGAATGGTTGTTGTTTCGAGAGCAGGCGGACGGCTTGCGTGATGTCGGACTCCGACAGCGTCAGTTTCGGCCCGACCACCGCCGGAATCGAACGCATCGCCTCGTCGATCGATTCAATGCCGCAGAGGCCACAGCCGACCGGCCCGGCAAGCCGACGGCGGCGGGCTTCAAAGCGGGTGTTGGCGACGTCTTTCAGGCGAATCTGGACGTCCACGCCTGCACCCGCTTCTTCAACTTCAACGGCTTCGATTTCATGGGGCGAGGCAATGATGCCCTCGGTGAGCGTGAAGCCGACGGCGAAGTCATGAAGATCAGCCGGCGTCGCCATCATCACGGCGTGGGTCGTGCCGGCATAAGACAGCGCGACAGGCGTTTCCTCCGGCACGTTGCGCGGCGCGGATGCAGAGCCCGAAACACGGCGGGCGAGGCGGGTCGTGGAGGTGGTGGGCGCGCGCATCTTACCCTCCCCCTTGTGGGGAGGGTCGATCCCGAGCTTGCGAGGGATCGGGGTGGGGGTAGATGACATCGCAAAGCGGCCTCGTGGTCGAGAGATGGGTTACCCCCACCCCGCACGCTTCGCTCGCGACCCACCCCACAAGGGGGAGGGTAAACCCCGCGCTCACTCCGCAGCCTCCAGCCGTCCGGCGATGCGGCGGCTCATGCGGGCCTGCTCGTTGTATTCCTCCTGCCAGTCCGTCGGCCCGTTCGATGGGCCGACCTGTACGGCGGTGACCTTGTATTCCGGACAGTTGGTCGCCCAGTCGGAATAGTCTGTCGTGACGACGTTCGCTTGCGTGTCGGGGTGGTGGAAGGTCGTGTAGACCACACCCGGCGCGACTCGCTCGGTGATCAGCGCGCGCAAAGTCGTCTCGCCGGCGCGGCTCTGGATGCGCACCCACTCGCCATCGTGGACGCCGCGCTGCTCGGCGTCGTGCGGATGGATCTCCAGGCGGTCTTCGGGATGCCAGGCGACGTTCTCTGTCCGCCTTGTCTGCGCGCCGACATTGTAGTGCGAGAGGATGCGGCCGGTGGTGAGCAGCAGCGGATAGCGCGGGCCGGTGCGCTCGTCAGTGGCCACATATTCGGTGCGCACGAACTTGCCCTTGCCACGCACGAAGCCGTCGACATGCATGACCGGCGTGCCGAGCGGCGCCTTCTCGTTGCAGGGCCATTGCACCGAGCCGACACGGTCGATCAGGTCGAACGAGACGCCGGCGAAACTCGGCGTAGTCGCGGCGATCTCGTCCATGATCTGCGAGGGATGGGTGTAACCCCAGTCCGTGCCCATGGCTTTGGCGATGAGCTGCGTCGCTTCCCAGTCGGCATAGCGCGCCTTCGGCTCCATCACCTTGCGCACCATGTTGATGCGCCGCTCGGCGTTGGTGAAGGTGCCGTCCTTTTCGAGGAAGGTCGAGCCGGGCAGGAAGACATGCGCGTAGTTGGCGGTCTCGTTGAGGAAGAGATCGTGCACCACGACGCACTCCATCGCCTCGAGACCGGCCGAAACATGCTTGGTGTTGGGGTCGGATTGCAGGATGTCTTCGCCCTGGATGTAAAGACCCATGAAGGTGCCGTCGACGGCGGCGTCGAGCATGTTGGGGATGCGCAGCCCAGGCTCGTCGTCCAGCTTGACGCCCCAGATCTTCTGATAAATCTCGCGCACGCCCTCGCCAGAGATGTGGCGATACCCAGGCAACTCGTGCGGGAACGAGCCCATGTCGCAGGAACCCTGCACATTATTCTGGCCGCGCAGCGGGTTCACGCCAACGCCCGGCCGGCCGATATTGCCGGTCAGCATAGCAAGGTTGGCGATCGCGATGACCGTGGTCGAGCCCTGGCTGTGCTCGGTGACGCCGAGACCGTAATAGATCGCGCCATTGCCGCCTGTGGCGTAGATACGCGCCGCCTGGCGGATAAGATCGGCCGGCACGCCCGACATCTTCTCGATCGCTTCCGGGCTGTGGCGCTTTTCGGCGACGAACTCGACATAGTCCTGGAATTCATCCCAATCACAGCGCTCGCGGATGAACTCTTCATTGTAGAGGTCTTCCGTCACGATGACATGCGCAAGAGCCGTAACCACCGCCACATTGGTGCCAGGCCTCAGCGGCAAATGCACCTGCGCCTCGACATGCGGCGTGCGCACTATGTCGGTGCGGCGCGGGTCGACGACGATCAGCTTGGCGCCCTGGCGCAGCCGCTTCTTCAGCCGTGAGGCGAACACCGGGTGACCGTCGGTCGGGTTGCAGCCGATGATCAGCACGACATCGGTGTGTTCGACCGAGTCGAAATCCTGCGTGCCCGCCGATGTGCCGAAGGTCGTCCTCAACCCGTAGCCGGTTGGCGAATGGCAGACGCGGGCGCAGGTGTCGACATTGTTGTTGCCCATCACCTGGCGCACCAGCTTCTGGACGAGATAGGTCTCTTCATTGGTGCAGCGCGACGAGGTGATGCCGCCGATCGAACCCTGGCCATATTGATACTGGATGCGGCGGAATTCCTTCGCCGTGTGGGCCAGCGCCTCCTCCCACGACACCTCGCGCCACGGATCGGAAATCTTTTCGCGGATCATCGGGTTGAGGATGCGCTCCTTGTGGTGGGCATAACCCCAGGCGAAGCGGCCTTTCACGCAGCTGTGCCCGCGATTGGCCTTGCCATCCTTCCACGGCACCATGCGGATCAGGTCTTCGCCCTGCATCTCGGCCTTGAACGAGCAGCCGACGCCGCAATAGGCGCAGGTCGTGACTTTCGACGAGGTCGGCATGCCCTTGGCGATAACGGTTTTCTCGCGCAACGCGTCGGTCGGACAGGCCTGAACGCAGGCGCCGCAGGACACGCATTCGGATGACAGGAAAGATTCCTTCGCGCCGGAGACGATGCGGGCGTCGAAGCCGCGGCCTTCGATGGTCAGCGCAAACGTGCCCTGCACTTCCTCGCAGGCGCGCACGCAGCGCGAGCAGACGATGCACTGCGCCGAATCGAAGGTGAAATAGGGGTTGGACGTGTCCTTCGGCACCCAGTCCGGGTTCGCCGATCCGTTTTTTGCGACCACATGGTTGCGGCCATGCAGGTCGTAGCGCATCTCATCCAGGCCGACCTGCTTGATCGTCCTGTCGAACTCGGAGGCGCCGGTGCCGGCCTTGAGATCGTAGCCGCTCGGATGGTCGGAAACGTAAAGCTCCATCACGCCCTTGCGGATCGCCTGCAGGCGATCGGTCTGGGTATGGACCACCATGCCTTCCGCCACCGGCGTGGTGCAGGAGGCCGGCGTGCCGCCGCGCCCTTCAATCTCCACGAGGCAGACACGGCAGGAGCCGTAAGAGTCCAGCATGTCGGTTGCGCAGAGTTTCGGGATCTCGACGCCGCCATCCATGGCGGCGCGCATGATCGAGGTGCCCTCGGGCACGGAAACCTGCTTGCCATCAACTGTCAGCGTGATGGTCTTTTCCGATTTCGAGGCCGGCGTGCCGTAGTCGATTTCGTGGACGAGGCTCATGACGAGGCTCCTCTCTGGAAGGGGAAAGCATAGCACTCAAAAGGGGCGGGGAGTGGGCGGGATTCCAGCTTGGCGCTTACCCTCCCCCTTGTGGGGAGGGTCGATCCCGAGCTTGCGAGGGGTCGGGGTGGGGGTAATTGATCGAACGATTGTGCGAGTAGATGAGATACCCCCACCCCGCACCCGTCGCACGCGACCCACCCCACAAGGGGGAGGGTAAAGGCCCCGCT